>JMRP01000001.1 GCA_000708525.1 Cyanobium sp. CACIAM 14
AACGGGCGGCCCTCGGAGTCCGGCTCTTCGCCGTCGTCCGCGCGGCCTGTTTGGGTTCCGGCTTGGCGGCGACGGGCGGCAGGGCCGGCGGGCTGCCGGCAGCCGGGGGAGCCACCGCGGCGCCAGGGGCCGGGATGGCCGCGGCCGCCGGAGCTGCCGCCGGCGTCACCGGGGCTGGGGACGGAGCCGCTGTGGGACCGGTGGCGTCGGGACCTGAGCGGGGGGTGCGGCTGGCCATGGGACGGAAGGAGGGAGGAGGAGCGGGTCGGGGGCGGGGATGGGCGCAGTTCTCGGAGCTACCCGTCCGGATCCCAGAAATCGATGATCCCGCCGATGGTGAGATCGGTGTGGGTCTCGGGGTTGCCGCAGGCGAAGCGGGCGGCTGAGCCGCTGGCGGTGAACACCCAGTTGCCGGGGGAGGCCCCCACGGGATCCACGGCGACGCTGAGCTTGCCCTTGACGTTGCGGAGCACCCGCAGGTTCCAGTGGTCGAGGCCGGGGACCCGCTGCGTGCAGACCAGGGAGCCGGTCACCTGCATGATCTCCATCAGGCCTTGCCTCCCTGCGGAGTCGTTGCGGCGGACGCGGGGGCGGCCGAAGCGCCGGCGGCGGGCGGGCTGGCCTTGCCGGCGTCGGGATCCCAGTGGTCGATGATCCCCACGATCGTCAGATCGCTGGGATACGACTTGCTGCCGGCGGCCTCCCGGGCGGCCGAACTGCCCACGCAGATCACCCAGTCGCCGGGAATGCAGCCCACCGCGTCCACGGCCACCTTCTGGGTGCTGCCGTCGAGCACCACCTGCAGGTGCTTGTGCTCGAAGTCCGGGATGCGGTTCGTCGAGACCAGGGGCTTGACCACCTTGCAGATGATCATGCTCAGTGTCCTCCTGCAGGGGCAAGGCTCAGGGTGGAACCTACCGCTTCGGCGGGGGCGTGCCGCTCCTGGTCGCGCACGGTGAGAAGGGCATGGAGCAGGCCCTGGGAGAAGAGGTCGGGGTAGCGGTTCTGGATCGCCTCCTGCACTCTGCGGGCGTGGCGCACCGCCCGATCGCGGGCACCGGGCACCTTGCCGTTGTAATCGAACCGGATCACCACCGGCACCGGCAGACCCCGGGAGACGTTGAGCCCCTTGAAGATCTTGACGCCCACATCCATGTCGGGAGCCCCTTCCTCCACCGTGTCCATGTAGGCGAAGTAGGTGAGGTTGCGCAGGTGGATCTCCTTGAAGCCGATGCCCACCCCGATGAACCGTTCGGCATGGCCCGCGTCGGCGTAGTGCCCGTCGTGATACCGGCGCACGTAGTCGATCTGGGAGATGTTGTGCTCCAGCAGGCGGGCGATCAGACGCACCATCCCAGGATCGGGGGCGCTGGCTGCCGCAGCCTCCACCAACGCCGGGATGCGCTCTCTGGCCTCCTCGGGAGCGAGGTGCCGCGTGGCCTCGTAGACCGTCGCGGCATCGAGCCAGTGATCGAGACGGGTGCTGCCGTCCATCCCCGGCACGTGGATCCGGATGGTGTCGGTGTCGGTGTCGATCCCGAGGAGCAGCAGGTCGACGGAGGCGCCGCAGCAGAAACTGTTCTCCACCGCCTGCTGGAACTCCATCAGCCGCTGCCGGCCGCAGCTGGCTGCCAGGGCATCGTCGCTGCCGTGGGCGGCGCAGCCCTCGTGGCTTGGGTCGCGGGAGCTGAAGTGGTAAAGCACCACCTTCAGGTAGCGGGTGTCTGCATGGGCCGGATTGGGAACGCCCTCCCGGTAGCGGCGATGCTCGGTCTTGACCCAGCGGTTGACCGTGTTCTCCACATCGAACAGGGCACCGGCGTGGGGCCGGCGCCGCACCGAGCTGAAGGGCAGCCGCAGGGCGAAGGCGATGGCATGGGCAAGACGGCCATCGGCGCAGGGGGTGACATCCAGCAGGTGGAAGCCGCAGGAGAGCAGGAAGCCATCGAAGGCCTCCGCGGCCGGGCTGCCTGGCTGGCCGCCGAGGGGATCGTCGCGGAAGAAACGCTCGCTGGTCTGCTCGTAGGTCTCGAAGACGCACCAGGCGAACAGGCTGCGCATGTCCAGCTGGCTGACCCAGGCCTTCTCCAGGATCATCTCCGGCAGGTTGTAGCCGAGCTCCGCCCGGGCCACAGCCTGGGCCCGTTCCACGAAGTCGTCTTCGTGCTGCAGGGCCGAGAGCCGTTTCAGCACCGGAACGATCCGGTCGAAGGCGTCCTTCACGTCGCGGTCGTAGGCCGCGAGGGCCTCGTTGGCGGCAGGGTCGGTGAGGGGGTGGAGGCTCAGGGTGTCCTGGCCGAGCCGTACCGCCGCCAGACGCCGGGAGAGGTCGGCGCTGGAAGGGGTCGAGGGCCGGCGCCGGGGGGCGCTGGGGCCCAGAGGACGGACCGTGGGGGCCGGGCGGCGGCGCATCGTGGGTCTAGCCGCGGGCGCCGCCGGAGACCGTGATCAGCGAACCGGCGTCGGTGCTGCCACTGGATCCGGTGATCCTGTTGACGGGCTCGGGCAGGGCCTCGTTGCGCTTGGGCTGGAAGGCCGGCATGGCCGACATCGGACCGACGCGGCTGGGGTTGCGGCGACGGGCGGAGGCCCCTTCGGTGCCGGTCACGTGCCGGCCCCGATCCCAGTCGTCACCGGTGATGTTGAGGCCGGCGGAGATGCCCTCCCCGGTCACCCGGGAAGTGGGACGGGCGTCCTCGTCCACCGTGACGACCGGCTGGGGCTGGCGGAGCCTCTCGGGGCTGCGACGGTCGAAGCGGAACTGCTCGGTGCCTGTCACCTTGCCGTCGGCCATCTCGAAGGGGCCGGTGACGCGGTTGCCCTGCTCGTAGCGGTTGCCGGTCACGCCACCGGGGCGCTGGCGGGCGATCTGGGCGGCCCGGGCCGGGGACTGGACGCTGAACTGCTGCCAGGGCTGGGACGTGAGGGGCTGGGGAAAGTCGGCGTCCTCACGGGTGGCGGCCCCGCAGGCCTCCGCCAGTTGGTCGCTTCCCACGTAGGGAGTGCCGGTGATGTCCTCGCAGGCACCCCGCTCGGCGCCGGTCATCACGCCGCCGATGCCGGGCTGGATGCCGCTCAGGCGAGGTCCCGGGGTGCCCATGCGGGCCGGGGTGCGCTGGCGGATCTCGGCCACACGGTCGGAGGGGCACCAGGTGCCGGCCTCCTCGAGGCCCGCGTAGGGGGTGCCGGTCACGGCCTTGCAGGTGCCGGGCTCATCGCCGGTGACCTTGTCGGACCGGCCGGTGCGGGTACCGCTGACCACCATGGCCTTGTTGGTGACGCTGAAGCCCACCTTGGGGGCCTCCGGAGCGGGCTTCGTTCCGCAGAAGCGCTCGTACTGCTGGGATCCGATGTACTCGTCGCCGGTGATCAGGCGGCAGGAGCCCGGTTCGTCGCCGGTGACGTGTTCGCTGCGCCCCACGTGGGTGCCGGTGATGCCGGTGCCGCGCAGGGTGTGGAGGCTGCTCACCTTCGTGGGAGCGCGGCCGGGGACCTGGGACTGGTCGCCCACGTACTGGGTGCCGGTGAGCTGGCGCTCGGCACCGGGTTCGTTGCCGGTGACCCGCTCGGAGCGCTCCACGAGCACACCGGAGACCGGACGGCCGCCGCTGGTGCGGGTGAGGCCCACCTTGCGGGGGCTGGGGCTCACATCGCCGCACCAGGCCGCGCTCTGGTTGGCGGAGATGTATTCGGTGCCCGTGACGGTCTTGCAGGTTCCGGGTTCGTCACCGGTGACCTTCTCGGAGCGCCCCACCTCATTGCCCGTGACCCGGTTGCCGTGGGTGGTGGCGCTGACGCGCACCTTGGCGGGCTGCAGTGGGCTGGGCTCGTTCTGGCAGAAGGTGCGGAAGATCTCGGCACCCAGATACTCGGTGCCCGTGATCGGCCGGCAGGTGCTGGCTTCGTTCCCCGTCGTCTTGATGGACCGGTTGGCCTGGGTGCCGGTGACCACCTGGCCCCGCACCGTCTCGCTCACCCCCACCTTCCAGTGGGCGTCGGCGGCCGCCTCGATTTTGGCCTGGCCGCGGCGGGGGCCGGTGGGCCTGGTGCCGCCACTTCGGGCACAGCCGGCCGAACCCACCTTGCACTTCAGTTCGCGTACTTTCTGCGCCAGTTCCCGGCTGCTCATGTCGGGGTTGGCCTGGCGCGCCACCGACGCGGCGGTGGAACTGGTGGGCATGCTGGCGGACTTGCCTCGCTTGGAGAGGGCTTCCCGCCGCGCCATCGTGATGGCCCGGCTGGGATTGTGCAGGGCCGTCCGCTTGCTGCCGTTGCGGCGCTCACCGCTCCGGCCTCCACGGCCTGCCAGGGAGGACCCCAGTCCGGATGCGGGGCTGGCCTCTCTGGCGGCCAGCGGAGCTGCGGCCGTCCTGGCCTCCTTGCAGCCGCAGGGGCGATCGCTGCCGGTGCTGGGGCTTGTGGCGCCGGCGCCGGGCCTGGCGCGCATCACTTCCTGGCGCGTGCGGTCGTTGGAGGTATCCGCCCGCTTGCCGCGGCGGGAGAGGGCTTCGCGCCTCTCCATCACCAGCCTGCGGCTTGGATTGGCCAGGGGACGGGCGTTGCTGCGATGGCCCTGGGCGGAGGGCGCCCCCAGGCCGGCGGAGGCCCGCCGGGCGACGGGACGCTCCGCTGCGGTGTCGGTTGACGTCGAGGGCGGCCTCACCGCCGGGGGCGCGGCGGCTGTGGCCGTTTCGGTGCGGTTGCTGCGGGCGTCGGCGGCGGTTCGCACCCGCCCCGGAGAGGACATGAACTGGGTGGACGCCTTCTTGCCTCCGCTGGTGAGAGCCCTGCGGCGCTCCAGAGCTGCTTCCCTGCTGGTGGTTCTGGCCATGTCCGCCCTGTGAATGGATGATCGAAAGCTGCGGCGTCGTCTCCGGAGCCGTCCGGGGGTCGTCAGGCGACCGTCTGTGGTCGGCAGCGTTCAGGGCTGCACTCGACGGTCGGATTCCCGGGGCATTGTCGCCGCGATGGAGATGGGTCCCGGCCGAGAGCCGGGACCCGGTGGGGTCGCCGGATCAGCGACCCTCGAACACGACGAAGCAGGCACCCTGGCTCTGGGTGTAGGCGTCGTAGCCGACCAGCCGCACATGATGGTCCGGGTAGGCCCTGTGGCAGGCCTCGAGTTCGTTCACGATCACACCGAGATCCTTCTCTCCGAAGAAGGGCAGCTTCCAGTAGGACCAGTAGGTGGCCATGGAGCGGCTGGGGTGGACGTGCTCGACCAGGGGACTCCAGCCCTGGGCAATGATGTAGGCGATCTGGTCGTAGATCTCGTCCTGGGTCATCGGCGGGAGGAAGCCGAAGGTCTCCAGGGTGGCGACTGTTTGATAGTCACCCACGGTGCTCTTGAAGGGCATGGGGATCCTTGAGGGGAATGGATGGGAAGCCCTGGTCCGCTGACCTCAGGACGAATGTTCCTGGGTCAGCGGCGGCTGGGGCAGCAAAACGGAGGTCGGATCAGCCGACGTCCAGCTTGTCGACGGTGTCGAACTCGAACTTGATCTCCTTCCAGGTCTCGAGGGCGATGGCAAGCTCGGGACTGTGCTTGGCGGCCTCCAGGAGGATGTCGCGGCCCTCCTTCTCGATCTCCCGACCGGCGTTGCGGGCCTTGACGCAGGCTTCCAGGGCCACCCGGTTGGCGGCGGCGCCGGCGGCGGAGCCCCAGGGGTGACCGTGGGTGCCACCACCGAACTGAAGCACGGAATCGTCACCGAAGATGGCAACCAGGGCGGGCATGTGCCAGACGTGGATGCCGCCGGAGGCCACGGCGAACACGCCGGGCATCGAACCCCAGTCCTGATCGAAGAAATTGCCGCGGGTGCGGTCTTCGGGGATGAAGGATTCGCGCAGCTGGTCGATGAAGCCCAGGGTGGTCTGGCGGTCACCTTCGAGCTTGCCCACCACGGTGCCGGTGTGCAGCTGGTCGCCGCCGGAGAGGCGCAGGCACTTGGCGAGAACGCGGAAGTGGATGCCGTGCTTGGGATGACGGTCGATCACCGCGTGCATGGCGCGGTGGATGTGCAGCAGCATGCCGTTCTTCCGGCACCACTTCGACAGACCGGTGTTGGCCGTGAAGCCGCCGGTGATGTAGTCGTGCATGATGATCGGCTGCCCGAGCTCCTTGGCGAACTCGGCCCGCTCGTACATCTCCTCGGGCGTGGCGGCGGTGCAGTTGAGGTAGTGCCCCTTCTTCTCGCCGGTTTCGGCCTGGGCCGACTGGACGGCCTCGGCGACGAATTCGAAACGGTTCTGCCAGCGCTGGAAGGGCTGGGAATTGATGTTCTCGTCGTCCTTGGTGAAGTCGAGACCGCCCCGCAGGCATTCGTAGACCACCCGGCCGTAGTTCTTGCCGGAGAGGCCGAGCTTGGGCTTGATGGTGCAGCCGAGCAGGGGACGGCCGTACTTGTTCATCCGGTCACGCTCGACGTGGATGCCGTTCGGCGGGCCGGGGCAGGTCTTGATGAAGGCCATCGGGAAGCGGATGTCTTCCAGGCGCAGGTGGCGCAGGGCCTTGAAGCCGAAGACATTGCCCACCAGGGAGGTGAGCACGTTGGTGACGGAGCCTTCCTCGAACAGGTCGAGGGGGTAGGCGATGAAGGCGTAGAAGGATTCCTTGTCACCAGGAACGTCCTCGATGCGGTAGCAGCGGCCCTTGTAGAAGTCGAGATCCACGAGGAGCTCGGACCACACGGTGGACCAGGTGCCGGTGGAGGATTCGGCGGCCACGGCGGCAGCCACTTCCTCCTTGGGAACACCTTCCTGGCCGGTGCACTTGAAGCAGGCCAGCAGGTCGGTGTCGAGGGGGACGTAATCGGGAGTCCAATACGTGTCGCGGTACTCCTTGACCCCGGCGTCGTACTTCTTGCTCATGGGTTTGGTCGGTAGGGTTTGGATGGAAGGTCAGAGGCTGGGCGCATCGCGCCGGTCAGCTCAGTCCTTCGAGCCCAGGCCGAAATTGCTGTTCAGAGCCGGCTCCACCTCGCGATGGGGGCGGGCGATGATGTGGGCGGCCACCAGACCGTCACCCACCCGCTCGCAGGCATCGGCACCGGCGCGAACGGCCGCGTTCACGGCACCGGTCTCACCCCGAACCAGCACCGTCACGTAGCCGCCACCGACGAATTCGCGACCGATGAGCCGCACCTCGGCGGCCTTGGTCATGGCGTCCGCCGCTTCGATGGCGGGCACCAGACCGCGTGTCTCGATCATGCCGAGGGCAATGCCCATGGTTTCGTTTGCCATTACCTGCTCCTGGAGGAGGGGGGTGGAATGTTCGGGGTCAACCTTGCTCCTCCGCCAAACCCTCCGTCAAGCGATTCGCCGGTCGGCGCCGATCAAGGTTTCGCGATTGGCTGATAAGGACAGCTGATCAGTGCAACACAAAAAGCAAGGCGCGGTTGATCGCCGTCCCCTGCCGTGGCCCGATCGAGGCAGCCTCGGCTCGCCGGCGCCTCAGAGGGGCTCGGCCGTGGAGACGAATCCCACCCCGCCGTAGCGCTTCAGCAGCGGCCGCACCGCTGCGCCCACGGCCGCCAGCAGATCGTCATCGACGAAGACGATCACATGGGCATTGGCCCCCAGACCGCTGAAATCCATCGCCTCGGAGATCTCCCCCGAGAGCCCCAGTCCCGTCACATGCCGCATCACCGAGTAGCCCTGGGCCCCGGCTTTGGTGATGGCCTTGCAGACGCGGTTCACTTCCCGCTCGCTGAGGATGAGATCGATCCGCTTCATGGGGGTGGCGGCGAAGGGGTGCGGCGGGGTGGGAAAGGCGTCGGCTCAGCCGACGGGGATGAACTGCCGGGTCAGCACCATGTAGAGCGGGATCCCGATCACCACATTGAAGGGGAAGGTGAGTCCCAGGGCGGTGGAGATGTAAAGGCTGGGGTTGGCCTGGGGGACCGTCATCCGCATCGCCGCCGGCACCGCGATGTAGGAGGCGCTGGCGCACAGCACCATGAACAGGAGGGTGTTGCCCTGGGAGAGGCCCAGAAGGACGCTCACCAGCAGGCCGGCCAGGGCGTGCAGAGGCGGCGCCAGCAGGGAGAAGCCGATCAGGAAGGCCCCGGCCTTCTGCAGATCCCGAAGCCGCTGGGCCGCGACGATGCCCATGTCGAGCAGGAAGAAGCAGAGAGCCCCGTAAAACAGCTTCTCGGTGAAGGGATCCATCTTCTCCAGGCCCGCCGGACTGAAGGTGGCGACCACCCAGCCGATCACCAGACTGCCGACCAGCAGGTAGACGGAGCCGTTGAGGAAGGCTTCCTGCAGCACTTCGCGCCAGCGCAGGCCACCGTTGCCGTCCTGCTCCCCGCCGCTCTCCGATTCCTCCGGCACTGCGGAGAGCTTGGCCAGCACCACCCCCACCACGATGGCCGGGGATTCCATCAGGGCGAGGGCGGCCACCATGAAGCCGTCGAAGCCCACCTCGAGCACGTTCAGGAAGCTTTCGGCGGTGATGAAGGTGACGGCGCTGATCGATCCGTAGGAGGCGGCGATGGCGGCGGCGTTGGCGCCGTCGAGCCGCAGGCGCAGCACCAGGAAGCTGGTGAGCGGCACCAGCAGCGACATGGCCACGGCGGCACCGATCGTGAGCAGCACCTGGGAGCCGAGCCCGCTGTGGGCCAGTTCCATGCCCCCCTTGAAGCCGATCGCCAGCAGCAGGTAGAGGGAAAAGAGCTTGGGCAGCGGGGCGGGGATCTCCAGGTCGGATCCCACGAGCACGCCGAGGATGCCCAGGAAGAAGAACAGAACCGGCGCGGAGAGCAGGTTCTGAAGGACCAGGCTCGACTGCATCGCCCTCCGGGGCCCACTGGGGTGAAGGCAACCTAAGGGCGAATGCGGCTGTCGACCGTCACCGGTCGCGCATCGTTGAACGGCCGCTCAGCCGGAATCGCCCTGAATTCCTTAATCTCCGCTCGGGGCAGGAACCCTGGCTCTGCCTGGGGTGGAATGTTCAACCCGTCCTGCCCCACCCCCCACGCCTCACAGCGCTCCTGCACTCCTCGCTGCACCACAATGGGGCCCCCTGCGGGCCAGGCGTGTCCCTCTCCCCTCACCGGCCCAGCCCCCCGGTGCTGGTCATCGCCAGCGGCAATGCCCACAAGGTGGCCGAGATCACGGGCATGCTCGAGGCGGCCGGACTGGAGGTTCGGTCGATGCCGAAGGGCCTGGAGATCGAGGAGACCGGCAGCACCTACGCCGAGAATGCCCGCCTCAAGGCCTCCACGGTGGCCTCCATCACCGGCTGCTGGTCACTTGCCGACGATTCCGGCCTCGAGGTGGATGCCCTCGATGGCCGTCCCGGTCTCCATTCGGCCCGGTATGCCCCCACCGACCATGAGCGCATCCATCGGCTGCTGCAGGAACTGGGTGATTCGCTCTACCGCGGCGGCACCTTCGTGAGCGCCATGGCGCTGGCCGATCCCTCCGGCACGGTGGTGCTGGAGTCGCAGGGGATCTGCCGCGGCCTGATCCTGCGGGAGCCCTCCGGTCACGGCGGCGGCTACGACCCCATCTTCCATGTGCGCGAAGCGGGCTGCAGCTATGCGGCGATGGGCGAGCACCTGCGCAGCCGGCTGGGCAGCCGCGGCAAGGCCGCCCGGGCCATGGCTCCGGGGCTGAGACGGCTGCTGGGCCTGGAGTGAGTGTGGGGGGCGGGTGCGCGGGCCCTGTCTCGGCCCAGGAGGGACGGGCGCCGCCAGCGGCGATCAGGCGCCCGACTCGGCGTTGATCTGAGCCACGGCCCGCATGGCGGCGGCGGCGGCCTCCTCCACATCCCCTTCGCGGCCGGCCAGGGTGAGACGGCCGAACGCTCCGACGGCCTTGACGTCCACCACGGTGATGTTCGAGCCCTTCTCCGCTTCGTTGGCGGCGATCAGCACGTACCCCGCCGGCTCGGTCTCGAGGATGAACATGCTCATGCCGGCCTGGATCATCGAACCGCGGCGGTTCAGACGGTTGATCAGCACGGCATGGTCCGGAGTGATCGCCCGGATGATCTCCGTCCAGGTGACCTCGCAGCGGCTGCGGAGCCCCACCCGGCTGCCGATCGCCTCCAGCACCACGTCGCCGGAGTGGAGCACGTTGCTCTGGTCGCGGTGGTAGAGGGCCAGGGATCCGAAGGCCCTCTCCACCACCATCTGGCCGAGCCGCACCGTGCTGGCCTTGAGGGCGATGTCGGTGACCCGGTGGACCGCCATCCCCGGGGACACCTCCAGCCACAGGCAGGCATCGCCGGGGATGGGAAGGAACCCCTGGCTCACCGTGCCCATGTAGGCAGCCAGCTGGGGCTGCAGCGAATCCAGGAACACGTAGGTGCGCAGTTCGATCGACTGCACGTGGCTGGACTGGCGGGCCAGCCGGCGTCCCTCGCTGTCGGTGGTGATGACGCAGCTGGCACCGGAGCTCGCCCCGCTCACATCCGTGCCGGTGATCCGGGGGCCCGTGGCGCCCAGGGCGGCGCGACGGCGGCTGATGGCGCGGTCGTCAGGCGTGAGAGGGGGAGAACGGTCGGGATCCATCTCGGCGCCGCGCGCCACCTCCGGGTTCGGACGATAGGGGTCGGACGCTTCCTTGGATCACGGGGTTCCTTGGATCCCCGGGCACCCCAGCCGCCGACGCCTCGGGCGTGGCAGAACCGGAGGGTACTACCAGGAGGGCTGGCGCGCCCCGGCCCGCTCGCCCTGGCCGCCGTTGAGCACGCAGGGGTCGGCGGCGCAGACCCGGTCGCGGCCCGACCGCTTGGCCGCGTAGAGGGCCCGATCGGCCTGTTCCATCAGGTCGGCGAACTCCCCGGTCTGGCCCGCCATCCGCGTGCTCACCCCCAGACTGACCGTCACCCGTCCCCTCGGAGCGTCGCCGGCGAGATCGAGTGTCCGCACCGAGCGCCGGATTCTCTCGGCCACCCGCAGCGACGTGGCGTGGTCGGCCTCCGGCAGCAGCACCAGGAACTCCTCCCCGCCGAGGCGGTAGGTGCGGTCATGCTCCCGGACCGACCTGACAAGGACCTGGGCGAGCTGCTTCAGCACCCGGTCGCCGGCGTCGTGACCGCAGCTGTCGTTGACCTCCTTGAAATGGTCCAGATCCAGTGCGATCAGCGAGTAAGCGGATGGCAGGGGCAGCTCCTCGAGGGCCCGGCGGTTGGCCAGCCCCGTGAGCGGATCGGAGAAGGCGGCGGTGTTGAGAGCGGCCAGTTCCTTGGCATGGCGATGGTCGTCCAGCAGGTGGTCCACCCAGGGCCGCATGGATTCGGCGAAGTCCCGCAGCATGCGCTCCAGATCGGGATCCAGCGGTCGCGCCGAGCCATCCGCCACCTTCAGGGCCAGCACCATGTCCGGTTCGCCCAGCAGGCAGATGTGGTGCCAGTCGGGATTCGGCAGCCGTTGCTCGGGGTGACCGTCGCCGGCGGACCAGGTGGTCCAGCCGTCGCCGGGGAGATCCACCGCCAGTTCGCAGTCGAGGACGTCGCCGGCGGACTCGAGGATCGTCCCCATGGCCCGCACCATGCCCAGCGGGCTGCTCAGATGCATCAGGGCGTCGGTGAGTCGCTGGCGCGCCTCGGCGATGCGCAGCAGGCGCTGCAGATCCACGTCGGCATCGGCGAGCGACAGCACGCCGCATTCGATGTCGGCGAGCCCCCGGAAGAGCGCATCGACGATCGAGGGCGCCACCACATGGCCCTGCCGGGGGGCGATCCGCTCGATCCGGGGCCAGCGGGAGCGGATGCGGCCCAGGCTGGCGCTGAGCAGCTCGCGGCTGGGCATGTAGTGCTGATGGAACGGCCGGGCGTTCTCGAGGATGTACGTGGCGTCCTCCGACTCGAGCGCATCGCCGCCGGGCTCGAAGCCGCCGAAGAGGCCCGAGGAGAAGAGGGTGCGGCTGAGGCTGTCGAAGGACACCATGGACCCCGGGAGGTGCAGGTACGGGGTCAGCTGGAACTCCAGACGCCGATCGCCCTCCAGGGGCAGGCACCAGCCGTGCTCCTCCACCAGATAGGGTGCGAAACGGTGGCCGTAGTGGCGCAGTCCGGCATGGGCGCGCCATTCGGTGACCACCCGGGCGTCGCTCCGGGGAAGCAGCTCCGAAAGCCTGGGCAGGCAGGCGCTGCTTTCGGGATCGCAGTTGTGGAAGACGATCCAGCGGATCGCCTCGAGATCGGTGAGCCGCCTGAGCCTGGCCAGGGTGGCGTCGATGGTGAGCGGTGATCCCGGATCGATCAGCACCCCGTCCGCGCCGTTGCGGATGTAGTAGGCGTGGTGGTGGAGAGGGGGTTGGTCGAGACGCGCTCCCACCCACCAGACATCCGGGGCGATCTGCACAGGGGTATCCCGCTCCCGGTCTCCGCTGACCGGGAGGTGGGGTGACGGACGTTCACCGGGACCGTGCAAGGAACGTTCCATCGGGACCCTGCGGGGTCGCCGCAGGAAGGAGCCGGGGGCGGGTTGTTCACCTAAGGTGATGCATCCGCCCCCGGAGGCAGGCCCTTGCGACACGGAAGGTAACCGATACCTTCCGGTGGAACCTTCGCAGGCGCGTTCATGGCCTCCCGGCGCACCGCAACCCCATCCTCCGCCCCTGTCTCCTCTCCGGCGCCGGCGGACGCCAGCGAGACACAGCCGCTGCGGAGCGCCCTGGACCAGGACATCTTCTCCGAATGGATCGCCCGGGCGGTCGATCAGGGGGTCCGGCCCGAGCAGGCTCTGGCCTTCATCGGCCTCGGCCTGATGCGGCGCATGGGCAGTGCGGGCTTCGGCGACTGGCAGGACGGCAACGAGACGGAGTGCCCGGTGGATCTGGTCGGCCTGCGCCAGCGGCTGGAGATCACCGATCTGGCGATCCGCACCGGTGCCCCCCTCAGCACCGCCGAAGTGTCTCAGCTGATGGGGGCCCGGCCGGGCGCTGCGGTGGTGGAGCGGGGTGGCCTCATGGCCCGGCGCCTGGGCCGCAACGTCTGGAAGCTGAGCCGCAGCAGCGACGAGGATCGCGTCGAGAGGAACTACGGCTTCAGCGAGGGCTTCCGCCGCCGTCTCTGACGGGATGGCGCGGGGGCCTGCCGCAACGCCGGCGCGCGCTGATCCCGGAACCTGGATCCTCAAAGACCCGGATCCCGAAAAGATGTAACGCTTGCGGGCGCGGGGACCCTGCCAGCCGCTAACCCATGTGGGTCCTCGTCACCGGAGTTCCCCGTTCATGGGTGTGTCCGCTCCGCCGCTCCCGTCGTCTCCTGCCGATGGACTTCCGGAGCTTCTCCGGGAGTCCGGCCAGCGCGAGGTCTTCTGCGGCCTCACCTCCATCGTTTGGCTGCACCGCCGCATGCCGGATGCCTTCTTCCTGGTGGTGGGCTCCCGCACCTGCGCCCACCTGATCCAGAGCGCGGCCGGGGTGATGATCTTCGCCGAACCCCGCTTCGGCACCGCGATCCTGGGGGAGAAGGATCTGGCGGGCCTGGCCGATGCCAACGAAGAGCTCGACCGTCTGGTGAAGGATCTGCTGGAACGCCGGCCCGAGATCCGCACCCTCTTCCTGGTGGGCTCCTGCCCCAGCGAGGTGATCAAGCTCGATCTGGCGAAGGCGGCCGAGCGGCTTTCCACTCAGCTGCACGGCCGGGTGCGTGTGCTGAACTACTCCGGCAGCGGCATCGAGACCACCTTCACCCAGGGAGAGGACAATGCCCTGCTGGCCCTGCTGCCGCTGATGCCCGCCTCCGACGAGGAGCAGCTGCTGATCGTGGGCACCCTGGCCGATGCGGTGGAGGATCGCGTCCGGCTGATCTTCGAGCGGCTGGGCATCCCCACGGTGCGCAGCCTGCCGCCGCGCCGCTCCACCGAGCTGCCGCCGATCGGCAGAGGCACGCGGGTCCTGCTGGCCCAGCCCTTCCTGAGCGCCACGGCCCGGGCCCTGCAGCACCGCGGCGCCACCCTGCTGAGCGCCCCCTATCCCTTCGGCGTGGAGGGCAGCCGTGACTGGATGGCCGCCGCTGCCGCCGCCTTCGGAGTCTCCCCGGAGCGGGTCTCCGAGGTGCTCGATCCCCTGGTGGAGCGCGGCCGGCTGGCTCTGGAGTCCCACCGGCAGGTGCTGGCCGGCAAGCGGCTGTTCCTGCTGCCCGATTCCCAGCTGGAGATTCCGCTGGCCCGCTTCCTGGCCCGCGAATGCGGCATGGAGCTGGTGGAGGTGGGTGTTCCCTACCTCGACCGTCAGCTGATGGCCGCCGATCTGGCCCTGCTTCCCGCCGGCACCCAGCTCAGCGAGGGGCAGGACGTGGAGCGGCAGCTGGACCGGGTCCGCGCCGCCCGTCCCGACCTGGTGCTCTGCGGGCTGGGGCTGGCCAACCCCCTGGAGGCCGAGGGCATCGCCACCAAATGGTCGATCGAACTGGTGTTCAGCCCCATCCACGGCTGCGACCAGGCCGGGGATCTGGCCGAACTCTTCGCCCGCCCGCTGCGGCGCCGGGCCCTGCTGCAGCTCTCCTGAGAACCCGATGGAACTGACCCTCTGGACCTACGAAGGCCCCCCCCACGTGGGCGCCATGCGCATCGCCACCTCGATGGAGGGGGTGCACTACGTGCTGCACGCGCCCCAGGGCGACACCTACGCCGATCTGCTGTTCACGATGATCGAGCGGCGCGACCGGCGTCCCCCCGTCACCTACACCACCTTCCAGGCCCGGGATCTGGGCGGTGACACCGCCGATCTGGTGATCCGCACCCTCCGCGACGCGGTGGACCGCTTCCGGCCCGAGGCCCTGCTGGTGGGCGAGAGCTGCACCGCCGAGCTGATCCAGGACCAGCCCGGCGCCCTGGCCGCCGGCATGGATCTGGGGGTGCCGATGGTGAATCTGGAGCTGCCCGCCTATTCGAAGAAGGAGAACTGGGGCGCGGCCGAGACCTTCTATCAGCTGGTGCGGGGCCTGCTGAAGGAGCAGGTGCCGCCCCCCGGCAGCCCCAAACCCTCGCTGGACCGCTGGCGGGTCGAGGGCCGGCGGCCTCGGGTGAACCTGCTGGGTCCGAGCCTGCTGGGCTTCCGCTGCCGCGACGACGTACGCGAGATCACCCGGCTGCTGGCGGAGCACGGCATCGACGTGGCGGTGGTGGCGCCCCTTGGGGCACGGCCGGCGGATCTGCGGCGGATCCCCACGGCCGACGCCAACGTCTGCCTCTATCCGGAGGTGGCGGGCACGGTCTGCGGCTGGCTGGAGCGCAGCTTCGGCCAGCCCGTGGTGCGCACGGTACCGATCGGCATCGGTGCCACGGCGGAGTTCCTGCGTGAACTGCACGCTCTGCTGGGCCTGGAGCTGCCGGTGGAACTCGAGGCTGGAGCCGACGGCACCAGCGAGGCGGAGCGGCGCTCGCGTCTTCCCTGGTATTCGAAGTCGGTGGATTCCACCTACCTCACCGGCAAGCGGGTGTTCATCTTCGGCGACGCCACCCATGCCGTGGCGGCCGCCCGGGTGGCCTCGCGGGAGCTGGGTTTCGAGGTGGTGGGGCTGGGCAGCTACAGCCGTGAGCAGGCCCGGGAGGTGCGCGCCGCGGCGAAGGAGCTGGGGCTGGAGGCCCTGATCAGCGACGACTACCTGGCGGTGGAGAAGGCGATGGCCGAGGCGGCCCCCGAGCTGGTGCTCGGCACCCAGATGGAACGCCACAGCGCCAAGCGCCTCGGCATCCCCTGCGCCGTGATCAGCGCGCCCCTGCACGTGCAGGACGTGCCTGCCCGGTATTCGCCGCAGATGGGCTGGGAGGGGGCCAACGTGCTTTTCGACACCTGGGTGCACCCGCTGATGATGGGTCTGGAGGAGCACCTGATCGGCATGTTCCGCCACGACTTCGAGTTCGTGGACGGCCACCGCAGCCATCTGGGCGACGGTGCGCCCTCGGTGAGCCCCACCGCCGATGCGGTGCACGAGGGAGCCGCCAGCCAGGGTGCAGCTGCCGTGGCCCTGGTGGAGGCGCCCGCGGCAGTGGCCGGCGAGCCTCTCTGGACCGCCGACGGCGAAGCCGAGCTGCACAAGATCCCGTTCTTCGTGCGGGGCAAGGTGCGTCGCAACACCGAGGCCTTCGCCCGCGAGCGCGGCCTGGCCGAGATCAGCGCCGAAACCCTCTACGACGCCAAGGCTCACTTCAGCCGCTGAGGCCGGCTCACCACCAGCCGACGCTCCACTCCGGGCCTCACGCGCGCCGCAGCCGCACCGGCCGTGACAGGCCGAGGGTGACGCCCCGGCGGGCCTGGGCCACAGGTCGTGGATCCACTGGCTCCAGCCGCCGATGGCGCAGCAGGGTCCCCAGCACGATCCTCAGTTCCTGCTGGGCCAGGGCGCTGCCGATGCAGCGGCGCACCCCTCCGCCGAAGGGCATGTACTCGTAGGGGGAGAACGGCCGCTCGAGGAACCTCTCCGGACGGAAGCTCTCGGGCTCGGGATAGAGCTCCTCCCGGCGGTGCAGAAGGTAGATGCAGCCCAGCACCAGATCTCCCGGAACCAGGCGCTGGCCGCCGCACTCCACCGGCGCCTCCACCCGGCGCGGGAAGGTGACCATCGCCACCGGGTGGAGGCGCAGGGATTCCTGGCAGACCGCCCCGAGATAGGGCAGACGCAGCAGCTCGGCCGGCTCGGGGGGACTGGGAAGGTCCGCCAGCTCCTCCCTGAGCCTCTCCAGCACCCCCGGAGTGCGATGCAGCCAGTGGAGCGCGGCGGTGAGGGCCGTGGCCGTGGTTTCGTGACCGGCCACCAGCAGCGTCATCAGCTCATCACGCAGCTCCAGGTCGCTCAGCCCCTGGCCCTGTGCATCCGTGGCATGCAGCAGCAGCGAGAGCACATCGGTTCTGGCCTCGCCGCCCCGCGCACGCCGCTCCTGGATCTCGGCGAACAGCAGGGCATCGATCCGCTCGCCCAGGCGTCGAAGGCGAGTTCCGGGACTCCAGGGGCCGTAGTCCCCCACAAGCCAGGGCAGGAAGAGCACCGCCGAGGTGAGGGGGGTGGCACTCAGCTCCAGGCGCCGGCTGAGCAGCCGGTCCAGGTGCAGGGCGCGCTCTCCCTGGTCGAGGCCGAAGACCACCTGCAGGATGATGCGCATCGTGATGCGCTGCATCAGCGGCCGCATCTCGCGCACTTCGCCCACCCCCCAGTCGGCGATCTGCTCCCGCGAGATGGTCGCGATGGCGCGCCCGTAGGCCTCCAGGACCTCGCCATGGAAGCGGGGCATCAGCAACTGCCGGCGCTGGCGGTGCTCTTCCCCGCTGAGCAGGATCGTGCCCCGGCGCCCCAGCAGCGGGGCGAGGATGGCATTGAGTTCACCCGGCGCGCTGAAGACCCTGCCGGCATCGTTGCTGAGGATCGCCTGCAGCGCCTTGGGGTCACTCACCAGATAGGTGCTGCCCTGGTCGTTGGGCAGGAAACGGACCGGAAAGATTCCCCCGAACCGTCGCGAATGGGTCCCCATGTAGCCCACCGGATCGAGGATCCACTGGACCCTCTGCAGCGCGGCCGGCGCGGTCGGACCGGCAAGGGTGGTCGCCATGGGGTTGAGGCCTCGCCGAGGGATCCTCGCGTGCCGCAAAGGGCCTCCACCTTCCGGCAAGGTGGATCGTGGCGGTGCCGTCGGCCGGGAACGTCATGCTGCCGAGGGTCCTGCCGAAGGGCTCCCGGCAGAAGCGGTTTGCGCTCTCCCCATCGGTGGACATCAGGCTCCACGAGCAGAACTGCCCCATGGCCTTCCCCACCGGGATGTTCTCGCCCATGGGATGTCCTCAGCAGCGTGGCCATGGGCCCGACTTGCCCTCTCTCGGGCTGCATTGCGAAACCCCCATGTTTCGCTTTGCGAGATCGCCCGGCAGACGAACCACCGCCGTCCTTGGATGGGTTCAGTGCCTTTGGCCAGGTCCGAGTTCGCCCATGACCACCACCCTTCAGCCCCCCACCACCAGCGGCAGCCGCCGGGAGGACGGAGAGGGCAGCGTGCAGGTGCACCAGGACGCCTCGATGCGGATCGAGGAGGGCGCTCTGGTGATCGCGGTCTATGGCAAGGGTGGGATCGGCAAGTCCACCACCTCCTCGAACCTTTCGGCCGCCTTCTCGAAGCTGGGCAAGCGGGTGCTGCAGATCGGTTGTGATCCCAAGCACGATTCCACCTTCACCCTCACCAAGAAGATGGTGCCCACGGTGATCGACATCCTCGAGACCGTTGATTTCCACACCGAGGAACTGCGCCCCGAGGATTTCGTCTTCGAGGGCTTCAATGGGGTGATGTGCGTGGAGTCCGGCGGCCCGCCCGCCGGCACCGGTTGCGGCGGCTACGTCACCGGCCAGACGGTGAAGCTGCTCAAGGAGCATCACCTCCTGGAGGACACCGATGTGGTGATCTTCGACGTGCTCGGAGACGTGGTCTGCGGCGGCTTTGCCGCTCCCCTGCAGCATGCCCACTATTGCCTGATCGTGACAGCGAACGATTTCGATTCGATCTTCGCCATGAACCGGATCATGCAGGCCATCAATGCCAAGGCCAAGAACTACAAGGTGCGACTCGGTGGCGTGATCGCCAACCGCTCCGAGGACACCGACCAGATCGACAAGTTCAACGAGCGCACCGGACTGCGCACCATGGCCCACTTCAAGGCCGTTGATGCCATCCGCCGCTCGCGTCTCAAGAAGTGCACCATCTTCGAGATGGAGCCCACTCCCGAGGTAGAGGCCGTGCAGCAGGAATACCTGAACCTGGCCAGAAAGATGCTGGAAGACGTGGAACCCCTGGAAGCCGAGTCGATGAAGGACCGCGACATCTTCGACCTGCTCGGTTTCGACTGAGCTTCAACGCGCCAAGCCGATCCGGATCGGCGCACTTGGTACCGAACCCACCGGTCATCCGAAGCCAGCACTGCCCGGGTGATGCGAGATGCACGCGTCGGGCGCGGATCACCCGTCCGGAGAGTCTCCCTGCCAAGGTGGGGTAGGGGTGACGCGGTTCTGGGTGTTCTGTTTCAGCAGGTTGGCGAGTGCCCCATGAGTTCTGCGGCCGCTGTGGGTGGAGGGGGCGACCCGACCAGGCCAGGTCGCAGGCACCCATGCCTAGCCACCCATCCTCCGGTCCAACGTCGAGGCTGAACGTATTGTTCTCCGGCCGAGATGGTCTTCGTCCAGGGGTTGCTGAAGAGATGCAGGGTGAACGGAGTTCCTCTGGAGCGATGACCCCTGCAGGAGCCAGATGGCCCTGGTCATCCTCCCCTGCCAGCTGCGGCTCGTTCGGATGCAGGCATGCACAACCTTGCGGCATGGCGCAAGGAAGACGATGAAGTGAGGAAGCCTACGGACCACAAGAACGTGTGGTGCCGCCGGTCTGGCTGCATCGTGGAATGGTAGCCAGAACTTCCTGGCTGCGCGCTGCAGACCAACACCAGCATGACTCTGTGCGATGGAGTCCGAAGGCAGCCGACATGCATGTGTTGAGTACCATTGCGAATTCAAGAGAGCATAATCCTTGTGCTTACAGTTATAAGTGACGATCGAGATTATCGAATCCTGCTCATGCTTGTGGCACCTCTTGACTCGCCGCATGCTCCGGGGGAGATAGTTCTCACCAACCACTGGGTGGGATTCCAATGTCAGCACTGAGTATTCGCGGCACTGTGTCGCTCAAGGGAGCGGATTATCCGATCGCAGGAGTTCGAGTGATCGCCAGCATGTGTGAACAAGGTTCGCCGGCGTCCGCGGCTTCGTCTTCTCGTTCCCACCGGCTTGAGCTGGGACGCGCGGAAAGCGTCAGTGATGGAAGCTTCGTGATTGAAACCAGACCGAGTGATGAGCGTATTTCAAGATGGCTTTGTGCGTTGAGAAGTTGTGACGAGTTCAAATTCCAACTCACGCTCATGGACTGCGACGGGACTGTGTTTCGCGAGACGAAACCCATGTCATGGCGTGAGGACTATTCGATTCAATTGCAGATCACGGAGTCGCGACAGGCGTTACCGCACGATGCCTGGGCCAGTGCAGGGAAGCGCATGTTCGATTCTCAAACGGTGCGGCTGGATCAAGTCGCGTACGAACTCACGGCGCTTGCGCCGCTTGGGCTGTTCCGCGACTGGACGGTGGTGCGGCGAATCGCTCTGCTGGGGAATCTGGAGCAGGCGTTTCTGGATCCGCAAGGCGTCTTTGAGAAGGCGGGGGTGAAGGTCCGGTTTCACCGGTTCGAGACACAGGCGGAATTGGAGAGCCTTCGCGAGGAGATACGGCGAAATCCTGCGCGCGACTTGCTCGACGCGCTCGTCGAATCGGAGCGGCGGGCAACTGCAGCGATGGATCTCCATGACGCTGATTCCTACATCGATACGACGTCGCTGGGTCACGGCAACGTGCTTGGCGGGGTGAATCGGCTGATCGATGCCGGCATCCGCATTCGAGACGAACTCGACAAGTTGTTCCCTTGGCTCAAAACGCCGCTCACCGGTTACCGGGACTATCTCCGCGACCGTTGGCTGGAAAATCAGCGCATCGTGCATCAACTCGGCGGCGGCGATGTCACGGTCGCACCACCCTCGGTGTTTTATGCGCGGCTGAAAAATCGCTTTCACCAGGACTTTGAAACGCACGACACGACCACACAGCCTGCGAATCGGCTGCTGATTCCCATTCTGTCAAGAATCCTGACTGCGTCTGCTGGCAGCGCCTACGGCTTCGGTCTCGCACCGGCAGCGATCCCGGCTCAAGGCGAAATGAGCGACCGAGATTACCTCGATTCGCTGATCACGCTTAGTGGAGAGTCTCTTCATGAACTTGAGAATCGCTACCGGCTGAACCTGCAGCGTTCGGATATCGAGACGAGCAATCCTGTGCAGCAGAATATCGATACCCTGCAGCGATTTTTCACGGACAGTTTCCAGAGCGTTGATGATCCGTTCCCGGCCACCCCGGATCGCATAGCGGGCAATCCGGAATTGCTCATCGTCAGATTTCCCGACGAAGCGGCCGGGCCGTTTTTCCTCGAATTCGAGGAATGGCTCGCGCGGGAGGAGCCGTTCTATCCGGAGAATTTCTTCGATCCCCGCGCGACCTACCATTGGACACTGATCGAGCGCATCCAAAAAACCCACGATATCGTGTGGACGAACTCGATTTCACTCTCGGCATTTCTCGATCTCGGAAAAACAGCGAAGGCGAAGTTCGATGCCAGTTCAGGATCATATGATCACAAAGCGGCCAAGTGGCAGTGGCTTCGAAATCACGTCGAATTGTGGGAGCTGATCAGTGATGCGAACAACAGCGCCGCATCGCTCAACTATGCCTTCGCCGATCAGAAATACAGCATGGCGCTTGATTGGGTAACGAAGCTGCGCGCGTTCGCTGGAAGTTCGGATGCGGCGTGGCAATATGACCCGAGTAAGTTTGCGAAGGCTCAGAAAAATGCTGACGTCAGTACGATCGAAAAACTTGATGAATTCGAGCACTCCTACTGGCAGTTCTTCGGGCAGCATTATGATTCCAGCATTCAAGGCGTAATCAGCGATCTGCTGGCCAGCAACACGGAGATTTCAGACGAATGGTGGGGGAAACCCGAAGCCCCATTCAACTGGCCCGGCCATAGACGAGAACTCCGCTACCTTCTGGACTACTTGCAATATCGTTACCTGCCTTCGTGTATCTCCGAAGTGCGACTTGCGATCGGTAACTACGCGGATGCCGTCCGGCAATTGCTCGGTCCTGCCCGCTTCAATGTTTTTGCTGCCGGTCCAAAAGCACCCGTGTTTCCCATCACGACTGTCGGTGGTGTCATTCAGCATTTCACCGATGGACCGTTGCCCTATGCAACGAATTCGAACAGGTCGGTTATTGCGAATCCGTTGCCTCCTACGGCTGCACCGAGCAACCGCGCAGAGATCGGCTATTTCAGGCTGAAGCTGGGTAACGCCATGCTGGAGTGGGCGGACGCGCTCTATCGTACGAATCAGCCCGACAGCATCATGCGGGCCAGAGAACTCTACAAGGGCGTTCTCTTTCTCCATGGCGAAGATCCCGAGATCACGCCTCTATGGCCACAGCGTGACCAGCATCCACTTCCCTTTCCGCAGCCATGGTTTAGGAGAGAACGGAATCCGGCAATCGTCGGCCAGGTGAATCGCGCTCGGCTCGGTTTTACGCAGATCAACGCTGGCTTGAATTACTACGGAGCCTCGCCCGCGGTGGTGCCGCCCGTGCGCTATCGCGTGTTGAAGGAAGCGGCAGATCGCTTTGCTGCCGGAGCGCGCGGGGCCCAGAGCGATTTCCTGAACTACATGCAGCAGCTCGACACGCTGACCGTGAACGAGATGCAGGCACGCACCATGGTCGCCAAGGCGAACGCCGCAATCTCCATCGCGCAGGAGCAGCAACAGATCGCTGAGTTCAATGTCGGCGAAGCGCAGAAGCAGGTCGATGCGATCAACTCACAGATCGCAGCAAAGAAGGCAGAGATAGCGAAAAAGGATGAATTCTTTGAACAGTTCAAGGATTTTGCCGCAGGCATGAAGGATTCGGTGACGAATCTCGGCGAGCTGGCGTTCAATGGTGAATCCGATCCCGCGCCAGCCAGCGCGACGCAACTTTCCACCAGCGATGTCCTGAGTCTGGGGTTCAAGGTGGGCACCGCAAGCAACATGCTCGGAGCCGGTGCCTCCGCGCTCAGCGGAGCGGCTGGAGTGGCTGGGCCGTTCGGTGCCTTCTTGTATGCAGGCGTCAGCTCAATGCAGTCTTTGGCAGACGGTATTGCCAAGCGTGGCAGCGAATTGGCGCAGTTGCAGAGTGTCGCGCTGCCTGCCGCGAAGGCTCTCGTTGATCTGAAGAGACGCGATGTGACAATCGCGCAGCTTTCCCAGGCAATCGCGCAAGCCGACGCGAAACTTGGCTCCGATCTGCTTGTATTTTACGCGCAGAGATATTTGAATCGCTCCTTCCTCGTGTCGATGGCTGACTTTTCAAGTCGCTTGATGCGCCGATACCTTGATCTCGCTGGCCGCACCGGCTGGCTAGCCGAACGTGCTCTCGCCTTCGAACAGGACCGCGACCACACCATCATCGCGTTTGATTATTTTCCGCGTGCCCGCCTTGGTGTGTCTGGTGCGGATTTGCTCCAGCTTCATCTTGCGGAACTTGAAGCCGCGCGCATCCAGGGGCTCACGCAGACGATCCCAGTGAAGCAGACTATCAGTCTTGTTCGCGATTTTCCGGTCGCTTTCGGCCAGCTCAAGAAATCCGGCGCTTGCACATTTGCAACCAGCGAAACACCGCTGCGCCTCGTCTATCCCGGAGTCTATGGCTACCGTGTCCGCAACGTTACCATCGCCGCCAGTTACACCTCGGCAATCCAGCCGCATCGCGGCCTGATTTCGAACCAGGGCATCTCGCTCGTCAGTCGAGACAAGGTTGGATCCGTACACACGTTGGTGCGTTATCCCGATGCACTGCCGCTTTCGGAGTTTCGCATGAGAGAAGACATGTGGATCTTTGATCTACCTGATGAAACCCTTCTTCCGTTTGAGGGCAGTGGCATAGAGACGGTGTGGGAGCTGACCCTTTCAAGGATCGGAAATGCGAATGGCTTCGACACACTCGCCGATGTTCTCATCACCTTTGACATGCGCGCAAGTTATTCCGCGTATCTTGAGAAAGAACACATGGCCGCATTGCCAGTGTCCGCGAATCGCTCGTTGCTCGTTTCTGCCAACGCCAACAATCCCGGTGCGATCGCAAACTTCCGCGCCCATGGCGGCAAGGTCAGCCTCGTCTTCGATCTCGCGAAAGCTGCAAAGAACAAGAACGAGACGGCGCGTACAACTCTGAACTTCGTGATCATCGCCGTGGGCGCCGATGATCCCACATTCAACGCCACGTTCAGTTCGACTGCGCCCGCGCAAATCATTGCGATCTCGTTTGAGAAAGGCATCGCACTCTCCAACGGCGGCGTTCTCTCGGACGGTAATGGCGGCGTGCCACTGCCGCTCAATCAATTCATCGGGCTCGATACCGATCAGATGTTCAAACTGGAGATCGACTCCGGGTTGAATCCTGGCATTCATCTAAAAAACCTGCGCGAGATAATGTTGCTGGTTGAATATGAGGCGACGTTCTAATCGGCCATGCTCTCCCCAGGGTCTGCTCTCACTGGGTCAAGAATGACCTTGAGCTGACAGACTCCAGCGCGGAAGAACATGAACTGGCAGGCTTCGTGAAGCTCCGACTGACTTTCTCACGATGAGTCATGATGCCTGTGGGATCGCATCTCCAACAGTGCCGTGGACTCTGGATAGGTCTCTGGGGTCGCGACACGACCGTTCTGCCCATCGTTCTGCTGACCTCCAGAGAGCCCATTTCCGGTCCACGTCTCCCAGTTGTTGACAGCCGCACCGCCCGCCTCAGATCTCGGCGGCCGCCCGCTCCACCAGCCGCCGGGCCACCGCCTGCACACCGGTGTGCTGGTAAGTGTCGGTGAAGGCATCGAGGAAGGTGGCGAGCTGCTGGAAGCTCCCCTGCCAGGGGCCCAGGGCGGATTCGAGCGCCTGCACGGCCTTCTGGCCTGTGAGACCCAGTTCGCCCACAAACCCACCGGCCCAGCTGCCCCAGGTGCCCGCGGCCTGGCGCAGGAAGCCCAGGTGGGCCTCGTCTCCCCGGCCGGGCAGCATCCCGGCGAGGGCGCCGTAGGCCGGGGCCTGGCGCAGCTCGCGGCCGCCCACCCGGCCCAGCAGAGCATCGAGCTGCTGCAGGGCCTGATCGCCCAGTGGCAGCAGGGCGTCGAAGCACACCAGGGCGGCCATGCGCACCCGCGCTTCGCCGGCATACTCCCGCAGGGCGGCGGCGAAGTCGCCGAAGCTGTCCCCCGGCAGGCCGTTCACCTGGGTGAAGGCCAGCATCTCGGCGGCCACCTTCAGGCTCAGGTCCACGGCCTGCAGCGTCTCGCTGGCGGGCGTCAGGTCGGCGAGGCGTTTCACCAGCGGCAGCGCCCCGCCTAGGTTGGCAAGGATCCTCAGGGATCCCGTGGCCTTCTGCGAGCGGTTCACGGCGTCATAGAGGCTCAGCGCCCGGCCGTATCCCTCATGCCGGGCCCGACTGAGGGCATCGGCGCGCTCGCGCACGCGGCGGATCAGATCGGCATCCTCGCTGCCGAGCACCTCGGCGATCAACGCCTCCGGACTGGTCTGGTTGTGCCAGCCACCGGGAACAAGCGTGCTGATGCCCTTGATCGCCAGCACCGTCAGGTTGCGGCGGGGCAGGCGTTCGAGGCGCTCGAGAACGGTGGCGCTCATGCCGAGGGAGCCAGGACGGGTTCGAGGGCAGGTGCCGACGCAGGCGCCAGCCGCTCCTTGGCAGTGGCAGCGGGCTCGAGCGCCGCCAGCCCACGGAGGTCGAAGGCTCCCAGCAGGTCGTGGCGACTCCCCGCATCCAGCCCTTCGCCCTGGCCGATCACCTTCACCTGGAACCGGTCCGCCACGAGCAGGGCACTGGCCTGGCTGCCCTGCTCCACCAGGGGCCAGCCCTGGAGGCGTTCGGGCGCGGCGCGGAACTTCTCCCTTGCCTCCGGTGCCGTTAGCATGTCGGAGATCGAGAGCAGGGCCTTGATCTGATCCCCCTGCCGCAGCCTTGCCTGGCTGAACCCCCGCTTCTCCTGGGTGAACACGAGTTGCTCACCTGGCTCGGGCTTCGGGAACAGGCGGTTGAAGGCGGTGCCGTTGACCACCTGGGCGCTGGGGACGTCGCCCACGGTGCCGCCCGGCAGCCAGGAGCGGAACGGCAGAAAGAGAATGGCACCGACGAGCAGCGCTGCGATCAGCAGCAGTCCAAGCCCCCAGCGCAGCAGGCGTGCCATTCGTTCAGGCCAGCCCCACCAGCTTCATCGAGTAGTCCCACATCCGCTGGGCGGTGACCGGGTTGCTGGCCTTCTCGGAAAGCTCCTGGCTGAACTGCTTGCCTCCCTTCTTCTGACGGTTGCCCCAGCTCCAGTGGACGCCGGAGGTGGCGAAGTCCGGATCGGCCACCACCTGGGCCACCCGCTCACCCGCCAGGGCCTGGCTGACGTAGCCGCCGGTGATGTTCTTCTGGAACCAGGGGAAGATCACCTGGAAGGCCTTCGGAGTGTTCCGGAACAAGGGAGTATCGGCCACGCATCCCGGATAGAGGGAGCTGAACACGATGCCGGTGCTGTCGTGGAGCCGGCGGTGCAGTTCCTGCGTGGTGATCATGTTGCAGAGCTTGCTGTCCTTGTAGGCCTTGCCGGGCTTGAAGCTCTTGCCGCTGGCCATGGAAATGGGGGCCTTGAAGCCAGCGGCGAAGCCGGAGAGGTCCCCCAGGTCGGCGGGGGCGGGGATCGGGATCTTCCCTCCGAGCTCCTTGGAATTGGCGGTCACCGTTCCCAGGATCACCAGGCGCCGCGAGGGATGGCCGGACTTCTTGAGATCGTCGAGCAGCAGCTGGATGAGCAGGAAATGGCCGAGATGGTTGGTGGCCATCGAGAGTTCATAGCCCTGGGGTGAGCGCTCGGGCTCCTTCAGGCGCGGTTTGTAGACGGCGGCGTTGATCACCAGGGCGTCGAGGGGGCGGCCGGTGGTATGGAACGCGTCGACAAGGCGCCGGACGCTGTCCAGATCCCCCAGATCCACCGGCAGGTGCGTGACCGATCCATCGGCGATCCCAAGCGCGGCCTGGGC
This sequence comes from Cyanobium sp. CACIAM 14, assembly GCA_000708525.1. GTDB lineage: Bacteria > Cyanobacteriota > Cyanobacteriia > PCC-6307 > Cyanobiaceae > Cyanobium. The sequence goes on from JMRP01000001.1 coordinate 26,650, forward strand.
GCGCCGGGCTTTCTCGGTGTCCCGGCAGGCCATCACCACGTGCCAGCCGCGATCCACCAGGGCCTTGGCGGCGAACAGACCGACCCCGGAGGAGGCTCCGGTGATCAGGACCGTTCCCGGGACGCCGGCGGCGGAACCCTGAGGTCCTGCTGGGGAACGGGCGGTGTCACCGGTGGGAGTCACCATGGCGTCGCGGGTCTTGGAGCGAAGGGGGCCCCAACCTACGGAAGAGTCGCCTGTTTTCCGGATGAGGGAGCGGCGGATTCAACAGTTGGAAACGGACGGCTCGACTGCCAGGCCACCCGCATCCTGTTGGGGGCGATCCACTGGCTCTGTTCGCGGATCAGGCGCTGTTCCCCCTCCACCATGAACAGGGCGTCGAACCGTTCCCTGGCCTTGGTCAGCTTGGCGTTCTCCAGCTCCAGCACGGCCGAGATCTCTCCCTGGCTCTCCATCCGCTGCTGGTAGGCCCCGGCCAGCCTGAGCAGGCTGACCCCTGTCAGTGCCACCAGACCGATCTTCACGCTCAGCCCGATGAGGCTGCAGAGCAGTTCACGGCGTTCGGTGGACAGGGAAAGGAGCTGGCTGTCCAGGCCGAACGACGAAGCCACCGGAGCCGCTGAGGAGGCTCCGGTGGCTGCAGGAGCGGCGGACCCGATGCCGTTCCCAGCGCTGGGAGCGGAAAGGGGCCTCAGGGAGGTGTCTCCCCGGCGGGATGTCCAGGCCGGTGCGGGTGCCGGTGAGGCGGCATGGCTGCCCGTGGACCGGCCCGGCACGGGGGGCTGTCGCCGGGATCGCTGGGGCTGGGTCTGGCGCACCTGAGACAAGGCTGCGAACGCCCCGCTTGTAGCAGCCTCCCCAGTCCCTGCCAAGGGAGGAGTGGCGGAAGCTTCAGGCTTTGTAGAGGCTGAAGCAGAGGCGCACGGCCAGCACCCCGGCATGGGCGGCGACGACGAGGGCGATCAGCACTTCGGCCTGGTTGATCGGGGTGACCATGTCCTTGGCGGTGATGGTGAATGAACCGACCCATTCTTCGGCCATCGGCAGCTACGGTCCAGCCTGCGGCCCTGCCCTGTCACAGCTCTTGATGGCGCCTCCTCCCTGCAGCGAGCCCCTGACGGTCACCGCCGCCCATGTCCGCGGTCTCGATCTCTCCCCCCTGGCCCCTCTGGCGGCGATGGCCCCGGCCGCGCTGCTGACCGACGCCGCCGGCCTGGCGATCGGCTTCGACTGGCCGAGGGACCCGGACGATCCCCGCGAGCTCTCCGAGATCCCGGAGCTGCGGCTGTGGAGCCTGCGGGCCGATGCGCTCCATCCCTGGCTGCCCCTGGTACTGGAGCGCAGCGATGGCCAGCTCACCCGGCACGTGGCGATGCTCCTTCCCCACGGCTTCAGCCGCAGCGAGGGGATCCGCTTCGCCCCCGAGAGCCTGGAGCTGTGGATCACTCACCGCCTCTTTCTGCTCGACCACTGGGCCACCGCCGCCGGCCTCGAATGCCGGGCCAACCTGGGTCAGATGGCCGCGGTGCTGGGTTACGAGCTCGATCCAGGCTTCTGGAGCGCGATTCCCTGACCGTCGAGCCAGAGGCCTACGGCCCGCCGGCCGCTGTCGGCCGCCAGCACCAGGGTGATGGCGCGCAGCATCCACACCAGCCGCTCCTCTTTCACCCGCTCCAGGCGGGCCGCTGACCACTGGGCCGCCAGGGCGGCGGTCCCCCCCAGCACGAGGCCCACCAGGGCGTTCGCCCGGCCATCCACCAGAAAGGCCGCCGAGGCGCTGCAGGAGGAGGCGAGCACCGCCAGGGTGCTGTAGCGGACTGCCCCGTGAACCGGCATCCCCAGCATCCGCACCATCACCGGCACCATCACCAGACCGCCTCCCACCCCCAGCAGCCCGGCCGCAACGCCCGCCAGGGCACCGACGAGGGCCATGGCCGGCGGGCTGACGGCGTCCGCTCCGCTCTCGCGGTCCAGCTGGCTGCGGGGGGTGATCAGTCCGGTGAGCAGGGCGTAGAGCAGAGCCTGGAGGCTGAGCAGATGCCAGCCGGCAAGGGCCTGGCCCATGTGGCTGAACAGGGCGGCCGAGAGGGCGGCCCCGGCGGCGATCGCCATCCCTCCCGGCCAGCTCAGCCGTCCGCTGCGGACGTGGGCGAGGGTGCCTCCGAGGGTGGTGGGCACGATGGCCAGCGTGCTGGTGGCCAGGGCCTGGTGGGGCGTCAGCCCGAGCAGCAGCAGCACGGGGGAGAAGATCAGCCCGCCGCCGATGCCCAGCAGGCCGGAAAGCAGGCCGGCCAGCAGCCCCAGGGGAAGCAGGGGCAGCAGACTCGGGATCAGGGTCGCCGGCATCGATGGTCCCAGGGAGCCCCATGACAGCGCCGGCCCTTCGCCCCGTCCAGCCAGCCGCCCCGATGCGCTGGATCCCGTCCTGCCGGCTGGGGGGTGCCTGGCAGATGGCCATCGATGCCTGGCTGCTCGACCGCTCCCTGGCGGCGGCGGATCCCCTCGGCCAGGTCAGCCCCTCCGCTCCCATCCGGCCGGTTTCGGTGCCGGTGTTCCGGCTCTACCGCTGGGCGCGTCCCACGCTCTCGTTGGGCTGGCACCAGCGGCGGCTGGAGCCCCACTGGATGGAGCTGGCCCGACGGGGACGGATCGATCTGGTGCGCAGGCCGAGTGGCGGCCGGGCGGTGCTGCACGGAACCGACCTCACCTACGCCCTGGTGTGGCCCCGGCCACGGGGCAGCCGCTCCGAGGTCTACGGCCGGGCCCTGCAGTGGCTCGTCCACGCCTTCGCCGCCATGGGCCTGCCCCTGCGCACTGGTCAGCGTGCCGCCGGAGCGCAGCGCAGCAGTTGCTTCGCCACCGCCACGGTCGCCGACCTGGTGCACGACGGGGGCGCCAAGCGGGTGGGCAGTGCCCAGCTGTGGCGGGGCGGCCATCTCCTCCAGCACGGCTCGATCCAGCTGGCGCCCTGCCCGAGCCTCTGGCGGGAGGTGTTCGGAGCCGACCCTCCCCCGCTCGATCCCCTGCCTCTCGAGGGGGAGGCGCTCGAGGAGCATCTGCGGCGATCCGCGCTTCGCTGGCTGCCCATGGACAACGGCGGTGAGGGGGCCACGGGCCAGGGGTCCGAGGACTCTCTGCCCCCGGAGACGCCTCTGAGCGCCGCGGAACTGGCCTTGATCGCCCCCACCCTTAGCCATTACCGACCCACCTGGCCGTTCGGGGGCGTCACGTCCCCGGAACTGACCATGCCCCGGGCCACCTGACCGAGGGCCATGCCCAGGGGGTAGCCGTTCTGGCGCCGGGCGGCCGTCATCAGGTTGGCAGGGAGCCGCAGCCCCAGCTTCTTCAGCACCGCATCGCCCAGCTCGGGGCGTTCGATGGTTCCGGAGGGCAGGCCGGCGGGGCTGAGCACCAGCAGGCGCTGATGATCGCCCTCATCGAGCTGCAGGGCGGCCTGCCACAGGGGGGCGCTCTCCGGGATGGCGGGCAGGCTCGAGAGGGGCTGGAGATGGTCCCCCACCCGCTCCCGGTCCCAGCACTGCACCGGCAGGGCCTGGAGGGGGGCGTCATCGATCACGCCCTGCCAGCGGCCGCGGTCACAGACCAGCAGCCAGTCGGGCAGGCTGCTGCCGTCTCCCTCGGCGGCTGGGACTCCGTCGCCCGCTTGGCCGATCGGTGCCGCGCTGCCGAGGCGCATCCGGCTCAACTGGCGGAGGCTGGTGTCGGCTTCCAGCACGCGGAAGCGTCGCTGGGCCACATCCCGTACCTTCAGATCCTTGAGGGCCTGCTGAACGATCAGCATCTGCTTCTGGTTGCGGGCGGCGCCGAGACCGAACCAGCCCAGCAGGATCAGCCAGGCACCGCCGATCCCCCCTCCGCGCAGCAGCAGCACGGTGCCGAGACCCACGGCGAGGAGGGACAGAAAACGGCCGGAGGCATTGGCCACCTCCACACCGCGGCGCTGGCTGCCCGAGATCTGCCAGACCAGGGCCTTCACGATCAGGCCGCCGTCCAGAGGCAGTCCCGGCAGCAGGTTGAACAGCCCCAGCACCAGGTTCAGGGTTCCGAGCTGCTCCACCATCAGCCCCAGAACGGCCGAGACATGGCTGGCGGCATGGCTGGCGGCCAGCAGGCTGATACCCAGCACCAGACTCACCGCCGGCCCTGCCACCGCCACCATCAGCGAGCCGAAGGCGGTGCCGCATTCCCGTTCCACGCTGGCTACCCCGCCGAGCAGGAACAGGGTGATGCTCTTCACCTTGACGCCCTGGCTGAGGGCCACCAGGGAATGGCCCAGTTCATGCAGCAGGACGGAGACGAACAGGGCCAGTGCCGTGATCAGCGCGACGGCCCAGAGACCCGCCGGGGCGAGCCGGTTCCCGAGGCTGAGGGCGTACTGCTGCTGGAAGGCCAGGGTGGCCACCAGCAGGATCACGAACCAGCTGGGGTGAATGCGCAGGGGGATGCCGCGAATCGTGAGCAATTGCCAGCCTTCACCCACGACCACCGTCCCAGCGGATTCCCGGCCCGGGGCCGGAAGAAGTGAGAGCATCCTAGAAAGAGGGCCTTGCCGCCCCGCTTCTGGTTTCCCCTCCACTGCTCAAGATCTGCGGTCTGCGGGAGCCGGCCCAGGCGGCGGCCATCGCGGGTCTCGGGGCCGATGCCATCGGCGTCATCGCCGTTCCCTCCTCCCCCCGCTTCCTGCCGCCGGCCCAGCGTGCCGAACTGTTCGCCGCGATGGCTGGCGAAGCTTCCGCCTGCTTCGGGGTGCTGGTGGTGGCCGATCCAGCCGACGACCAGTTGGAGGAGCTCTCCGCCGCCAGGGGGCATGCGGTGGTGCAGTTGCACGGCAACGAGAGTGTGGAGCGTTGCCGCGCCCTGCGCCGGCAGCTGGATGTCCGGCTGTGGAAGGCGCTGCGGGTGCGCTCCCCCGCCGACCTGGCGAGGGCGGCCAGCTACGCCGCCGTGGTCGACGCCCTGCTGCTCGACGCCTGGGTGCCGGGCCAGCTCGGAGGAACGGGCCATCGGATCCCCGTCGGCTGGCTGGAGGGCTTCAGGGCCCCCGCCCCCTGGTGGCTCGCCGGTGGGGTGGGGCCCGCCACGGCGGCCGATCTGCTCGCCAGGCTTCACCCCGATGGGCTCGACGCCTCCAGCGCCGTGGAGGACCGCCCCGGCGTCAAGAACCTGGAGCGGGTGGCGGAGCTCGTGGCGGTGGTGCGCGGCTCCGCCTCCGGCAGCGTCTGACTGGCGTTCGGCGCCGGAGGGGGCCAGGATCGCTGCATCCCCTGAGCGGCACTCCCCTTGGCCCTGCCCCGACCCGCCTTCCGATCCCGTCTCTGCCTTCCCCTCACCCTGCTGCTGCTGGCGGGTGCGGGAGCTCCCGTCCTACGGGCCCAGGATCTGGTGGGCTGCCAGCTGGTGGACGGCACACTCCAGTGCGTGCCCGGCGTAACCGCCGATCCTCAGCAGCAGATCAACATCCTGCGGCGGGAGATCGCCACGGATCAGCGGCTCGAGGGCGCCGTGGAGCAGCGGGTCGCCGGTCTGGATCGGCTGCTGCTGCAGGGCGAAGCCCGCCAGGGTGCCCTGCTCCAGGCGGCCGCCTCGTCCGCCATGTTGGCCTCTCTGCCTGCCAGCGCCTTCCACTGGTATCGGCTCGCCCCCGGACGCCGTCAGTGGCAGCTGATCCAGGGGGCGGGAGGGCCCACTTACACGCTCACGGCCGCGGACGTGGCCTACCAGGTGATGGTGGTGGTCGCCGTTCCGACGCCGGGTGGCAGCCAGCGCAGCGTGTCCCAGGTGGTGGGCCCCGTGATGGCGAGGCAGACTCCCTGAGCGGTGCCCGGGGCCGTGAGATGGCCTCAGGTGCTCAGCAGCGACTCCTGCTGCCGCACCAGTTCGAAGAACTCCTGCTTGAGGCTGGCGTCGTGGCGGAAATCACCCCGAACCACGGAGTTGACCATGCTCGTCTGGGGCTCCTTCACCCCACGCCACTTCATGCAGTAGTGCTGCGCCTTGACGAGGATCGCCAGGCCGAGCGGCTGGCAGAGCCGTTCGATCTCGTCGGCAAGGATGATCACGGCCTCCTCCTGGATGTGGGGCCGGGAGAACACCCAGTCGGCCACACGGGAGAACTTGGACAGGCCGATGACCCGTTCGCCCGGCTTGATCCCGATCCAGCAGTTGCCGAGGATCGGCACGAGATGGTGGGAACAGGCCGAGCGCACCGAGATCGGTCCGACGGTGTAGATCTCGTCCAGCTGCTTCACGTTGGGGAAGCTGGCGATCTTGGGCTGGTGGTGATAACGGCCCTTGAACACCTCGTGAAGGTACATCTTGGCGACCCTTTCGGCCGTCTCTTCGGTGTTGTGGTCGTTTTCGATGTCGATCACCAGGCTGCGCAGCAGCTCACGCACCCTGCCGGCCACTTCGATCTCCAGCTGGTCGAGTTCCCCTTCGCGCAGATGGTTGGCGATGTTGTCGTTGGCGAGGAACGGCACACCTTCCTTCCGGAGCCGCTCACGGATCCGCACGCTGATGGGAAGGGGGGTCGTGGCTGGAGCGGCCTCACGGGCGCTGAGGCCGTTGGGGAGGGTTGACGTCATAAGGGAATTCAGAAAGCTCCGGCGGCAGGCATCAGGGTCAGGTCCTCGACCGTCTGGGTGGTTGGTTGCCGCGCGAGGTAAAGAAGGGCCTCGGCCACCTGCTCGGGAGAAAGCATGGCACGTCGGTCGAAGGAACTGTGGACGGTTTCGCTGTCCCAGAGGGGTGTGTTCACCGCACCCAGGGTGAGGGTGCTCACGTGGATGCCGGCGCCGCGCTCCTCGGCCTCGAGGCAGCGGCTGAAGGACGCCAGGGCGGCCTTGCTGACGCAGTAGGCCCCCCAGTCGGGAAAGGCCTGGCGGGCGGCATGGCTGCTGACGTTGATGATCCGCCCACCGCCCGCCCGGCGCAGTCCCGGCAGGACCGCCACGCAGACCTGGAAGACGCTGGTCAGGTTGAGCTGCAGCAGCCACTGCCAGCGCTCGATGGGCATCTCCGCCAGGGGCCCTGTCCAGGCGGCGCCGGCGTTGTTGACCACCACCGTCGGAAGCAGGCCCCGGCCCAGCAGCTCCTCCATGGCCGGGGCGATCGCGTCCGCATCGGTGAGATCGAGGCCCAGGGTCTCGATGCGTCGGCCTGTGCTGCGCAGCTCCCTGGCGAGCTCATCGAGCTCGGCGCTGGGACGGGCCACCAGCAGCAGATCGAATCCCTCGGCGGCGAAACGGCGGGCGGTGGCGGCGCCGATGCCTCTGGAGGCTCCGGTGATCAGCGCGGCAGGCAAGGGCGATCAGGCAGGGGGCAAACCCTACGGTGCAAGGGCGTGATCCGCGGCCGATCCCTCCAGCACCTGGCCCATGCGCCGGAACTTGGCGTACCGGGCCTCCAGGAGTTCTGCTTCAGCGAGTGTCTGCAGTTCGCCCAGGTGGCTCAGCAGGGCCTGGCGAAGGGTCTCGGCGGCCTGGATCGGCGCCCAGTGGTTGCCGCCGGAGGGTTCCTTCAGCAGGGCATCCACCAGACCCAGCTGGAGCAGATCGGCACCGGTGATGCGCAGCGCCTCGGCGGCAGCGGGCGCCTTTGCCGCGTCACGCCAGAGGATCGAGGCGCAGGCCTCGGGGCTGGCCACGGTGTAGACGCTGTGCTCGAACATCAGCAGCCGGTCGGCCACGCCGATCCCCAGGGCGCCGCCGGAGCCCCCTTCCCCGATCACCACGGCGATGATGGGCACCCGCAGCCGGAACATCTCCCGCAGGTTCACCGCGATCGCCTCCCCCTGGCCCTCCTCCTCCGCCTTGACGCCGGCGTACGCCCCGGGGGTGTCGATGAAGCAGATGATCGGCAGGCGGAAGCGGTCGGCGTGCTCCATCAGCCGCAGGGCCTTGCGGTAGCCCCCTGGGGAGGCCATGCCGAAGTTGCGGGCCACGTTCTCCTTCATGTCCCGGCCCTTCTGGTGACCGAGCAGGAGGACGGGCTGCTCACCGATGCGCCCCACCCCGCCGACCAGGGCGCGATCGTCGTTGCCGCGCCGGTCGCCGTGCAGCTCGATCCAGGCGTCGGTGATGACCTGGATGTAATCGAGGGTGCTGGGCCTCTGGGGATGGCGGGCCACCTGGATCTTCTGGGCCGGGCTGAGGGCGCTGAAGATCTCCTCGCGGCGACGGGTGGCGAGGGTCTCCAGCTGCAGCAGCTGCTGGCTCACGTCCACCTCGGAGTCGAGGGCCAGCTGGCGGATCTGCTCGATCTGCTCCTCCAGTTCCACCAGGGGCTTCTCGAAGTCCAGCAGGGCGCGGCGGGCCATGGTCGGATGGGCGGGGGACGGCTCAGGCGGAGGTGAGGCTGGCGACCTGGGCCGGGAGCTCCAGGCTCAGGGCGCGGAATCCGTGGCGCTGGGAGGCGGCACCGATCAGATCCATCTTCTCGAGGGTGATGTGGTTGCGCCCCCAGCTGAAATTCGTGTGCAGCCCTTCGAAATCGAGGAGCATCGCTTCGGCGAAGCAGGCGAACATCTGGCGCTGGGGATTGGCCATCTCCGTCGCTTCGATCATCACCTGCCAGCCGATGTCGGAGCCGAACTCGACGATGCCCCCCTTGAGCACGTGGATGCCCTCACCGGCGGCGCGGCTGTCGAGGTTCTTGGGGTAGCCCCCATCGATCATCAGGCAGGGACGGCGCAGCTGGCTGGCATCGATGCTGCTGGCCTGGGCCAGGCTGGCGACCCAGACGACCACGTCGGCTTGGGCCAGGGCCTCCTCGAGGGAGAGGATGCGGCCACCGCCCAGGTCCGCCTGGAGATCGGCGAGGGGCTGGGGCCGACGGGCCACCAGGAGCAGTTCGGCCACACCGGTGCGCTGGCTCAGCCAGCGGCAGACGGCACTGCCGATGTCGCCGGTGGCGCCCACCACGGCCACCCTGGCGCGTTTCAGATCGATGCCCAGGCGGGGAGCGTTCTCCTCCACCTGGCGACAGATCACCCAGGCGGTGTGGGTGTTCCCGGTGGTGAAGCGTTGCCACTCCAGGGTGGTGGCGCGCACCTGCTGCTCCCGGAGCAGCTTGAAGTCTTCGAAGATGATCGAGGTGAAGCCACCCAGGGCGGTGATGTCGATGCCGTTCTTCTGGGCCAGTTCCATGGCGTTGAGTACCTTCCGCTTGGCCGTCTTGAAGCGGCTCAGCATCTCCGGCACGAACACCGAATCGATGTAGGCCCCTTCGATCTGCTTGCCCGTGGGGCTGGTGACGCTGATCCTCTCCACCAGCTGGGGTGGGGCACTGCACCACATCTCAAGATCGCCTGCGGCGTACTCCTCGAAACCGAGGCTCAGCGCCAGGCTGCGCGCCGACTCGAAGCTGGTGGAATGACCGATCAGGCCGAACATGCAGGAGAGGGGTGGCGGCAACGGGGATGCCGGATGTCGCCGACGCTACATCCTCCCCAGGCGGCTGGTGCCCCGGGATTCAGCCCAGCAGTGCCGCCGCAGCCATGCGGGCGATTTCCCGTGGATTGAAGCCGATGTCGGTGAGGGCGTCCTGGTAGGCGATCAGGAAATCCTCGATGAGGTCTTCCTTCTCCATGTGCAGAACGGAGGCATCGGCGGCCACCCGGTCGAGCATGCGGCGCACGTGCGGGAGGTTCTCCCGGTTGGCCTGTTCCAGCTCGGCCCGGGATTCCTCGAAGTGGGACTTGAGCCACTCCTGCCCGTAGTTGAGGTGGGTGTACTCGTCCTTGACGACTCCCTCGGTGATCTTGCGGGCAAAGGGATCGGCCACCGGGATGTAGATGTGATAGGCCGAGATGGCGAAAGCCTCGATCAGCAGGGCCTGGATCAGCAGGCAGGTGACCACCTTCCCTTCCTTCAGGGCCACCTGGAAATTGTTGCGCAGGGGGGAGAAGAACTCATGGGCGAAGGGCATGTCGGCGGTGACGCCCAGGTTGTTGCCGCAGGCGGTGAACCCCTTCATGTGCTTCAGCTCCATGCGGGCCAGGCGGCCCAGCTCCTCGGCCTGGTCGGGGAGGAGGGTCGCCAGGGCCATGTAGTTGTCGTGGGCCTCCTGTTCGCCCTCGATGACGATGGCGTTGATGCGGCTGTAGGCATCCTTGTAGCTCTCCGCGGAGAAGTCGGGAAGCGTCACCCCCTCGATCGGGCCCTTGGGATCCAGCGATGGATCGGCGGACGTGCTGGTCTCGAGGGTGGGCATGGGATCGGAGCCGTGGTTCATCTGGGGGCGACTCTAGTCATGGCGGGCTGGAAGGGAGCGGCCAGGAGCTGCGCATCAGGGCGTCCAGACGCCGTTCCCAGCCGTCCACCAACCGCCCGAAGAGCTCCCGTCCCAGATCCGCGCTGGCGCCGGCGGGATTCCCGATCACGCCGCTGTCGCTCAGTTCCCCGGTGAGCCAGGCACAGGGACAGGCCCCTTCCAGGCTCCATCCGGGGGGAGGCCGGCGGTCGGCGCCGGGACCGTCGGCAGTGGGCAGCACGGGGCTGGCGCCAGGCTCCGCGTGGCTGTCCGGCTCCAGGAACAGCATCAGGCTGGTCTCGGCCAGGCCGGCATGCAGCCCCTCGCTGCGTTCAGGCTCCGGGATCAGCTGATCGAGATCATCGGCACCCCGCCAGAGGAAGCAGGGCAGCACGGCCAGTCGGGGCTCTTGCAGCCGCAGTTCCCGGGCAGCCGCTTCCAGCAGGCCGATCTGGCCGCCGTGGGCATTGAAGAGCACCAGGCGCTGGAAGCCCGCCGCTGCGATCCCTGTGCCCACGGAGCGCACCAGCTCGATCATCAGTTCGGAGGGCAGGCTCAGGGTGCCCGGGAAACCCAGGTGCTCAGGAGAGAAGCCGATGCTCTGCAGCGGCAGGCGCCAGATCGGCAGAGCGGGGTCGAGGCGCTCGAGCACGGCGTCGGCCACCCGTTCGGCGAACAGGGCATCGGTACCCAGGGGCAGCAGGGGCCCGTGCTGTTCGATGGCGCCGAAGGGCCAGAGCACCGTGCTGCCCGGCCTGGCGGCCTGCTCATGCACCCGCTGCCAGCTGAGGCCGGCGAGGTGTCGCTCGTGGCGGAGAGGCATCGGCGGGGGGGAGGTCGGGCCTCCGGGGGTGATCCGTACAGTGTGGGCCCCGTGCTTCGCTGAGGACCTCCATGGCAGGAACCGGCAATCCCGCGCCGCGTCAGCCCGGGACCCCCGCCCAGAGGCCCGTGTCGCCGGCGAAGGGTTCCGGGCCGGCCCCTGCGCCCCTGCGCAAGCCTCCCCAGGTGCTGATGATCAAGAAGGAGGAGGAGGTCCAGGCCGAGACGCCCTCCGCGCCGGTCGCCACTCCCGCCCAGGCTGTCGGTCCGCCGGGACGGTCATCTGCGGCTGTGGACGACCGCTTCGATCCGGAAGCTCCGGACGCTGCCCCGGACAGCATCGAAGGCCTCACCATGGCCGATCTGCTCGGTCCCGCCCCGGGGCGGGCCGGCCGTTCGGCCGGAGTCACGCCACGACCGTCCTCGGCCCCCGACGCGGGCCAGACGCCACGCTCCGCCCGCACGCTCGACGACTTCGACTTCGATGAGGAGGCCTTCCTGGCCGCCCTCGATGAGAACGCTCCGGTGGGCACCACCGGCGAGGTGGTGCAGGGAGAGGTGATCGGCCTCGAGAGCGATGGCGTCTACGTGGACATCGGTGGCAAGGCTCCGGGCTTCATGCCCAAGGCCGAGTGCGGCCTGGGGGTGATCACCAACCTCAAGGAGCGCTTTCCCAAAGGAATGCCGATCGAGGTGCTCGTCACCCGGGAGCAGAACGCCGACGGGATGGTGACCGTCAGTGCCCGCGCCCTGGCCCTGCGCCAGAGCTGGGAGAAGGTGCGCCAGCTGGAGAAGGAGGGCAAGGTGGTGCAGGTCAGGGTGAACGGCTTCAACCGCGGTGGCGTCACCTGCGATCTCGAGGGACTGCGGGGCTTCATCCCCCGCTCCCAGCTGAACGAGGGCGAGAACCACGAAGCCCTGGTGGGCCGCAGCATCGGCGTCGCCTTCCTCGAGGTGAATCCGGAGACCCGCAAGCTCGTGCTCTCCGAGAAGAAGGCCGCCACCGCCGCGCGCTTCGCCACCCTCGAGGTGGGCCAGCTTGTGGAGGGTCAGGTCGTGGCCATCAAGCCCTACGGCTTCTTCGTCGATCTGGGCGGGGTGAGCGGCCTGCTGCACCACACCAGCGTGACCGGCGGCGCCCTGCGTGATCTGCGCGAGGCCTTCCAGCAGGGCGAACACCTCCGGGCCCTGATCACCGCCATCGATCCCGCCCGCGGACGCATCGCCCTCAACACGGCCCTGCTCGAAGGCCCCCCGGGGGAGCTGCTGATCGCCAAGGAGACCGTGATGGCCGAGGCTGAGGACCGGGCCCACCGCGCCCGTTCGCTGCTGCGCCAGCAGGAACAGGACGCGGGATGAGCGCTGCCTCGCTCGCCACGGGGCCCGACTGGGAACTCGACTACTACTCCAGGCCGATCCTGGAGGCCGACGGCAAGAAGCGCTGGGAGCTGCTGATCTGCTCCACGGTCGATCCCGGGGCCCCTGCCGACCCCTTCCGCTGGGCCATGGACTGCCCGGCCTCCAGCGTCAACTCCCAGTGGTTGCGGAGCGCCATCGAGGCGGCTCTGGCGGCCAGCGCCGACCAGGGCTTCGGGCCGCCCCGCCGTCTGCGCTGCTGGCGCGGCTCCATGCGCACCATGGTGCAGCGGGCGGCGGAGGGGCTCGGTCTCGAGCTGGTGCCGAGCCGCCGCTGCTACGGACTGGTGGAATGGCTGCTGGAGCGCCAGGCAAGCGTCTATCCCCTGGATCCGGGGTACATGGCCGGTCCCCTTGCTCCGCCCCCCCAGGCGATCCCTCCCGTGGCGGTGCCCCTGCCGGAGGCGGCCCGCGGCGACCGGTGGAGCTGGGCCACCCTGAGCGCGGCGGCCCTGGCGGAGGCGAGCGGCTGGGAGATCGCCTTCCCGGGCCTGGTGGCCCTGCCGCCTCACCTCGATCCGTCCACCTCCGTGCCGGGAATCCGGCTGTTCAGCCGCCGGCGCGCCCTGGCCATCGCCGGCTGGCTGGCCGGGCTGGAGCCGGTGCGGCTCGAGGTCTCCGGCGGCCAGGTGGTGCTCGAGGCGGGCCTGGAGGATCGCTGGCTCCTGGCCCGCCTGCCGCAGGAGGAGGCCCGCATGGCCGGGGCGGCGCTGGCGGAGGCGCGGGAGCGGGCCGGCGGTCTGCAGTTCATCGCCGTCCAGACCGGCGAGGAGGCCGCCTCCCTGGAGGGGTTCTGGCTGCTGAGGGATCTGCCGGATGGCTGAGGCCCTGGAGCCCCCCTTCGACCGTCCCGATGCAGGCTTCAACGACCTGTCCGGCTGGACCTGGGTGGGCACCTACGGCGGCCACTTCCTTCAATGCGACCTGCTGGCCGGCTTCGAGCACGGCTTCTTCACCCGTCAGTGGCAGGGCCGTGACCCGGAGGCACTGGCGGGTTTCGTCAGCGCCGGCGTCAGCGTTCACCGCACGCGCCAGGTGCATGGCGGCGCGGTGCTGGGGGCCACTGCGGCCGCCGGCCCCCCCTGGCCCGAGGCCGACGGGCTGCACAGCGATGGGGGTGGCCAGAGTCTCTGGGTGTGTGGCGCCGACTGCACCCCCGTGCTGATCGCCGACCTCGCCAGCGGGCGGGTCGCGGCCTGCCATGCCGGCTGGCGGGGGGTCGCCGCCCGGATCGTGCCGGTGGCCATCGACGCCCTGGTGGCGGAAGGCGCCAGCCGCGAGGCTCTGGTGGTGGCGCTCGGCCCTGCGGTGGCTGGCCGGAGCTACCAGGTGGAGCGTTCGGTGACCCTGCAGGTGGCGGCCGCTCTGGACCCCGGTGACGGCTCGTCGACAGCGGCTGGAGCCCTGGCGGATCTGGAGGCCTGCGGCGCCCTGCTGCCGGATCCACAGCCCGACCGGGATCGGCTCGACATCCGCCGCGCCACGGCGTTGCAGCTGGAACGGCTGGGCATCACGGCGGAGCGGGTCGCCATCTGCCCTCTCTGCACGGTGGCCGAACCCTTGCTGTTTCATTCCTGGCGACGTGATGGTGTCAGGGCGGTTCAGTGGAGCGGGATCGTTTCGCAGGCCTGATCCGCGTGCTCCCGTCAGGGCTGCGTCACGGTGACGATCCGCCGAAGCTCCGCCGCAGATCGATCTCCATTGTCAGGGCCCGTATTGCGGAAGGTTGCCTGGAACACCTCGGTGAGAGAATATGCATTGGATGCAATTTCCGACATGCTGACCGGAGCGGAACTTCTGGCCAAGGTCAAGGAGATGGGGGATGCCAGCAAGTCCGATCTCGTGCGGGCCTGTGGTTACGTCTCGACCCGCAAGGATGGTGCCGAGCGGCTCAACTTCACGGCCTTCTACGAAGCCCTTCTTCATGCCAAGGGGATGGATTTCTCCTCGGCTCCCCGCAGCGGCAAGGCAGGTCGCAAGCTCAGCTTCAGCACCAAGGTTCAGTTCAACGGAAACCTGATGGTGGGCCGCGCCTACACGGCCATGCTCGATCTCAAGCCCGGCGACGAGTTCGAGATCAAGCTCGGCCGCAAGCAGATCCGTCTGATCCCGCTGGGTTCGGAGGACGACGAAGGCTGAGCGCCACCGCTTCCGCCACCTTGATGCCATCGATCGCCGCCGACAGGATGCCACCCGCATGGCCGGCTCCTTCCCCGGCGGGGAAGAGTCCAGGCGTGTTGGTGCTCTCCAGTCCGCTCGCATGCCGCATGACGCGCACCGGTGAAGAGGTGCGGGTCTCCACTCCGGTCAGCAGCGCGCCTGGCATGGCGTAGCCGGGAATGCGGCGGGCGAAGCAGGGCAGGGCCTCCCGGATCGCCTCCAGAACGAAGGGGGGCAGACAGCCGTCGAGGCTGCCGTGCTTCAGCCCCGGCTGGTAGGAGCCCTGCACGGCCCCATCGGGAGCGGCACCGCTGGGTCTGCGGGCGAGGAAATCCTCCAGCCACTGGGCCGGCGCCCGGTAGTCGCCGCCGCCGGCGAGGAATGCCTGCCGCTCCCAGTGGCGCTGGAAGGACACACCGGCCAGGGGATCCCCGGGTTCCCGGCCATAAGGGGCCAGATCTTCGAGGCTCACCGGCACCACCAGGCCGCTGTTGGCGTTGCGTTCCCGCCGGGAGTGCTGGCTCATGCCGTTGGTGACCACGCAGCCTTCCTCCGAGGTGGCCCCCACCACCAGCCCCCCCGGACACATGCAGAAGCTGTAGACGCTGCGGCCCGTCGTGGTGGCGCCGCTGCAGTGGTGGACCAGCTTGTACTCGGCCGGCCCGAGGCGCGGATGGCCGGCGGCCTCCCCCCAGCGGGCCCTGTCGATCAGGGCCTGGGGGTGCTCGATCCTGACGCCCACCGCGAAGGGTTTGGCCTCCATGGCCACCCCCGCCTCGTGCAGCATCACGAACGTGTCCCTGGCGCTGTGGCCGGGGGCCAGCACCAGATGGCGGGTGGCGATGCTGCTGCCGTCCGCCAGCCGCACCCCGCGGAGCCCCCTGGAGCCTTTCTCCAGCAGGAGACCGACCATTTGCCGGCCGAAGCGCACCTCTCCCCCCAGGGCCTCGATCCGGGCCCGCAGCCCGCGCACCACCGTGGCCAGCTTGAACGTGCCGATGTGGGGGTGGTGCAGGGTGAGGATCTCCGGGTCGGCACCGGCCGCCACCAGTTCCTCCAGCACCTTGCGGATGTAGGTGGGGCTCTCGCTCACCTGGCTGTAGAGCTTGCCGTCGGAGAACGTGCCCGCGCCACCCTCGCCGAACTGGACGTTCGAGCCGGGATCGAAGGGTCGACGGCCCTGCCAGAAGCCGAAGGTGTCGGCGGTGCGCTCCTTCACCGCCTTTCCCCGCTCCAGCAGCAGGGGCCGGCAACCCATCTGGGCCAGCAGCAGGGCGGCGAAGTAGCCGCAGGGCCCGGCTCCCACCACCACTGGCCGTTCTCCCTCCACGGGCGGGCCGGTCTGGACCACGGGCCGGTAGGTGGTATCCGGTGCCGGCCGCAGGTGGGGGTCGCCGGCGAAGCGGCGCAGCAGGCGCCGCCTGGTGGAGGTCTCCAGCTCCAGGTCAAGGCAGTACACCAGGGCGATGCCTCCCCGGCGGCGGGCGTCCACGCTGCGTTTCACCAGCCGGTGGCCCCGCAGCTCGCCGGGGGCCAGCCGCAGCCGGCGGACGATCGCCACCTCCAGGTCGACGGGGCTGTGATCGAGCGGCAGCTTCAGCTCGCTGAGGCGCAGCACGGCCGGGGCAGGCGGAGGTCTCCTGGCGTTCTAGGGCACGGCCCCCCGGCAGGGACCTCCGGAAAGTGGCATGGTGGAGGCTGATCGTGGCCGCTGGCCGGTTTCCGATGGGTCTGGGTCACTGTCCGCTGTGCATGGGTCTGGCCGTGCTCTGCGCCGTCCGCTGCGGCGCCCACGCCCTGATGCTCTGGCGCCTGGCCTGATGACGCTCCAGGCCACCTATCTCGGCGCCAACGGCTGGTGGCTGGTGTTCGGCGACCTCAAGGTGCTGGTGGACCCCTGGCTGACAGGCGACCTGGTGTTTCCTCCCGGTCCCTGGCTGCTGCGGGGGCGATTGCTTCAGCCCTGCCCCCTGCCCGGCTCCCCCGACCTGCTGCTGTTCACCCAGGGGCTGCCGGACCACTGCCACCCACCCAGCCTGGAGCTGCTCGACCGGCATGTGCCCGTGGTGGGCTCCAGCAGCGCGGTCGCCCGGGTACGGCGCCTGGGCTTCACGGAGGTCACGGCCCTGCGTCCGGGCGAGGAGCACCGCTTCGGTGACCTGCGGATCACCGGCACCGCCGGGGCCGCGGTGCCGGCGCTGGAGAACGGCTACCTGCTGGAGCACCCCTGCGGCCGTCTTTATCTGGAGCCGCACGGATTTCTGGCGGAGGATCTGCCATCCCGTCCGCTCGATGCGGTCATCACCCCCGTCGTGGATCTGGGCCTGCCTGGGGCGGGGGTCTTCGTGAAGGGCCGGCAGGTCCTGCCCCGGCTGCTGGAGCGCTTCGATCCCCTCACGGTGCTGGCCAGCACCACCGGGGGCGAGGTGCGTTTCGATGGCCTGCTCAGCCGCTTCCTCCTTCAGGAGGGCACGGTGGGGGAGGCGGAGGCGACGGTGGCCGCCGCACCCACGACCGGAAGCTGCCGCCTGCTCGATCCGGTGCCCGGCACCTCCTACGGGATTCCCACCCGCTGAGCGGCCAGCTCGGTCTCGATCGCCGCGATCGCGATGCGGGTCGGCACCACCGCATCGGGGTTGAGGCTGATCGAGTCGATGCCTTCCTCCACCAGGAACCTGGCGAAATCCGGGTAGTCGCTGGGGGCCTGGCCGCAGATGCCGATCTTGCGGCCGCAGCGCCGGGCCGTGCGGATCGCCAGCCGGATCATCTCCTTCACCGTGGGATGGCGCTCGTCGAACAGCTCCGCCACCAGCGCCGAATCCCGATCCAGCCCAAGGGTCAGCTGGGTCAGGTCGTTGGAGCCGATCGAGAAGCCATCGAAGCGCTCGGCGAAGGCTTCGGCGCCGATCACGTTGCTGGGCAGCTCGCACATCACGTACACCTCCAGGCCGTCGCGGCCCCGCACCAGCCCTTCGCTGGCCATGGCCGCCAGCACCCGGTCCCCCTCCTCGGGGGTGCGGCAGAAGGGGACCATCGGGATCACGTTGGTCAGGCCCATCGTCTCGCGCACGCGGCGCAGGGCCCGGCATTCCAGGGCGAAGGCGTCGCGGAAGGCCGGGGCGTAGTAGCGCGACGCTCCCCGCCAGCCGATCATCGGGTTCTCCTCCACCGGCTCGAAGGCACCGCCACCGAGCAGGCGGGCGTATTCGTTGCTCTTGAAATCGGAGAAGCGCAGGATCACCGGCCGGGGATGGAAGGCCGCGGCGATGCGGGCCATCCCCTGGGCCAGCAGATCCACGTAGTAGTCGGCCTGGACGTCGTAGCCCTCAGTCAGCTCGGCGATGGCCGCCCGTTCCCTGGGGTCCGCGACCCGATCGGGTTGCAGCAGCGCCAGCGGATGCACCCGGATGTGGTTGGCGATGATGAACTCGAGCCGGGCCAGACCCACCCCGTCGCAGGGGATGGCCGCCAGATGGAAGGCCTCCTCCGGATTGCCCACGTTCATCAGGATCTTCGTGCGGGTTGCCGGCAGCTCGTCGAGGGGCTGCTCCTCCATGCGGAACGCCAGCGTTCCCCGGTAGACATGGCCCACATCCCCTTCGCAGCAGCTGAGGGTGATCGGCTCGCCGTCCCGGATGCGGCTGCTGCCGTCACCGGTGCCGACGATCGCCGTCAGCCCCATCTCGCGGGCGATGATCGCCGCGTGGCAGGTGCGCCCGCCCTGGTCGGTGACCACACCGCTGGCCTTCCGCAGGATCGGCTCCCAGTCGGGGTCGGTGCGGCGGGTCACCAGCAGGTCGCCCTCGGCGAACCGGCCGATCTCACCGGGATCGCCGATCACCCGCGCCCTGCCGCAGCTCACCGAAGCGCCGATCGCCCGCCCGCGGGTGATCTCCTCGGCCCGGTGCGGTTCCAGATGCCAGCTGCGCAGCACGGCGCCCCGCCGCCGCGATTCGACCGTTTCCGGACGGGCCTGGAGGATGAACAGCTCGCCGCTGAGGCCGTCCTTGGCCCACTCGATGTCCATGGGCGAGGGCACCCCCCGACGCTCGCCGTAGTGGCGCTCGATCACGCAGGCCCAGCGCGCCAGGGTCAGCGCTTCCTCGTCACTGAGGGCGAAACGGCGGCGTTCCTCGGCGGGCACGGGAACGTTGCGCACGGCCCGGCCATCGCCCGCGGCGGGATCGGCGTAGATCATGCGCAGGGCCTTGCTGCCCAGCCTGCGGCTCAGGATCGGAGCGAAGCCCCGCTCCAGGGTGGGCTTGTAGATCAGCCACTCGTCGGGGTTCACCGCTCCCTGCACCACGTTCTCCCCCAGGCCCCAGGCGGCAGTCAGCAGCACCGCCTCGCGGAAGCCGGTCTCGGTGTCGATGCTGAACATCACGCCGGAGCTGGCCAGGTCGGAGCGCACCATGCGCTGCACCCCGATCGAGAGGGCCACCTCCAGATGGTCGAAACCGTTCTGCTGCCGGTAGACGATCGCCCGGTCGGTGAACAGCGACGCATAGCAGCGGCGGCAGGCCTCCAGCAGCGCCAGTTCCCCCTCCACGTGCAGGAAGGTCTCCTGCTGGCCGGCGAAGCTGGCGTCCGGGAGGTCCTCGGCGGTGGCGCTCGAGCGCACAGCTACCGCTGCGGGCACACCGGCGCCCGTCATCCCGGCGGCCAGTTCCCGGTAGGCCGCCGTGATGGCTTCCGCCAGCTCAGGCGGCAGCTCCGCCCGGTTCAGCAGGTTGCGGGCTGCCTGGCCGACCGCCTGCAGGGCCGCCAGGTCGTTCGTGTCCAGCCCGTCGAGCAGCGCGGCCAGCGCCGGACGGAGGCCGTTGGCCGCGATGAACAGCCGGTAGGCGGCGGCGGTGGTGGCGAACCCGCCGGGCACCCGCACCCCCTCCGGTCCGAGCTGGCGGATCATCTCGCCGAGGGAAGCGTTCTTGCCCCCCACCTCGGCGATGGCGTCAAGCCCCACCTGCGCCAGGGAGACGACGAGCGTGTGCGAGTCCTGCATCCGGTGGCGGCGAGCTCACCCAACTCTGGAGCGGCCCCCGGGAGGTGGCCAGCGGCTGTGACCTTCATGCGTGGGACGTCATTGGCCGTTGGGTGCCAGCTGTGTCGTCGCGAGCAGGTCGGACAGCAGACCATTCATTCCCGCCCCGCAGGGAAGCAGCGGCTCGACCCTGATGCCTCGGCCGGGGCCCCCCAGGAGGCCTTGGTTCCAGTGGGACCATGCCAGGGCAGAGATCACTTCTCAAGCCGTTCGAAGATGGTTCGCACCGCCGGGAAGAAACATTCGGGATCCTGAGTGGTCCGGAAACTGTCAAGAAACGACCGTGCAATCTCCTCCTCCCGGTGTCTGTTGGATGCCCCCACCATGAGGTTGAGCATGTGGCCGTTCGGTGCCGGCATCAGGTAGTGGGTGGGTATGCGGAGCCGGTTCCGGTCAGGTGCCGCAGGCGGCTGCTGGCGAAGTCTCCAGATCAACACCCGGCGTGCCGTGGGCTCCAGCCAGGTCCTGGCTGACGGGATCGTTGCCGTGAGGCCCCACTTTTCGAGGCCTGCGGCATACCCGCGGTCCAACATGGTGGCCGCCCTCTCGTAGCTGGTTGCTCCCTCGACCCCTTCCAGTTCCTGCCCGGTCATGAACGAGAAACCGGCCGATGCCGCGCCCGAATCAGTGGTGAAGACGACTGTGTCTTCAGTCTGATTCGCTTGCCAGTCACCATTGAGGATGAAGGTGTAACAGAAGCCGACGGGCTGCAGGCTGTTGTGGAACACCATGAGCGCAACGCCTCTTGTGTTTGGATCCACGACCTCAAGGATCAGATCTTGTTGGTTCTCCGCGATTCTGCGGGCATCGCGCAGGATCTGATCGACGAGTGGTCCTGATCGTGCAGGGCTCAGCGGAAGGAGGGTCGTGAAGCTGCTGAGAGCGAAGAAGCTCAGGATTCGCCTCAGGTCTAGCGCCATCGGATCGCGCCTCCAGCTTCCTTCTCACGCTAGAAATGGCGCCGCACCGTCTTACCCACCATCGCTCAGCAGTTCCGCTGCACGCGCCGTGCCTGGTCGCGCAAACAGGCGGAGTGGAAGGGAACACCCTGTCGGAGGGCTCCGCTGAACGGGTGGCCTATCCGCTCCCGTGGGGCAGGAGCGGAACCCTCAGCCTTCCGGATCGTCGTGTTCGCGCCGGGACTCCGGCAGCAGCTGGGCCAGCAGCCCCGCTCCCATCAGGATGCCGCCGAGGGTGAGGGCCAGCCCCCGGTTGGCGGCGGCGGGTCCGTCGAGCCAGGTGCCGGCGGCCAGGAAGGCGCCCCCCAGCAGCAGGCTGGGCACCAGCACGATGCCCTTGGCGGTGCGGTTGAGGCTCATGGACAGGGCTCCGCCAGAGCCAGGCCGGCGTCGATCAGGCCGCCGGCCATGTCGGCACCGTCGGAGAGGCGGCTCACCCGGGCCAGGAGCGCACCCCCGCTCTCCCCCATCGGACGCAGATTCACCCGGGTCCGGCGCGGCAGCTCACGACGCAGCCAGGCGGTGGCCTGATCCTCCCGCTCGGGCCTCACCTCCAGGCAGGCCAGCTGCACGGGATAACTGCGGTTGCCATCTCCTACCTGCAGCAGCCGGCCGCCACGCACCTGGTAGACCTCCGCAGCCCCGGCAGCCCCTGGGCCGGTGAGCACCAGGGCCAGCAGCACCCCGAGCAGAACCGGCAGGACCCCGATCCGGTTCAGAGCTTGGCGCCGCAACTGGGGCAGAACAGGTGGGCGCTGGCGGTGGTGCTGCCGCAGGCATTGCATTGGCGGATCGTGTCGATGGCCAGCTCGGGATGGCTGGGCAGGCCCACCATCTGGGCGTTGCTGGCTCCGGGCGGAACCATCGGGTAGCAGTTCTCGTTGCGGCGCACCCGCACGTCCACGAAGGCCGGGCCGGGGTGGGCGAGGGCCTCGGCGAGGCCCGATCGCAGCTGGGTGCGGTCGCTGATGCCGATCCCCCAGACGCCGAAGGCCTCGGCCAGGGCAGGGAAATCGGGCATGCCACCGGTCATCTCCGAGCTGGAATACCGCTCCTCGTAGAAGCTCTCCTGCCACTGGCGCACCATCCCCTGCCAGCCGTTGTTGAGCACCACCACCTTCACCGGCAGACCGTACTGGCTGAGGGTGCCCAGTTCCTGGATATTCATCAGAATGCTGGCATCGCCGGCGACGCAGATCACCGTGTCCGTGGGGAAGGCGATCTGCACACCCATGGCGGCGGGCATGCCGAAGCCCATGGTGCCCAGGCCGGCACTGCTGATCCAGCGGCGGGGTCCGGTGCGCAGGAACTGGGCCGCCCACATCTGATGCTGGCCCACGTCGGTGGTGTAGAAGGCTTCGGGAGCCAGATCGCGCAGGGCGATCACCACTTCCTGGGGTGCGATCTCACCGGTCGGCTCGGGAACCACCAGGGGGTAGTGGTGTTTCCAGGTCTCGATGCGCTCCAGCCAGGCGTCGGTGCGTCCGTTGGAGCCTTCCCCCACCGAGGCCTGCAGCAGCCCCTGCAGCGCCAGCCGCACATCGGAGACCACCGGAACATCGGGAACACGGTTCTTGCCCACTTCGGCCGCATCGATGTCGATGTGGATCACCTGGGCCCGGGGCGCGAAGCTGTCGAGACGACCGGTGACCCGGTCGTCGAAGCGGGCCCCGGCGGCGATCAGCAGGTCGCATTCGGTGACTGCGAAGTTGGCGTAGGCCGTGCCGTGCATGCCGAGCATTCCCACCGAGAGCGGGTGGTTCTCGTCGAAGGCTCCCTTGCCCATCAGGGTGGTGGTGACCGGCAGGCGGAAACGCTCGGCGAGCTGATGCACCACGCCATGGGCATCCGCGGCGATGGCGCCCCCGCCCACGTAGAGGAGAGGCCGGCGGGCCTGGCGGATCAGGCCTAGGGCCGCCTGGATGGCCTCCGGCCTGGGAACGGGAGGGTTCTTGAAGCCGGCGGGTACGGCTGTGCCGGGGAGCACGGGGATGTAGTCGAACTCCTCGGCGCCCACGTCCTTGGGCACGTCGATCAGCACCGGCCCCGGCCGGCCGCTGGCGGCGATCAGGAAGGCTTCCGCCACGATGCGGCCGATGTCGGCCGGGTCGCGCACCACCCAGGAGTGTTTGACGATCGGCAGAGTGATGCCGAAGATGTCGGTTTCCTGGAAGGCATCGGTGCCGATGGCGGCCCGGGGGACCTGGCCGGTGATCACCACCATCGGCACGGAATCCATCTGGGCCGTGGCGATGCCGGTGACCAGGTTGGTGGCGCCGGGCCCGGAGGTGCCGAAGCAGACACCCACCCGACCGGTGGCGCGGGCGTAGGCATCCGCGGCGTGGGTTCCCCCCTGTTCGTGGCGCACCAGGATGTGCTTCAGCCAGCCCCGGGCCTCGGCCTTGTGCACCTCGTCATAGATGGGCAGGATCGCGCCGCCGGGGTAGCCGAAGATGTGACGGACTCCGTGCCGGTGCAGGGCGTCCATCAGGGCATAGGCCCCGCTTACCCGTTGGGGGGCATGGACGTCGGCACCAACGGCCGCGGAGGAGGTCGCGGCAGTGGTGGCCTCGGCCGAGGCGGGTACGGGCGTGAGCGTCACGGCTGTTGCGGAGGACGGGCGGGGAGAGAGGTGACCGGACACGCCGGGGGTGTCGGCGGCTTCAGCGAAACACCCCAAGACTAGGTCTCTGAATGGGGATCGGGTTGCGCCGGCGCCGGCTTTCGGCCATCGCCCGCAACACTCTGGCAGGGTCCATCCAGGCCCCCTGGTAACGCATGCCCCAGTGCAGATGGGGGCCGGTGGTGCTGCCGGTAAGCCCCACGTGGCCGATCACCTGCCCTGTGGCGACCCGCTGGCCCTCCTGCAGGAGCACATTGCCGCTGCGGTAGACGCCGTTGCCGGCCTGGCCTCCCAGGTGGCAGTAGATGTGCTCATAGCTGCCGGAGCGGATCACCAGACCATTGCCGCAGCCGCCGTCGACGATCACCTCAGTCACGGTCCCCGCCCACCAGCTGTGGATAGGCGAGCCCAGGGGAGCGGCGATGTCGATGCCGTAGTGGCCGCGGACATCGCCACTGAGGGGGTGGGTCCGCATCCCGAAGCTGCTGGTGTAGCCCTCGAAGCTGGCCACAGGAAACACTCCTCTGAGCCAGAGAGCGGTATTGCTGGCCTCGCCGGGAAGGGCCTGGCCAGCCAGGCCGAGGGCGCCGACCACGGCCAGGCTCCACGGGCGGAGCCGGGTTCGTCGCCGATGTCTAGAGCAGACCGAGAGCATGCAGGGGGCCGTGACCGGTGAGCAATTCCAGCAGAAAAGCGGAAAAACCGACCATCGCCAGTCGGCCGTTCCATACCTCCGAACTGTTGTTCCATCCCCAGGCCCACTTGTCCTGGGGATAGAGCTTCACCTTCCGGGGCAGCTGGGCGGCCTGATCCAGATTCACCTCCGGACCGGCCAGGGCTTCGCGCACCAGGTCGGCGAGGCCCTGGATGAAGGTGGGGTCGGTGTCGAGAGCCGGAACCCGGCGGAAGTGGGTGATGCCGGCCTCGGTGGCGATCTCCCTGTATTCGATGTCGATCTCCTCGAGGGTCTCGATGTGCTCGCTGACGAAACTGATCGGCACCACCACCAGTTCGCTCACTCCCTGCTCGCCCAGTTCCCGCAGGGCGTCCTCGGTGTAGGGCTTGAGCCATTCCACCGGCCCCACCCGGCTCTGGTAGGCGAGGGTGTGGGGATTGGGGTGGCCGAGGATCTGTGCGAGCCGGGCCATCACCAGGGAGGCGCAGGCTTCGATCTCCCGCTGATAGGGATCTCCGGCCTCCTCCACGTAGCTTTTGGGCACCCCGTGGGCACTGAAGAAGACATGGGCGGCCTTCGGATCGCCGGAGGAACGGATCTCCCGGGCGATCAGACCCGCCATGGCGTCGATGTAGCCGGGGTGGTCGTACCAGCTGCGGATGCAGCGGATCGGCAGGCGGCGGAAGGCCGGATCTGCCTGGCGGAGGCGCTGCAGTTCGCGGAAACTGGAACCGCTGGTGCTGATCGAGAAATGGGGGTAGAGGGGAAGGACCACCACCTCCTCGACGCCGTCGGCCTTGATGTCGCCGACGGCCGATTCGGTGAACGGATGCCAGTAGCGCATCGCCACGTAGCTGGTGGCGTCCACACCCTCCTGACGCAGGCGGCTCTGCAGCTCCCGGGCCTGCTGTTCGGTGATGCGGCGCAGCGGGGAACCGCCGCCGATGGAGCGGTAGGCCTGCTTCGATTTGCCGCTGCGCAGGGTGCTGATCAGCCAGGCCAGGGGTTTCTGAAGCGCCGGTGTGGGCAGGCGGATGATCTCGGGATCGGAGAAGAGGTTGTAGAGAAAGGGCCCGACATCCTCGATCCGCTCCGGACCGCCGAGGTTCAGCAGCAGCACCCCGACCCTGGCCATGCCTTCGATCAGAAAGGCAGAGCGTAACGCCGCCCTGGCGGCCCGGTGGCAGGCTGGGTAGGGTCCTGCCCAGCCGTTTCCAAGCCGAGCCATCCTCCCGGCCAGCCTCCCACCGCCAGCCGATCCCGGAACCTCCCCAGCGGCGGACCCGGCGGTCGGATCAACGGTCGTCGCGGACGCCGTCGCCCTGGTGGCGCGGGAGAATGAGCGTCTGGCCTGCTCAGGCATCGCTCTTCGTCTGGAGATCCGTCAGCGCCGGCTCGGGCTGCGCGGCCCCCTTCCCTGTTCGAAGGGCACGGCCGCCAGGCCGGTGCAGCGGATCAGCCTGGGTCTGCCGGTCACGGCGGCGGGGGTGGCCGCCGCCCTGACGCAGCTGGAGGCTGTGCAGGCGACGCTCACCCAGGGCAGCTTCCGCTGGGACCGGTGGCGTCGCCGTCCTGCGGCCGTGGCCTCCGCCGCGACGGCTCCAGACACCGAGCCCACGTCCATCCCGTCAGAGGCCGCGGGGAAGGTTGCTCCCCTGCTGGCCTCCTTCGAGGCCGCCTTCTTCGCCGATCCCCGCCGCCGCCGCCGTCCGGCAGGCAGTCGCAGCACCTGGAGCGGCGCCTACCGCCCCTACCTGCGGCGGCTGGCCGAACTGGCTGCCAGCGACGATGCCGCCACCGCCGCTCCGGCCATCGACGCCGCCCTGCTGGAGCGGGTGCTGGAGAGCTATCCCCTGGCCAGTCGCAGCCGTCAGCAGTGCGGGATCGCCCTGGGAGCGCTGGCCCGCCACCTGGAGCTGGAGTTGCCGCCCGACTGGCGGGATCGCAGCGGCGGCTACGGGCTGCACGTGGCCCGCTTCCGGGGACTCCCCAGTGATGCCCGCATCCTGGAGCTCGTGGAGGCGATCCCCAACCCCCGCTGGCGCCTGGCCTATGGCCTGATGGCCACCTACGGCCTGCGCAACCACGAGGTCTTCTTCTGCGATCTCTCGGCCCTCGCTCCCGGGGGCGACAGGGTGCTGCGCGTGCTGCCGACCAGCAAGACCGGGGAGCATCAGGTCTGGCCGTTCCAGCCCGACTGGGTGGAGCGATTCGACCTGGAACGCCTGGGCCATGACGCCGGGGGCCTGCCGCGGGTGTGCACGGATCTGCGCCGCACCACCCTGCAGCAGGTGGGACGGCGGGTGGCGGAGCAGTTCCGCCGCTATGGCCTGCCCATCACGCCCTACGACCTGCGCCACGCCTGGGCCGTGCGGACGATCCACATCGGGCTGCCGGACACGGTGGCGGCCCGCATGATGGGTCACTCGGTGGCGATTCACACCCGCACCTACCACCACTGGATCACCCGTCGGGATCAGCAGCAGGCCGTCGACACCGCCCTGGCCCGCCTGCGGGCCTCCTGAGCCCGGACGCAGGCTCCGGGCCGCGGCTCGGCCAGAGTGCCGGGAGTGGAATCTGGCCGTGATGACATCGATGTCCTCCGCATCCGATCGGGCCCCTGCCGGCGATCTCCTGGATCGCCAGGCGGAGGAGCTCGGACCCGGGGGGGATCTGGCCCCCGAGGTGGACCAGGAGGCCTACCGGCGCCGGATGGAGCGTCGCCGGGAGGTGCAGCGGCAGCGGGTGGGGGAACGCAACCTCGAGAAGGGCCTGGTCCTGGTCTTCACCGGGGAGGGCAAGGGCAAGACCACCGCCGCCCTGGGGCTGGTGCTGCGCACCCTCGGCCACGGCGAGCAGGTGGCGGTGGTGCAGTTCATCAAGGGGGGCTGGCAGCCCGGCGAGGCCAGGGCCCTGGAACTCTTCGGCGATGCCCTCCACTGGCATGCGCTGGGGGAGGGGTTCACCTGGGAAACCCAGGATCGGGAACGGGACCGCCGCCTGGTGCAGCAGGCCTGGGAGCGCTCCTGCGGCTACCTGGCGGACGCCGACCGCAAGCTTGTGGTGCTCGATGAGATCAACGTGGCCCTCAAGCTCGGCTATCTCGAAGCGCACCAGGTGCTGGAGGGCCTCGCCCTGCGTCCGCCCCTCACCCACGTGGCCCTCACCGGCCGCGGCGCGCCGCCGGCCCTGCTGGAGCGGGCCGACCTGGTGACGGAGATGAAGGCCATCCGCCACCCCTTCCGGGAGCAGGGGGTGAAGGCCCAGGCGGGGATCGAGTACTGACGACCCTCCAGCGGAGCACGGCTCCGCCGGAAGGTCAGGCCAGATCCGCCCGCAGCCGGGCCAGGCTGCTCACCAGCACCGAGAGGCCGCTGACCAGCAGGGCGCGGTGCACCTGGGGCTCGCTCCAGAAGCCGGGCCTGTCGCTGGCCCGAGCCAGGGCCGAGAGGGTGAGCCGTGCCAACACCTCGCTGTCGCGCGGGAAGGGGCGGGAGGCCTCGGAGTGATCGCGGGTCATGGCGCCGATCCTTTGCGGTACTGAAGCGGCTGGGCGCGACCCGGGCAACCTGGTGGGCCCGGAGGGCGGGGTTGCTACTGTTCGCCCGATCGCATGAGCCGATGGCCTACAGGCGCGTTCTTCTCAAGCTCAGCGGTGAAGCTCTGATGGGCGACCAGGGGTACGGCATCGATCCCGCCCTGGTCCAGTCGATCGCCCGGGACGTGGCCGAGGTGGTGGCCGGCGGCACCCAGCTGGCCATCGTGGTGGGAGGCGGCAACATCTTCCGGGGGCTGAAGGGATCGGCCGCCGGCATGGACCGGGCCACGGCGGATTACGTCGGCATGCTGGCCACGGTGATGAACGCCATCACCCTTCAGGACGGTCTGGAGAGGGCCGGTGTGCCGACCCGCGTCCAGA
Organism: Cyanobium sp. CACIAM 14; assembly: GCA_000708525.1. Lineage (GTDB taxonomy): Bacteria > Cyanobacteriota > Cyanobacteriia > PCC-6307 > Cyanobiaceae > Cyanobium. Next base: position 54,538 of record JMRP01000001.1, read on the forward strand.
GCGCCATCTCGATGCAGGAGGTGGCGGAGCCCTACATCCGCCGCCGCGCCATCCGCCATCTCGAGAAGGGGCGGGTGGTGATCTTCGGGGCCGGCTGCGGCAACCCGTTCTTCACCACCGACACCACCGCGGCGCTGCGGGCCGCCGAGATCAATGCCGACGTCATCTTCAAGGCCACCAAGGTGGATGGGGTCTACGACAAGGATCCCGCCAAGCACGCCGACGCGGTCCGCTACGAGAGGCTCTCCTTCCTCGATGTGCTGAGCGGGGAGCTGGAAGTGATGGACAGCACCGCCATCGCCCTCTGCAAGGACAACGCCATCCCGATCGTGGTCTTCGACCTGTTCGGATCGGGCAACATCGGCAGGGCGGTGGCCGGGGAGCCCATCGGCACCAGCATCGTGCCGGCAACCTCCCGCTGACCTCCTTACTCCCTCGATCCTCCTTCCTGCCATGGACCTCGAAGCCAACATGCGCAAGTCGGTGGAAGCCACCCAGCGCACGTTCAACACCATCCGCACCGGCCGGGCCAACCCTTCGCTCCTCGACAAGCTGAGCGTCGACTACTACGGGGCGGAAACCCCGATCAAGTCGCTGGCGACCATCTCCACTCCCGACGCCCAGACCATCCAGATCCAGCCGTTCGACAGAAGCTCCCTGGCCCTGATCGAGAAGGCGATCGCCATGAGCGATCTTGGCCTCACCCCCAACAACGATGGCCGCCTGATCCGCATCAACATCCCGCCGCTCACGGAGGACCGGCGCAAGGAACTCTGCAAGCTCGCCGCCCGCTACGCCGAGGAGGGCAAGGTGGGTCTGCGCAACATCCGGCGCGAGGGCATCGAGCGGATCAAGAAGCAGGAGAAGGAGGGCGAGCTCTCCGAGGACCAGAGCCGGGACGCGCAGGAGAAGGTCCAGAAGCTCACCGATCGCTACATCGCCGAGCTCGAGAAGCATCTGGCGGAGAAGGAAGCCGACATCCTCAAGGTGTGAGCGCCTCCGGTGATGCCGATGTGATCGTGGTCGGGGCCGGCCCGGCGGGCTCGGCGGCCGCGTTCCATCTGGCGGCGAGGGGTCGGCGGGTGATCCTGCTGGAGGCCGGTGGAGCAGGCCGCTCCAAGCCCTGCGGCGGGGGCATGGCGGCTTCGGTGCAGCGCTGGTTCCCCTTCGATCTGGGCCCCGCCGTCGATCAGGTGATCCGACGGGTCCGCTTCACCTGGTGCCTCGAGGATCCCGTCACGGCCGAACTTCCCGGCGATGCCCCTTTCTGGATCGTGCGCCGCAGCGTGCTTGACGCCTATCTGGCCGACCAGGCGGCCGGGGCGGGCTGCGACTTCCGGAAGGACTGGCGGGTCGAGCGGGTCGAGCGCGGCAGCGATGGGCTCTGGCAGGCTGTGGGCCCCACCGGCGAGCCGCTGCGGGCCACGGCGGTGGTGATCGCCGATGGGTCGTCGTCGCGCTTCGCCGCCCCGCTCGGCCTGGGTCCGTCCCGTCCTCGCTTTGCGGCCACGGTCTCGGTGGAGGTGGCAGCGGATCCGCACCCTGCCGACATGGCCCGATTCGAATTCGGTCTGGTGCACCACGGCTTCTGCTGGGTGTTCCCCCGGCGTGGGGGTTACAGCATCGGTGTGGGCACCTTCATCGGTCAGCAGGAGGCGGACAGCGAGGCCGTCCTCGCTTCCCTGCTCCCCAGCCTGGGGCTTCCCGCGGACGCCGGCGAACGCCGTCACGGACAGCTGCGCCTCTGGAACGGCCATCATCCGCTGCACGGCCCGGGGCTGGTGGCGGTCGGCGATGCCGCCTCCCTCTGCGATCCCTTCCTGGCCGAGGGACTCCGCCCATCCCTGCTGAGCGGCTGTGAGGCCGCAGTCTCCCTGGACCGCTGGCTGTCCGGTGAGGGTCGGGCCCTGGAGGACTACAGCGCCCGGATGCGGGAGGTGTGGGGTGACTCGATGGCCTGGGGCAAGCGCATCGCCCAGGTGTTCTATCGGGTGCCGCGGGTGGGGTATCAGCTGGGGATCAAGCGTCCCACCGCCCCCCAGCGCATCGCCCAGATCCTCTCCGGCGAGATGGGTTACGGCGAGATCGCTCAGCGGGTGATCCGCCGGCTCCTGTTCCAGCGCGGCTGAGGCGCTTCAGGAGCGGGTACCGGCCTTCAGGTCGCGCAGCCGCTGATCGATGGAGCCCAGCAGCTCGATCGCGAACATCGGCGCCTCCTGCACGGCGAAGAGGAACTTCTCCCGGTTCATGACCAGCAGCTTGCAGGGGGTGAGGGCCCGCGCGTCGCCGAAGCGGCGGTGGTCGTGGGTGACCAGGGCGCCGGCGCCGAAGACGTCCCCCGCCCGGATGTCCTCGTGGGCGGCGTCACCGTTCCAGCTCAGGCGCACCGTGCCCTCCAGCAGGCCGAACATGCAGTCGCCGGCCTCACCGGAGCGGAAGATGGTGGCGCCGGCCTCGACGTCCTTCACCTCACCCTTGTCGGCGAGGGCACGCATGGTGTCGAGGGCATGGACGTGGCGGGCCATTCGTGAACGGGAGGGGGCCCCATCTTTGCCCATCCAGGTGAAGAAGGGATCAAGGGGTGGCGGCGGCTCAGCGGCTGATCGCCAGCGGGGCTCCCAGGCCGCCGCGCACGTCCTCGGGGGCGAGGCGGCCGTCGTTGTCGGTGTCGAGGGCGTCGAACACCGCGTCGCTTCCCAGCCATTCCTCCCGGGTGATGCAGCCGTCACCATCCAGATCGTTGAGCAGGAAGATCTCGTGGACGGCGTGGGTGAAGGCCGCCCCGCCCTCGATCACCGCCAGCCGGTGGGCCAGTTGGGTTTCCAGGGTCTCGATCGCCTTGGAGAACCCACGGATGCCCTCGTCCAGCTTTTCGCTCGCCATCACATCCTCGCTCAGCATGGAACGGAAGCGGGCCTCGTCCACATGGATCCGCTCCTCGCTGGCGGCGGGATGGGCGGCGTCGAGACGGCGTTCCAGCTGCCCCTCGCGCTGGCGAAGCTGGTCCATCAGCGACGGCGAGATGGTCAGCAGGTCACAGCCGGCGAGTTCGATGATCTCCTCGATGTTGCGGAAGCTGGCTCCCATCACCTCGGTGGCGTAGCCGTGGGTCTTGAAGTAGTTGAAGATCCGCGTGACCGAGAGGACGCCAGGATCCTCGGCACCGGAGTAGCTCTCACGGCCGGTGGATTTCTTGTACCAGTCGAGGATTCGCCCCACGAAGGGGGAGATCAGGGTGGCACCCGCCTCGGCGCAGGCCACCGCCTGGGCGAAGCCGAACAGCAGGGTGAGGTTGCAGTGGATGCCTTCGCGCTCGAGGATCTCGGCCGCCCTGATGCCCTCCCAGGTGGAGGCGATCTTGATCAGCACCCGCTCCCTGCCGATGCCGCCCTGCTCGTAGAGCCCGATCAGCTTGCGGGCCTTCTCGATGGTGGCCGCGGTGTCGTAGCTCAGACGGGCATCCACCTCGGTGGACACCCGGCCGGGGACGATCCTGAGGATCTCCTTGCCGAAGGTGACGCTGATCTCGTCGATGGCCTCGCGCACCACGTCCTCGGCCGGCGCCGAGGCGCCGATCACCTCCCGGGATTCCCGCAGGGAACGGTCGATCAGTTCCTGGTAGGCGGGGATCTGGGCGGCCGCCAGGATCAGCGAGGGATTGGTGGTGGCATCCCGGGGGGTGAACTGGCGGATCGCGTCGATGTCGCCGGTGTCGGCCACCACGACGGTCATGGCGGCCAGTTGTTCGAGCAGGTTGGCCATCGTGGAACGGCGTCGGGCGAGGGGTCCTCAGGCACCGACGCTAGCCAGACCGCCCCGGCCCGAAGCCCGGGGGTTGTTGGAATGAGGACAGGGCCACACCGGCGGGTCCGCTGCCGCCTCAGGAGGTGGCGGGTCTGGCGGGCCGGCGGGTCACCGGCTGGCTGGGGGGGACCTTCTCGATGACCAGCAGGGCCTCGGCGATCTGGCGAGCCACCGGCAGGGCCACGGTGGAGCCGTAGGCATTGCCGCCCTGGGGTTCGTCCACCACCACCAGCACCACGTAGCCGGGGTTTTCCACCGGCAGGATCGCCACGAAGCTGCAGATCCTGGCGCCGGGGATGTAGATCCCATTGCGTGCCTTCTGGGCCGTGCCCGTCTTGCCGGCGATCCGGTAGCCAGGGATCCGCATTCCCTTGCCCGAACCGGTCTGGACCACGGTCTCCATCCAGTCGACGACGGTGCGGGTGACCTTCGGATCGAGCAGCTGCACTCCGCTGGGGGCACCCGTGCTGGCGAGCGCCTCGCCGGACCGCAGGCCCCGGGTGATGTGGGGGCTCACCAGACGGCCGCCGTTGGCGAGCATCCCGTGCAGTTGCAGCAGCTTGAGGGGAGTCAGGGAGAAGCCCTGGCCGAAGGAGGCCACCGCCGGCTCGATGGGGGCCGAGAGGAATTCCCCCCGGCTCTTCAGCTGTCCGGCGACCGCTCCGGGCAGGTCGGTGTCCGGAACGTCGTCGATGCCCAGGGTGTGCAGCCAGTGCCAGAAGCGATCCCGCTTCACGTGCCCCATGGCCTTCACCATGCCGACGTTGCTCGACACCTGCAGCACGGTGGGGAAGTCGATCACCCCATTGGCCCGGTGGTCGTGGTTGAAGATCGGCCAGCCGCCGATGTTCAGCCGGCCCACGTCGTTGACCCGCTCATCCGGGCGGATCGCCTTCTCCTGAAGGGCCAGGGCCAGATTGATCGGCTTGAAGGTGGAGCCGGGCTCGTAGAGGTCCTGCACCGACCATTCCCGGAACAGGCCCGGGTTGTACTTCCAGAAGCGGTTGGGGTCGTAGCTGGGAGTGGAGGCCAGAGCCAGGATCTCGCCGTTGCGGGCGTTCATCACCAGGGCGGCTCCCCGCTTGGCCTTCCACTGCTTCACCTGCTTGATCAGGGCCTGCTGGGCGACCTGCTGCAGGCGGGCATCGATGGTGAGCTGGAGCCGCAGGTCGTCCCCGTAGAGCGCGCCGGCCTGGAGCCCCTCCGGCAGGGGGGTGCCGTCGGCGCCGCGCCGCATGCTCAGGGTCACCTCCTGACGGCGCAGATCCCTGTCCCGGCTTTGCTCCAACCCGGCCTGGGCCACCCGCTCCAGGTTCAGGAAGCCCACCACGTTGGCGAACAGTTGCCCCTGGGGGTAGACCCTCTGGGGATAGGCCTCCAGGTCGAGCCCGCTGATCCCCAGTTGCTTCACCCGGTGGGCGGTTTCGGGATCCAGGCCGGTGGCGAGCCGGACGCCGCTGCGGCGGTTGCCGATGGTCTGCAGCAGTTCGCCGGCGGGACGGGCCAGCACCACCGAGAGCTTCTCGACCACGTCGGCGGGGGGACGGATCTGCTGAGGCTCATCGCCCGGAAGGTTGAAGTAGCGGGGATGGGCCCAGAGGGTGTAGCGCTCCTCGTCGAGGGCCACGACCCTCCCCATCCGATCGACGATGGTGCGGCGCTTGCCGATGGGGGTGATCGACAGGGTCTGGATGGCTCTGGCCCTGGCCTGGAGCTTCGGGCCCTGCACCACCTGCAGCCAGGCCAGACGCCCGGCCAGGCCGAGCAGGGCGGCGCACAGCAGCAGGTAGACCGCCAGCATCCGGCCGGGAGGGATGGGCTGGATCTCCACCACCCGTCGGCCCCCCGAGGTCCTGTCGCGACGGCGAGATCTTCCGCCCTCCGCCGGCTGGGGGCCCGGACCGCCGGCAGTGGGATGGAAGACGGGAGCCATCAATACCCTGCCGGGATGGCTCGCAGCTGGAAACCGGCCAGCAGGGGCAGGGTGGGCCGTGCACGGGCCGGCTGGGGCTCGGGGAGGTGGATCAGTTTCTCGCTGCTGGTCGGCTCGAGCAGACCGGGCCTGCGCACCACGCTCAGGTGATGTTGTTCGAGGACGGCGGCCGCCTCCTGCATGCGGTGCTCGAGGGTCTTGGAGGCCTCCAGCTGGGCGAAGCTCTGGGCCCAGCGGTTCTGCCAATGGAGCGTCAGGGCGCTCAGACCCAGCATCGAGAGCCCGAGCCCCACCAGGGCTCCGGTGCTGATCCGATGCAGACCGGCCAGCCAGGGGGCCTGGCGCTCGATCCGATGGGCCGACAGGGACCCCTCGATCAGCTGGAGGGAACGCCGTTCCTGAAGGCGGTTCTGGCTGCGTGGGGCGGGGGAGGCGGCCAAGGGACCCGTCGGAACTCTGCGCAAGTGAACCACCCCGCAGGGAGAGCAGCAAGGTGTGCGTGGGGCCCCGGAACAACCGTTGGGCGGCCCTGCACCTGGCCTTCACGACGCCGGCAGTGCGTCAGCCGGGTGTTCAGTCGGCCGGTTTTCAGTCGATCCGCTTTCAGTCGGCCAGCACGAGGAGGTTCAGGAAGGTCACGCTATTCCACAGGGCGTGCATCAGCACGGCGCTGGTGAGCCGGCCGCTGCGCCAGCGCAGCCACCCCAGGCCGAGCCCGAGCACGAACAGCGGCACCAGCTCCGACAGGCTCAGATGAGCCACCGCAAAGATCGCCGCACTCAGGAGCACCGCGGGCAGACCACCCAGCCTCTGTCCCGCCACCGGCAGCAGAACACCCCGGAAGAGGCACTCCTCGAAGAGTGGCGCCACGACAAGCGCCGTGAGGGCGAAGCAGGCCAGCGCCCGTGGATCCGAGCTGGTCAGCACCAGCTCCAGGAGCGGGTTGCTGCCGCCGGGTTCGGCCCAGATCCGGTCGATGACCCAGCTGGCGGCCGTCACCACCGGCAGCACCATCAGCAGGGTGACGACGGCACCGCCGAGAGCCGAGAGAGGCGGTTGCCAACGCCATTGCAGCCAGCCCCCCTTCGGGATCGCAACGCGACGCGGCAGCAGCAGCACCAGAAGCAGCAGCGGCACGGCCATCAACGCCAGATAGAGCGCCAGCACCTCGAGGCCCTGGCTCAGCTCCGGGGGGGCGCCCAGCCGCTTCAGCAGGTGCTGCACCGGCGGCTGTACCAGGACGGGGATGCCCACCTCCCCCACCACCACGAAACCGCCGGCGATCAGGAGGATGACGTCCACCGGGCTGAGGGGCGGACCCAGCAGGGGCGCCGGGGCGGGCAGCCTGCGGCGCCAGGCCAGCCAGAGCTGCCGGAGCAGCAACCCCAGCCCCACCACCAGGAACAGCAGGGGCAGGAGGGTCACCCCGATCAGCATCAGCAGCAACTGCCAGGAGCGCCCTTCGGCCGGACAGGCGCCCGTGCCTCCCGGCAGCTGCTCACACACCAGCTGCCGCACCATCAGCGGCGCCGACCAGGGGGCGAGCAGCTGCTCCTGCCGTTCGGCAGCGACGGGACGGGCGGCGAGCAGGGCCTCGATCAGGGGACGTCGGCTGGTGTCCACCTGGGTCAGCAGCTGTGTGAGGTCGGTGTCATCCAGGCCGATGCCGGCGTCGTCGCTGCGTTCCAGCAGGGCGAGTTCCAGCCGACGCAGGGCCCTCGGCGGTTCCTCTGAGGTCTCCATCTGGCGCCGCAGTTCCTCGGTCAGGTCGCGTCGCGGCGACCCTCCCGCCAGGACCGGCCGCAGATCCTCCGGCAGGGCCTCGGCCGCCAGAGCCGCCAGTTCCAGCTGGCGCAGGCTGAGGGAATCCACCACCGAGGGCCGCTGGAGGCTGTCGATCAGCCCACCCATCCAGAGGAGACCGCTCAGGGTCAGGCTGATCAGGGCCAGCAGCACCTTCCACCCGGCGGGGGGGGCTGCGGTCCGGATCGGGAAGGGGTGCCGCTCAACCGGTCCACCTCAGCGGTGAAGGGGGACCGATTCTCCCCCGCGGCCTCCCGCCCTGCGACCGGTGTCCTTCCGTCCCATACGATGGCCCCGTCTGCGCCATGAGCACCTTGCCCCTTCGCATCGTGCTGGTTCGCCACGGCGTGAGCAGTTTCAACCTGGAGCACCGCGTTCAGGGACGGGACGACCTCTCGCACCTCACCGAGGAAGGGGAGCTGCAGTCCCGGCTCACGGGCCAGGCCCTGCGCGAACTCGGCTTCGAGGCCGTCTACAGCTCGCCCCTGCAGCGGGCCCGCGCCACGGCGGAGACCCTGCTGGCGAGCCATGGCGCGTCCGTCTCGCCGGAGTTCGACGACGACCTTCTGGAGATCGACCTGAGCCCCTGGAGCGGCTTGCTGCGCAGCGAAGTGCGGGCGCTGGATCCTGAGCAGGAACGTCGCTGGCGCGAAGCCCCGGAGACCATGGAGCTCCGGCGTGCCGACGGCCGCGCCTACCGCCCGGTGCCCGAACTGATGGAGCAGGCGGCGCGCTTCGCAGGCCGGCTCCGGGCACGCCACGGCGACGGTGAAGCCGTGCTGGTGGTGGCCCACAACGCCATCCTGCGCTGCCTGGTGCTGCACCTGCTCGGTCTGCCGGCGAGCGCCTTCCTGCGCCTGCGGCTCGACAACGCCTCCATCTCGGTGCTGAACCTCTCTCGCGGCGAGGGCGGGAACCCCCAGGTGCAGCTGGAGTCCCTCAACGGCATCGCCCATCTGGGCGTCCCCCTGCCCGCGGCGGCTGCCGGCAGCCGCCTGCTGCTGGTGCGCCACGGGGAGACCGACTGGAACCGGGAGGGGCGTTTCCAGGGCCAGATGGACATCCCGCTCAACGCCCATGGCCTGGCCCAGGCCGAGGCGGCGCGGGCCTTCCTGGCCCCGGTCCCCCTGCAGCGGGCCTACAGCAGCGACATGGCCCGGCCCCTGCGCACGGCCGAGGTGATCCTCTCTTCCCACCCCGGCGTGCCCCTCACCAGCACCCGGGGGTTGCGGGAGATCGGGCACGGCCTCTGGGAAGGACGGCTCGAGAGCGAGATCGCCGCCACATGGCCCCAGCTCCTGGCCGACTGGAAGCGGACCCCCCAGACCGTGCAGATGCCCGAGGGGGAGACCATCGGCGACGTCTGGGACCGGTCGCTGGACACCTGGAACCGGATCGTCGCCGGGCTGGCTCCGCAGGAAACGGCCCTGGTCGTCGCCCATGACGCGGTCAACAAGACCATCCTCTGCTCCCTGCTGGGTCTCACCCCCGCCGACATCTGGACGGTGAAGCAGGGGAACGGCGGCGTCACGGTGGTCGACTATCCACGCGGAGCGGCGGCACCGCCGGTGCTGGCCAGCCTCAACCTCACCGCCCACCTCGGAGGGGTACTCGACCGCACGGCCGCCGGAGCCCTCTAGAGCGTCCCCTTTCGCCCCCGAGGCCCCCTTCCCCCCGAGGCCGTCCGCCATGCTCCGTCGTCTGCTCATCCGCGGGGTGCATCTGCTCGAAGCCCCCGACCGGCCCCCGCGGCGGGCCGACGTGCTGATCGAGGGCGGCCTGCTGGCGGCGATCGATCCGCTTCCCGAGGCAGAGACCCCAGAGGCCCCGCGGAGCTTCGAAGGCGAGGGCTGCTGGCTGGGACCCGCCCTGGTGGATCCCCACAGCGTGCTGGAGGATCCGCTCCTGGGTCGGGCGGAAACCCTCGCCAGCCTCGCGGCCGCCGCCGCGGCAGGTGGTTACGGAACGGTGGCCCTGCTCCCCTGGGCCTCCACCTGGCGCGACCGGCCCGAACGGCTGGGGCTGGCCTGGCCCGCCCCCCTGCGCCTCCTTCACTGGGGCAGCTTCAGTCGCGACGGCCTCGATCAGGACCTGGCCCCCCACGGCGACCAGCTGGAGGCCGGGGCCTGCGGCCTGGCAGCCGGCCCTGCCCTGCCGCCGATCGACCTGCTGGAGAGGGGTCTGCGCCTCGGGGAGATGGGCGACCGGCCGGTGCTGCTGCCGGCCCGGGACGGTTCCCTGGCCCGGCGTGGCTTCGTGCGGGAGCGGGTGGAGGCTCTCCGGGCCGGCTGGCCCCTGGATCCCCCCGGCAGCGAAACCGTTCCCCTCGAGACCCTGCTCTCCCTGGCCGACGACCTGCCCGCTCTGGCGCTGCGACTGATGAACCTCTCGACCGCCGAGGCGGTGGAGCGGTTGGCTCGCCTGGAGCGGCCTCCCCTGGCCTCGGTGAGCTGGTGGCATCTGGTCGCCGACAGCGGAGGTCTCGATCCGGTCGAGGAAGGCTGGCGACTGGTTCCTTCCCTGGGAGGGCCCCAGGACCGCCGGGCCCTTATCCAGGCCGTGGCCGATGGAGTCGTCGCCGCCGTCGCCGTGCACCATGTGGCCCTCGATCCGGAGGAGCAGCTGCTGCCCCTGGATCAGCGCCGGCCGGGAGTGGCGGGCCATGGCCTGGTGCTCCCGCTGTTGTGGGAGGAGCTGGTGGGCCGCCAGGGCTGGCGGCCGGAGCAGCTCTGGCAGGCCCTCTGCTGGGGTCCCTCCCGCTTCCTGGCGTTGCCGGAGCCGACCCTGGCCCCGGGCAGCCGCCAGTGGCTTCTCTTCGATCCGGCCCGCGCCTGGTGCCCGGCGGAGGAGGCCGACCCCTCCCTGGCCGCCAACCGTCCCTGCCGGGAGCGCCGGCTGCAGGGCAGGGTGATCGCCTCAGGGCTCACCGATCCGGCTGGCTGGGCTGTGGCAGCGGACCTGCCGAGCTGAAGGGGAAGAAGCGCCAGAAGGCCCGGCCGATCAGTTCGCTATCGGGCAGGAGCGGACCGCCTGGCCAGAAGCGGGCGTCCCAGCTGTTGGCCCGGTTGTCTCCCATCACCACCAGATGGCCGGGGGGCACCACCACGTCGATCGTGCGGCAGGGGCCGACCCCCTGGCGGTCGACGGGGCAGTAGTTCTTGACGTAGGGCTCGTCGAGGGGGCGGCCGTTGATCGTGACCCGGCCCCGGGGGTCGGCCACCACCCGCTCCCCCGGCAGGCCGATCACGCGCTTGATGTAGGCATCGCAGGCCGGCTGCTGGATCCCCGGCAGGGAGCCGATCAGAGGCAGGTTCACCAGCAGGCAGTGCAGGGCACCCGGCTTGGTGGGCCCCGTGAGGATCGGATCGAAGTGGTAGGGAGAGTGGAACACCACCACCTCGCCGCGCCGGGGCGGGCGGAAGCGGTAACTCAGTTTTTCCACCAACAGCCGGTCCTGAAGCTGCAACCCCGGCAGCATCGAGCCGGAGGGGATGTAGCGGGCCTCCACCAGGAACTGGCGGATGCCGAGGGCCACCGCCAGGGTGATCAGCACGCTGCGCCAGAACGCCCAGGGGTTCTCCTCCCCTTCCTCCCGTCGACCCTGGTGACCCTGCCGATCCTGGGGGTGAGAGGTCAGATGACGGTCGCCGTCGTCGGCCTGGGGATCCGAAGGGGTCAAGGGATTCGTGCGGCGGGTTCCGTGGTCGGGAGGCAGATTAGGCACCTGTCCGCCCGAAGCGTCCCCGATGGCACGCCCACGCTGGCACCAGCCCACGGTTATCTCCACCAGTGGCCTGGGCAGGCGCTGGGATCGCTTCGTGGCGCTGTGGGCGGCCCTGAATCTCGTCCTGGTCGCCTTCGACATCACCTACATCCCCCTGCGCACCTTCTGGCTGCAGCGGAATCTCTATCCGCTGCCCTCGGTGCCCCTGGCGGTGCCCCTCACCTTCCTTCCCGACATCACGCCCTGGGTGGATCCGATCAAGGGGATCGAACCCCACCGGGAGACCGAGGCCTACCTGCGTCAGTTCGACCGCCTCGATGCGGCCCTGAGCCAGGGCGCGGCGGGTCGGCTCACCGCTTCCCAGCGGCAACTGCTGCAGGAGCAGGTGCAGCTCACCGCCGAGATGATCGACTCCAACCCCATGCTGGCGTCGGGAACTTCCGGCACCCTGGAGAAGATCAAGAACCGCCTGCGGCAGCGGGCCGACCGGGATTCGGCCAAGCAGGCCGCCGCGGTGCTGCTGAGCCCCGACTGGCTCTCCTCCCATGCCTGGGAGCGGGAACGCCAGTTCTGGCGCCAGCAGGTGCTGCCCCTGGTGGCCACCGCCTACTGGCGATCGATCGACGAGAACGGGCGGCCGACGGATCATTTCTGGTGGTACGACCTGGTCCTGTTCCAGAGCGTCTTCGCCCTGGACATCCTGCTGCGGGCCGTGCGCCTGCGCCGACGGCTGCCCGGCCTGAGCTGGGGCAGGGCTCTGCTGCGGCGCTGGATTGATCTTCCCCTGTTGCTGCCTTTCTGGCGCTGGCTGCGGGTGGTGCCCGTGCTGGAGCGGCTGCACACCAGCGGGTTGATCACGATCGAACCGATCCGGGCCGTGATCAGCCGGGGCGTCGTGGCCCTGCTGGCGGTCGAGCTCTTCGAGGTGCTGGCCCTGCAACTGATCGATGGCCTGCAGCAGCTGATCCGCTCGCGCCGCTGGCCGATGCGGATCCGGGCCCTGCGCAGCCATCAGACCGTGGTCAGCAATGACGAACGGGAGCTGGTGGAGCTGGTGCGCATCTGGGCGCCCCTGCTGCTGGTGCGGGTGGCGCCCCGACTGGCGCCCGAACTCCAGGGGGTGCTCGGCCACGCCCTGCAGCAGAGCCTTCAGAACGTCATCGTGCCCTCAGCCCTGCGCCAGCTCCAGCCCCTGCTCCAGGTGGAAAAGGAGCTCAGCCGTCAGCTCGCCGGGGGCATGGTCGACAGCCTGCTCGACCTGGGACGCAGCACCGGCGAGCGCCTCAGCCGCCGTGACGACCAGCAATTGGAACTTCTCCAGACGTTCATCGACCGCTTCTGGGAGGAACTGGCCGAGGCCCTGGAGAGCGGCGCGGCCCTGGAACGCTCCCAGCAGTTGCTCTGCGCCTTCCTGGAGGAATTCAAGGCCACGTACGTGAGCCAGATCAGCCGCGCCGGTATCGAGGGGCTGATCGAGGAGCTCGATCAGCTGATGGTCAGGGGTGCACCGGCTTCGGAGCAGCAGCAGCCCGTGAGTCCTGTGGCGAGCCGAGGAGCTCCTCCCATTCCTGGGGCCGGAAGCCGGTGAGGATGCGCCCGGAGCCGGTGACCAGGAAGGGTCGTTTGATCAGCCGTCCATCCGCGGCGAGGGCCTCCAGGGCGGCGGACTCCTCCATCGCCTTCACCCTTGCCGCTCCGAGCGCCCGGTAGCTCTGCCCGCTGGTGTTGAACAGCCTGGTCCGTCCGCCCAGCTGCTCTTGGGCCTGGCGCAGCAGCCCCATGGGCGGAGGGGTGGTGGTGATGTCGATGGCCTCGAAGGGGATGGCCCGCTCCCTGAGCCAGGCGATCGCCTTGCGGCAGGTGCCGCAAGCGGCGTAGTGGTACAGCCTGTGAGGAGCCTCGGCGGCCATGGCCCCTACTTGCGACCGACCAGCGCCTTGAGGGCCCCCATCAGACTGTTGGAGCCCTTGCCAACACCGGCCTCCGGCCGGGTGCGGATGGTGACGTCCCCGTTGACGGTGGTGCGGCAGCTCAGTCGGTAGGTCGCCGGACGATCCGCCAGGTAGACCTCCTCGACGTCGCTGCGGGGGGAGAGGTTGCGAGCCCCTTCCACCACCTCCACCACGCAGGTGCCGCACTGGCCGAGTCCGCCGCAGTTGTTGAGATTGTTGAGGCCCGCGTAGGGGTTGATGCCGGCGTCGAGAGCCGCCTTGCGGAGGTTCGCCCCTTCGATGCAACCAACCTGCTGGCCTTCCTTTTCGAAACGGATGGTGGGCACGGTCGATTCGGGGTGACGGGCGCCGCCCAACTTAGGTCACGCCTGCCCCCCTCCCCGCCACTTTCGTTGCCTTGAGAAAGGATCGGCAAGGGCGGCAGGGAGGGGCTGCCTACCATGGCGCCCCCGCCTCGGTTCGTCTTGCTTTCCCCCGACCCAGCCCAGCCCCGGCTAGGCGCCTACGACCTGGTGGTGCAGCAGCTCATCCCCGGCTACGCCAGCCTGGCGCGTCTTTCCGTGGCGCTCCTGTCCATCTCGCCGCTGGCCTCACGGGAGGGTGCGGCCGTGCTGGTGGCCGGGTGCGGCACCGGAGCCGAACTGCTGGAGGCGGAGGCCCAGCGGCCCGATTGGCTCCTCACCGCCATCGACCCTTCCGAGGAGATGCTGGAGGTGGCCCGACGGCGGCTGCGCAACCATGCCCGCATCGCATGGCGTCGCAGCACCGTGGAGGATCTGGGCGCCGACGCCCTCTTCGATGGCGCCCTCTCGGTGCTCGTTCTCCAGTCTCTCCCGGACGACGGCACCAAGCTGACCTTCCTGAGCGCCCTGGCCCGCAGTCTCAGGCCCGGGGGCCAGCTCGTTCTCGTGGATCTGATGCGGCCCGAACGATCCGCCCTCTCCGCCCAGGTGGCTGATGCCTGGCGCGGCTTCCAGCGGGCCAGCGGCGCTCCGGAGGAGGATCTGGATCTGAGCGGTCAGATCCTCGGCTTCCATCCCATCGGCTTCGCCCGGTTGACGGCCCTGGCGGAGGCCGCAGGACTCAGCGATCCTGCGCCGTTCTTCCAGGCCCTGGACTTTCAGGGGTTTCTGCTGCAGCGACGGGCCTGAACGGCAGGACTTCCGCCTCGAGTGGGCTGGGGGGGACCCGCCGGTCCATCACCACCCCCGTGAGCGGCACGACCACGGTGAGCAGACCGAGCAGGAACCCACCCACCAGACCGAAGGGCTGATCCAGCATCATGCCGGGTGCGTCGGCCTCGTACAGCGCACTTCGCTGAATCGTTCTGGGAGGCTGGGAGTGGCTAGGGCGACTGGGGCCCGGACTGTCGGGTTCCCCCGCGCTTTCGCCTTCGCCAGCGGCCGGGGCGAGAGCGATGGCGTCCCGGCTGAAGCCGGTGTCCGTGACGGGGGACACCTGGGCGGATGCCATGGTCAGGTGCTTGGAGCGGGCCGAGGGACCGGAACGATGGGAGGGACGTGCGGGTCGGGGTTGATCCATGCAGTCGTGCTCCGGACGGACCGGGAGCACTGGATGCCAACGAAGAAAGACGGGTTCATTGTGCCACCCATTCCCAGGGTGGCCCCGCCCTGGAGGGAAGTCGAGACCGAAAGCGGCGGTTCAGGCCGCCGGCCGGGACTGGGCGTGGGGGTGGCGGTGCAGGTCGAGGGTGCCGGTGGAGGGCTCGGCCCTCTCCAGGTGGGCCCGGATCGCCTTGAGCTCCTCCAGGATCGAAGCGAGCAGCTGCTGGGTCGCAGTGGAGGGCGAGTTGAGCACCTCCACCGTGACTTCCTTGATTCTGAGCACGTCCCGGGCGAAGCGGGCCACCTCGTGGGGGTGGAACATCAGCGGATCCTTCTGATCGCTGCGGTACTCGGGGTTGAGCTTCCGAGGATTGAAGGGAGGGTTGAGATTGCGCGGATCGGTATTGGTGTAGCGATACACCGAAGCTCTGGATCGGTTCAGGGATCTCTGAACCTCATCGATGCCGATGAGGGGCTCCTCGCTGCCGCTGGCAGCCTGAAACGGGCCGGGTGGATGAGCCGGCAGGGTGGCGATAGGGGTCTGCCCTGCGGGCGCCGGCGCCTGAGAAGCCAGCGGGCCGGTCGCCGCGGAACCGGCCTGTGCAGGGTGAACAAGCATGAGACGGTGCTGGGACGGCCTGGATCAGCGCCAGAACTTAGCAGAGTTTCCTGATTCCATCGGGTTGGCCGGCACCCGCAAGGCCATCGCCCGAAGGCCCGATGCCAGGTGGCGTCTCAGCTGTCTCCTGCGATGGCGTTCGACTCTGAGGTGATAACGTCCAGCGCCGAATCGGGTTTTCTCCATGCGCGTCTCCCGCCTCATGCTGGTGACGCTTCGCGACGACCCGGCCGAAGCGGAGATCACCTCCCACAAGCTGCTGCTGAGGGCCGGGTACATGCGACGCCTGGCTCCCGGGATCTTCGCCTACCTGCCCCTGCTCTGGAGGGTGCTTCAGAAGATCTCCGCCATCATCCGGGAGGAGATGGCAGAGGTCGACGCCCTCGAGACCCTGCTCCCCCAGCTGCAGCCCGCCGACCTCTGGCGGCGCAGCGGCCGCTGGGACGGCTACACCGCCGGCGAGGGAATCATGTTCCACCTGATCGACCGCCAGGAGCGGGCCATGGGCCTGGGCCCCACCCACGAGGAGGTGGTGACGGAACTGGCGGCCGACCTGCTGCGCTCCTATCGCCAGCTGCCGGTCTGCCTCTATCAGATCCAGACCAAGTTCCGCGATGAGATCCGGCCGCGCTTCGGCCTGATGCGGGGCCGGGAATTCATCATGAAGGATGCCTATTCCTTCCATGCGGATGAGGCCTGCCTGCGCCGCACCTACGCCGCGATGGATGGGGCCTACCGACGCATCTTCGAGCGCTGCGGATTGCGCGCGGTGGCCGTCGAAGCCGACAGCGGGGCCATCGGCGGTTCCGCCAGCCAGGAGTTCATGGTCACCGCCGAGGCCGGTGAGGATCTGATCCTGGCGAGTCCCGACGGCCGCTACGCCGCCAACCAGGAACGGGCGGTCTCGTTGCCGCCCCCGGCCGTCCCCCTGGAGGTGGAGGGTCTGCGGACCCTGGCCACCCCCGGCCAGACGAGCATCGAGGAGCTCTGTGCCGCCCACGGCTTCGATCCCACCCAGACCGTCAAGGTGCTGCTGCTGCTGGCCCGGTTCGCCGCCGCCCCCGCCCGCGCCGTGCTGGTGTGCCTGCGCGGTGATCAGCAGCTCAACGAGGTCAAGCTGGCCAACGCGGTCACGGCCCGCTGCCCCGATGCCGGCGCCCTTCTGGAGATCGGCCCTCTGCTGCCGGACCATCTCGCCGGCGGGCTGGCCGGGGGTGTGCCGTTCGGGTCCGTGGGCCCCCATCTGGAGGATGCCCTCCTGCCAAAGGGAGAGGCCTCCGGCGCAGGGCCCGTGCTGCGCCTGGCCGATTCCAGCGCTGCCGAGCTGGAGGCCTTCGTCTGCGGGGCCAACCGCGAGGGTGAGCACCTGGTGGGGGCCCGCTGGGGCGAGCTCTGCCCGCTCCCCGAGGTGGTGGATCTGCGCGCGGCCCAGCCTGGAGATCGCTGCCTGCACGATCCCTTCCAGCGGCTGGAGGCGGCCCGGGGCATCGAGGTGGGCCACATCTTCCAGCTGGGTCGCAAGTACTCCGAGGCCCTCGAGGCTCGCTTCACCGATGAGACAGGCAGGGAGGAACCCCTGTGGATGGGTTGCTACGGCATCGGCGTCTCCCGCCTGGCCGCGGCGGCCGTGGAGCAGCATCACGATGCCGACGGTATCCGCTGGCCCCTGGCGATCGCGCCCTATGCGGTGATCATCGTGATCGCCAGCAGCCAGGACCCGGTGCAGGTGGCCCTGGCCGAGCGGCTCTACGGCGACCTGGGCCGTGCCGGCATCGATGTCCTTCTGGACGATCGCCCCGAGCGGGCGGGTGTCAAGTTCAAGGACGCCGACCTGATCGGCATTCCCTGGCGGCTGGTGGTGGGGCGCTCTGCCGCCGAGGGCAGGGTGGAGCTGGTGGACCGCAGCGGCGGCGGCGGCCGCCAGGACCTGAGCGCCGAAGAGGCGCTCGAGCGGCTGCTTCGGCTCCATGCCTGATCCCCGTAGGATTCCGCCAGATGACGCTCCCGCCTTGGTTGCCTTCCTGCGCCGCAGCCTGCTCCGCCCCCTGCTGGCCCTTGGACTGTGCCTCTGCCTGGGGCTCACCGGCTGCAGCCAGGCCGCGGCCGGACTCAGTGGCAACTACGTCGACGACACCGTGAGCGTGGCCCAGACCCTGCTCACCACAATCGCTCTGCCCCAGGACGATCCCTCCCGCCAGGAGGCGGAACTGGAGGCGCGCCAGCTGATCAACGGCTACACCGCCCTCTACCGGCCCCGCCGTGACATCCGCGGCCTGGCCTCCTTCACCACCATGCAGACCGCCGTCAACGCCCTGGCGGCCCACTACGCCGGCTACGCCAATCGTCCGCTCCCCGACACCCTTCGCAGCCGTCTGGAGAAGGAGCTCAAGAGCGCCGAGGCCTCGGTGACGCGAGGCGCCTGATTCGATGACCCGAGGCGCCTGATCTTTGACTGACGGGCACCTGATCTGAGAAGCTCACTCTTTGTGCTCAGAAGCGGCTTCGGGCCGCTGTTGCCTTGGCCAACGTTGTCGTCATCGGTGCGCAGTGGGGTGACGAAGGGAAAGGCAAGATCACCGATCTGCTCAGTCGCTCCGCCGATGTCGTCGTCCGCTATCAGGGCGGGGTCAACGCCGGTCACACCATCGTCGTCGAGGACCGGGTCCTCAAGCTGCATCTGATCCCCTCCGGGATCCTCTATCCCGACACCACCTGCCTGATCGGCTCGGGCACCGTGGTGGATCCGAAGGTGATGCTCAGCGAGGTCGACACTCTGCTGGAGCTGGAGATCGACGTCTCCGGCCTCAAACTCGCCTCCACGGCGCACGTCACGATGCCCTACCACCGCCTGCTGGATCAGGCGATGGAGCAGCGCCGCGGCGAGCGACGCATCGGCACCACCGGCCGCGGCATCGGGCCCACCTATGCCGACAAGTCGGAGCGCAACGGCATTCGGGTGATCGATCTGCTCGATGCCGACTGTCTGCGGGAGCGGCTGCTCGGACCCCTCGCCGAGAAGAACGATCTGCTCGAGAAGGTCTATGGGCTCCCCGGCCTCGATCCGGAGCAGGTGATCGAGGAGTACGCCGGCTACGGCCGCAGACTCGCCCCCCACGTGGTGGATTGCACCCGCACCATTCACGAGGCGGCAAGAGCGCGCAAGAACATCCTCTTCGAGGGGGCCCAGGGCACCCTGCTGGATCTCGACCACGGCACCTACCCCTACGTCACCTCCTCCAATCCCGTCTCGGGAGGGGCCTGCATCGGCGCGGGCGTCGGCCCCACCCTGATCGATCGGGTGATCGGCGTCGCCAAGGCCTACACCACCCGGGTGGGGGAGGGTCCCTTCCCCACCGAACTGGAGGGCAGCCTCAACGATCACCTCTGCGACCGCGGCGGCGAATTCGGCACCACCACGGGCCGGCGACGCCGTTGCGGCTGGTTCGATGGCGTCATCGGGCGCTACGCGGTCCAGGTCAACGGCCTGGACTGTCTGGCCATCACCAAGCTCGACGTGCTGGACGAACTGGATGAGATCCAGGTGTGCGTGGCCTATGAACTCGACGGTCGCCGCATCGAGCACTTCCCCAGCAGCTCCGAGGATTTCGCCCGCTGCCGTCCCGTCTTCGAGACCCTGGCCGGCTGGCAGTGCTCCACCGCCGACTGCCGCAGCCTCGAGGATCTGCCCCCCACCGCCATGGCCTATCTGCGCTTCCTGGCCGAGCTGATGGAGGTGCCGATCGCCATCGTCTCCCTCGGTGCCAAGCGGGATCAGACGATCGTCGTCGAGGATCCCATCCACGGCCCCAAGCGGGCCCTGCTCAGCGTCTGAGCCCGGACAGCCGCCCCAGGCTCAGGCCTCCTCTCCACCGTTCCTTCGCCAGGGTCCCCGTTTGACCAGCACTGCCAAGACCTTCGATGTGGTCGGCATCGGCAACGCCATCGTCGATGTCCTCGTCCAGGCCGACGACGCCTTCCTCGAGGACCACGGCCTCACCAAGGGCACCATGGCCCTGGTGGACGAGGACCAGGCCGAACGCCTCTACGCCAGCGTCGGCGCCGGGCTCGAGACCTCCGGCGGCTCGGCGGCCAACACCCTGGCGGGCATCGCCCAGCTGGGGGGGCGGGCCGGCTTCATCGGCCGGGTCCGGGACGACCAGCTCGGCGCGATCTTCAGCCACGACATCCGGGCCGTCGGCGCCAGCTTCGAGACGCCCCCCGCCCGCTCAGGTCCTGCCACGGCGCGCTGCCTGATCCTGGTCACCCCCGACGCCCAGCGCACCATGTGCACCTACCTCGGAGCCTCGGTGGGTCTCGACCCGGCCGACCTGGATCTGGACATGGTGCGTCAGGCGAAGGTGCTCTACCTCGAGGGCTATCTCTGGGACAGCGAGGAGGCGAAGCGGGCCTTCATCGCCGCCGCCGAGGTGATGCGCGCCAGTGGCGGCGAGGTGGCCCTCACCCTCTCCGACGCCTTCTGTGTGGAGCGTCATCGCGACAGCTTCCAGGAGCTGGTGGACGGTCACGTGGACGTGCTCTTCGCCAATGAGATGGAGATCACCTCCCTCTACGAGACCGAGAGCTTCGAGGCGGCGGTCGAGATGGTGCGGGGCCGCTGCCGGATCGCGGCCCTCACCCGCAGCGAGCGGGGTTCGCTTCTGCTGTGCGGGGATGCCAACGTCGCGATCGAGCCGTACCGGCTCGGTCCGCTGGTGGACACCACCGGAGCGGGTGATCTCTACGCCGCCGGTTTCCTCTACGGCCACACCCGCGGCGAGAGCCTGGAGCGCTGCGGCCGCCTGGGGTCCCTCTGTGCCGGCCAGGTGGTCACCCAGCTGGGGCCGCGTCCCCAGGCCTCCCTGCCGGAGCTGGTGGCCCGGCATCTGGGCTGAGCCGCGGTGCCAGCTGCTCCTGGAGCCAGGCGCTGTAGGCCCCGTCACTGCCGGCGCTCCAGTGGATCCACTCCGGAGTGTCGTAGCTGTGCAGGTCCGCCAGGGCCGCGCGCAGGGCTGGCAGGCATTCCGGCAGGGTCTTGAGAAGCAGCTGCACCTCCCCGGACCGCTCCAGCCGGCCCTGCCAGCGGTAGTGAGAGATCACCGGGTGGAGGGTGGCGCAGGCCACCAGCCCCCGTTCCAGCAGTGCCAGGGCGAGGGACTCGGCCCGCTCCTGGTCGGCTTCGGTGGTGAGCACCAGGCTCAGAGGGGAGGCGTCCGCCGGCGCGGCAGGGGGCTTTGGCATCGGGCAGGTTGCGTCGGGGGTGCGTTCAGCCGCGGCTCCCGCCGGGGTCTCCACTCTGGCCCAGGCGCTCCAGCAGGTGCTGCAGCGGCAGAACCTCCAGGCCCAGGGGCTCCGGGGGGCGCTCCAGCAGCAGCAGGCGCAGGCCCAGCTCGTCACAGATCCGGTGCCAGTGGGCTTCGTTCGTTCCACCGGAACGGCGGCTGAGCACCGTTTCGATCCCCCAGTGGCGGCAGAGGGCGCGCTCGAGGCCGCCATCGGCGGTGGGTCGCAGGGGCGCCAGCCGTCGGGGGTCCAGTCCCGCTGCCAGGGCACCGGCCAGGGCCTCGCGGCTGGGCAGGAGGCGGGCGTGATGCAGGGCCTGGGGCGAGGCCGCCACGGCTTCGGCCAGGCGGCGGGCACCGATGGCCAGGAGCAGCCGTTCGCCGGGCCGGCAGCGGCTGCCCAGGTCGGCCAGATCGGCCAGAGGAGTGGCGCCTCCGGGGCCCAGATCCGGCCGGTGGAGGCGCAGCAGGGGCTGCTCCAGGGCCGCGCAGGCGCTGGCCAGGGCGGCGCTGATGCGGGTGGCGAAGGGATGGGTCGCATCGATCACCCAGCGGTAGGGTTCGCCCCGCTCCCTGGCAGCGGTCAGTTCGGCGGTCACCCCCGCCTCCGGTCCGTCCGCTCCGCCGATCGCCCCCACGGCCAGTTCCTGGTCGGGGTGGTGGCCATAGGCGAGGGCCGCGCCGCGGCTCACCAGGCTGACCTTCAGGCGCCAGCCCCGGGCCAGGAGAGCCTGCGCCAGGGGCGGCCCCTCCCCCGTGCCGGCGATCAGCCAGATCCGCCCCGCCGGCCGCCGCGCCTCCCCCTGGGGCACGCTCTGCCGCCCGTGGGGCCCATGCATCAGGATGGGCTCTGCCATCCGTTGATCCGGGCGTGAACCACTGCTTGCTCGAGGTGGAGGTCCTGGAGGCCCCCCAGGTGCGCTACACCCAGGACAACCAGACGCCGGTGGCGGAGATGGCCGTCCAGATCGATGGTCTTCGGCCCGATGACCCTCCCGGGCAGCTCAGGGTGGTCGGCTGGGGCAACCTGGCCCAGGACCTGCAGAACCGGGTGCAGGTGGGACAGCGGCTGCTGCTGGAGGGTCGCCTGCGCATGAACACCGTCACGCGCCAGGACGGCCTCAAGGAAAAGCGCGCGGAGTTCACCCTCTCCCGGCTGCATGCCATGGCGCCGGCTCCGCCCCAGGCTTCGGCGGATCCGGCTCGCGTCGCGCCACCCCGGCCGCTCAGCGCTCCGCCGGCGCCCCCCGCCGACCCGCCGGGCCCCTGCGCCCGGCCGTCCCGCCTCCGCCGCTCCCGTCGAGGCTCCCGTGCCCGTGTGGAACAGCTCCCCCCTGGTGCCGATGGGAGACGAGGAGGAGGACGAGATCCCTTTCTGATCCACGGGAAGCGGGTCGACCCAGCGCTTCTCCTCGCATTGGCCGTCCCTCAGAGGCGTTCGGCAGCCTGCTCCAGCAGCTGACCAAGCTCCCGCTCCAGGGCTGCCAGATCGAGCCGCCATTCACTCCAGCGGCCGCTGTCGATCTGGCGCAGCAGCCACAGCCGGTCCTCCCCCAGCTGGCGCAGCAGCTCGGCGGTGCTCGGTTCGTTGCCGTCGCTCCAGGGGGAACCACCGGCGTCGGGGGGATCCCCGAGGCCGGGGGAGGAGGCGTTGCGGGAGCTGGTCACGGCTTGGCATGGGGGCCTGGGTCCCCATCCTGCCCCCCGCTGCAGGAGGATGGGCCGATGCAAGCGTTCCTCTCCCCCGGCAGCCTGGTCACGGTCGCCGGCGCCGTCCTCACTGTGATCGGTGCCATCGCCTATGCCACCGACAGCCCCAACATCAGCCTGGCGGGTGTCTTCTACGGGGTGCCGATCCTGCTCGGTGGCCTTGCCCTGAAGTCGTCCGAACTGGCGCCGGCCGCACTCCTCACCCCGGCCGCCCAGCTGCGGGACCTGCGCCAGCGTCCTGCCAGCGAACCCCTGCGCAGGCTCCTGGGTGACGTCACCCGCTGGCGCTACGGCCAGAAGGCCCACCTGGAGACCTCCCTGGAGGCCCTCAGGCTCTGGGACGAGGAGGATCCACCCCAGCTGGTGGCGGTCGAGGAGCTCGATCACGACGGCGGCTACGGCCTGCGCCTGACGATCGACTGCCATGGGGTGCCCTACGAGCGCTGGCAGGAGCGCAGGGAGCGCCTGGGCCGTTTCTTCGGCCCGGGCCTGACGGCCGAGCTCCGGCAGCCCGCCCCCGGACGCCTGGAACTTAGCCTGCTGCCCTCCCCTGCCCCCACCGAACCGTCCCTCGCCACCCCCGCCCCTTGAGTCCCGATCGGCACATCAGCGCGGAAGACACCCTGCGGGTGTCGGTTCTCAGCGAAGCCCTGCCCTATATCCAGCGATTCTCCGGCCGCCGCATCGTCATCAAGTACGGCGGCGCCGCGATGGTCAGGGAAGACCTGCGGGATGCCGTGTTCCGTGATCTCGCCCTGCTGGCCTGCGTGGGCGTCCAGCCGGTGGTGGTGCACGGCGGTGGGCCGGAGATCAACCAGTGGCTGGGGAAGCTGGCGATCGAGCCCCGCTTCCGGGATGGTCTGCGGATCACCTGTCCCGACACCATGGACGTGGTGGAGATGGTGCTGGTGGGACGGGTCAACAAGCAGATCGTCAACGGCCTGAACCGGGTGGGGGGCAGGGCCGTGGGCTTTTCCGGCAGCGACGGCGGACTGGTGCAGGCCCGCGCCATGGGCGATGGCACCCTCGGGGTGGTGGGCGATGTGGCCAGGGTGGACCCCGCGGTGCTCTCCCCCCTGCTGGCCAGCGGTTACATCCCGGTCATCTCCAGCGTGGCCCCCAATGCGCAAGGCCTGGCGCACAACATCAACGCCGACACCGTGGCCGGCGAACTGGCCGCGGCCCTGCAGGCGGAGAAGCTCATCCTGCTCACCGACACCCCCGGCATCCTGCGCGATCGCCATGCCCCCGAGAGCCTGATCCGTCAGCTCAGCCTCGGCGAGGCCCGGGAGCTGATCGCCAGCGGCGTGGTGGAGGGGGGGATGACCCCCAAGACCGAATGCTGCATCCGGGCCCTGGCCCAGGGGGTGAAGGCGGCCCACATCATCGACGGCCGGGTGCCCCATTCCCTGCTGCTGGAGGTGTTCACCGACGCCGGCATCGGCACCATGGTGGTGGGCAGCTCCGGCGCGCTGCATGGCTGAGGATCCGCTGGCCGAGGCCCGGCGGGCCCTGGATCGAGGCGAGTACGGCCAGGTGCTGCGGTTGCTGGAGCCGCTGCAGGAGAGCCGGTCTCCCCTCACCAGGGCGGGAGCCGAGCTGCGTCTGCTGATGGCCACGGCGCTGATGGGCCAGGGGCGGACCGACCGGGCGGCCGCCTGTTGCCGCCCGTTGGTGCACTGCCATGACGCCACCCTGCGGGCCCAGGCCAGGGCGTTGCTGGAAGTGCTCGAGGCTCCGGAACTGCGCCGTCCTCGCGACTGGTCTCTCACTCTGCCGGACCTGGGTGGCACCCCGCCGATCGAAGGCCGCGGCGGCGGCCTCCAGCGCCCGCGCCGGGACCCTGACCCGCCACCGCCGCCGCCGGTGGGATCCACCCGGGCGCCGCTGGGCTTCGCCGTGCTGGTGGGGGCGGTGCTGGTGCTGCTCGCCGCTCTGCTGGGCGGCTGCATGGAGGTGCGCACCGACCTGAGCTTCGAGGGACCCGGCCGCCTGCAGGTGAGCCACCACCTGCGCAGCGGCTCCGCCCCCGAGAGCCCCTGGCAACGGCAGTTCGTCGCGGTCCTCGAAGGGCGCTCCCCCCGGATTGCCTCCCCCGGGCCCTTCCGGTCCGCCGCGGAGAGCGGGGAACGGGTGCTCTCCACCCCCGTGCTGCCAGCGGCCCAGGCCCTCCGGTCCCTGGCGGGCAGCCTGGAGGTGGCCGGCGAGATCAGCGGCCTGGCCCTGGCGCCCCCGGTGGTCCTCTGGGAGGAGCGGAACTGGCTGGTGGGGGTGCGCCAGCATCTGCGGCTCGAGTTCGATCTGCGGCCCCTCGAGGCGATCCCGGGCCTGGCCCTGAGCCTGGGACTCTCTCCGCTGCGGCAAGCCGCCGTCCTGCGGGCGGCCCCGTCGGAAATCCGGAAGGCACCGGCTGCGGAGCCGGGCGGTCGGGGACGTCTGGTCTGGCCGCTGCAGCCGGGTGAGCGCAACGTCCTGGAGCTTCGCTGCTGGCGCTGGAGTCCCCTGGGTCTCGGCGCCGTGGCGGTGGGCCTCGCCCTGCCTCTGGTGCTGGCCCTGCAGGCGCTGCGACTGCGGCTCGGCTTCGGCCTGCCGGAACTGCCGGCCTGACCCCCACCGGGGGGCGTCGGTTCCTGCTCAGAGCTCGAGGGGGTCCGGATCGATCGTCAGGCTCACCCCGCGGGGCAGGGCCCGCCGCAGGTCCTCCTCCGGCGGCAGGGGCAGGGGTGTTCCCTCCGCTGTCCCTCCCTCCGCGGAGGCAAGGCCCCCATGGAGGAGCAGCTGCCAGCGGCTCCTGCCGGCCACCCGGGCCACCGGGGCCGGGGCCGGTCCGAGCAGCACCCAGCCCGCTCTCTCCAGAGCGGGCCGGATCCTTTCGGCCAGGGCGGCGGCGGCGGTGGCGGTGCCGCTGGCGCTGGGACCGGCCAGCCGCAGCAGGCACGCCCGGCCGAAGGGCACCATCCCCCCCTGGCGCCGCAGCTCCAGCTCCTGGGCCAGGAACGCCTCGTAACGGCCGTCCACCAGGTGCCGGATCACGGGGTGCTCGGGGCTGTAGGTCTGCACCAGCACCTCCCCGGGGCGCTCCCCCCGGCCGGCACGGCCGGCCAGCTGCAGCAGAAGCTGCAGACACTGCTCCGACGCCCGCAGATCAGGCCGGTGCAGCAGGCCGTCGGCCGCCAGCACTGCCGCCAGCGTGACCCGCGGCAGGTCCATGCCCTTGGCCAGCATCTGGGTCCCCACCAGCACATCGGCCTCACCGGCGGCGAAGCGCTCGAGCAGCCGGCGATGGCCGTCCCGGCCCCGGGTGGTGTCCCGGTCGAAGCGGAGCAGCCGCAGACCCTGGAGCTCCGAAGCCAGCTGCTCCATCACCCGCTGGGTGCCGGCGCCGAACGGTTTGAACGCGGTCGATCCGCAGTGGCCGCAGCGGTCCCCCATCTCCTGGCGGTGATCACACCAGTGGCAGCGCAGCCATTCCCGGCTGTCGCCACCCCGCCGGTGACCGCGATGCACCGTCAGGGCCACGTCGCAGTGGGGACACAGCACCACCTCGCCGCAGCTGCGGCAGCTGAGGAAGGCCCGGTAGCCCCGGCGAGGCACCAGCACCACCGCCTGCTCGCCCTTCTCCGGCAGCGACTCCAGCCGCGCCATCAGCGGCCGGCTGATCAGGCGCCGGTGACCGTCCACCAGTTCCTGGCGCATGTCCACCAGCCGCACCGGCGGCAGGGGCCGCTGCCCGATCCGCTCCGGGAGCGGCAGCAGCAGGGTGTCGGGGGCTTCCCCGGCCGCACCGGACTGGCAGCGCCACCAGGTCTCGAGGGAGGGCGTGGCGCTGCCGAGCACCAGCCGGGCCCCCGTCAGCCGGGCCCGCAGGCGGGCCACCTCCCGGGCGTGATAGCAGGGCATGGGACTCTCCTGCTTGTAGGAGCCGTCGTGTTCCTCGTCGATCACGATCAGCCCCAACCGGCCCAGGGGCAGGAAGACCGCCGAGCGTGTGCCGACGGCCAGGCTGGCCTGGCGGTGCAGGCCGTCGTCGAGGCAGCGCCGCCAGGCGACCACCCGCTCGGCGTCGCCCATGCCGCTGTGGTACTCGATCACCCGCGGACCGAAGCGTCGCCGGCATCGGTCGAGCAACTGGGGGATGAGGCCGATCTCCGGCGCCAGGATCAGCACGCTCCGGCCCGCCTCCATCTCCCGGGCGGCCGCCTGCAGGTAGACCTCGGTCTTGCCGGACCCGGTCACCCCCCAGAGCAGCAGCGACTGGCCGGCTGGGGCCGCGGCGATCGAGGCCACCGCCTCGGCCTGGGCCGGGGTGGGTCGGCGTGGGGACTCCCGCTGGATGGGAGTGCCCGCGCCAGCCTGGCCTCCGGCCCCGGCCCCCTCCGCCGCCAGAGGCGCCCGGACCGGCTCCCGCCGCAGCAGTCCCCGGCGTTCCAGGCCGCTGATCAGGGAGCGTCCGAAGCCGTCCTGGGTCACGAGGTCCCGCAGCAGACGGCGTCCGCCGTGCTGTTCGAGATGGTCCAGCAGGGCCTGCTGGCGGGGGCTGGTGGCCGGCTCGCTGCTGGTCGGGTTCCGCCACACCAGCCACTGGAGCCGGCCCAGACCGGTGATACGGCGGCTCTGGCCCAGCCAGCCCGGGGGCAGGGCGCTCTTGAGGGTGCGGAACAGTCCGGCATGGCACTGCTCGGCCACGGCCTCCAGCAAGCCCTGCCAGAGCGGATCGATGGCGGCGCTCTGCAGCACCGCCTCCACCGGCAGGGCGGCCCTGCCCTCCAGGGCGGCGGGGCGGTCGCTGGGGGTCGCCACCACAAGGCCCGTGTGGGGCCGGCCCTGGAGTCGCACCCGCACCAGGTCGCCCACACCGATGGCCAGGCCCTGCGGATTGGCGTAGGAGAAGGTCCGGCCCTCCCGGCCGGCTTCCAGCCAGACCTCCAGCCAGCCCGGGGGTGCGGGCCGCGGGAGGGAGGAGGGCATGGTGGCCTGCAATCTTGCAAAGATCTCACCCCATTCCTAGGATGAGCTAGTTGGGCAGCTTCAAAGGCTGCCGTCGGAACCGCGCAGAGTTCCGTCCACAGGGAAGACCCGCAGAGGACGACCGGGGAGATTCTCCCCCCACGACCCTCCGGTCTGAGACCACCCGTGACAGCCCTGCAGCGGCTCTGGCCGCCCATCCAATCCAGACCAGCCCACCGCGTCATCTCCCTGGAGCGCTCCATTCCCGATCCGGTAGCAGGCGGTCCGAGAGAACGCCCGTCCTTCCTCCTGATGTCCGCATCTCCTCCACCCCCAGCGCTTTTCCTGGGGCCGTGAAGGAGGTCTCCATTCCAAGGCTCCACGCCAAGGATCCACGCTCCTGAGATCCCCGGGCCGGGCGGGACGCCACCCGCCGGATGGTCCTTTCCGTAGCACTCCCTTACCCCATCCCCTTTCGCGTCGTTTCCATGAGCCCAGTCGCCGCCAAGGCCACAGCCGCTGTTCCCGAGATCCTGGCCACCGTCACCGCCAGCGGGGAGGTGGTGCCCATCGAACCGACGGCCCCCGCTGACGCGACGATCAAGAAGGCCACCTCCCGCAGCAAGGCCTCCAAGGGGGGCGCCAAGACCGGTGCGAAAGCCGCCGTGAAGGCCACCCCCGCCAGGGCTGAGGTTCCGGAGATCGAGCCGGAGGACGACCTGGCCGACTCCGTGGTGGACGTGGTCGAGACCGGCAAGGATGCCAAGGCGGCCAAGGCCCTCGCCAGCATCAAGGTGGGCCCCAAGGGCGTCTACACCGAGGATTCCATCCGGGTCTATCTGCAGGAGATCGGTCGCATCCGCCTGCTGCGACCCGATGAGGAGATCGAACTGGCCCGCAAGATCGCCGATCTGCTCGAGCTGGAGGAGAAGGCTGCCGAGTTCGAGGCTGACAAGGGCCACTTCCCCGACATCAAGGAATGGGCGGCTCTGTTCGACATGCCCCTGATCAAGTTCCGTCGGCGTCTGATGTTGGGCCGCCGGGCGAAGGAAAAGATGGTTCAGTCCAATCTGCGACTTGTCGTCTCGATCGCAAAGAAGTATATGAACCGTGGGCTTTCCTTCCAGGATCTGATCCAGGAGGGAAGCCTCGGTCTGATCCGTGCCGCCGAAAAGTTCGATCACGAGAAGGGATACAAGTTCTCCACCTACGCCACCTGGTGGATTCGGCAGGCCATCACCCGTGCCATTGCCGATCAGAGCCGTACCATCCGCCTTCCGGTTCACCTCTACGAAACCATCTCCCGGATCAAGAAAACCACCAAGACGCTCTCTCAGGAATTCGGTCGCAAGCCCACCGAGGAGGAGATCGCCGAGAGCATGGAGATGACGATCGAGAAACTGCGCTTCATCGCCAAATCCGCCCAGCTGCCGATCTCCTTGGAGACACCCATCGGCAAGGAGGAGGATTCCAGGCTCGGAGACTTCATCGAGGCAGACATCGAAAATCCGGAGCAGGACGTGGCGAAGAATCTGCTGCGGGAGGATCTGGAGGGTGTGTTGGCCACGCTCAGTCCCAGGGAGCGGGACGTGCTGCGCCTGCGTTACGGACTGGATGATGGCCGGATGAAGACCCTTGAGGAAATCGGTCAGATCTTCGACGTGACACGGGAGCGAATTCGCCAGATCGAGGCCAAGGCTCTGCGCAAACTTCGTCACCCGAATCGCAATGGCGTTCTCAAGGAGTACATCAAATAGCACTGCTCTCATGGCCCGCAAGCGACGCAGGTCCGAGTGAGTGAGCGATCAGTCCATCCAATCGCCGAGAGCGGATCCATGACAGCATCCGCTCCAACACTGCGGCTGACGGTGGTGCTTCCCACCTTCAACGAGTGCGCGAACGTCGAACCGATCGTGACGGCACTGCTGCCGTTGCGGGACAGCTTCGACCTCGAACTGCTGTTCGTCGACGATGACTCCAGTGATGGAACATCCGAGAAGGTACGCCTCCTGGCTCACCGCTATGGCTGTGTGCGGCTGATTCGACGCGTCGGTCGATTCGGCCTATCCAGCGCCATCAAGGAGGGAATTCTCGATGCCACCGGTGACGTGGTCGTGGTCATGGACAGCGACGGGCAGCACGAGCCGCAGGCGGTGGCCCGCACCGTCTCCACCCTGCTGGAGACCGGTGTGGATCTCGTCATCGGCAGTCGCTTCCATCCGGAAGCCAGGATCCTGGGCCTCAGCCAGCAACGGGAGCGGAACTCCACCTGGGCCAATGCGGTGGCCCGTTTCAGCCTGCCCCGCTACCGGCACCTGACCGACTACATGAGTGGTTTCTTCGCCCTGCGTCCGGAGCGGTGTTTACCCTATGTACGCAGGGTCGACGTGAACGGATTCAAGTTTCTGTATGAACTGCTGGCCCTCAGCCACGGTCACCTCGCCGTGGCGGAAGTGCCCTTGAGCTTTCAGCCCCGCAGTGCGGGGGAATCCAAACTCAATCTGGCTGTGATCTGGGATCTGGGCGTCTCGATCCTGCACACCCTGCTGCTGCGGATGGTGCCGCGGCGGGCCGTCAGCTTCGCTCTGGTGGGAGGTACCGGTATCGGCATCCACCTGATGGTCTTCGCCCTCGCCGAGGGGCTGCTCGGTCTCGCCTTCGAGCAGGCGCAGGTGCTGGCGGTGGTGAGCGCGGGGTGTTCCAATTACCT
The DNA here is from genome assembly GCA_000708525.1 of Cyanobium sp. CACIAM 14. Lineage (GTDB taxonomy): Bacteria > Cyanobacteriota > Cyanobacteriia > PCC-6307 > Cyanobiaceae > Cyanobium. Next base: position 84,584 of record JMRP01000001.1, read on the forward strand.
GATCAACAACGTGCTGACCTTCCGTTCCCAGCAACTCAGCGGTCTTCCCCTCCTGCTTGGCCTGATCCGTTTCCTGCTCGTCACCTCCCTCGGCATGGTCGCCAATGTGGGCGTGTCCTCCGCGTTCTATCGCCAGGTCACCCCCCAGCCGCTGTTGGCCCTGTTCGCCGGAATCGCCGTTGATTTCGTATGGAAGTACGCGGCCTCCTCCCGCTTCGTCTGGAACACCCCCTAGGACCGGCGTTCGGATGGCCGGCCGTGCGGCCCCTGCAGCCCCCTTGCCCTTGCTGCCGCCCCCCTTGCCCTTGCTGCCGCCCCCCTTGCGCCGGCAGGGGTGGGCCCGGGCCTTAACTTCCTCTTGATCCCGCCACCCGATCCCTGCATGGTTGTCGCTCCCCCAGGAGCCCCGGTGGCAGGCCCCCGCGCCAGGGCCCACCGCCATCTGGTCTGGGTGCTGAGCGGGCTGTGGCTGCTGCTGATCTGCTGGCTCGCCTTCTTCCAGGGGCTGGGCAGCCTCGGCCTCATGGACAAGACCGAGGCCCTGTTCGTGGAGGTGGGCCATCAGATGCTGGAGCGGGGCGACTGGGTCACTCCCTGGTGGAACGGCCAGCGTTTCTTCGACTACCCCGTCTGGGGGTACTGGATGGTGGCGCTCAGCTTCCGCCTGTTCGGGGTGTCCGAGTGGGCGGCCCGGCTGCCGGTGGCCCTCGCCGCCAGTGGGGTGGTGCTGGCCGGTTTCGGTCTGATGCTGGCCTGGTCCCCTCCGCAGGAGCCCGGGCGACCCCGGCTGCTTCGGGCGGCTCTGGCGGCAGGGATTCTGGCCACCACCCCGGGCTGGGTGGGCTGGGGGCGGACCTCCACCACGGACATGTTTCTGGCCAGTGCCATCACCCTGGCGCTGTTCGGGTTCCTGCTGGTGCATCGCCACCCGGCCCATCCCTGGCTGGCCCCTCTGGGCCGGACGGCGATGGCCCTGTTCGCCGGGATCGCCGTCCTGGCGAAGGGTCCCGTCGGTCTGCTGCTCCCCGGCCTGGTGCTGGTGGTCTTCCTGGCGCTGACGGGTGGCTGGCGTCCCTGGCTGCGCTGGCGGCCGCTGCTGGCGATGGTGGCCCTGTTCCTCGGGGTGATCCTTCCCTGGTACGCGGCGGCGGCGGTGGCCAACGGCAGCGACTTTCTCGGTGGTTTTCTCGGGTTCAGCAATCTGAAGCGTTTCACCTCCGTTCTCTATGACCATCCCGGGCCGCCCTGGTTCTATCTCCCCTGGCTGGTGCTCCTGCTCTTGCCCTGGTCCCTATTCCTGCCAGGCGCCATCGTCGACCTGCGGTTCTGGGACTCCCGTCGCCGGCGTGAGGGCCCGGGGGAGACAGCCGGACCCGCCGGGGCCGGTGGCCTTGGCTCCAGAGACGGCAGCCTGGGGCTGTTCCTGCTGCTCTGGCTGGCGCTGATCGTGGCGTTCTTCTCCGCCGCCGCCACCAAGCTTCCGGGCTACATCCTCCCGGCCCTGCCGGCGGGGAGTCTGCTGGTGGCGCTCTTCTGGCGGCCCCTGCCGGGGGCGGACGCTGGCCTGACGGCAGGGGATGCCGGCCGGCCGGTGCGCCCCCGCCGCTCCGGGGCGAGGATCGCCGCCACGGCGGAGGTGCTTCTGCTGGCGGCGATGGCGGTGGCCGCTGCGCTCGCCCCCGTCTGGGTGGCCGGCGACCCTGCCTATCCGGCCTTCGGGTCGGCCCTGCAGCGCTCAGGTCTGCCGCTGCTGCTGGCGCTGTGCCTGGGGATCACGGCCCTCGCCCTGCTGGTGACCGTGCTGCGGCCGGGGGCCGCCGGCTGGCTCTGGGTCCCCAGCCTGGCCGGCTTCCTGACCGTTCTGGCCGTTGTGATCCCCCCCCTCGGCCCTCTTCTCGACCGGGAACGTCAGCTTCCCCTGCGCCAGATGGCGCGGCTGGCCCACGCCGAGGCCCGACCCGGCGAGCCCCTGTTCATCGTGGGCACCAAGCGCTACAGCCTCCTGTTCTATGGCGAGCCCGAAGCATCCTTCGTCTCGGATCGCCTCCATATCGCCCAGCTGGGGCTCCATCGACAGGCCCCTTCCGGTGCGGCCTCCCTCAGCCCCACGGTTCGCCTGCTCGGCGACCGCCGCGCGCTCGAGGGTCTGGCCCTGCCCGATCAGGGCATCGAGCTGCTGGGCCGCAGGGGTGAACTGACCCTGTGGCGGGTCCCGCGACGCCACCTTCAACCGTGATGCGCCTCGTACTGCTGCCGAGGGACAAGGTCCTTCTGCCTCTCTGCCTTGCCCTGCTGCTGGGACTCAACCAGGCCGTCGGGCCGGGACGGCCCCTGGCGCTGCTGGACGGCGCCATTCTCGACTGGCTTGGTGAACACCTGCGCGGCCCGGTGGGGAATGGGCTGGCCCAGGTGTACAGGGTCAGCGGCGTGGGGTTCACCGCCGTGCTGGTGGCGATGGCCCTCCTCCATCTCCTGCGAAAGCGCTGGTGGCGGGATCTTCGCCTTCTGGTGATGGCCAGCGGCGGCATCCTGGTCCTCGTCGACCTGGTGTTCAAGCCCCTCTTCAGCCGCAACCGCCCGCCCGGCAGCCTGCTGCCGGTGGACGGGCACAGCTTTCCCAGTGGCCATGCCGCCGGGGCCGTCGCCTTCTACTTCGCCATGGTGGTGATCCTCTCCTCCCACCACCCTCGGCTGCAGCGGCCCCTGGCGATCGGCGCCTGCCTCTGGGTGGGCCTGGTCTGGCTCAGCACCCTCTACGTGCGGGCCCACTGGCCCACCGATCTGCTGGCCGGGGCCGCCGTCGGCGTGGCCTGGCTCACGGTTTGCCTGGGATTCTGGCGCGATGCTCCGCCAGCGACGCTCCAGAGTGGCACCAACCCTCCACCCTCCTCCCCTTGACCTCTGCTCATCCCTTCGCCGGGGTTGCCGGCCTTCGGGGGCTCCGCAGCGCCCCTGCGCTGGAGGCCGAGCAGTGCCGGCGGCTGCGGGAGGAGCTTCTCTCCCTGCTCGCGCCCTGCGGCTGGTTCACGGTCGGCATCATGGCGCCGTCCCCCACCGCGGCCCTGGCGGCCCTGCGTAGCCTCGAGTCGGCTCTGGGCTGGTCTGCGCTGGAGCCGGCGGAAGAGGCTGACGGGGCCGCCGATGCCGGTACCGCGGCGGGACCCGTGTTCCTGAAGGGCAACCAGCGCAGCGGCCAGTTCCTGCTGCGCCGTGAGGACGGGCTCGGTGAAGGGATCCTGATCACCGGCCACGAGGCCGACGATCCGGCGGCGGCGGACACCTGGGGACCCTTCCCGCTGGATCTGTTCCGCTGATCCCATCAGCAGATCACGTTCCTTCCCCCGGCCAGCAAGGCCAGGACGGCCGGTCCCTAGGCTGGGCGGCTGTGACCTGGCAGCCGTCGCTGCCCCCCCCGATCGCCCGATGACCAGCTCCACCCTGCGCATCGCCTCCCGCCGCAGCCAGCTGGCCATGGTCCAGACCCACTGGGTGCGCGATGAACTGGCCCGTGCCCATCCGGGGCTGACCATCTCGATCGAGGCGATGGCCACCCAGGGGGACAAGATCCTCGACGTGGCTCTGGCGAAGATCGGTGACAAGGGCCTGTTCACCAAAGAGCTCGAGGCCCAGATGCTGGTCGACCGGGCCGACATCGCGGTGCACAGCCTCAAGGACCTGCCCACCAACCTGCCCGAGGGACTGATCCTGGGCTGCATCACCGAGCGGGAGGATCCCGCCGATGCCCTGGTGCTTCACGACCGGTACCGGGAGCACAGCCTCGCCACCCTGCCCGAGGGCAGTGTGGTGGGCACCAGTTCCCTGCGGCGCCTGGCCCAGCTCCGTCACCATTACCCGCACCTGGAGTTCAAGGATGTGCGCGGCAATGTGATCACCCGCCTCGAGAAGCTCGATGCCGGCGTCTACGACTGCCTGATCCTGGCGGCCGCCGGGCTCACCCGGTTGGGGCTGGGGGATCGCATCCACGAGCTGATCGATCCGGCGATCTCCCTCCATGCCGTGGGTCAGGGGGCCCTCGGGATCGAGTGTCGCGAGGGTGACCAGGCCGTGCTGGACACCATCTCCGTGCTCGAGCACCTCCCCACCGCCCGCCGTTGCCTGGCCGAGAGGGCCTTTCTGCGCCGCCTCGAGGGAGGTTGCCAGGTGCCCATCGGGGTCAACACCCGCTTCGAGGGCGACGATCTGGTGCTGACGGGGATGGTGGCCAGCATCGATGGCCGGCGCCTGCTGCGTGACAGCTGCCGCGGGCCGGCGGCGGATCCCGAGGCGATCGGGGTGGCGCTGGCGGAGACGCTCCGCAGCCAGGGCGCCGGGGAGATCCTGGAGGAGATCTTTGCCAGCGTCCGTCCCGGCAGCTGAAGCCTCCGCCGCGGCGGCCACCGGCTCCGACGCCGATGTGAGGGGTCTGCCGTTCCAGTGGAACCTGCTGGCCTGGGCCGCCCTGGTCGGCACGCTCACGGGGCTGGCGGTGGTGGCGTTCCACGAACTGCTGGGCTTCATCAACAACTTCCTCTTCGGGCCCTTCGTGGAGGGGCTGCTGGTGATCGGGCGCTCCACACCCGCCTCTCCCGCCGAGATCCCGCCCATCGACCTGCCGCCCCTGGCGGCCGACAGCGGCACCCCCCTGAAAGCCCTGCTGCAGCTCGGTCTGGATGGCATCGGCCTGATGGCCTCGGCTCCGGCCCCGCCGGCTCCTCCCGAGCCGCCACCCGTCAGCCTGCCCACCCCGCCCGACTGGCTCGCCCTCTGGCCCGTGGTGGTGGTTCCCACGCTCGGGGGCCTGGCGGTGGGTCTGCTGCGCCATGTCGGCGGCAGCATCGGTCCGGGGCTGGCCAGCCTGATGGCGATCGCCGACGGCAGCCAGGGCGGAGAGCCGCGGCTACCCTTGCTGCGCCTGGTGGCCGCCTCCCTGAGTCTGGGCAGCGGCGCCTCCCTGGGCCCGGAGGGTCCGAGCGTGGAGGGGGGAGGCAACATCGGTCTGTGGGTGGCCCTCAGGGGCCGGCTCTCCCCCCAGGCCCAGAAAGCCATGGTGGCCGCGGGAGTGGCGGCGGGCCTGGCCGCCGGTTTCAAGGCTCCCATCGCCGGGGTGTTCTTCGCCTTCGAGGGCAGTTACAGCGCCATCCCCGGACGCCCCAGCCTGCGGGCGGTGCTGGTGGCGGCGGTCGCCTCCGCCCTTGTCACCCAGCTCTGTCTCGGCGATACCCCCATCCTGCGGTTGCCGGCCTACGAGGTGCGATCACCACTGGAGCTCCCCCTTTACCTGGGCCTGGGCCTGCTGGCCAGCCTGATGTCCTGGCTGTTGATCCGCCTGCTGGGCGCCGGCCGCGGGGAGCGGGTCCAGGCGCTGGTGCGGAGGCTGCCCCCAGGCCTGCCCACGGCCCTCGGAGGAGCCGCCGTCGGTGCCATGGCCCTGGTCTTTCCCCAGGTGCTGGGGGTCGGCTACGACACGATCGAAGCGCTGCTGGGCCGGGACGGAGGGATCCCCCTGCTGACCCTGGTGGCCCTGATCGGCGTGAAACTGGTCGCCACCACGCTCAGCAATGCCACCGGCTTCGTGGGCGGCGGTTTCGCCCCTTCCCTTTTCCTCGGAGCGGTGCTGGGCAGCTGCTACGGCCAGGTGCTGGGCAGCGGCGGTCTCGATCTGCCGGTGGCCGAACCGCCCGCCTACGCGATGGTGGGCATGGCCGCGGTGCTGGCGGGCAGTGCCCGGGCTCCGCTCACGGCCCTGCTGCTGCTGTTCGAACTGACCCGCGACATCCGCATCGTGCTGCCGCTGATGGCTGCCGCCGGCCTCAGCGCCGTGCTGGTGGAGCGCTGGCAGGGCATCCACGACCCCGGCCTGATGGGTCCGGATCCGCTCGAGGAACAGCGTCGTGCCCAGCTGGCGACCATTCCCATCGAGGAGGCCTTCGAACCGGAAGCTCCGCTGGTGCTGCCCGCCTCATGGCCGGCGGCCTCGGCCCTGATCCGCCTGATCGACAGCCATGGCCACTGTCTGTTGGTGGAGGAGGAGGCTCTCACCCTGGGGCTGGTCACCCTGGCGGATCTGCAGCGGACCCTTTCCTCGAAGCAGGATCAGGGGCCGGATCAGGGGAGGCCGATACTGCTGCGGGAGTGCCTGCGCACCGAACTGGTCTGGCTGGCTGGGGGCGTCAACCTGGACCGGCTGGAAGATCAGCTGGGCCCGAACGGTCTGCGTCAGGTGCCTGTCTTCGCTGTGCCGGAGGGCAGCGGCGGTCACCTCCCCCATGGACTTCCCCGAGGCGGACTTCCGGTGGCCACGCTGCGTGGAATGGCCAGCCGCGATGGAATGGCCCGTGCGCTGGCCCGCAGGCTTCAGGCCGCGTCGGTCCGGTCGGCCATCAGGGCTTCGGCCACCGGATCGGCCTGAGAAAGAAGCCCGAGAATCCGCTGGAGATCCAGTTCCGACAGCTCGCCATCACGGCTCCACTTCAGCGACGTGCCGTTCAGCTGGTCGGTTGTGGGTTGGTTGGCGGAGTCGAACATGGCTAGGGGAACGGCGCCTTCGGCGAGTGCCGGTGGTGGTCTGAAAGTCGAGGGTAAGTGTTTGCACTCACACCCAGAACGCTTTCGGACGGATCTCCAGAATCTCTTTCGGCGCGGTTCCGGAGTTCAGGGCACACCGGATTCAGGGCGTCACCACCACCGGTGTTCCGATCTCCACCTGATCGAAGAGGGCCCGCACGTGCGGGGTGAGCATGCGGACGCAGCCGTGTGTCACGGCGGACCGGGAGGTGACGGTCCAGGCCCAGGCGCTGGGGGTGCCGTGGATCCCGTACTGGTCCTTCTCGGTGGCGTGGAAGCCCATCCAGCGGTCCCCCAGGGGGCCCTGAGCTCCCTGGGTCTGGTTGACCTTGCCGCTCTTGGTGCTCTGGTACTGGGGATTGATGACCTTGTTGCGGATGCGGTAATGGCCGGTGGGTGTGGGGGTGGCGGGGTCGCCGATCGCCACGGGCCAGCTGCCCAGCACCCTCCCGTTTTCCCGCAGGCTGATCGTCCGCTTGCCGAGCTCGAGCACGATCTCCCGGGTGCTTGTGACGGCGGCGCTGGTTGAGGAGGCCGGTGCCGCCGGTGCGGGGGTCCCCACGACCGGAGGAGTGATTCCGACCTGTGGTCTGATGGCGGCGCTGGTCGCCGGTACCGGGGCGGGCATCTCGACCGCCCTTGCCCCGGAAGCGATGGAAGCTCCCCAGCCGGCGGTCAGAGCGAGCAGCAGGGCAAGGGAGCGGGACATGGGACGCGGATGGACGTGGACGGGATGCGTGGGCCTCCGGCGCGGTGGATGTCAGCCGACCAGCCGGGGGGCAACAACGGAAACATAGCGATCTTCGCACTCCTTGATGATGCGAACGGCCTCGCTGCTGTCATGGAAGCCGTTGACCCTGCAGGTGCCGGGCTTCTTCAGATCCTTGTAATGCTCCCAGTAGTACTGGGTTTCCTTGAGCCAGTGATCGCCCAGCTGGGTGTAGCTGGTGATGTGATCCATGCGCTTGTCGTCGGCCAGCACCGCGATCACCTTGTCGTCCACTTCCCCGCCGTCGTCGAAGCACATGATGCCGATGATGCGTGCCTCCACCAGGCTTCCGGGAATGAGCGGTTCGGTCACGCCGACGATCTCGATGTCGAGCGGATCCCCGTCCTCGTCCCAGGTGCGTGGGATGCAGCCGTAGGCGAAGGGATAGGCGAGAGAGGAATAGCCCACCCGGTCCAGCTTGAGGTGGCCGGTTTCGGTGATGAGTTCGTACTTGTTGATCGTGCTCGAATTCAGCTCCACGATGGCGTTCAGCCGCAGTTCCGCCTCATCGGCGAAGGCCGGCAGCACATGCAGCAGGTTGAGCATGGTGCGGCTGGGGGCGTGGTCGATGTTCGCCATGGGGGAGCGATTTTCTGCGGCGGCATCTTACGCAGCCATCCCGGAGAGCCCCTCGAGCTTCGAACGGAGGTAGGCCAGGAAGGGTCGGGCGCTCAGCGGTTGGCCCGTGACCCGCTCGACCAGCTCCTCGCCGTTCACCGATCGCCCCAGGGGCCAGACGTTCGCCCCGAGCCAGGCCTGCAGCGCGGCCTCCTGTCCCTCCCGCACCAGTCCCTCGATGGAGCCGATCTCCCGCTCCAGGGCCTCGGCGATCTGGGCGCTGATCAGATGGCCGAGGGCGTAGGAGGGGAAATAGCCGAAGAGGCCCTCCGCCCAGTGGATGTCCTGAAGGCACCCCACCGCATCCGAGGGGGGCTCGAGGCCGAGCAGCTCCTGCATCCGGCGCTTCCAGCGTCCGGGCAGTTCCTCCACCGGCATCTCCTGCTCCAGCAGGGCCAGCTCCAGCTCGAAGCGCAGCACGATGTGGAGGGTGTAGCTCAGCTCGTCGGCCTCCACCCGGATCAGGCCTGGCCGCAGCGGGTTGAAGGTGCGCCAGAAGGCGAAGGCGCCGTCCCAGGGGTCTGCCCCCAGCCCCCGGCAGAAGCGGGGATGCCAGCGCTCGGCGAAGGCACGGCTGCGGGCCACGCGGCACTCCCAGAACAGCGACTGGGATTCGTGCACCCCCATCGAGGTGGCCTCTCCCAGAGGCCAGGGGAACCAGTGGTCGTCGCCGCGGGGCAGGCCCTGTTCGTAGAGGGAGTGGCCCCATTCATGGGCGGTGGCCAGGAACGCCGAGAGCGGCTGGCCGCTCACCACGCGGGTGGTGATGCGGAAGTCGTCGGGGCCCACCGTGCAGGAGAACGGATGGGCCGAGCGGGAACGTTGGCAGCGACGCCCGTCGTAGCCCCAGCTCTCGAGCAGCTCGGCGGCGAGCTGCTCCTGCAGGCCCTCCGGCAGATCGGCGGCGGCGCCGCCGCCGGCCGATGCGTCGGCGACGCGCTCCAGCAGGGGTGGGAGTTCGGCCTCGAGCGGGGCGAACAGCTCCGCCAGCCGCGCCTTGCTGATGTCGGGTTCGAAGGGTTGGGCCAGCACTTCCCAGGGGCTGCGCTCCACCGGCTCGGCCGCTGCCAGCTGGGCGGCCTGCTCGCGGCGCAGGCGGATCAGCTCCCGCAGCGCCGGTGCGAAGGCGGCGAAATCGCTGGCCGCACGAGCCTCCTGCCAGATGGCATTGCCACGTGACTGGGCTCGGGCCAGCGCACTGACCAGGGCCGGATCGAGACAGCGCTGGCGGTTCAGCTCCAGCCGCAACAGTTCCAGGTTGCGGCGGCGCTCCGGCGGCGCGGACGGATCCAGCTCCGCCTCGGCGGCCGCCACCAGCTCGGCATAGGCCTCGGAGCTCTGACGTTCGTGCAGCTGGGTGGCCAGCAGGGCCAGCTGCTCGCCCCGCCAGGCGGCGCCGGCGGCCGGCATGACCGTGTTCTGGTCGTAGTAGAGGGCGCTGCTGATGGAGCCCAGCAGACGGGTGGTGTGCAGATGCCGGTGGAGCGCTTCGAGGGCTGGAGCCGCTGTGGGCATGGCGTCGGTGGAGCCGGTGGCGCCAGCATGGCGCCGGTGGCTGATGGCTGCGCCCGTGAACGGCCCTCGGCAGCGTTGGCCGCCGCTGTGCCCCCTCGATGTCCAGAGGCCAGACGCCTGCCAGTGACCGTCGAGGGTTCCCCATCGGATCGCCCCCGAAGCGCTCAGCCCGCCGTGGATGCCAGGCTGATCCCCTCCTGGCCCAGGCGTTCCACCAGCCGCTGGAGCAGCTCCCGCCGGGCGCCACCCTGGCGGCCCGTTGCGGTGACGAGGAGAACGCTCAGCCACACCGCGTCCACCGTCACCTCGCTGACGCCGCGAACCTGAGGCGCCTTGAGCAGCAGAGGCTGCCAGGCGGGGTCGGCGGCGAAGGCAGAGGTTTCCTCCCGCACCAGTGCCAGTGCCCTGGGGAGATCCAGGCCACCGGGGGCCAGGGGCAGCTTCAGCTCGGCGCCGCTGTGCAGCTTGGTGTGGTTCACCACGGGCTCGCAGCGGCTGTTCGGCACCGTCACCACCCGCTGATCGGCCCCCCGCAGTTCCGTGCTCAGCATGCCGATGTCCACCACCTCGCCGGAGAGACCACCGAGGTCCACGCTGTCACCGATCGCATAGCGGTCGTCCAGGAGCACCACCAGCCCGGCGACGAAGTCCCGCAGCAGTCCCTGGAACACCAGGGCGAGGGCACCGAGCAGGGCGCCGCTGGCCAGCACGGCACTGGCGGAGAGTTCCCGGACACCAGGGATCCCGGACACCACCCAGAGCGCCACCACGGCACAACCGGCGAGGCTGATCAGGCGCCGGCTCATCAGCTGCAGGCTGTGATGGCGCTGGTCACGGCGGGCACGCCGTTCCTCAGGCAGGTCAGCCCGCGCGGAGGCCCACTGACTCAGCAGGAACCGGCCGAGCAGCCGCAGCAGCAGGGCCACCAGTGCCACCACCGCCACCTTCAGCAGCACACCGAGGGGCAGCAGCAGCAGATCCAGGGCGAGGGGCACCTCACCGGGCACTGCGAAGGTCGCGACCCCGGCCATGGTCACCAGCAGCGCCAGGGCCAGGACGAACAGGAGCCCTCTCAGCCCCCTCCCCTGCTGCAACCGCAGGTTCCTTCGGGTGCCCAGGGCATGACCCTTCTCCTCCGAGGGGGGCACGATCCTGCCGCGACTGCGGCGCCATAGAGCCAGCACTCCCAGCAGCAGCGTGCCCAGGGCGAGCTCGATCACGGCCACCCGCCGCCAGCGCCGCCAGAGTTCGGTCGGCGTCAGGATGCGGCGGGCGTAGCGGAGCCGCCGCTCGAGCACGGAGCGCCAGCGTCGCGCCAGCCGCTCGGTCGTGGTCCCGTAGAGGCGTGCGTCCTCCTGGGTCACGGTGAGCACCGGCAGAGGACGTTCTCTGCCTGGTTCGGAGGCCTGCAGGACCACATCCCCGCCAGCCTGTGGGACGGCCTCGACCCGCAGGGCCTCCGCCGGGCCCCTCAGGCCCAGCCGCTGGTCGGAGCAGGGATTCGCCCCATCCCGCAGGAAGGCGGCCTGCAGGAGCTGCTCTGCCAGCCATTCGCCCGTGCTGCAGAGGTGGGGAGGGCGGTAGAGGAGGGCCATGTTGCCCTCGATCACCCGGGCCCGCTGCACCGCCGTGGGGTGTCCCGCCGTGCCTGAGCCGAGAGAGGGGGAGGTGACGGGGAACACCGGGATGCCGAGGATCCGCACCGGGGCGATCTCGAAGCTGCCGGCCTCGGTGGGGGTGTCGCCCGTGGACGGCGGCGCAGGAGCTGTAGCGCTCCCTGTGGACTTGCCGGCAAAAGCCCCGCCGGCGATGGCCAGCGGGGCCAGTGCCCCCAGCATCAGCGCCAGGGGGAGGATCAGGACGAGGACGCTACGGCGCAGACAAGACCTGCGGTGGAGGCTTCGCGGAAGGAAGAGGAAGCAGGGCCTGGACACGGGGCCATGGAGCGCCACTGCGACCAGCCTGACGGAGGCGCGGGAGGGTTCCGTGGGAGGCCGGGAACAGTCGGGAACAACCCCACGTGAAGGGTTGGGACCTCGGAGCTGGCCCTGAGGTCCCTAGGAGGGGAGATTCAGCGACTGCTGATGGGGCTCAGCGGTTGGTGCCGGCGGAGAGGTCGCTCGGTCGGCTGAGGACGAATCCCACCATGCCGGTCAGCAGGACGACCAGAACAAGGGCGCCGGTGATCGCGGCGGTGTAATCGGTGTTCATGGCGATCAGCCCAGACCGATCTGGGAGAGGATGCCCTGGCCGGTGAGAAGCTCGGTGGCCAGGCCGATCACGAAGCCGAGCATGGCCAGGCGGCCGTTCCAGGTCTCGGCGAAGGCGACGAAGCCGAAGCGGGTGGTCGAGTCAGTCATTGATGTTGAGGAATGTTTCAAAGACTGTAACGCATTGTGAAGCCTGTGGGGTCGCCGGGGCCCCTTCCCCCGGCGATACCGCCACAAGGCACCCCCTGGAATCCATTCGCCGCTGGCGGCGCCATGGTGGAGATCCCCCGCCCCCCGGATCGATGCATCCCCCCTCCCCGGAGCAGGCCCTGGTGCTCGCGGCCATCGAGCGGTTCATGGCCGACCCCGATCTGGCGCTGGAGGAGGAGGGGACCGAGGCGCAGCGCTTCGAGGGCGCCGGCAGCGCGGACGCCGGTGATGTGCTCGGCGCGATCCTGCGGGCCCTGACCATGGTGCTGCCGCTGGAGGAGATCGAACTGGCGGTGACCGGGCTGCTGACCGTGCACTGCGACCAGCTCGACGACGACACCCAGGTGGTGCTGGAGGCTCTGCTCAGCGCCATCGAGCGGGACGACGAGGAGATGGCCCTCGAGAGCCTGCTCGCCAGCGAGGCCCGCCTGCTGGAGGCCAATGCCCTCGACGGCAACTGTCTGCTGGTGTGGGATCCCACGGAAGACGCGCCGTTGCAGGAGATGGAGATCCTCGACGTTCTCGAGCGCTACCCCTGCCGGGGGGAGTCCGCCCGCTGGACCTGTGACGACTTCGTGGCCCTGCTGGAGGGAAAGATCCTGCAGTGGCGCAAGACGATGGTGGCCCTGGAGATCCTGCAGGAGCAGCCAGACACCCGCCCCGCCGCCAGCACCATGGTGCTCGTGGTGCCCGAGGACCCCGAGGCGCCCCTCCAGCAGGTGGAGGTGGGGGTGACCCTGACCCCTGGAGCCTGCCCCTGAGGGTTCAGGCAACCGTTCCCCAGTGGAACCGCATCGGCACGTTGCCCTCCAGGCTGACCTTCACCGGGCAGGTCTCGCCGGCACGCACCAGCAGTTGCCACTGGTCGGAAGAGAGTCCCGCCGGCAGGTCGATCCAGGCCTCCAGCAGGGCGATCCGGCGCACGCCGCCGCTGGTCATGCTCTTCTCCACCCGCACCTGGGCACCCTCCAGCGCGATGCCGTGGCGTTCGGCCACGATGCCCATCACCGTCAGCACGCAGGTGGCCAGGGCCGTCGCCACCAGATCGGTGGGGGAGAACGCTTCCCCCTTCCCCTGGTTGTCCACCGGAGCATCGGTGACCAGGGCCGAACCGGAGGGCGCATGGGTGGCGCCGCAGCGCAGGGCGCCCTCATAGCGGCAGGTGATCGTCGTGGGCATGGGGCTCGCAATGCGATGGCGCGGGATGCACAGGCTGCCAGGGGTTCCGCTCCTACGCTGATCGGGCCGTGATGCAAGCCCTTGCCGCCGATCCTGCTCGTGGCCGGCCGCCCTGTCGGGACTCTGGCGGAGACGATCCGGCTTGCCGTCACACCGGTCTTTCTGCTGGCGGGCATCAGTGGGTTGCTCGGGGTGATCACCACCCGGCTGGCGCGCATCATCGACCGCGCCCGGCTGCTCCGGGAGCGGGAGGCCGGCGCCAGCCTCGCCCGGCGGCGGCAGGTGGTGGAGGAACTCTGGCTGCACCGTCGCCGCATGACCCTGGCCTCCAAGGCGTTCACCTGTGCGGCCAGCAGCTTTCTGCTGGTGGCGACGGTGGTGGTGGTCCTCTTCCTCAGCACCCTGGCCGCGATCGATCTCACGCCGCTGGTGGCCCTGCTGTTCATGCTGGCGATGGGCTCGCTGATGGCGGCGGTGGTGCTGCTGCTCCGGGAGGTGCAGCTGGGCAATCTGGCCATGAGGCGCTTCTGACCGCGTCCGCCACCGGGCCTTCGCCAGGGCTTCACTAGGCCACAAGGGCTTCAGGAGGCCGCCAGGCCGATCTCCTCCAGCAGTCGCCTCTGCGCACGGGCGCTCACGAAGCGATGGGCAGCCATGGCGCCGCTCACCGCCACCGGCGGCACGCCGATGCCCGGGAACACGCCGGCCCCGCAGAGCACGAGACCCTCGATCGGGGTGGTGCCCCCGGGGAAGGGCCCCTGGTCGGCAGGCCAGGCCGGGCCGTAACTGCCCTGATGGATGCGCAGGTAATGGCGATGGGTGAGAGGGGTGCCCTGCAGCTCGAGCACCACCCGTTCGTGCCAGTCGGGCAGCACCCGTGACAGGGCTTCCGAGAACACACCGCAACGCTCGCGCTTGAGAGCTTCGTAGGCGGGGCTGCCCCGCTCGAGGCCCTGCCAGAGCTCCCAGGGCTCGTTGGCCGGCGTGTAGCCGTGCAGCACCTGGTGGCCCGCCGGGGCCAGAGAGGGATCGAGGAGGGAGGGCATCGACAGCACCACCATGTTGCGTTCGGCTCCGATTCCCCGCTGCCAGTCGCCCACCCAGACGTGATGGATCGGGAGGGCATCGAGATCCGCTCCCCGCAGGCCCAGGTGCCAGTGCAGGAACCCGGCGCAGGCCGGGGTGGCCGCCTGACGCCGCCGCCAGCGGGAGGGCACGCTCTCCGCCGGCAGCAGGGGGAGCAGATCCCAGGGACTGGTGTTGGCGATCACTCCACGCGTCGCCTCGAGGCGCTCACCGCTCTCCAGCCGCACCCCGGCGGCCCGGCCCTGCGCCAGCAGGATCTCCGCCACCGGCGCCCCGGTGCGCAGGCGGCCGCCACGGCGCTCGAGTCCCCGCACCAGCGCCGCCGCCACGGCCCCGCTGCCGCCGATGGGGTAATCGAGACAGGCCTCGGCTTCGAACCACTCACCGAACAGGGTCGCCATGGCGGCGGCGCTGGTCTGATCCATCGCCAGACCCGAGATCAGGAAACAGAGCAGATCGACCCAGTGCAGCAGGAACGGATCCCGCAGGTGGCGGCGCGCGATCGGCCCAAACGCTCCCCCCAGGCCCGCCAGCCGGCCCGCCTGGCCGAGCAGGCGCAGGGCCTGACCGCCGCCCAGCGTGGTGGCCAGCCCCGCCCCAGGCCGCAGGGCCAGCAGGGGCAGGGCACGGGCGGCCTCGCAGCTGGGTCGGAGCGCCGCCAGGAAGCGAGTCCATTCCGCCGCCGCCGCCGCACCGCGAAGATCCCGCAGCAGGGCAAGGAACGGCTCCTGCCCCACCCCCACCCGCAGGTTCCCCTCCGGCAGCAGCAGACCCCAGTCGCGGTAGGTCGCCACGGGCACCGTTTCTCCCACCGCCCGCAGCACCTGGGCCAGGGGATTGCTGCTCGGCCACCGCCCCAGGCCGCTCCACAGCGATGGGCCGGATTCGAAATGGAAGGGTCCGCGCCGAAAGCCATGGGCTGCCCCGCCGGGGGTGGTGTGGCCTTCCAGCACCAGCACCTCCAGTCCATGGCGGGCGGCGATGGCGCCGGCACACAGGCCACCGAGCCCACTGCCCACGACGATCAGATCGACGCTCACGCTCCCCTCGGTGGGTGGGATGGGGTCATCGGAGGCTGAGCACCCATCGGGTGGTGGGACTGCAAAGGTGTCGGCAGTGGCCGAGAAGATGCCCAGAATCGTATACAGAAGTGCGTCTCCATCGCTGCCCTGGAGTGTTGCCTCATCGCCTCCCTTGGTGATCGCCAGGCCCGGGTCCAAGACCCCACGCTCCGCTAGCGAATGCTCCGTATGATGGCCTGTGCGCTTCCCCTTGGCCGTCCTCCACGGCGGCCACGCGACCGCTCCCTTGCTAGGCAGGGATGTCCTGCCGTTCGACGATGCTGCGCCAGTGGCTGTCGGAAGTTTCCGTGCCCACCACGGGCGAGGGCTTCACCGACATCACCGGGAGCCTCAACGCAGAGATCACCGCGAGTGGCCTCCGCCTAGGCAGCGCCACCATCGCCTCGCTGCACACCTCCTGTTCCCTGACGGTGAACGAAAATGCCGACCCGCGGGTCCTGGTGGATCTGGCCGCCTACCTGCGGGCCCTGGTGCCTCAGGAGGGTGTGTGCCCCGTCAGCGGTCTTGGCGAGCGGCGCCGCTGGGTGCACGATGACGAGGGGCCGGACGACATGCCGGCCCACATTCGCACCGCCCTGACCTGCACGAGCCTCTCACTCCCCTTTCGCTCCGGCCGACTGCTGCTCGGCACCTGGCAGGCGGTCTACCTCTGGGAGCACCGCGCCCTCCCCCATCACCGGCGGCTCAGTCTTCATCTCCTCGGCGAATGACCCTCGCGTCATGTCCAGCCGGCCATCAGGGCTTGCGGGCCTCGATGTACATCGACTCCCCCTGGCGCTGGTGGAGATTGACAGGCTCGATGCCTTCGATCGTGGAATGGCCCGGGGAAAGCGTATCGATGTCCACGAAGCCCACCTCGGCAAGCATGGCGGTGATGGAGCCGGCGTCGTGATGGGCCAGATAGTGTTTCGCCGGGACCACCAGGTCCCTGAGCTTCTGTCTCAGGCCGATGGCTTCACTCCTCGGTGGGGAGATCATGCTGACCAGCCTCCTGCTGTCCCGGTCCTCGAGGTAGGTCTGCACTTCCCTTGCCAGGTCCAGTCCGGCCAGCCGCAAGGCCCCACCGGACTTCAGCACCCGGAGGCATTCCCGGAAGAAGTGCCGGATCTGCTGCTCCGCGAAGCAATCGATCATGTGCGAGGTGTAGATCAGATCGATGCTCTGATCCGCAAACGGCCATCTCCTCAGCACATCGACCGGAACGACGTCATGGGCCCGGAGGAACCTTATGAAGTCGAAGGTCCGTTCATCGACGAGTCCTGTGGCCCTGGCCACCTGCAGCAATGGCCTGGGAAGTGTCGCGAGCCGAGCCGACAGGGAGCCATCGCAATTGATCCAGCCCTCGAGGAAGGTCTGTCCGCATCCCATGTGAAGCTTCTTCGGGGCAACCTGATGGGTCCAGGGCTCTCCCTTCATGCCTGCCTGTCGAAGCAGCCGGATGCTAGGGCGACAGGTGAAGGATGCCCGTTCGGCTGCTGCCAGGCTGAGCGTCTCCGGGAGCACCGATCCCTCCCACAGCCGCTTTCGCCATGGCCGCCAAGCCCCTCACCCCCGCCCAGATCGCCGCCCTTTCCAAGGATCTGCCGCAGTGGACCCTGCGGGAGGGCAAGCTGCACCGCGAACTGCGCTTCGCCGATTTCTCCGCCGCCTTCGGCTTCATGGCCCGGGTGGCCCTGGCGGCCGAGGCGATGGGCCACCACCCCGAATGGTGCAACGTCTGGAACCGGGTGACGATCAACCTCACCACCCATGACACGGGCGGGCTGTCGGATCTGGATCTGGAGCTGGCGCGGCGGATCGACGCCATGGCGGGCTGACCTCACCCCTCGGGAGACCGGGCTCGCTGCGCTCACGGGGGGCCGGAGAGGCTGCTCCTAGCCTCAACCGACAACAGACACTGCCTTCATGAGCTTCCGCTACCTCAATCGCGTTGCCAGCGAGGAGAACATCCGGGCGTTCCTCGAGTTGGCCGATCTGGCCCTTGGCGCCGGTGATTCGCCCGAGAACGTGTTCCGGCTCTCCGACCGGCTGCGGGACTCCCGTCCGATGCAGCTCTGCCGCAGCCGCCTGGCGAAGCACCCGGAGGCCCAGGCCCTGATCGCGGCGCGCCATGCCTGTGGGCCCTACGACGCTGCCGACCTCAGGGCGCTGCCGAAGGGAAGTCTGGGTCACACCTATGCCACGGTGCTCGAGGCGATGGGGTACGACATCAACTTCTTCCCGGCCCCGGAGTTCTTCCACAACCTGGCGAGCGATGCCGATTACATCAACTATCGGGTCTATGCGACCCACGACCTCCACCACATCCTCACCGGCTTCAGCCTCGACAACTTCGGCGAACTCGGCGTCATCAGCGTCAGCGTCGCCCAGTTCTCCCACCCCGGCCTGGCCTTCACCGACCTGATGGCCCTGCTGATGCGCTGGTTCCGCACCGACACTCCTCTGGAGGATCTGGAGGACCCGCGCGAGCAGGCGCGCACGGCCGCCTATGCCTTCGCGCGGATCAGTCAGGGCCTGGAGATGGGGCTGGCGGCCCGGCCGCTGTTCCCGGTGCTCTGGGAGGAGCGGATGGCCCAGAACCTGGACGATCTCCGGGCCGAGCTGGGCGTGGCGGCCGTCACCGAGGGGCCATGGAGCTGGCATTCCGACCCGAAGCTCCAGGAGGCGCTGGCCGCCTGAAGCTTCGGGGTGACCCCTCACACCATCGCCGGCTCCACCCGCTGGATCTCGGCCGGTTCCGCCTGGCGGAAGCGCAGGCGCTCGGCCTCCACGTCCACCTCGATGGTGGAGCCCGGGGGGAAGGTGCCGGCCAGGATCGCCTTGGCGATGGGGGTCTCCAGCTCCCGCTGGATCGCCCGCTTGAGCGGACGGGCGCCGTACACCGGGTCGTAGCCCACGGCGGCGAGCCAGTCGAGGGCGTTGTTGTCGAGGCGCAGGGCCAGCTTCCGGTCTTCCAGGCGCCTGGCGAGCCGCTGCACCTGCAGCTCCACGATCTGGCGGAGTTCGTCTTCGCGCAGGCTGCGGAAGATGATCGATTCATCCAGCCGGTTGAGGAACTCGGGGCGGAAGTGGGCCCTCAGGGCCTCGTTCACGCGCTTCTCCATCTCCCCGTAGCGGGCGGGGTCGCCGGCCAGATCCAGGATCGAGGCGCTGCCGATGTTGCTGGTGAGGATCAGGATCGTGTTCTTGAAGTCCACCGTGCGGCCCTGGCCATCGGTGACGCGGCCGTCATCGAGGATCTGCAGCATCACGTTGAACACATCGGGGTGGGCCTTCTCCACCTCGTCGAACAGGATCACCGCATAGGGCCGGCGCCGCACCGCCTCGGTGAGCTGGCCGCCCTCCTCGTAGCCCACATAGCCCGGAGGCGCTCCGATCAGCCGGCTCACGGCGTGCTTCTCCATGTATTCGCTCATGTCGATGCGCACCATGGCCTCCTCGGAATCGAACATCTGGGAGGCCAGGGCCTTGCAGAGTTCGGTCTTGCCCACACCGGTGGGGCCGAGGAACATGAACGAAGCGATCGGCCTGTTGGGGTCGGAGAGGCCGGCCCGCGAGCGCTGGATGGCATCGGCCACCGCCGTCACGGCCTGGTCCTGGCCGATCACCCGGTGGTGCAGTTCGTCCTCGAGATGCAGCAGTTTCTCCATCTCCGACTGCACCAGCTTGCTCACCGGAATGCCGGTCCATTTGGCGATCACCTCGGCGATGTCGTCCTCGGTGACCTCCTCCCGCAGCAGATTCTTGTCGCCGGCATGGGCGCTGAGCTCCTCCTCCCGGGCCGCCAGCTTCTTGTTCAGAGCGGCCAGGGTGCCGTACTCCAGCTCGGCGGCCTTGTTGAGGTCGTAGCTGCGCTTGGCCTGCTCCACCTGCAACTGCACCTGCTCGATCTCCTCCTTGAGGGCCGAGAGCTCCTCGATCGAACCCTTCTCCTTCTGCCACTGGGCATTGAGGCTGCTCTGCTGCTCGCCCAGGTCGGCCAGCTCCTTCTCGAGGCGCTCGAGCCGGTCGCGGCTGGCGGGATCGGATTCGCGGCCGAGGGAGAGCTTCTCCATCTCCAGCTGCAGGATGCGCCGGTCGAGTTCGTCGATCTCCTCCGGCTTGGAGGTGATCTCCATCTTCAGCCGCGCGGCCGATTCATCCATCAGATCGATGGCCTTGTCGGGCAGGAAGCGGTCGGCGATGTAACGGCTGGAGAGCACCGCGGCTGCCACCAGGGCGTTGTCGGCGATGCGAACGCCGTGGTGCACCTCGTAGCGCTCCTTGAGGCCCCGCAGGATCGAGATGGTGTCCTCCACCGTGGGCTGATCCACGAACACCTGCTGGAAGCGGCGCTCCAGGGCGGGGTCCTTCTCGATGTGCTGGCGGTGTTCGTCGAGGGTGGTGGCGCCGATGCAGCGCAGTTCGCCCCTGGCGAGCATGGGTTTGAGCAGGTTGCTGGCGTCCATGGCGCCGCCGGTGGCACCGGCCCCCACCACCGTGTGGATCTCGTCGATGAACAGAACGATCTGCCCTTCGCTGGCGGTCACCTCCTTGAGCACGGCCTTGAGCCGTTCCTCGAATTCGCCGCGGTACTTGGCGCCGGCGATCAGGGCCCCCATGTCGAGGGCGATCAGCCGCCGGTTCTGCAGCGCCTGGGGCACGTCGCCGTTGACGATCCGCTGGGCCAGGCCCTCCACGATCGCCGTCTTGCCCACGCCCGGCTCACCGATCAGCACCGGATTGTTCTTGGTGCGTCGGCTGAGGATCTGGATCGTGCGGCGGATCTCCTCGTCGCGGCCGATCACCGGATCGAGCTTGCCGCCCTGGGCGGCGGCGGTGAGGTCGCGGCCGTACTTCTCCAGGGATTCGTAGGTGCCCTCGGGGTTCTGGTCGGTCACCCGCTGGCTGCCCCGCACCGCCTTCACCGCGTCCTTCAGCTTCGCCGCATCGGTGCCGCACTGGGAGAGGAGCTGGCGGCCGCAGCGTTCATCGCCGGCCAGGGCCAGCAGCAGATGCTCCACGGCGATGTAGCTGTCCTCGAACTCCTTCTTGAGCGCGTCGGCCTTGTCCAGCACCGCATTCAGCCCTTTTCCCAGATACACGTTCTCGGGGCTTGTGGTCAGGCTGGGCTGGGAGGCGATGAAGCCCTCCAGCTTCTGCCCCAGGACGCCGAGGTCCACGCCGGCCTTCTCCAGGATCCGGGTGGCCAGGTCCTGCTGGGCCAGCAGGGCGGCGAACAGGTGTTCGCTCTCCATCTGCTGCTGGCGTTTCTGCTGCGCCAGCTGCTGGGAGGCGACGACGGCGCCCCAGGCCTTCTCGGTGAACAGTTCGGCGGTGGGATGCATGGATGGTTTCCTCGCTCGGGTGCGGTCGCTGAAGCCAACGTATGAATCCTGAGCGGATCGGCCGATGGGGAGGACCGAACCGTTGCGTTCGGCCCTCCTCCCTGTTGCCGTGGAGGCCGAACCGGGCGGGAGTGGCAACCGCCCAGGGGGCTCAGGGCAGCGGCACCCGCTGGCCCCGCTGGTTGCCGCACAGCTGGGTGGGGCAGCCGTCCGGGCCGTAGATGGCATCCGCCGCCGACAGGCAGCCCATGCGGTTCTTGTTGGTCACCTGGGCTGGAGCGATGCGGAGGGGCTGGAAGGACCGCTCCTGGGGCGGCACCACCAGAGGGCAGGCGGGCGGCGACAGGCCGGGGCTGGCGGGGATGGCGAGGGGCTGGTTGGGGGAGGCCTGCTGGGCCCCGGCCGCCAGAGGCGCCAGCACCTGGAGCCCGGTCAGCAGAACGGCGCCGGCCGTGGCCGCCGTTCGGGCCGTGAAGGCTGATCCTGCGGCTGCCGGGATCGCCATGGCGGGGACGCGGTTGGGGCGATTCTCGCTCCCCGTTCGAGCCACCGCCTACCCTTTCACCCCCGTCCCCGTCCCTGTTGATGTCTTCCCCCGCCGCCGATCAGGCCCTGGTGGCCGAACTGGCCCGTGAGTCGCTCACCCTGGGCGGTGGCGCCATGGAACTGGAGCGGGATTGCTGGCGAGCCGTGCATCGGCATGTGCACGGCATGCTTCCTTCGGAGTACGACATCCGCGAGGTGCCGGAGGAGCTCTACCTGGCGGTGCTGGCCGCCCGCCGCGCCCTCGGCTGATCTCCCATGAAAAAAGCCCCGGCGAGGCCAGGGCGTGAATGCGAGGGCTCCGGCGCGTGCCGGAGAAGGAGCCGGGGGATCAGGCCCAGCCCTTGGAGGCCATGTCCTCGACATAGGCCGCCACGTCGGCGATGTCGGCTTCGCTCAGCTTGCCGCCGAAGGCGGGCATGGCGTTCTTGCCATTGGTGACCTGGTAGGCGATGGCCGCCTCGTGGCCGGACTCGTAGTTGGCCAGATAGGCGCTGAGAGCATCGGCCTTGAGGGTGCGCTCGGCATTCACCACGTTGCCGCCGCCCATGTGACAGGCGGCGCAGTTGGCGGAGAAGATCTGGCCGCCGTGGGCAGCATCGGCGGCGAAGCTCGGGGCGGCACCGAGCACCAGCGCCAGGCAGAGGGCGAAGAGGGAAAGGAGACGACGCATGGGAAGGTGCAAAGAAAGGTGCTCGGAAGCACTTGCAACCGGCTCAAATTAGGCAACGGCCGGGTGCCGTCGCGGCCGGCCGACACAATCGCAACAATTGCCTTGGGAGCCTCCCTCTCAGGCTGCCGATGCCCGCCCCAGGCGACCGCGGTGGGGAACGCCGGCGGTTTCGAGCACCGCCTCGAGGGTGGGCGCCAGGCTCACCAGGCCGAACCGTTCCGGTGGACTCACCGGTTCGTGAACGAAGTGGCGCTGGCGGATCGAGAAGCGGTCCCAGGCGTTGACATCGATGCGCAGCAGCCGGATCAGTCCCTCGATCAGCCATCCCTGCAGGTCGAGGCCGATCGGTGGCACCCACATCCGGCGCCAGCGGCACAGGCTGGCCACGGCGCCGTTGACGGTGATCGGTGCCTGGCCCAGCACCAGACGGCGGATGGGCCCCTGGCCCGGCTCAGGATTGGGGCCGTGGGGGGTGGTGGCCAGATGGGCGCAGACCGTGGCGATGTCGGCGGCATGGATGAAATGGAAGCTGGCCTCGGTGCGCAGCCAGCGTGCCAGCCACAGCCAGCCCAGGGCCTCCTTCAGGCCGGCCGTGAGATAGCTGGTGGGGTGGGGATCGGCCTTGCCCAGCGATCCCCCGAACACCAGGGTGGGGAACACTGCCACGATCCTCTCCGCCAGGGGGTGGACCTCCAGGTCCTGCAGGCAGGTGGCCTTGGTCTGGATGTACTCGGTGCCGTAGGCCGTGGCCTCCGGCAGGAGGTTCAGGCGTCTGTCGAGGATGCTGGCGGTGGAGAAGTAGATCACCTGCTGCAGCCGCTCCGGGTCGGTGAGCCGCAGCAGTTCCTTCACGGCAAGCACGTTCACCTGGCGGGCCCGTTCCGGATCGCCCCAGGCGGTGGCGGTGTGGATGATCCTGTCGGCGCTGGCGATGGCTGCCCTGTGGGGCTCGAGATCCCGCAGATCTCCCACCAGCAGGGTGATGCGGGGGTGGTCAGCGGGGACGGCGCGGAGCTTGGCGGGATCCCGCAGCAGCAGCAGCAGCCGGGCCTCGCTGTTCGCCAGGAGGTTCTCTGCGATGTACTGGCCGACGCAGCCGCTGGCGCCGGTGATCAGGATGCGCTGGGGCCCGGAGCTAGGGATGCTCAAACAGTGGCCCCCAGTAACTGGTTGACGGCCTTGCCGGTCTCGAAGAAGACCCGGGCGTTGTCTTCGGGGGTGCCGGGCAGGATGCCGTGGCCCAGATTGAGGATGTGGCGGCGGCCGCGGGCCTTGCGCACGGTGTCGAGGATCCGCTCGCGGATGGCTTCGGGGGTGCCGAACAGCAGCCCCGGATCCACGTTCCCCTGCACTCCCACATGCTGGGGCAGGCGGGCACAGCCGTCGGCCATGTCCACGGTCCAGTCGAGGGAGATGAAGTCCACCCCCGTGCGGGCCATGCGCTCGAGCACCCCGGCACTGCCTGAGATGTAGAGGATCAGGGGGGTGTCGGGATGGGTCGCCTTCACCTGATCGATCACCCGCTTCTGATACGGAGCGGCGAACACGTCGTAGTCGATCGGGCTGAGCTGGCCGGCCCAGGAATCGAACAGCTGCACCACCTGGGCGCCGCTTTCGATCTGATAGCGCACGTAGGTGGCGATCGAATCGGCCAGGTGACCCAGCAGCCGGTGCAGCAGCGCGGGCTCCCGGAAGGCCATCGCCTTGATCACCGAGTAGGTCTTGGAGCTCCTGCCCTCCACCGCGTAGGCGGCGAGGGTCCAGGGGGCGCCCACGAAGCCCAGCACCGCCGCCGCGTTGCCCACATCGGCCCGCAGCCGGGTCAGCACCTCGCCCACGAAGGGCAGCGCCTCGGCCGGATCGAGGGGCCGCATGGCGTCCACCTGCTCGGCGCTGCGGATCGGCGGATCGATGATCGGCCCCTTGCTCTCAATGATGTCGAAGTCGATCCCCATGCCCGGCAGCGGCGTGAGGATGTCGGAGAAGAGGATCACGCCATCGGGGCGGAAGGCGTGGAAGGGCTGCATCGAGATCTCATAGGAGAGATCGGGGTTCTCCGAGCGTTCGCGGAAGCCGGGATGGCGGTCGCGCAGGTCGCGGTAGACCTTCATGTAGCGGCCGGCCTGACGCATCATCCACACCGGAGGCCGCTCCACCTGCTCACCTCGGGCGGCGCGCAGCAGCAGGGGGGCGGTGTCGGCCATGGATGGCTGGGATGACGATGCAGCAACCTAGCCGAAGGGGCCGTGCCGACCCGAAACGATTCTGCCCGTGGAGCCGATCCCGGCGGCGTCCGGCAGCGCCCCGACCACACCATCGCCCCGAACAGCATCGACGGCACGGCAGGCGCTGCCGCTCGCGCTGTCGATCCCCCCGTTGCGCTGGTTGTGGCTGCTCTGCCGCGGCTCGGCCGGAGGCTGCCCCGGCGCCCCTAGCGTTCCTGTGCCACCACGACGGCAGGCCGTTCCCTCTGTTGACACTCGGGCCGGTGAGGTCTCTGCCGCCGGTGATGGCGATCGCCTTCGGCTGGGGCCTGGCGGAGGGGACGCTTTTCTTCATCGTTCCCGATGTCTTCCTCACCCTGCTGGCGCTGGGACCGCTGGGGCCCCTTCTGCTGGCCTGGGCCGGGTCCATCCTGGGATCGCTGGCCGCGGTGCTGCTGCTGTTCCGCTGGATGGCGGCCGATCCGGGGGCCGTGCTGAACCTGATCGAGGCGCTCCCGGGGATCTCGCCGGAGATGATCGCTTCCGTCACGGCGGCGATGGCCCACCACGGCCTGCCCTGGTCTCCCTTGCTGGTGACCGGAGGCATCCCCCTGAAGGTCTATGCGGTGGCGGCGGCAGGTCTTCAGCTGCCGCTCGCGAGCGTGCTTCCCTGGACCCTGTTCGCCCGTGTGGTGCGCATCGGCCCGGTGCTGCTGCTGGCCCTGGCGGTGAAGCGGCTCGCAGGGCAGTCCGTCCGGCGCCATCCGCGCCGATGGTTCTGGGGTGTGATCCTGGCGTGGACGGGGTTCTACATGATCTATTTCCAGCGAATGGGCTGGTGACTCATTCCCAGCCGCTGGAGGGCAGCTCGGCCAGCAGAGCGGCCATGCGCTCCTGGAGAGCGGCCATGAAGCGGCGGCGGTCGCCGTCCCAGGGCAGCGGTTCACCGACCGCCACGTCACAGCAGAAGGGCACCAGCAGGGCCTCTCCGCGGGGGAGGGCCTTGCCCAACCCCCGCAGCACCACGGGCGTGCAGCTCAGCCCCGGCCGCCGCTGCAGCAGGTGGGCCACGCCATGTTTCAGGGGCCCCATGGTCTCCGGTTCGCCCCGGGTTCCTTCCGGGAACAGGATCACGATCCTCCCCGCGTCCAGGGCCGCCTCCACCGGTGCCAGGGGATCGCGCCGGCCCGGCCGGCTGTCGCGTTCGATCGGGATGATCGCCAGCACCCGCCGGGCAAACCAGGAGAGGAGGCCATGGCTGAGGAAATAGTCGGCGGCGGCCACCGGCCTCAGCCGCGGCATCAGGCTCCCGGGGAACAGGCTCATCAGCACGAACACGTCCAGGTGACTGTTGTGGTTGGCCACCACCAGGGCGGGTCCCTGTCGCGGCAGGTGCTGCGGATGGCGCACGTTGACCCCCAGGATCAGTGCCAGCACGGGCCGCACGAGCAGCAGGAAGAACAGGCGCCGCAGCCAGGCGGGATAGGGGGCCTCCGGCGGGCTCAAGGCCATCCCGGCCACTGCACCTGGCCCGTGTAGGTGCTCCACCGGAACAGCACGTAGACGAAGTGGAAGAACAGGGGGGCGGTGTAGGTGAGGCTGTCCACCCGGTCGAGGATCCCGCCATGGCCAGGCAGCAGGGAGCCGCTGTCCTTGATGCCCAGATCCCTCTTCAGCGCCGAGATGTTCAGGTCGCCCACGAAGCCCCCCAGGCCGATGATCAACCCCGCCGCCAGGGAGGCCGGCCAGGCCAGGGGCGTTAGCAGTGGGCCCAGCAGGGTCCCCAGCAGGGTGGTGCTGGCCACCCCCCCGACGAAGCCGGCCCAGGTCTTGTTCGGGCTCACCTTCGGAGCCACCGGCGGTCCCCCCAGGCTCCGCCCCCAGAGGTACTGGGCGATGTCGTTGAGCTGGGTGAGCAGCACGAGGTAGAGCACCAGGCCCGGGCCCACGGCCCGGCCGGGGTCGTCGGCGAGCCGCAGGATCAGCAGGAAAGCGGCATGGCTGAGGCTGAACACGGTGGTCATCAGGCCCCACTGGATCGTGCCGGCCGCCCGCAGGTAGCCCCCCGTCTCGCCGATCGCCAGCATCCGCACCGGCAGCAGCAGGAAGCAGAACACCGGGATGAAGGCCAGGAACATCCCGTACCACTCCATCGCCACCAGCAGGTACTGGACGGGAATGGCCAGGTAGGCCCAGAAGAGCACGCGCCGGTCGACGCGGCGGGTGGGGATCAGGGAGACGTACTCCTTCAGGGCCAGAAAGCTGATCAGGGCGAAGAAGCCGATCGACACCCCGCGGCCCACCACCAGGGCCACCAGGAAGACGGCCACCATCTGCCACCAGGTGCGCACCCGCAGCCGCAGGTTTTCCGCGTCAGGCCCCGGGCGGCGGCGGCTGATCACGGCCGAGGCCAGGCTGGCCGCCACCAGCAGCCCCAGGATCGCCGCCATGACGGCCAGCACGGGGGTGGGCGGCAGGGTCATGGGGCCGCGGGGCGCGCGGGAGCCGCGAGATCGGTGGCCGTGGTGAGGGCCTGCCGGGAGCGGTTGACGATCGTGAGCATCGCCAGCAGGGCCATGGCGGTCAGGAGGGCTCCCACCCACCGTCCTGCAGGAACCCCGAGCCCCAGCACCAGGGCCATCAACCCGAACAGGAAGGCCCGGTCGCTCTTGCCCAGGGGACCGTCGTAGCGGCGGTCCGCTCCGATCTGCACCGCCACAACCCCGGTCATCTCCACGATCACCCCCAGACTCACGACCAGGGCGAGCAGCACCGGAGGGATGCCGCCCACCAGCGCCAGTGGCAGGTAGAGGACCGTGTCGGCCAGCACGTCACCCAGTTCGTTGAGCAATGCCCCCAGACGGCTGGCCTGGGCGAATTCCCGCGCCACCATCCCGTCGAGGGCGTTCAGGGCCATGCGCACCAGCAGCACCGGCGGCAGGGCCAGCAGGCAGGCCCGCTGCCCGCCCGTCAGAGCCAACGCCCCACCGGTGAGCACCGAGAGCCCCAGGGCGGTGAAGGTCAGGCCGTTGGCGGTGACTCCCACTCCCACCAGGACGTTGGCCAGGGGCCTCAGCAGGGACTGGAAGCGGGGCTTGAGGTCGTAGATCGTGGCCACGGCCGACCTGCTCTCACGGCTCAGCTCTGCGGTGCTTCGCTCTCCGGCCGCAGCCGGCTGGGGTCGATCCGGAAGACCATCACCGACAGGGGCGGCAGGCAGAGGTCGAGGGAATTCTCGTAGTCGTGGATGCCCCAGCGATCGGTGAACTTGCCGCCCATGTTGCCGAGGTTGCTGCCGCCGTAGCGGCTGCTGTCGCTGTTGAACACCTCCTCGTAGTAGCCCTCCAGGGGTACGCCCACCCGGTAGTGGGAATGGCTCTGGGGGGTGAAGTTGGCCACCACCACCAGCCAGCGTCCGCTGCCGCTGTCGCGGCGCATGAAGCTGATCACCGAATGGCGGTTGTCCTTGCAGTCGATCCACTGGAAGCCGTACTGATCGAAATCGTCGCCCCAGAGCGCCGGTTCCGACTTGTAGAAGGCGTTGAGGTCGTCGATCATCCGCAGCAGACCCTGATGGGGCTCGTACTGCAGCAGCTCCCACTGCAGATCGCCCCAGACGTTCCACTCGGCCCGCTGACCGAACTCCATCCCCATGAAAATGGTCTTCTTGCCGGGGTGGGTCCACATGTAGGTGAGCAGGGCGCGCACATTGGCGAATTTCTGCCAGTCGTCGCCGGGCATCTTGTGGAGCAGGTTGCTCTTGCCGTGCACCACTTCATCGTGGCTGAGGGCCAGCATGAAGTTTTCCGTGAAGGCGTACCAGATCGAGAAGGTGACGTGGTTCTGATGAAACTGGCGGAACCAGGGATCCAGCTCGAAATAATCAAGCATGTCGTGCATCCAGCCCATGTTCCACTTGAGGTTGAAGCCCAGGCCGCCGATGTCGGTGGGCTGGGTCACCATCGGCCAGGTGGTGGATTCCTCCGCGATCGAGAGGGCGCCGGGGAAGTGCTGGAACAGCACATGGTTGGCCTGCTGCAGGAAACGCACCGCCTCGAGGTTCTCGCGGCCGCCATGCTCGTTGGGGAGCCATTCGCCGTCGGGCCTGAGATAGTCGCGATAGAGCATCGAGGCCACCGCATCCACCCGGATGCCGTCGATGTGGAACTCCTCGAACCAGTAGATGAGGTTGGCGACGAGGAAGTTGCGCACCTCGTTGCGGCTGTAGTTGAAGATCAGCGTTCCCCACTCCTTGTGCTCGCCGATGCGCGGATCGGCGTGTTCGTAGAGATGGGCGCCGTCGAAGAAGGCCAGGCCGTGGCCATCCTTTGGGAAGTGGCCGGGCACCCAGTCGAGGATCACGCCGATGCCCTCGGCGTGGCAGCGGTCGACGAAGGCCCGGAACTCGTCGGGGGTGCCGTAGCGGCTGGTGGGGGCGTACCAGCCGGTCACCTGGTAGCCCCAGGAGCCGTCGAAGGGATGCTCGGAGACCGGCAGCAGCTCGATATGGGTGAAGCCCCGCTCCTTCACATAAGGGATCACCCGCTCGGCCAGCTCCGGATAGGTCATCAGCCGCGCTCCCGGCTTCAGATCCGCCGCCGGCACCGGCGGCCGGGGGGTGCCGTCGGGCTCGATCCAGGGCTGGTCGGCGGCGGCGTGCATCCAGCTGCCCAGATGCATCTCATAGACGGCGATCGGCTGGGCCAGGGGATCCCGGCCGTCCCGGGCGTCGATCCAGTGGCCGTCGTTCCAGTGGTAGGTGCCCAGGGCGGCCACCACCGAGCCGGTATTGGGGCGGACTTCGTGGCGGAAGCCGTAGGGGTCGGCCTTCTGGTAGCAATGGCCGTTCTGGGCACGTACCTCGTACTTGTAGATCTGGCCGACCCCGAGGCCGGGGATGAACAGCTCCCAGATCCCCCCGAGCCGCTGCTGCATGGGGTGATGGCGGCCGTCCCAGCTGTTGAAGTCGCCGAGCACCGCCACGCTGCGGGCGTTGGGAGCCCACAGACAGAACTGGACGCCGGCGACCCCGTCGCGCTCGCCTACATGGGCGCCCATGCGCCGCCAGATGTGATGGTGGTTGCCCTCGGCGAACAGGTGCCGGTCGAGTTCACCCATCCACTCGTGGCGGAAGGCCCAGGGATCGTGCTGCTCGTGCTCGATGCCACCCCGCCGCACATGCAGCCGGTAAGCGCAGCCGGGATCGGCGTCCAGGAACGCTTCGAAGATCCAGGGGTGATGGGGGGTGGCCATGGCCAGCCGCTCCGCGCCCGCGAGCAGCTCAACCGTTTCGGCCTCCGGCATCCAGGCCCGCACCACCCAGCCACCGCTCTCCAGGGGCTGGGGCCCGAGCACCGCGAAGGGATGGTCGTGGCGGCATTCCGCCAGCCGCTGGGCGTCATCGACCATCCATTCGAGGCTGGACACGGCCATGGAGGATCGCTGGGACACGCGCCGGGAGCTTAGGGCGCTGGAAGCGCGTCCTCAGCGTGCCGGGGCTGGAGGAGCCGGATCGGTGGGGAAATCCACGCCGATGATCTGATTGTTGGCATCCAGGGTCACGAAGAGGTTGTCAGTGAGGCGGTTGAACTCGGTGTTGACGATGACCAGCTTCATCTCCGGGGTGCTTTCGGCGCGGCTGATGTGCTTCACGCGGACGAAGTTTCCGGTGATCCGCTGCAGGTTGAGCCACTTCTGCTGCAGCTGCGCCTGGGAGATCTGCTCCTGCACCACCGGAGAGAGGAAGCTGCTGGCGGAGATGAACTGACCACCGGAGAGCGCCTTCATGAAATCGCCCACCACCTTCTCGGCGGGCTGGTCGGTGACATTGAAGTGGTAGCCCTCGATCCTGCCGCTGGCGTCGATCACCATCAGCAGGTCGCGTGGGCCCGCGCTGGTGAAGAGGGTGGCCTCCACGGTGCTGGAGTCGTAGCCCGGCTGGATGCTGCGGATCGTCCAGCGCAGCAGACGGGGCTGGGTCTTCATGGTGCTCGCCACCATGCTGGGGCTGCTGACGCGCTGCAGGGCGGGGGCGAACTGCTCGAAGCGCGCCTGGGCATCCCCCTTCTGGATGGTGCGCAGGATCCGCTCGGCGGCCGCCCGCGCCTGGGCCTCGCTGAGTGCCGCGCTCGGCTGGCCGGAGGCCATGGGAGCAGGAGCCGCCTGGGCCCAGGCCCCGCGCGGTGCCAGCAGCGACAGGCCGCTCAGCAGGAGCGTCAGGCCGATCAGGGCGGGGCGCGGGTGGGGGCGCGGCATGGACGAAGCGGGGCGTGTGCGCTCAGTTTGCCGGAAGCCTCGGTGGCGGATCAGGGAGGTCAGAGGATCAGGGAGAGGCCGGGAGCAGGGGGTCCAGGCTGAGGCGGCTGCCCTCCAGTTCGAGGGTCAGGCTGATCACCCGGTGATCGGGACCGCTTCCCCCCATCGGCCGCCGGCCGTCGCCGGGGTTCACGGCGATCTGGGGCCAGGCCGCCGCCGCCAGAGACAGCCGCAGCCGCTGTCCCGGTTCCAGCTGCGCGCACACGGGCTGGAACCGCAGCGACCGCCAGTTCCCTCGGCCTGCCGGCCGGGGTCCGAAGCGGGCCACCCCCGTGCAGAGCTGGTGGACCGTGCGGCCGTGGGTCTCCAGCACCGAGAGCGCTGCGCAGAGATCGAAGCTCGGTTGGTCGGCGGAGATGCGCAGCCGCAGCCTCAGGCTGCCCAGCAGCAGCAGCGGATCCTCCAGGGGCGCCGTGCTGAAGCAGGCCACGTCCGCCCGTCGGTCGAGATCGCCGCGGTCGGCAGGGCCGGCATCGAGGCCCAGGTGGCCGCCTCGGCCCGGCACGGCCCGCCAGGGATCGTGCACCAGCACCACCGTGGAGGGGCCCGTCGGCTCCCACGCCGCCGGCGGGAGGTCATCCGCCGGGGCGGAGGGCCGCAGTTCCCCCTCGTCGCTGCGGATCGCCGCCAGACCGCCGGAATGGAGGCTCCAGGCCAGGGCCGGGCTGGACCGCTCGAGGTGCTCCGGCCCCTCAAGCTCCAGCCAGGACCCACTCAGGGCGCACTGCAGCCGCAGCGGTTCCGGCGGCCCGGCCGGGAAGGAGGCTGGGGGCGGCACCTGCAGATGGCGGCGGAAGAAGGCGAGCAGCTCCGCGTCGACCCCCCCCTGCCAGTCGAGATGGGTCCAGGCGCCGATCAGCAGACCTGGCCGGCCGCCGGCGGCCCGGGCCCGTCGCCACAGATCCAGCACCCCGCCCAGGTGGGGATCGTGCCAGCCCCCGATCAGGAGCATGGGGCGTCGCAGCAGTTCGGGCGTCACGGAATGGGTCGTCCAGCCGTCCGCTGCGGCCGGGTCCTGGGTCAGCCAGCGCAGGCCCATGCCGTCGGGGTCGTGGCGCTCCAGCAGGGCCGGGCCTTCCTCGAGGAAGCGGCCGGACTGCAGACTCCTGCGAATCTCCCGCCAGGCCTCTGTCTCGCCGCGGCGCCGGCATCCCTCGGCCGCCAGCTGCAGCGCCCAGGCCAGCCCCAGCGCCCACCAGTGGGCGCCCCCCTCGCTGGCCCAGTGCAGGCGCTCGTCGAGACCGCACATGGCCGGGGCGAGGCAGTCGGGCAAGGCGGCGGCGTCGCCGGAACCGCCGCCGTCGTTGAGGAGCTGGGTCAGACCCTGGTAGGAGAACCCGTAGGTGCCCACCCATCCGTTGCTGCCCTCCAGGCCCCGGGCCCAGCGGATGGTGGCGGCGCCGTCGGCGGCCTCCTGGCCGAAGCCGCCGAAGTCGCCCTCCGAATCCCCCCGGCCGCGCACGTCCTGCACCACCACGAGGAACCCCCGCTCCGCGTACCAGCTGGGATGGGCGTAGGTCACGGTGGAGGCGATGGCCCGGCCGTAGGGCTGGCGCATCACCAGCACCGGCCAGGGTCCTTCCCCCTCAGGGCGCCAGAGCCGGGCCGCCAGTCGCACGCCATCGGGGCAGTTCAGCCAGGCGTCCTGGACCCGGACCACTCAGGCCACCCTCAGAAGACGGTGGAGCAGTGGAGACCGATCACGTAGGTGGCCAGCACCTCGGCATCCAAGGGGCTGAGGCCCCGGCTGCTGGCCAGGCTGGCGATCGAGGCCTTCGAGGTCGCCGAGATGCCCTGGGCGTTCAGCTGGCGGAACTGCTGACACAGGCTCTGGGCCAGGGCCGGGTTCTGCTTCACCGACTCCAGCAGGGTGGACTGGGCGTGGACCTGCGGAGCCGCCGCGGCGAAGAGGCAGGCGGCCCCGACGAGGCTCGCGATCCTGTGGGGCAGGCGATGGGGGGAATGGTGGTTCGTGGCCTTGCTGCGAAGGGATGGGCGAAGGGGTGACACTGAGCGGGGCATCGCTGCCTCCGACGTCTGGATGTATTCCAGTCAAGCCCTCTTTGGGGGCGCAGGCGTCAGGGGTCAGTTCGGGGAGCGACCGGTGGACCGGCGGGCCCTGCGGATCCAGTCGAGCACCCGCGGCAGCTCCAGGGGCGGTACCGCCGAGCCGGTGAGGCGGCGCTGCAGTCGTCCGAGCTGGAGCAGAAGCCGCTGGGGATCGGCGTCGGCGAGCCCGGTGGTGCTGGCGATGCCGCCATGGAGCAGCAGGGCCGCCTCGTCGGGGGCCAGGCCCACCTCCGTCACCAGCCGGGCTTGCCCCCGCAGCCGGATCAGGCGCGCTTCGCTGGCTTCCCCGGACGCCGCAAGTTGCCGCAGCCGGCGGTCGTCGAGCCGGGCCAGGGCCGCCCAGCTCTCGATGCCCGCCTGCTGCAGCCGCTTGCGTTCCGGGGCCATGTGGGGCGGTGGCCGGAAGGGCCAGGGGGCGGCCTGGCCGGACTGGGGACGCAGCTCCATGGGCGGCTCCAAGCGACTCAGGACGCCCCGGCGAGGCTGCCGGTGGCCAGGTCCCGAGTGGTTTCCGCCAGCACCACCGGCCGCCCCACGCCCGGCCCTGCCGCCTCGACCCGGCGGAGCCGCACCCGCACCTCGCCGGCGCTGCTGCTGCGGCCGCCGCCGCGCAGGTTGCGGGCCACCTGCTCCAGGGATGGGGCCACGGCCTCGGCGGGGAGGTCGGCGGGGGCGGCGGCGACGACCAGATCGGTGCCGTTGTCGAACACCACCGGCACCTGCACGGCCCCCGGCACGCTGACCCGGGGGGTGTAGCTGATGGCGAACGCCAGGCAGGAGAGGGCCAGCAGGGCCGTGAAGCTGGTGATCCCCACCAGACGGAAGCGGATACCCCAGCGGGCGAGGAATCCGGTGACGGTGAGCAGCGCCAGCACCCCGCTGGCGGCCCCCAGCCAGGTGCCGGCCACGAGCAGGATCGGATCAGCGGCCATGGGCGCGGGACGACGGAACAGGCTTCCTATCTTGCGGCTGCCCGGGGATGGCGGTAGACCCCCTGCGATGCCCTGGCTGCCCGTGCGATGGTCCCCTTCGGCGCGCCGGCGAGCGCGGCAGGGTCTTCTTGCCGCCGGACTGGTGGGGGGCGGCCTGGCGGTCGGCGTCGTCTGGTTCGACCGGATCGTCGGCACGCTCTACGGCCGGCTCAGGCCCGGGCTGGAGCGGCAGATCGGAGCGGTCATGGGCCGGCCGCTGCTGCTGGGGCCTTACCAGGGACTCCGGCCTGACGGACTCTGGATCGGTCCCAGCCGTTTCCTGAGGGGCCCGCTGGACGGCTCGACCGCCTCGGTGGAGGGCCTGCGGCTGCGCCTCGATCCGCTGGCCAGCCTGTCGCTGCGCGGAGCGGTGCTGGATCTGGGCCTGAAGCGGGCCCGGGCCGAGTTGCAGCCCAACGCCCGCGGCCAGGTCTGGGTGTTGGGCACGCTCCCTCCCGGCCGGGAACCCCCGCGTCTCGACCTGCATCTGAGCCTGCTCGAGCCCGGCGCCGTGCGGCTGACGGGGAGTGGCGCCGCGGCACGGCCCCTCGATCTGAAGCTGGCCGGACGGGTGGACCTGCGCCTGCATCGGCGGGAGCTGGATCTGGGCCTGCGGCTGCAGCCCCCCGCCGGCGGGGGTGGAGGGTCCCTGCTGCTGAGCCTCACGGGGCAGTGGCAGACGCAGCACTGGCAGGGCCGGCTGACCGCCCGCCGCTTTCCCCTGAGCCTGCTGCGTCCGGCCCTGCCCTTCAGCGACCGGCCCGGCGGGGTGCTGGCCGGGGAGGCCGAGGGGCGGCTGGGATTGATGGTTGCCACCGGTCCGGCCCGCTGCGACGGTGGCCTGGAGCTGAGGCAGCTTCGCTGGCAGCTGGACGCCCGCGCCCAACCCCTGACGGCGGAGCGGTTGCCCATCCGCTGCCGCGACCGGGCCCTGATCCTGCCCTCCAGCCCCTGGCGGTTCGGGAGCTGGGAGGGGCGGCTCGCCGCCCGGGCCGATGCCGACCACCGGCTGGATCTGCAGCTGGAAGCCCGGCCGCCGGCGCGCCATCCGCTCGGCGCCCGGCCCCTGAAGGCGGATCTGCAGGGAGACTGGGGTGAGGGCCAGCTGCGCATCCGCCGGCTCACCGGACGGCTGGGCGGCTCCAGCCTGGAGGCCCGGGGGTCCGTGGGTCGGTCGCTGGCCATCGCCGCCCGTTGGCGGCTGGATCCGAAGGATCTGCCGCTGGGCGCCCGTCTGCCCGCCTGGCTGCGCGACCCTCTGGCCGGCACGCTGCAGGCCGATGGCCGCCTGGCGGCGCCCCGCCTGCGGCTGGAGACGGCTCGGCAGACCCAGCCCCTGCTCGGCTCCTGGCAGGCGGCGCTGGTGTGGAACGAGCGCCTGCTGCGGCTGGAGCGCTTCCGCTCCGACCACGTCGAAGCCACGGCTCGCCTGCCCCTGGCCTTCCAGGCCGGCAAGGGCCTGGTGGCGGGGCGTCTGGAGGCCCGGCTGGATGTCCGCGCCTATCCCCTCGCTCGCCTCCGGCCGGTGCTCGGCACCTTCCTGCAGGGACGGCTGGACGCGCAGGGACTGATCGCCGGGCCCCTGGCGGAGCTTCGCCCCGATCTGCGGCTGCGCCTCGCCCAGCCGGGGGCGGGGCCCCTGCTGCTGCGGGAAACCTGGAGCGGCAGCCTGCGGGAGCGCTCCCTCGACCTGACGGCCGTGGCTCCCACGCCGCAGGGACGCATCACGGCCCTGCTCGACCGCCGCTGGCAGCCGGTGCGGGCCGCGATCGAGCGGGACGGGGGCCGGCTCGGCTTCGAAGGCCGTCCGGCGGACTACCGCTGGAGTGCGACGAGCTTCCCCCTGCGGGGCCTGGCGGTGGCCACCGGACCCCAGCGCCGCCTGCGAGCGCTCCAGGGGGCCCTGAGCGGCAGCGGCCGTCTCGGTCTGCAGCCGCTGGGCTTCGACGGGCGGGTGGAACTGCGCTCGCCGCAGTTCCTGGGGGTGGGCGGCCGGCGGATTCTTGCCGACGTGCAGTACGACGACCGCCGCTATCAGGTGAAGGGCCGGATCGAGCCCCTGGGGCAGGGCACGATCCTCGCCACGGTGGCCGGGCGCTGGAACGGCCCCTTCCGGGCGCGCTTCCAGGCCAGCCAGCTCTCCACCCTGCTCTTCCGGCAGCTCAACGACGCCTGGCCCCTCTGGCGGGGGGCGCCGGCCCCTTCCCGTGGTCGGGCCAGCGATCTGGGCACGCTGATGATCGACACCATGGGAGGCAGCGTCGGCGACCAGCTGCGGGCCCTGGGCCAGGCCGAGGAGAGGCTGGCGGCCCGGAACCTGGCGGCCAGCCGCTCCAGCCGAGCCGAACGGCTGGAGC
Organism: Cyanobium sp. CACIAM 14; assembly: GCA_000708525.1. Lineage (GTDB taxonomy): Bacteria > Cyanobacteriota > Cyanobacteriia > PCC-6307 > Cyanobiaceae > Cyanobium. The sequence continues at coordinate 120,277 of JMRP01000001.1, forward strand.
GGCTGCAGGCCCTGATCGATGCCGACCTGCTGCTCAGCGGGCCGGAATTCGCCCGCACCCAGGTCGACCTCAGCGCCAGCGGCCACCTCTGGTTCGACCGGGGCGACCGGGCCGAGGCCCTCGCCAGCCGGCCCTTCCAGGTGCGGCTGGAGGGACCGCTTCTCGGCGGGCGGGGAAGCTTCAGCCTCGCCGATCTGCCCCTCTCCCTGCTGGCCCTGCTCACGCCCCTGCCGGACAGCCTGCGGGGCAGCCTGGCGGCGAAGGGGCGCTACCGGCTGGGCGGCGCTCGACCCGAGCTCAGCGTCGAGCTGGCGCTGGTGGACGGCCGCCTGGGGGAGCAGCCGCTGTGGCTCGAGAGGGGCCGGGTGGACCTGCGGGCCGACGGCCTGGGCCTGGATCTGGCCCTGCGGGCCGAAGGGGCCTCCCGCAGCGTCGACCTGGCGGGCACCATTCCGCTGGAGGCCTCCCGGCAGGGGCTGGAGCTGCGCCTGGCCACCCGGGGCGACGGCCTCAGGTTCCTCACCCGCCTGGCGGGAAAGGCGTTCGAATGGCAGGAAGGCGGCGCCGACCTGCAGCTGCTGGTGCGCGGCAGTCTCGATGACCCGATCGCCAACGGCTTCCTGCGCCTGCGGGATCTCCGCTGCCGCTTCATCGGCCAGGACGTGAAGGACGTGGAGGCCACCGTCCTGTTCGACTTCGAGCAGATGGTGGTGCAGGACTTCCGGGCGCGGGTGGGGCCGAAGGGGCAGCTGACCGGCGAGGGCCGGCTGGGTCTCTTCCGGCCCCTGCCCGAGGCGCGCACCCTCACCATGAGCCTGGAGCAGGTTCCCTTCTCGGTCCCGCGGATGGTGGCGGTCGGGGACGGCCGGCTGCACCTCAGCGGCAGCCTGCTGGCTCCGGTGCTCGGCGGCGACGTGGCCCTCAGCCGCGGCATCGTCAACGTCCAGCCGGGGCAGCTGGCGGCCAGCGAACCGGTGTCCGACCAGCCGGTGCAGCCGCGCAGCATGAACGAGCTGCTGGAGGCGAAGTGGCAGTTCGACAGGCCCCTGGTGCTGCTCGGACCGGATGTGGAGTCCACCACCGCCGAGTCCCTGCGGGCGTCCGTGCCCCGCTTCCCCTACCTGGCCTTCCAGGACATGACCCTGCGGCTGGGTCCGAATCTGCGGGTGGTGATCCCCAACATCGCCAACTTCGTCGCCGCCGGGCGGCTGCGGATCGCCGGGCGTCTGGACCCGTCGTTGCAGGCCTCCGGAGTGGTGCGGCTGCTGGGCGGGCGGCTGAACCTCTTCACCACCAGCTTCAGCCTGGATCCGGACGCCCCCAACGTGGCGATCTTCACCCCCTCCCTCGGGCTGGTCCCCTACCTGGACATCGCCCTGCGCACCCGCATCTCCGACAGCCTCAGCGTGCTCAATCCCGCCGGGGTGGGGGAGAACGGGCCCTCGGTGCAGAACGCCCCCAACCAGGCGGGGTTCACCGCCCTCAATCAGCTGAACCTGATCCTGGTCACCGTCTCGGTGAGCGGACCGGCGGATCGGATCGCCGAGAACCTGAAGCTGCGCAGCAGTCCACCCCTGCCCCAGGACCGTCTGGTGGCCCTGATCGGCGGCAACTCCCTGGCGGGGCTGAGCGGCGGCAGGGCCGGCGCGGCGCTGGCCACGGTGGTGGGCCAGACCCTGCTCTCACCGCTGCTGTCGTCGCTCAGCGATGCCTTCGGGCAGCGCGTCAGCCTGGCGCTCTATCCCACCTATGTGAACCAGGCGATCAACACTCAGCGGGACCTTCCCTCCCGGCGGGTGCCGCCCCAGCTGGTGCTGGGGGCGGAGATCGGCATCGACATCACCAACCGCCTCAACTTCTCGGTGCTCGCGGCCCCCAACCGCACCGATGTCCCCCCCCAGTTCACGTTCACCTACAAGGCCTCCGACACCTTCAACCTGCAGACCTCGATCGACACCGAGGGGGCCTGGCAGAGCCTGCTGCAGGTGTTCTTCCGCTTCTGAGCGAAGGGGCCGCGTGAGTCAGGGAGCGGACACGGGGGGCTGGGTAGGGTGCGGCGATGGCCTCGTCCTTCCCACCGCCTCCCTCGGGGGCGCAGCTGATCGGCATCGACCTGGGGGGCACCGCCATCAAGCTGGCGCGCTGCGATCGCCGGGGCACTCCGCTGGCCGAAGCCGAGCGACCCACGCCCCAGCCGGCGGTGCCGGGGGCGGTGTGCCTGGCGATCGCGGAGGCCATCGGGGCGATCGATCCCGACCGGTGCGCCGACCGGGTGGGCATCGGTCTGCCGGGCCCCTGCGATGCGGCAGGGCGGGTGGCGCGGATCTCCATCAACCTGCCGGGCTGGCACGACGTGCCCCTGGCGGACTGGCTCGAACCCCAGATCGGCCGGCCGGTGGTGCTGGGCAACGATGCCAACTGCGCCCTGCTGGGGGAGGCCTGGCAGGGGGCCGCCCGCGGAGTGAACGACGTGCTGCTGCTCACCCTGGGCACCGGGGTCGGCGGGGCCGTGCTGCTGGGGGGCCGGCTCTTCACCGGCCACGGCGGCGCGGCGGCCGAACCCGGTCTGATCGGGGTGGATCCCGACGGTCCCCCCTGCCGCAGCGGCAACCGGGGCTCGCTGGAGCAGTTCTGCAGCATCGAGGGGCTGGCACGCCTGAGTCCGCTCGATCCGAAGGAGCTGTGCCGCCGTGCCGACGCCGGCGACGCTGAGGCCCGGGCGGTCTGGGCGGCCTACGGACGCAGCCTGGGGGTGGGGCTCAGCTCGCTGCTCTATGTGCTCACCCCGGAGCTGGTGCTGATCGGCGGTGGTCTCAGCGGCGCCAGCCACCACTTCCTGCCGGCGGTGTGGCAGGAGGTGGAGCGGCGGGTGCTGGCGGTGAGCCGGGAGGGGCTGGCGATCCGCCGCTGTGCCCTGGGCAACGGCGCCGGCCGGCTGGGGGCGGTGCGGCTGGCGCTGGACCGCTTGGGATGATGGGTGCCATGAGCCAGACCATCACCTCGCCGGCCAGCGTCGTTCCGGAGCCCGATCCCCAGCTGCTGCAGCGGGCCGCTTCGGTGCGTCAGGCCGCCATGGCCCTGGGCCAGTGCAGCGACGCGGAACGGCGGGCCGCGGTGGAAGCGATGGCCACCGCCCTCGAGGCCGCCAGCGAGGAGATCCTGGAGGCCAACCGGGCCGACCTGGCCGCCGCCGCTGCCGATGGGCTGGCGTCGGCGCTGGTGGCGCGCCTGAAGCTGGACGGGCTCAAGCTGGCCGGCGCCATCGCCGGGGTGCGGCAGGTGGCGGCGCTGGCGGATCCGCTCGGTCGGCGTCAGCTGCACACGGAACTCGACGAGGGACTGGTGCTGGAGCGGGTCACCGTCCCGCTGGGGGTGGTGGGCGTGATCTTCGAGGCCCGGCCCGATGCGGTGATGCAGATCGCTTCGCTGGCGGTCCGCGCCGGCAACGGCGCCCTGCTCAAGGGGGGGCGGGAGGCCGGACGCAGCTGCCGGGCGATCGTGGCGGCCCTGCACCGGGGTCTGGCCGGCACGACGGTGGCGCCGGGCTGCCTGGAGCTGCTCACCAGCCGCGAGGAGAGCCTGGGGCTGCTGCGCCTCGATGGGCTGGTGGATCTGATCATCCCCCGGGGCTCCAATGCCCTGGTGCGCTTCATCCAGGACAACACCCGCATCCCGGTGCTGGGCCACGCCGACGGCATCTGCCATCTCTACGTGGACCGGGCGGCCGAGCCGGCCCAGGCCCTGCGCATCGCCATCGACAGCAAGACCCAGTACCCGGCCGCCTGCAACGCCATCGAGACCCTGCTGCTGCACCGGGAGGTCGCCTCCATCTTCCTGGCCGAGGCGATCCCGGCGTTCACCGCGGCGGGGGTGGAGCTGCGCGGCGATCCCGTAGCCTGCGCCCTCGGGGTGTCCCACGCCGCCGGTCCGGGCGCCTGGGACACGGAGTACTCCGATCTCATCTTGAACGTGAAGGTCGTGGCCGATCTGGAGGAGGCCCTGGAGCATGTGCGTCGCCACGGCTCCCGGCACACCGATGCCATCGCCACCACCGATCCGGTGGCGGCGGACCGTTTCCTGCGGGCCGTGGACAGTGCCGGGGTGTTCCTGAACTGCTCCACCCGCTTCGCCGACGGCAACCGCTACGGCTTCGGGGCCGAGGTGGGCATCAGCACCCAGACCCTCCCCCCGCGCGGACCCGTGGGCCTGGAGGGGCTGGTCACCTACCGCTACAGGCTGCGAGGCGAGGGTCACGTCGTCGCCGACTACGCCGATGGATCGCGCCGGTTCCGCCACCGGTCGCTGCCGCTGTGAGCGACGCTATCCAGGTGCGGGGCCTGAGGCTCTGGGCCCACGTGGGGGTGCTGGAGAAGGAACGGCAGCATGGCCAGTGGTTCGAGCTGGACATCCGCCTGCGCGCCGATCTGACGGGCACCGCCCAGCGCGACGATCTGAGCGAGGGCCTTGATTACGCCATCGCCATCGAAGCCCTGCGGGCTCAGGCCCGGGTCATCTACTGCAACACCCTGGAGCACTACAGCGAACGCATCCTCGATCTGCTGGAGGAGTGCTACGGGCCGATCCCCATGGCGCTGGAACTGAGCAAGTGCCGGGCGCCGATCCGTGGCTTCAGCGGCCGGGTGTCGGTGAGCCGGCAGAGGCGCTGGGACTGACCCGGCGCTTCGGCTCCTGGGGTCATCAGGGCGGCGGACCGCTGAGGTACCTCCTCAACGCTCTTGGGCTGGAGCCCGTTCCTGCTGCCCGATGCCGCTCCAGGAGCGCAGCAGGGTCTCGGTGAGGCGCCGGAAACGGGCCGGCTCCAGGTCGCCGAGCGCCTCCCCACGCCGGCTCTGCCAGGCCCGCCAGCCCAGGGTGCTCACCAGGCTGTTGTGGGCCGGAATCCCGAGCCGGCGCAGCGCGTCCCGTCCCGCTCCGGCGGGCTTCAGCGGCAGGGGACCGCGCTGCGTCTCCAGGGCGCCGGCCATGGCCACCAGGTCCTCATCCGCTCCGGCGGCCGCCAGCAGCTCCAGCCCCACCGGCATCCCGCGCCGGTCGACGCCGATCGGCAGCACCACCGCAGGGACCCCCGCGTTGCTGCTCACGAAGCAGGTGATCAGCTCGGAGGCCTCGCTGCGGGCACCACCCCGCCGGTCGGGCAGCAGCAGCAGCGCATCGAGACGCTGTTCGGCCAGCAGGACCTCCAGCCGGCGCCGGTTGGCGGCGATCACCCCGCGCGCCCGCGCCTGCGCGGCCGGATCGGCGCGGAACAGCTCCAGGCAGCTGGCGGCGGTCCATTCGGGAGGGATCCGGCCGGAGCGGCAGACATCAGCCCACTGACGCCGCGGGCCTGGATAGGTGGCCAGAACGGCATCGATGCGTGGGGCGGAGCCGCGCACGAAGGCCGGGCCGAGACGGGGATCGAACTCCTTGAGCTCCACGGTTTCCAACACCTCGGCGCCGCTGGCGCGCAGCAGGGCCACCCCCTGCGCCAGCAGGCGGCGCGCGTCCGGATCGGTGGGCTCCAGCGATGCGCTTCCGGCCCTGCGCAGCACGCCGATGCGCCGGCCGGCGAGGGGGGCGGGGCGCTCTGCCGCCGGCCGCCGCCAGTCGCTGGCGATCACCGCCAGGCCTTCGGCCAGAGTGGGCATGTCCCTGGCGATCAGCCCCGGGGTGCCGTTCACGAACCCGATCGGGAACACCCCCTCGCTGTCGAAGCGGTCCTGGGTGGGCCTGAGCGACACCGCACCGTTGTAGACCGCGGGCAGCCGCAGGGAGCCGCAGTTGTCGCTGCCCACCGCCAGAGGCACGAAGTCCGCCCCCACGGCCGCGCCCGAGCCGGAGGAGGAGCCGCCGGCGCTGTACCAGGGGTTCACCGCATTGCCCACCCTGCCGGCCGCCCCGGAGAGTCCACGGATCCCGAAGGCGAATTCATCCATCGCCGTCTTGCCCACGAGGATCGCCCCGGCGGCCCTCAGCCGGGCCAGGAGATGGGCATCGCGGGTGGGCTGATTGCCCAGCAGCGCCAGGGAGCCCACCGTCATCGGCAGATCGAAGCTGGCCACGTTGTCCTTCACCGCCATGGGCAGGCAGTGCAGCGGCCCTCGCGGCTGCCCGGCCGCCAGCGCCTGATCCAGGGCCTCGGCCTGTGCCAGCGCCGAGGGATTCAGCGTCTGGAAGGCGTTGATCGGGGGACCTGATCGGGTATCGAGGTTCCGGGCCAGGATGCCGTCGATCACAGCGGCGATCCGGGCGCGGCAGGACGGCGGCGCTGCAGTCCCGGAGGCGGCAGGCAGCAGGGCCAGCGGAAGCACCACGGCGGGCAGCAGGGCGCGCGCCCTGCCGCCGGCCGCCGGCCCCCACCGCCGCCTGAGCGAATGAAAGGTGAACGGATGCATCTGCCCCACCGGCCCCTGGCGTCTTGGGCGGATTCTCCCGTCTGCCCGCGCCGGTCGGCTGCCGCGGCGGCCCTCCGCTGGTCCTGCTGCCGGCCCGGATCGCTGCGGCGGCGACCGATCCGGCGGCATCCTGGGGACGTGCCTTCCCGCCCTGACCGTGAGCGGCTCGATCACCCTGCCGCCCTGCCGCTGCTGGCGGCCGCCCTCCGGGGCCCCGCCGGCCTGGGCCGCCCTGGCGCTGGTGCATGGGATCGGCAGCCACGGTGAGGCCTTCGCGCCTCTGGCCCGGGATCTGGCCCGGGCGGGCGTGATCGTCTGCGCCGTGGATCTGCCCGGCCACGGCCGCAGCCCCGGGCCCCGCGGCGCCCTCGGCTCCTGGGACGACTTCCGCTGCGCCGTGGCGGGCCTGCTGCGGCGCACCGCCAGGGAAGCGCCCGGGCTGCCGCAGGTGGTGCTCGGCCACAGCCTCGGGGGCACCATCGCCCTCGACTATGTCCAGCGGCATCCAGGCAGCGTCGCTGGCACCGTGGTCTCCAATCCCGCCCTGGCCGTGGAGCCCACCTGGCGGCTGGCCTTGGCCGGGGTGCTCGCCGGAGTGTGGCCCGGCTTCACCCTCCCCACCGGCATTCCGCTGGCCGCCTCGGCGCACGATCCCCAGGTGCTGGAGCGGATCCGCTGCGATCCCCTCCGTCACGATCGCTGCTCCGTGCGCCTGGCCACCGCCTGGCAGCAGGTGGCCGCCGAGCTCCTCTCGGCACCGCCAGGCTTCCCCGGCCCGCTGCTGGTGCTCCAGAGCCGCGGTGACACGGTGATCTGCCCGGACACGGTGGCGCGCTGGGTGGCCGGCCTGGGCGAGGCCGACGTGACCTTGAAGACCTATGGCGACAGCCTGCACGAACTGTTCGACGACCGCGAACGGGAGTGGGTGATCACCGATCTGCTGGCCTGGCTGCGCCGGGTCTGCCAGGGATGCAGCCGCCCCTGAGGCCGATCCGGCCGGCTCCCAGCGGCGCCCTGTGGGCGCTGCTGCTGATGCTGCTGCCGCTGCTGCTGCGCTGGCGGGTGCTGCTCTGGCTGCCCGCCGGGATCGCCCGCGTGGAGGTGGAGCACGGGGAGCGCCTGGCGGCGCTGCTGGAGCAGTTCCGTCTGGGCCGCTGCCGGCTGCTTCTGGCCTTCCGCCACAGCGACGTAGATGACCCGCTCTGCGGCCTCTGGCTTCTCTCGCGGGGTCTGCCCCGCACGCTGCGGCCTCAGCCCGTGCAGTTCCTCTACGACCGCGGCATGCCCCTGTGGGGCGGCCGTCCGCTGGGCTGGGTGCTCTCCCGGCTCGGCGGCATCTCCCTGCGCCGGGGCCGCCACCCCGACTGGAGCGCCCTGCGGCAGGCGCGTCAGCTGCTGCGCGATGGCCCCTTCCCCCTGGCCCTGGCGCCGGAGGGTGCCACCAACGGCCATGGCGAACGCCTCGGCCCCCTGGAGCCGGGTGCCGCCCGCCTGGCGTTGTGGTGCCGCGACGACCTGCGCCGGGCCGGCCGGGAGGAGGCGGTCTGGATCGTGCCGATCGGCCTCCGCTACCGCTACCGGCGCCCCTGCTGGGCCCGGCTCGACCGGCTGCTGGCGCGGCTGGAGCGCCAGGCGGGGCTGGCACCGCCGCCCCCCAGCGCCGCCGCCGATCCCGACACCTTCCGCTACCGGCGCCTGCTCCGGCTCGGGGAGGAGTTGCTGACCCAGCTGGAGCGGTTCTACGCCCGCTTCGGCGAGGAGAGTGGGTCCGCAGCGCCCGCGCCCGAGGCCCAGCTCCCCCTGGCGGAGCGGATCACGCGGCTGCGCGCGCGGGTGCTGGAGCTGGCGGAAGCCCGGCTGGGGCTGCGGGGGGCGGGCACGGCCGAGGACCGCTGCCGCCGCATCGAGGAGATGGGCTGGCAGTGGATCCACCGTGAGGACCTGCCGCCCCGGCGCACGCTGCCGCCCCTGCAGCGGGGTCTGGCCGACTGGACCGCCTCGGAGGCCGCCCTGGCGCTGCGGCACATGCGGCTGGTGGAGACGTTCGTGGCGGTCTCGGGTGGCTATGTGGCGGAGAGCCCCAGCTTCGAGCGCTTCGCCGAAACCGCCCTGCTGCTCCACGACGGTCTGGAGCGCCTGCGGGGGGCCTCCCTGCCGTCCCGCCCCTCGCTGGGCTGGCGCCGGGCCCGCCTCTGGGTGGCCGAACCGATCTCGGTGGGGGCCGCGGACCCCGTGTGCGCGGACCTGTCGCCCCGGGGATCGGCCCGCGGGGAGGTGCTCGCGCTCATGGACCTGCTGCGCCGGCGGCTGCTCCAGGCGATGCAGGAGCGGGAGGAGCCGCCGGCAGCCGCCGGGAGCGGGCCGGCGCCGCAGGTCTGAGCCGCGGGGATAATTCGCTTCTCCGCCCGGCGGCGCGCCGCACGCTCCGATGGACAGCGATCGCTTCCTGCGTCCCGCCGAGGCCGACACCCTGAGGGCGGCCGTGCTGGTGGTGGGCGGCTCCACGGCCGCCTACAGCGCCACCCTGGCGGCCCTGCAGGCCGGCGCCGCCGTGCTGCTGGTGCAGCCCACCCAGCTGGTCGGGGGCCAGTACACCGCCCAGGCCCTGCCCGCCTCCGACGATCCGCCCGAGCGGGCCCCCAAGCGGCTGCAGAGCGCCACCCAGCTCGATCCAGCCCAGCTCGACGACGGTGATCTGTTCTGCGGCTCCGCGCTGCTGCGGGCCTTCCGCCGCCGCCAGCTGCAGCTGCAGCCGGTGGGCGGCCAGGTGATCGGCAATCCCGGCGCCGGCTGGGTGAGCCACTTCGCCGTGAGGCCCGACACGGCTCTGCGGGCGCTGGAGGAGCCGCTGCTGCCCCATCTGGCCAGCGGCCGGCTGCGGATCGTCCCCTTCGCCGCGCCGGAGGCGGTGGAGTTCGATGCGGCCTCCCCGCCGCGGCTGACGGCGGTGCGCTTTCACGATCTGGAGCGCAACCTGCGCTTCCGCGTGGAGGCCGAGGTGGTGCTGGAGGCCACCGACCTGGGGGACCTGCTGGAGGTGGGCGGGATCGCCTCGCGGGTGGGCCAGGAGGCGCGCGCCGACACCGGCGAGGCGGTGCTTCCCGACCAGGCCGTGCCGCTCTGCCAGCAGGCCTTCACCTTCGGCATCGTGGTGGAGCGGGCCACCCCCGCCCCCGCCGAGTGCCTGCCGGCCCCGGAGGGCTACGGCCGCGACCCCTGGCTGCAGCCTGCCGACTTCCCCTGCAGCTTCTGGGTGCATGGCTCAGGGGGCTGGCAGGAGCGGCCGTTCTTCGATCCCAACGGGATGTTCCGCTACCGGAGGCTGGCCTGCGCCGTGCCCGACGAGCAGGTGCGGCCCGGCGACGTGACGGTGCTGAACTGGGGCACCAGCCCCCTGGGCGCCGCTGGCCCGCTGGGCTGCGGCAACGACTACCGCTTCGGCTGCCTCTCCGGCGTCTCCCGGGAGGAGCGCCGCCGCCATCTGGAGCGGGCCCGGGCCCGCGCCCAGGCCTACCTGCACTGCCTGCAGAGCGCCCACGGGCTTGCGCTGCGGCCCCGCGGCGATCTCACCTGGACCGCCGACGGCATCGCCCTGGAGCCCTACATCCGCGAGGCCCGCCGCGGCGTGGCCCTCACCACCATCCGCCACGAGGATGTGGCCCGCCGCTTCTTCCCCGGCCGCGCCCGCGCCCGCAGCTTCGCCGACAGCGTCGGCATCGGCGCCTACCACTATCTCGACTTCCACCCCAACCTCACGCCGGGCCATGTGGACCTGGGGGCCGACGGCAAGGAGTCGCTGCCGTTCACCGTGCCGCTGGGGGCCCTGATCCCCGTGGCCACCGATGGGCTGATCCTCTCGGCCAAGAGCATCGGCACCACCCACATCACCAATGCCGCCTACCGGATGCACCCGGTGGAATGGGCGATCGGCGAGGCCGGCGGCCGCCTGGCGGCCTTCGCCCTGGCCCAGGGGGTGAGCCCGAGGCAGGTGGCCTGCGATCCGGCCCTGCTGCGCCGCTTCCAGACCGTTCTCACCGGCGCCGGTGCGCCGATCCACTGGTTCAACGACGTGGGTCATGACGACCCGGATTTCAGCCCGATCCAGGTGCTGGCGGCCGCGGGCCTCGTGGCCGGCGAAGACAGGGCCCGGCTGCGCTTCAACCCCGAGGGAGGCGTGAACCGGGCGGTGGCGGCGGCGGCCCTGGTGGGGGTGCTGGGCTGGCCGGTGCAGCGTCCGGCCCAGGCCCGCTTCAGCGACGTGCCCCCCAGCCATTGGGCCTTCGCTGCGGTGGAGACCCTGGCGGCCCGCGGTGTCACTTCCGGGGTGGGCGGCGGCCGCTTCGGTGCCGGCGATCCCCTGCGCCGCGACCATTTCGCCCAGCTGCTGCGCCGTGCCGTGCCGGCCGCCGACGCCGCCCTGGTGGAGACCGCCTTCTCGCGCACGTCCCAGGACTCCCAGCCCCTGCGCCGCCGCGAACTCTCACGGGTGCTGCATGGCCTGTGGCTGGGGCTGCCAGCGGGGGCCTGAGCGTTTTCGCCGGGCTGCGGTGGCGGGCGGCGAGCCCGAGACCGATGCTCAGGTCACTCCGCCTGGAAGTGGGCGGCCTTGTGGCTGCCGTCGCAGAAAGGCTTGTTGGCCGAGTGACCGCAGCGGCACAGAAAGGTTTCCGTGGTTTTGTCGAAGGTGCGGCCGGTGCCGCTCACCAGCTCCAGGTTGCCGACCACCCGCAGCGGACCATCGCGCAGCGGAATCACATCCACCGGGCCGTTCCGTGCCGCCAACGGTTCGAAGCTGCCCGTGGCCGGTTCTCCCGTTGCCGTGAAGGCGGCTCTCGTATGGGCTCCATCGCAGAAAGGCTTGTTGGCCGACTGGCCGCAGCGGCAGAGGGTGGCGCGGGGCGAGACCTGAACCCCGCCGCGGATGTGCAGATCGGCCTCGATCGCCAGCGGGCCGTTCTCCCGTACCCGAACGGTGTTCACCAGTGGGGGGTCATCCGAGGTGGCCAGTCCCTCGGCCGTCGGCTCATGCCGTACCACCCGGATGGCGCCCGACGGGCAGTTCTGGCCCAGCCGGATCAGTTCGTCCACAGGGGCCGCATCGGGATGGATCCATTCGCCCTGAACATTCGGCACGAACACATCCGGGTGATCCAGTACGCAATGGCGCGAGTGAATGCACTTCCTCGGGTCGAAGTGGATGGTGGCGTCGCGGCCGCGGACGGTTTCGATGGTCATCGGGGATCCTCGGTGCTGGCAGGGAGGGATGGTGCGCCTTGGTGGGCTCCGCCGATCTCCGCCGTGGGGGTCAGAATGTGGAGATTAGGAACCCGGAGAAAATCCTTCTGGTAACAGGACGGTAACCTCCGCTGCTCGCTTCCAGTGGTGATCGTCATCCTTCTTCGGGTTCTGGAGGACGGATCCATTCAGCCTGCATGAGGATGGGTGCGGCTTCATTGGGGGGTCTGACAAGCTGGCTCGGCCGCAGAGAGCAGTCACCATTCGAGTCGTCCCCAACGCTCCCCATGACACGACATAAGGCACCGATCAAATGCATCAAAGAATGTCCTCTTCGGTTAGTGTGTGTTGGAGTTGTTGGACCGTGAGTTAGACTTAGTCACCCGTTAGCGCCTTGAGCATGCCTGGCGTGTCTATATAGGCGGCGAAGCGTACAACCTGCTCTCCCTCGATACTCCAAAGATGTACGATCCTCAAGTCATAGGTCTGCCCGCCAACCCGAGTCCGACCCTGTAGGCGACCGATGACAACCACGTCGCCTCCAGCAGCGATGAACTCTTCCGGACATGGCAACCCTTCGGTGGATTCGTTGAGCCTGTGGAAGAACTCCCGCGCCTGTTCGTGTCCCCGGTAAATTCCACCCCACGGCAGCAGATCTGACTGGCATATTTCCACCTCGGGATGCAGGAGAGCAAAGACGGACGCGAAGTCACCCCGCGTATACGCCTCGTAGCCACGCCTGATTAACTTGATGTTCTTTTCAGGCATCGTCCATCCAGATTAGAAATAACAACGCTCAGATTAGCAATGGACAGCGGTCTGGCGAAGACCCCCCTTGGAAGGCTGAGCTGCGGGAAGCCGACGTCAGGTGGATCGCGAAGTTAGACGCCATAGAGCTCATGCTGAAGTCGTCGGAAGGCTTCTCGGAATCGCGCCTCAGATTCGCCAGGGAACGGGAATCCCTTGGCTCCGACAAAGACAAAGGCGTCTTGGTTGCTGGGCGAGTCCTTCGCCCGTTGGGTCTCGAACTCCTCAGGCCATCGGTCGTAGTGCTCAATGAGGCGTGCTGCACCTTCCATCACGTGTGGTGGTATCAAATGGCCGTTCGAGAGGAGAAGATCCCGAACCGCGATGTTTCCGTCTCGGACGATCCTTGCTCAAGGTATAAGTTCTTGCCACTCCAGCGATTGAACGCCCGCTTCGTTCTGTCAAGTTGCATGATGGCGGCTCCGAGAAGTGTCGACAAGCAGTTTTCTTTCCACTCACGCGTAGACTCAAAAATCTTTAGCCGCTCGTCGAACTGGCGCTTGACCTCAGATTCGATCAAGCGGGTACGCCTCAACATCAGGGTCGCGGCAGCGGTCGAGGCAAGACCGCTGCCGAGGAGTCCACCGAGCGTCACTTCCCAAAATCCTGCCATAGCTCATCCAGTGTATCTAACGCTCCAGATCAGAAGCGGGCATGAAGTCTAGGCATGGCCAATACCTTTTGACCCCGTCTTCTGCATCTGGATGTTAGCCTTTGCCTCATTCAGGTTACGCTGCGAGTTCGACATACCCAACGGAACACGAGGGCTCGGGTATCTCGATGCCATCCTCCCTTAAGCCTTCCAAATGAAATGAAATTGCTTCGCGGATTAGCTGTTCAACTTCAGTAGAAGAGTTGCCAGTTGCAATACAACCTGGAAGATCTGGCACATATGCCGAGAGGTTTTCCCCAGCCCTCTCAATGACCACTGCGTACTTCATGGCTGTTCTGAACCTTTGAGGCCTGCTTGCTTTAGGATACTCATCTGAGTACCCTTGGCAAGCTCATCGGACGGCCTGCCAGCAATGGTTACCCTTCCCGGTTTCCTTGGGTGTTTGAATTGGCGATGACTCCCTCTTTGCGCAACTTGAAACCAGCCATCATCCTTGATCGCTTTGAGAATCTCGGAAACTTTCATCTCATTGCGTAAAGTATAACATCGGATAGCAGGAACTTAGGGCGGATCCGATCAATGACTAGCATGACTATACATGCAGAAGCATCGGAAGTATATGGGCTTACCCCATTGAACAAGCCAGAATGCACTATGACTAGAATGATTTGATCAAAAGCGTAAAGCTTTTGGATTATGCTTGATAGCATGTCTCGGCATCAACATAGGCAGCGCATAGGTTTTGCTTAAGGCTAACTACTAAATGGACGGACCCTGTATCCGCCCGGTGCGATCCACCGTCGCCGTGTATGACCCGAAGGAGTTGTGTCGTCTTGCCTCAGGCCGATTCCCATCACACCGCTCGTTCCAGCCGATCACTCCTGGCATGCGCATGACACGGACCCTGTAACCACCTGTTCGGCACGCTACAAGTTACCCTTCCCCACGCTGGCGGCATGGGGGCCCCATGGTGCGCACCGGCTGCCAAGGAGTCCGTCAGGGGCCTTCACCCCTTCGCCCCCACCAGTCCAGTGTGGCGGATCAGGGCTTCCGGGCTGGGGCTGCGGCCGCGGAAGGACTCGAACACCTCCGAGGGGTGCCGGCTGCCGCCGAGGCTGAGCACCGTGTCGCGGAAGCGGCGGCCCGTTTCCTGGATGGCCTCCTCGTTCTCCAGGCCCACCTCCTCGAAGGCGCTGAAGGCATCGGCGCTGAGCACCTCCGCCCACTTGTAGGAGTAGTAGCCCGCCGAATAGCCGCCGGCGAAGATGTGGCTGAAGGAGCAGAGGAAGGCGTCCTCCTCGATCGGCTCCAGCACGGTGGTGGTGGCGGCGATCTCGCGGCGCAGCTGCTCCGGTGTCTTGCCGCAGTCGGGGGTCCACTGGCTGTGAAGCCGCAGGTCGGTGAGGGCGAAGTGCACCTGGCGCAGAGTGGCCGAGCCGCCCATGAACGTGCGGGCCGCCTGCAGCTTGGCGAATTCCGTCTCCGGCAGCGGTTCGCCCGTCTGCCAGTGCCGCGCCATGCCCATCAGGGTGGCGTGGTCGTAGCACCAGTTCTCCATGAACTGGCTGGGCAGCTCCACCGCATCCCATTCCACGTTGTTGATGCCCGCCGCCTGGGGACGCTCCACCGTGGTGAGCATGTGCTGCAGGCCATGGCCGAACTCGTGGAAGAGGGTCTCCACCTCCTCGAAGGTCATCAGGCTGGGGGTGTCGCCCACCGGTGGGCTCTGGTTGCACACCAGGTAGGCCACCGGCAGCACGGGCCGCCCGGCCGCATCCAGCGAGCGCACCAGGCACTCATCCATCCAGGCGCCACCCCGCTTGCTGCCCGGGCGGCTGTAGGGATCCAGGTAGAAGGCCGCGATCGGCTCGCCGCTGCCGGCGTCCTCGACGCGGAAGAAGCGCACGTCCGGGTGCCACACCGGCGCCTCGCCATCGGCCGGCCGGATGCGGATGCCGAACAGCCGGTCGCAGAGCCCGAACAACCCCTCCAGCACCCTCGGCAGGGGGAACCAGGGACGCAGCGCCTCGCTGTCGAGCTCGAACGTCTCCTGGCGCAGCACCTCGGCCCAGAAGCTCACGTCCCAGGGCTTCAGATCCGCCGCTTCGGGGGCTCCGTGCCGGGCGGTGCAGGTCCGCAGCGCCTCCAGCTCCTTTTCGGCCGCCGGGTAGGCGGCGGCCCGCAGGTCCTCCAGAAGCCCTTCCACCTCATCCACCGAGCGGGCCATCTTCGCGGCCAGGCTCACCTCGGCCCAGCTCCCGTAGCCCAGTCGCTGCGCCTGCTCCCGCCGCAGCGTCAGGATCCGCTCGATCGTGGGCCAGTTGCCGTCGCTTTCCCCCGAGGCCCGGCTCACGTGGGCCTTGTAGGCGATCTCGCGCAGGTCGCGGCGGCGGCTGTATTTCAGGAATGGCCCGAAGCGCGGGAAGTCCAGTCCCAGCAGCCAGGGCCCGTCCGCCGCCGTGGCTTCGGCATCCCCGCCCTGGCGCGCCGCTTCGGCCAGCAGGCCCTTCAGGCTTTCGGGCAGCCCCTCCACTTCTTCGGGGATGGTGAGCTTCAGGGTCCAGCCGTTGGTGGCATCCAGCACCCGGTTGCCGAAGCCGGTGGCCAGTTCGGCCAGCTCCTGGCTGGCGGCGTTGAAGGTCCCCTGGGCCTCGCCGTCCAGCCCCACCCCCCGCAGCTCCATGTCGCGGATCTCCGCCGCCAGGATCCGCTCCTGGGTGGCATCGAGACCGCCCTGCGCCTGCAGTCGCCGCAGGGCTTCGAAGATCGTCCGGCTCTGGCCGGCCCGGTTGCCGAAGGCCACCACCGCCGCCTGCTGGGCGGCGTGGGCCTCCCGCAGCTCGGGGCTGTTGCAGACGCCGGTGAGATGGCTCACCACCCCCCAGCTCCAGCGCAGCCGCTCCCCCAGCCGGTGCAGCGGATCCATCACCTCCGCCCAGCCCAGGGGCTCTCCGCCGGCCGCCGCCAGCCTGGCCGCCAGAGCCGCCTCCACCGCGTCGAGTTCGGCCTCCAGATGCAGCAGCAGCTCCGGCATGTGTTCGCTCACCTGCTCGGGAGTGATGGCTTCGAAGCGGGGCAGGCCCTCGCCGGCCAGCAGGGCGGGGGGACTCTGGAGGGTGCTGGACATCGCCTGGGAACCGCTCGTTGGGTAGGACCCATTCCAGCCCAAGGAACGGCTGGGCGTGGCTCAGCCCAGGGGGGCGAACCGTCCCATGGCCACGGCACCCTGGCTGGCCAGTTCGCTGGCCAGGGCGTTGGTGCTGCCCTCGTACACCGCGATCGCCACCCGCGGCCAGAAGCCGATCACCAGCGTGGGCACCAGCAGGGTGAGCCCGATCAGCAGCTCCCGCGATTTCATGTCCCCCACCACCGCCAGCGCCGGGATCCTCGGGCCGAAGAACACGCGCCGGCAGAGCGAGAGCAGGTACACCGGGGTGAGCACCAGGCCGATGGCGGCGAGCACCACCGTGATCACGCGGAAACCGACGGTGAAGCCGTCGTAGGAGGTGACGCCGAGGAACACGGTGATCTCGCTGATGAAGCCGCTCATGCCCGGCAGGGCGAGCGAGGCCAGCGAACTGGCCAGGAAGAAGGCGAAGGTGATCGGCAGCACCTTGGCCAGGCCGCCCATGTTGGGGATCGAGAGGGTCTCGGTGCGCTCGTAGAACACGCCGGTGACGAAGAACATCGCCGCCGCGATCAGGCCGTGGCTGATCATCTGCAGCATCGCTCCGCTCATCCCCAGGGCGTCGATGGCGCCGATGCCCAGCAGCACGAAGCCCATGTGGCTCACCGAGCTGCAGGCGATGCGCCGCTTCACGTTGTCCTGAGCGAAGGCGTTGAGCGCCCCGTAGACGATGTTGATGATCCCGAGCACGATCAGCGCCGGTGCCAGCCGCAGGTGTTCCTCCGGGAGCATCTGCACGTTGAAGCGCAGCAGGGCGTAGCCGCCCATCTTCAGCAGAACCCCGGCCAGCAGCATCGACACCGGCGCGTTGGCCTCCCCGTGGGCGTCGGGTAGCCAGGTGTGCAGGGGGAACATCGGCAGCTTCACGCCGAAGCCGACCAGGAAGCCCAGGTAGCAGAGCAGGCCGAAGGTGCCGCCGGGGGAGCGAGACGCCAGCTCGCTCATGTTCAGGGTGAAGCCGTCCCCCGCCAGGGCCAGGGCCAGGCCGCTGATCAGGATCAGCAGGGAGGCCAGCGCGGTGTAGAGGATGAACTTGGTGGCGGCGTACTGGCGCAGCTTGCCCCCCCAGATGGCGATCAGCAGGTACACCGGCACCAGCTCCAGTTCCCAGGCCAGGAAGAACAGCAGGAAGTCCTGGGAGAGGAACACCAGGCTCTGGGCCGTGGCCTGCAGCAGCATCAGGCCGAAATAGAGCCGGGTCTTGCGTTGGATGTTCCAGCTCGCCGCCGTCGAGAGAAGGGTGATCAGCCCGCTGAGCACAACCAGCGGCGCCGAGAGCCCATCGGCCGCCAGCGACCACTCCAGACCGAGGGCCGGCACCCAGCTCACCCGCTCCACCAGCTGCAGGCCGGCGGCGCTGCCGTCGAAGTGGCGGGAGAACACCCACAGGATCAGACCCAGATCGACCCCAAGCACCGTCAGAGCAACCGTTCGGGGCAGGCGGGGGTCGCTGCCGTCACCGGGGAGCAGGGGCATCACCAGGGCGGCCGCCGCCGGCAGCAGCACGATCAGGCTCAGCCAGGGAAACGAGGGAGAGGCCGGAAATGCATCGGGGAGGGGGGAGGACGCGAGCAGAAGCGGCAGGCTGGCGTCCATCACGTTGGGGTGCTCCAGGCGGGAAGAGGGGCGGGAGGCTTGGCCCCGGCAGGACGTCGTCCTGGTCGGGCGGAGCCTATCAGCTGGGTAGTTCTACTCACGAGCAATGGCCTGTGGGGGGTTGGCTGCCGCCAGGGCCTCCCAGGTGCTGCCGGCGTCCTGCAGATCGAGCACGGCGCTGTGGCTGCTCACCCCCTCCCGCTCCCACGCCTGGGTCATCGCCTCCCCCACCGCCGCCGCCGGGCCCTCCGGCGCCAGTGCCAGCAGGCTCGGGCCCGCGCCGCTGATCACGCAGCCCCAGGCCCCCGCGTCCAGGGCGGCCTCCCGGACCGCCCGGCCCCCCTGGATCAGGCCCCAGCGGTAGGGCTCATGGATGCGGTCGTGCATGCCGTCGGCGATCAGATCGCCGTTGCCGGTGCGCAGCCCCTGAAGCAGCAGGGTGAGGGCGCCCAGGTTGATCACCGCATCGCTGATCGGGATGCTGCGGGGCATGGCCCGCCGGGCCTCGCTGGTGCTCAGGCGGATGGTGGGAATCGCCACCACCGCCTTCACGGCCGGGTTCCATTCGCAGCGCACCACCCGCCAGCGGTGAGAGGCGGCCCGCGCCGTCAGGCACATGCCCCCCAGCAGGGACGGCACCACGTTGTCGGGATGGCCCTCGATGTCGATGGCCAGCTCCAGCAGTTTCTCCCGGCTCAGGGGTTCGCCCACCAGCGCATTGGCGCCGATCAGCCCCGCCACGATGGCGGTGGCGCTGCTGCCCAGCCCACGGGCGGGAGGCACCGCCAGCTGCACCCGGGCCTCCAGGGCCACCGGCTCCATCCCCGCTTCCCGCCACACCCGCTGGGCCGAGCGATACACCAGGTTGTCGGGGCCGCCACGCAGATGGGCTCCCTCCGGTCCTTCGATGATCAGCTCGAAGCGTTCGGCTCCGCCCTCGATCACCCGCAGCTCGAAGCGGTTGTCGAGGGCGAGGGCGGCACCGAGACAATCGAAACCCGGTCCGATATTGGCAGTGGTGGCGGGAACGTCCACCACCACCCCCTGGCCGATCTGGGGCCGCAGCATGGATGACCTGTCGTTGGCCACAGTGTCGCAGCCGACATGCGGGGCCTCCGGCCCGCGGCCGTCCCTCACGCCATCAGCATTCCGGCCCGGCAGGCGGCGCTGAAGGCTCCCACGCCGGGATCCACCAGCGCGGTGATCGCGATGGGCTCCAGGGCACCGCGCAGGCGCCCCTTGCTGAGGAAAGCCTCCAGAAACGCCTGCGAGCGCAGGCCGTCCAGCAGCTTGGCGGCCGTTCCACCCGCCAGCCAGACCCCCCCCCGGCTCAGACAGACCAGGGCCAGATCCCCGCAGACGCTGCCATAGGCCCCCAGCCAGAGCGAGAGGGCCTCGCCGGCCAGGGGGTCGCCGGCGGCGGCGGCCCCGGCCACCTCGGCGGGCAGGTCGGCCCGGGACGGCCCGTCGCCGGCTTCCATCCAACGCCGCGCGCTGGCGCTGAGGGGATGGTCACCGGTGGGGTGACGGACCTGGAGCAGCCAGCGGGCCACGTGGCCCAGCCCCGTGCCGCTCACCACCCGCTCGATCGACACCCGCTCGATCCCCAGGTCGGCCCGCAGCCACTCCTTGAGCTCCCATTCCCGCCGGGAGCGGGGGGCGAACTCCCCGTGGGCCGCCTCGCTGGCGATGGGCTGAAGCCCGGCAGGGGTGGGCACCCCCATGGCCACCCCCAGACCGGTTCCGGCCCCGAGGATCAGCACCGGCGCCTGAGGATCGTGTTCGCCGTCGCGCACCGATGCCGTCTGCCCGGACGCCAGCCGGGGCAGGCCGTGGATGAGCACGGCGAAGTCGTTCACCAGTTCCACCCGCGGCAGCTCCAGCGCGCCGGCCAGGGCTTTGGCCTCCAGCCGCCAGGGCAGGTTGGTGAGCCTGGCCGTCCCTTCCCGCACGGGACCGGCCACGGCGAAGCAGGCCGCCGCCACGGGTTCGCCGGCCGCCGCGTCGCCAGCGAGGAAGTGGCGCACCATCGGTGCCAGGTCGTTCCAGGCGGGCGAGACGTAGCGCTCCTCCCGCAGCAGCTCCGGCCGCTCCAGGCTCTGCCGCCAGAGGCTGAGCAGGGTCTTGGTGCCGCCGATGTCGCCGGCCAGCAGCAGGCTCATGCCAGATCCAGGGTGGCCAGCCGTCCGGCGTTGGCCGCCGTGGCGGCCGCCAGCAGGGCGTCGGCATCCACGCTGCCCAGATCCCCCTGGCGCCGGCTGCGCAGGCTCACGCCGCGGGTCTCGGCTTCCCGGGCGCCGATCACCCCCAGCACCGGGATCTTCATCCGCTCGCCGTTGCGGATCAGCTTGCCCAGCCGCTCACCGCTGTGGTCGATCTGGACGCGGATGCCGGCGGCGGCGAGCCGACCCCTCAGCTCCTCCGCCCAGGGCAGGGCCTCGTCGGTGACGGGCAGCAGCCGCAGCTGCTCAGGAGCCAGCCAGAAGGGGAAATCGCCGGCGTAATTCTCCACCATCACGCCGTAGAAGCGCTCCAGCGAGCCGAAGATGGCGCGGTGGATCATGATCGGCCGGGCGCGGCTCCCGTCGGCGGCCACGTAGTGCAGGTCGAAGCGCTCCGGCAGGTTGAAGTCGAGCTGGATCGTGGAGCACTGCCACAGCCGGCCGATGGCATCCTCGATCTTCAGGTCGATCTTGGGGCCGTAGAAGGCGCCGCCGCCCTCATCCACCTGGTAGGCCCAGCCCTTGCGCTCCAGGGCCTCCACCAGCCCGGCGGTGGCCAGCTCCCAGACGGCGTCCTCGCCGATCGACTTCTCCGGGCGGGTGGAGAGGTGGATCTCGTAGCTGCGGAAGTCGAAGGTGGAGAGGATGCGCTCGGTGAGGTTGAGCACCCGCAGGATCTCGTCGCTGATCTGCTCCGGCAGGCAGAACACGTGGGCGTCGTCCTGGGTGAAGCCCCGCACCCGCATCAGCCCATGCATCACCCCCGGTCGCTCGTAGCGGTACACCGTGCCCAGCTCGGCCCAGCGGATCGGGAGTTCCCGGTAGGAGCGCAGCCGGCTGGCGTAGGTGAGCACGTGGAACGGGCAGTTCATCGGCTTGAGCTGGTACTGCCGCTCGTCCACCGCCATCGGGCCGAACATGCTCTCGCTGTAGAAGTCGAGGTGGCCCGAGGTCTTCCACAGGCCGAGATCCGCCACGTGGGGCGTGTAGAGGAGCTCGTAGCCGTCCTCGAAGTGGGCCTGCCGCCAGAAGTCCTCGATCAGCAGGCGCATCCGGGCGCCGCGGGGATGCCAGAACACGAGTCCGGCGCCCGCCTCGTCCTCGATCGAGAAGAGCTCCAGGTCGGTGCCCAGGCGCCGGTGGTCGCGGCGCAGGGCCTCCTCCTTGCGTCGCTCGTATTCGGCCAGCTGCTCGGGCGTCTCCCAGGCGGTGCCGTAGATGCGTTGCAGCTGTGCGCGCTTCTCGTCGCCGCGCCAGTAGGCTCCCGCCACGCTCTCGAGCGCGAAGGCCTTGGGGTTCAGCTCGCCGGTGTGGGCCACGTGGGGGCCGGCGCAGAGGTCCCACCACTGCTCTCCCAGGGTGTAGAGAGTGATCGGTTCGCTGAGGCCCTCGAGGATCTCCAGCTTGTAGGGCTCGTTCTGCGCCCGGATGCGGCGTTCGGCCTCCTCGCGGCTCACCTCGATGCGCTCCAGGGGCAGTCGCTGGCCGATGATCCGCCGCATCTCCTTCTCGATGGCCTTGAGATCGGCCTCGCTGAAGGGCTCGGGGTTGTCGAAGTCGTAGTAGAAGCCCGTCTCGGTCCAGGGCCCGATGGTCACCTGGGCCTTCGGGAACAGCTTCTGGACCGCCATGGCCAGCACATGGCTCATCGAGTGGCGGATGCGCTGCAGCCTTGGGCTTTCGCTCGTCTTCGGCAGGGCGATGCTGGCGCCATCGGCCGCAGCGGGGCTGGAAGCCGGCGGGACCGGCGATGGGGGCGCGGACGTCATGGCGGACACCTGATCAAGGCATGGTATCCAGGCCCCACCGTCCCCCTGTCCCTGTGGCCCAGAGGCCAATGGGGTCGGCCCTAGGTTGGAAGGGCTGAGCGCTGTGATGGCCTCCCGATCCACGCCGAGACCGTCCCCGCCCCCAGGTTCGGGTTCAGCGTCCCGCGCTGCTCTCTCGGCCCTGGAGCGCACCGCCGAGAAGCGCAGCGTGGCCCTGAGCTACCTGTTCTGGTGCGCCTGCTTCGTGGGGGTGTGCGGGCTGCAGCGCTTCTACAACCGCAAGCCCGCCAGCGGCATGCTCTGGCTGCTCACCTTCGGGCTGTGCGGCATCGGCCAGCTGCTCGATCTGGTGCTGGTGCCCGAGATGGTGCGCCAGGCCAACCAGGCCCAGCTCCTGGAGCAGGCGCTGGCGGGAACCGAAGCGGCCGCCTACCCGCCGCTCGAGCGCCAGCTGCTCCAGCTCGCCCGTCGCAGCAGACCCTCCGGCTTCACCCTCAACGACGCCCTGCTGGAGCTTCAGCTGCCCCCTGGGGCCAACAGCGGGGTGGTGACCGCGGAGATCGAACGCCTGCTGCTCGATCATCTGCTCGATGTGGGCAACGACGAACGGGGCCGCGTGGTCTACCGGGAGCCCTGAGCCGGATCAGGCGCGAGCCAGGCGGCGCTGACGCTGCAGTTCCCGGTCGAAGAACCGCTGCAGTTCGTCGTGGCTCTTCACCGGCTGGCCGTAGCGGCTGCCCCCGTCAGGCAGCGGCAGGGACGCCCATTCCGAGGAGAGCCGCGCCAGCACCTCGGCGCTGAGGCCATGGCGATCGAAGGCTCCGAGGGCGCCGCGCTCCTCCACCAGATGCAGGGCCGCCTGATCCTGGCTGGCCGGACCGAAATCCCTGAGGCCGAGCCGCTCGGAGGCCCGCTTCCAGGTGGTGGGCAGGAACTGGTAGGCACCGGCGGCGGCACTGACGTAACGGTTCCGCACCGTGATCTCCGGGTGGCGGCGGAGATCTCCGAAGCGGCCGCCGCCGTAGAGCACCCGGTACCCGGCCGCGCTGCCGTCCAGCCAGGTGCCTTCCGCATAGCGGATCGTGTTCAGCAGGGCTCGCCGCTCGGGGGTGATGGGGTAAGGGGCACCTGCGAAGTCTCCAGCTGGCAATGCCGGCCTGGGCCGGGCGACTGCGAGCCTGGCGGACGCCGATCGGGGCGCCTCCACGGCGGCCGCGGAATCGGGTGACAGCGGACGGGCACCGGTCGGCAAGAGCAGCAGCATCGCCACCAGGGCCAGGGGACCGCGCTGATGCGGAGATGACGGTAACGATGCGAACTGACGCAAGGGCAGGTCGACCGGTAAGGGACAACGACCTTGCTCGGGTCCGGCTCTCGAGGGCGAGCCTGTGTCGCACCTACTTGACAGACCGGTAGTAGCTGTGATCCTTGGTGGTTGCCTGGCGCGGGTGAAGCGCTGAAATCCCCCGCCGGGCCTTGGAAGTCAGGACGAATGGCAGCCCTCTCCGACCCATTTTTGCGCCAGGCGGGAAAAGCTCTTAAGCGATGGTGAAAGATCAGCTTTTCTGATCAATACATGCGTATCTGTTCATCCTTCAGCCCGGGGTTGGGCGCGGAGTGTGTCCACGGACGTCAGTCCTTCTCCAGGAAGCCCAGGGCGCTGCGCACCCTCTCCAGCGTGGCTCCGGCCACTTGCGAAGCCCGCTCCCTGCCGCACCTGAGCACCTCCAGCAGGGTGGCGGGATCGCTGCGGAGCTCCCGGTAGCGCTCCTGCAGGGGCCGCAACGCCTCCACCGTCGCTTCCGCCAGCAGCGGCTTGAAGGTGCCCCAGCCCATGGAGGCACAGGCATCGGCCGCCTGCTCCCGGCTCAGGCCGCTCAGCAGGGCGTAGAGGCCGAGCAGGTTGTCGGCTTCCGGCCGCTCCGGATTGCCGAACTCCAGTCCCATCACCGGATCGGTCTTGGCCCGCTTGATCTTGCGGGTGATGGCCTCGGGAGGATCCAGCAGGGTGATGCGCGAGCCCTCGTTGGGGTCGCTCTTGCTCATCTTGCTGGTGCCGTCGGTGAGGCTCATCACCCGCGCCCCCTCCCGCAGGATCAGGGGCTCGGGAACCTTCAGGACCGGCTGGTCAGGGTCGGGGGAGAAGCGGGCGTTGATGCGCTGCTGGGCGATGTCGCGGGCGAGTTCGAGGTGCTGCTTCTGGTCCTCGCCCACCGGCACCAGATCGGCGTCATACAGAAGGATGTCCGCCGCCATCAACACCGGGTAATCGAGCAGACCGGCGGAGACGTTGTCCCCCTGCTTGATCGCCTTCTCCTTGAACTGGATCATCCGCTCCAGCCAGTTGAGCGGCGTGACGCAGTTGAGCAGCCAGCACAGCTCGCTGTGGGCGCTCACATGGCTCTGGACGAACACCGTGGAGCGCTGGGGGTCGATGCCGCAGGCCAGGTAGAGCGCCGCCGTCGTCAGGGTGTCCTCCGCGAGACGCCGCGGGTCGTGGGGCACCGTGATCGCATGGAGGTCGACCACGCAGAAGAAGGTGTCGTGGCTGTCCTGCAGGCTCACCCAGTTGCGGATCGCTCCCAGCCAGTTGCCGAGATGCAGCGCGCCGGTGGGCTGGACCCCGGAGAGCACCCGCGGGCGCTCCGGCACCGTGATGGCCGTGCTCACGCCTCTGGGGTCGCGGTGACCTCGCTCGCTCCGGGATCGGTGTCGCCGGATGGGGCCTCCGCCTCCTCGGCCACCGGTTCTGCCGTCGCCTCAGCCAACGGTTCCTCCGCTGCCGGCGGCTCGGGTTCGCTCACCTCGACGGGCGCGGGAGGCCGGCTGGGGCGGGCGAAGGGATCGACCCGGGGGCCCCCCCGGCCCTCATGGCGGGGATGGCCTTCGGCCGGGCCGCGCCGGGATTCCCCTGCCCGGGGGCCCGGGCCACGGGAGCTGGCCTGGGCGCGGTGCTCCGCCACCAGGGTGTCGAGCTGACCCTTCGCCAGCTGGTCGGCGAGGGTGCGCAGGGAGAAGCCGAGCACCGCCACCGTGGAACGCAGGCCGAAGGCTTCCTGCAGGGCGCGGGCCGCCTGCATCTCGTTGTCGCTCAGGCGGATGCGGAAGCCTCCCGGCTCCCGGTTCGGTCCCGGCCGTCCCCCACGCTCGGGGAATTCCCTGCGTCCGGAGCCCACGGGGTGGGGCGTGTTGGTGTCCTCGGCCATCGCCGCAGCCTGCAATCAGGGGCAAGTGTCGCGCATCGACGTCCGGGGACCGGATCCGTCGGGGTCCAGCCAGAGCAGGCGATGGCGGCTCAGCCGGCCAGGGGCTTCCCGCCGGGCCAGCACCAGCAGCGGCAGGGAGCGGCCGCCCCCCTGGCAAAAGCGGCGTCGGTACTCCTGGAGAAGCCCGAGGTAGGTCTCCAGGGTCCAGCCCTGGTTGCCCCGTTCCTGAGCGGCCCAGAGCCGCAACAGAGCCTCCCGGCAGGCCTCGGCGCCGAAATCCTCCCAGCAGAGCCGCTCGGCCTCCAAGGGCGGCAGGCCGTCGGCCACCAGCTCCCGGTAGCGCCGCAGCTCGGGAGCCTCCTGACTGCAGTCGGGAGGCAGCCGCTGCGCCAGCTCCTCCACCGCCACCCGGCTCAGCCGCAGCCAGCAGCGCTCCAGCAGCAGCACCGGCAGGCCGCCGTGCCATTGGTCGCAGTGCCGCAGTTCCTCCTGGGCACGCCGGACCTGGTGCCAGTGCTTCTCCAATGGCAGGAGTTCTTCCGCCGCCCCGGCCGGGACGGGTCGGGCATCGGAAGACAGCACGGATCGTCTGCGGAGGCAGCCGAATCATGCTGCGTCTGAACCCTTCGTGCAGGCGCGGCGTCTTAAGGGAGATGGTCGGGGGTGTGACCGACCCCGCTTCTGAGCTAGAGAGGCATCGCCGCCGGCCCCCCCTCGTGACGCCCCCGGATCCCCTGCGCTCCGCCGCTCTGGCCTCCCTCCTCCCCGCCCGCTGGGGCAGGCCGTTGCTGCTTCTGGCAGGAGGGGTGATCGGCGGGGAACTGATCCTGCGGTCCCTGCCCGGTGAGTCCCTCGGCCTGCTGGGTCTGGGGGTGCTGGCCGGGGGCTGGTGGTGGCTCGGCCATCGCTCCCGGACCCCGCTGCAGCCCCGGCTGCCGCGCAGCTTCGACGGCTGGCTGAATCGCTGCCGGGAGCTTCTGCTCCAGTTCGAGCGGCTGGAGGACGGTCCCGCAGCGGGGCAGTCCCTGCGTCGGCAGGCCCTTGCCAGCCTTCAGGAGGAGGAGGGGAGCCGCTCTGGCCTGCATCTCGCCCTGGTCGGCTCCACCGCCCCCGAACCCTCCTGGGGACCCCAGCTCCGGCAGGCCCTGCGCGGCCCCCTGGCCCTCCGGCTGCAACTGGGCGAGCCCCTGCCGGCCGTGAGCTGCGAGCGCCGCTGGCCGGAACGCTTCGCTGCCTCCGATGCGGTTCTTTTCCATCTGCGGACGCCTCTGCGGGCCGCCGATCTTCGCTGGCTGGAGGCGGTGCCGAAGGGCCAGCCGCTGTGGCTGCTGGTCCAGCCGGAGGCCCCGTGCGACGCGGTGGCCCTGGCGGCCGAGCTGGCGAGCCAGTGGCCCGCCGCCGACCCCTCCCGCCTGCTGCTTTGGGACGGCCGTCCCGAGCGTCTGATCCCCTGCCTGGATCCCCTCGCCCGCTGGCTGGCGAAGGAGGGGCCCGGCCTGCGGAGCGTCACCCCCCTCCGACGCATCGAGGATCTTCACCGGCGCTGGCAGGCGGAGCTGGAGCGGCTGCGGCGGCAGCGGCTGCTCCAGTTGCAGCAACGCACCCAGTGGGTGGTGGCGGCCGGGGTGTTCGCCGCGCCTGTGCCCAGTCTCGACCTGCTGGTGCTGGCGGCGGCCAACGGGCTGATGCTGCAGGAGATGGCCCGCCTCTGGAACTGCCCCTGGAGCCCGGACCAGCTGAAGGCGGCCGCCGTGGAGCTGGGCCGGGCTTCGCTCGTGCTCGGGGTGGTGGAGTGGAGCAGCCAGGCCCTGTCCGCCGCCGTGCGACTCCACGGGGCCACCTGGCTGGTGGGGGGCGCTCTGCAGGCTCTAGGCGCCGCGTACCTCACCCGAGTGGTGAGCCGGGCGATGGCGGATGTGCTGGCGCTCTCGGTCGGTGTGGAGGCTCCGGATCTCGAGGCGATCAAGCGGGAGGCCCCCCTGCTGGTGGCCCGGGCGGCCGAGGCGGAGAAGCTCGACTGGGCCGGCTTCCTGCAGCAGGCGCGGACCTGGAGCGCCCAGCAACTGGCCTCCGGCGGGGACCTGCGGCTGCCTGCACCGCGGCCATCGACCCTGCCTGCGCCGCTCTGACCCCCAGGGCCAACCCTCAGCCGCCGTGGCTTCCTGCAGCTTCATGGATCAACTTCATGAAGCTGGTTCATGAAGTTGTTTTGCGAAGTCACGGCTTTGCTTGAAGGATCTTTGCGAGCTTCTTGAACGCCCAGGGGGGGGTCCCTAGCGTCATGAGACTCCCCCTGTGGGAGTTTTCCCTCGAGGCTCCCTGCCTCGTCCCTCACGTCTTACTTCCATGACCACTGCCCTGAGCGGCGGCCGCGCCGGAAGCTGGGAACGCTTCTGCGCCTGGGTCACCTCCACCAACAACCGCATCTATGTCGGTTGGTTCGGTGTGCTGATGATTCCCTGCCTCCTGGCCGCCACCATCTGCTACATCGTCGCCTTCATCGCCGCTCCCGCGGTCGACATCGACGGCATCCGCGAGCCCGTGGCCGGCTCGCTGATCTACGGCAACAACATCATCTCCGGTGCCGTCGTTCCTTCCAGCAACGCCATCGGCCTGCACTTCTATCCCATCTGGGAAGCCGCCAGCCTCGACGAGTGGCTGTACAACGGTGGCCCCTACCAGCTGGTGGTCTTCCACTTCCTGATCGGCATCTCCGCCTACATGGGCCGCCAGTGGGAGCTTTCCTACCGCCTCGGCATGCGCCCCTGGATCTGCGTCGCCTATTCCGCCCCCCTCTCGGCGGCTTTCGCGGTGTTTCTGATCTACCCCCTCGGTCAGGGCTCCTTCTCCGACGGCATGCCCCTCGGCATCAGCGGCACCTTCAACTTCATGCTGGTGTTCCAGGCCGAGCACAACATCCTGATGCACCCCTTCCACATGCTGGGTGTGGCCGGTGTGTTCGGCGGCAGCCTGTTCTCCGCCATGCACGGTTCGCTGGTGACCTCCAGCCTGGTGCGTGAGACGACCGAAACCGAGTCGCAGAACTACGGCTACAAGTTCGGCCAGGAAGAGGAGACCTACAACATCGTGGCCGCCCACGGTTACTTCGGTCGCCTGATCTTCCAGTACGCCTCCTTCAACAACAGCCGCAGCCTGCACTTCTTCCTTGCCGCCTGGCCGGTGGTGGGCATCTGGTTCACCTCCCTGGGCATCAGCACGATGGCCTTCAACCTGAACGGCTTCAACTTCAACCAGTCGGTGCTCGACAGCCAGGGCCGGGTGATCAACACCTGGGCCGACGTGCTCAACCGAGCCAACCTCGGTTTCGAGGTGATGCACGAGCGCAACGCCCACAACTTCCCGCTCGATCTGGCCACCGTTCAGTCCGTTCCCGTGGCCCTCAGCGCTCCGGCGATCGGCTGATCACGCCCTGATCTCCCCCTCCTTCCGACGACCGTCTCCTTCTCGGCGCCGGAACGGCATCCCTTCCCCCTCGCGAGAGGGGGTTTTTTTTGGCCCTTCAAGGGCTCGATGTGGGCCTCGATCCGCCCCGGCCGCCCGGTGCGGATCACCCGGTGCCGATCGCCGGGTTCCGAGCGGCGCCGGCACTCGAAAGGCTCGCGGTACGGCAACGCCATGACAGGCTTCTTGATTACCTCCGGCGGCTGAATGTCCGGCTTCAGCAGCAACGCGCAGGGCCATTGCCCGCTCCCCCGAATCCGCGGCGCCTGGGCGCTGGTTGGGGCGGTGCTGCTCGGTTCCCTCCTGACGGGCTGCTCCACACGGGAGCAGCGGACGGGTGACACGCTGACATCGCCGGTGAAGGACGGCCGGCCGCTCGTTCTCACCACCTTCACGATCCTGGCGGACATGGCCCGACAGGTGGCGGGGGATCGGCTGCGGGTGGAATCGATCACCAAGCTGGGTGCCGAGATCCATGGGTACGAACCCACCCCAAGCGATCTCCGGCGGGCCGCCGGCGCCCGCATGGTGCTCGAGAACGGTTTCGGGCTCGAGCGTTGGGCTCAGCGCTTCTACGCCTCCCTTCCCTCCGTTCCGCACGTCACCCTCAGCGAGGGGATCACTCCCCTGCCGATCGCCGGCGACGCCTACCAGGGCAAGCCCAATCCCCATGCCTGGATGTCGCCCCGGCTGGCCAGGGTCTATGTGGAGAACATCCGCCGTGCCCTCACCCGGCTCGACCCCGCCGGCGCGGCGACCTATCGCCGCAACGCCCAGCGCTACGACGCCCAGCTGGACGCCCTGCACAGGGACCTGCAGACCTCCCTGGCCGCCATCCCTCCGCGCCAGCGGGTGCTCGCCACCTGTGAGGGGGCCTTCTCCTATCTGGCCCGTGACTACGGCCTCACCGAGGCCTATCTCTGGCCGGTGAACGCCGAGTCCCAGGTGACCCCCCAGCGCATGGCCGCCCTGATCGCCCTGGTCAAGGCACGCCGGGTGCCCGCGGTGTTCTGCGAGAGCACGGTCAGCGCCGAGCCCCAGAAGCAGGTGGCGAAGGAGTCCGGGGCGCGCTTCGGGGGCATCTTCTACGTGGACTCCCTCTCCCTCCCGGACGGTCCGGCTCCCACGCTGCTGGAGCTCCAGCGTCGTAACCTGAAGACCCTGCGAGCGGGTCTGGTGGGGAGCTGAAGCGATGCCCTCTGCCCCTGCCTCCCGGTCATCCCTCGAGCGCATCTCGGTCAGCAACCTCTGCGTCGACTACCACGGCGTGGTGGCGGTCCATGACGTCACCCTGCACCTGCAGGCCGGCACCATCTGTGCCCTGGTGGGCATGAACGGCGCAGGGAAATCCACGCTGTTCAAGGCCCTGATGGGTTTCGTTCGCCCCTCGGCCGGCAGCATCGCCATCGACGGCCGGCGCCTGCGGCAGGCCAGCCGGGCCCGGGCGGTGGCCTACGTCCCCCAGACCGAGAGCGTGGACTGGAATTTCCCTGTCAACGTCTACGAGGTGGTGATGATGGGCCGTTACGGCGCCATGAATCTGCTGCGCATTCCCCGCCCGGCCGACAGGGAGGCCGTACGGGAGGCCCTCGAGCGCGTGGAGCTCTGGCCGCTCCGGGATCGCCAGATCGGCGCCCTTTCCGGGGGGCAGCGCAAGCGAGCCTTCCTGGCCCGGGCCCTGGCCCAGGGCGCTTCGGTGATGCTGCTCGACGAACCCTTCAACGGCGTGGACATCCGCACCGAGAAGCTGATGATCGAGCTCTTCGAGCAGTTCCGTCGTGAGGGCCGCACATTGATGATCTCCACCCACGATCTGTCCCACGTGACCGGCTTCTGCGATCAGGTGGTGCTGATCAACAAGACGGTGCTGGCCTACGGGGAGACCTCCTCTGTGTTCACCAGCGAGAACCTCGCCCTCACTTTCGGGGGGCTGCGCCTGGAGGCCGAACCCCCTGAGGCCGCCGGCCCCGATGCCCGCCCGGCCCCATGACGGCGGTGCTCAGCTGGCTGCTCGAACCCCTCCAGCAGGACTTCATGGTCCGGGCGCTGCTGGTCAGCACCCTGGTGTCGTGCGTATGCGGCCTGCTCTCCTGCTTCATGACCCTCAAGGGCTGGGCGCTGATGGGCGACGCCGTTTCCCATGCCGTCATGCCCGGCGTGGTGATCGCCTACGCCCTCAACCTCCCCTTCGCGGTGGGGGCCTTCGTGTTCGGCGTGGGCTCGGTGGCGGTGATCGGCTACATCAAGCAGATGACCCGGATCAAGGAGGACACGGTGATCGGGCTGGTGTTCACCGGCTTCTTCGCCCTCGGCCTCACCCTGATCTCCAAGGTCCGCAGCGCCATCGACCTCTCCCATATCCTCTTCGGAAACGTGCTGGGCATCAGCTCCGGCGACATCCTCCAGACCGTGCTGATCAGCTTCCTGGTGCTTGCCGTGCTGCTGGTGCTTCGCCGCGATCTGATCCTCTTCTGCTTCGACCCCACCCACGCCCGCTCGATCGGCATCCACACCGGGGTGCTGCACTATCTGCTGTTGTCGATGCTCTCGCTGGCGGCGGTGGCGGGCCTGCAGACCGTGGGCATCATCCTGGTGGTGGCCATGCTGGTCACGCCTGGAGCCACGGCCTACCTTCTCACCGATCGCTTCGATCGGATGGCCTGGCTGGCCATCCTTTCGGCAGTGCTCTCCAGCATCGGTGGCATTTACTGGAGCTACTGGATGGACGCCTCCACGGCGGGCTGCATCGTGCTGATGCAGACCCTGCTGTTCCTGGTCGCCTTCCTGTTCGCCCCGCGCCACGGCCTGCTGGCCCAGCGGCGGCGCTCCCCCCGGGTCAACCGGTCCCCTTCGGCGTGACGGCACCAGCCGCGCAGCAGCGCTGGCCCTGGTGGCCCCTGCTGCCCCTCTATCCCTACGGGCGCCGCCGGACCCTCCGGCGGGAGCTGATCCCCGGCCGGCTCTGGAGCTTCGAGCAGCTGCAGGGAATCTGGTACGTGGCGGTGCCGATCCGCATGACCGTGCTGCGGGTCCGGGAAGGGCTGCTGCTCTACGCCCCGGTGGCCCCCACCGGTGAGGTTCTCGCGGGGCTGCGACA
Source organism: Cyanobium sp. CACIAM 14 (assembly GCA_000708525.1). GTDB lineage: Bacteria > Cyanobacteriota > Cyanobacteriia > PCC-6307 > Cyanobiaceae > Cyanobium. Next base: position 151,866 of record JMRP01000001.1, read on the forward strand.
ACTCGAGGAGCAGGTGGGACCCGTGTGCACCATCGTGCTGCCCACCGCTTCGGGGCTGGAGCACAAGCTGCCGCTGCCGGCCCTGGCCCGGGCCTTCCCCGACGCCCAGGTGTGGGTGACCCCCAGGCAGTGGAGCTTTCCGCTGCCGTTGCCGCCCGCCTGGCTGGGCTTCCCGGCGGCCCGCACCCGCGTGTTGCTCGAGGAGGGGGTGCCCCACGGCGATCAGCTCGAGTGGCTGCCCCTGGGGCCGCTGGATCTGGGCCTGGGCACCTTCATGGAGATCGCCTGCTTCGATCGCTCCAGTGGCAGCCTGCTGCTCACCGACGCCCTGGTGGCCATCCCGCCGGAGCCGCCGGAGGTCTTCGAACTCGATCCCACTCCCCTGCTCTTCCATGCCCGCGAGCGGGGGGACGAGCCGCTCGACGATGACCCCCGCCGGCGGCGGCGGGGCTGGCAGCGTCTGGTGCTGTTCGCCAACTACCTGCGCCCCAGGCTCCTGGAAGTCCCGCCGCTGGCTCAGGTGCTGCGCCACTGCCTGGCTCCGGGATGCCGCAACCCTCGCAGTCACTTCGGCTTCTACCCGTTCCGCTGGCTGCCGGGGTGGCAGGACGATTTCCTGGCCCTGGTGCCCGGGGGGCAGAGCAGGCTCCAGGTGGCGGCGGTGCTGGAGCGGCTGGTGTTCCCCCGCCAGCGGCAGGCTCTGGTGGGCTGGATCGGTGAGCTGGCCGCTCTGGAGACCCTCCGCTGGGTCGTGCCGGCCCACTACGAGGCTCCGGTGGCCTGTTCGGCGGCCGCGATGGCGAGCCTGGCAGACAGGATCCAGGCCAGCCCGTGGGCTCCCGATCAGGGGCCGTGGCAGACCCTCGCCGGCATCGATCGCACCCTGGTGGGGCTCGGGGTGGTACCGGGAGAGCCCATCGAGACGTGAGCACCGGCCTGCGGCTCTGGTCGCCGCTGCCCTCACCGGCAGGCGCTCAGAGCTCCAGTTCGCCGGGATCGTCGTCGAGGCTGCCCTCGAGGCCCCCGTTGCCGATCAGCGCGGTCTCCAGTTCCATGCGCTGCTCCATCTGGCGCAGGAAGTAGCCGGTCATCATGGCGGACGCCAGCAGACCGGCGAGGTTGTCGCGACTGGCCTGGATCTTCACCTCGAACTGCTCACCGGGCAGCATTCCGAGCAGTCCCTGCACGTTGTGGCGGATGATGTCCTGGATCTCGCCGGTGGCGGAGCGGGCCACGCGTTGGAGCACGTCCGGAGACTGTTCCTGCAGGTACTGGATCAGCGAGTTGTCGCTGATCGCCTCGTTGTCGGCGGTCAGGAACTCCGGGTTGAACATTTGCCCTCCGGTGTGCTTTGCAACACGACACGCACCATAACCCAGTCTTTCAGCCGATCTCTCCGCTGTCGGCAGGGGAGAACCGAATCGGTCCGAACCGCGACAGCGGCCAGTAGCGCCAGACAGCCGTGCCGATCAGCTCCTCCTTCGGCAGCGGGCCCCAGAGGTGGGAGTCCAGGCTGGCGTTGCGGTTGTCGCCCAGCACCAGCACATCCCCGGAGGGCACCACCAGCGGCTCCAGTTCGTAGGCCATGGGCTCCCGCGCCCAGTCAGGTTCGGCGGGGCGGCCGTTGCGCCAGAGCCGGCCCTCCTTCACCTCCACCCTGTCTCCCGCCACCGCCACCACCCGCTTGATCAGGGCGGAACGGGGGTCGTAGCCGGCCTCCCGCAGGGGCTCCGGCGGATGGAAGACGACAATGCTGCCGGGGCGGACCCCGGCGCCGAAGCGGGGGCTCAGCTTCTCCACGAGGACCCGGTCCCGCAGTTCCAGGGTGGGCAGCATCGAGCCGGAGGGAATCCAGCGGGGTTCCACCACCGCCCAGCGGAGCAGCAGCGCCACGAGTACCCACAGCAGCAGCCGGGCCAGCTGCCGCAGCAGTGATGGCAGCATCGGCGCTGGGGGCGTTGGGGGCGTGTGCGGCGAGGGCCTGGCGTCGGCGGGGCCGGTGCCCATGGGGAAAACGGTCCTTGAGGATGATCGCTCCATCCTGAACAGTGGAGCGTCCCCTTGGCCGGGTCCCCCTCATCACTGGCCAATGTGCGGGCGGCCCTCACCCTGCTGGGCGCCCTGCGCCGGCATGGGCTGGCCCATGTGGTGCTCTGCCCAGGCAGCCGCTCCGCCCCCCTGGCGGCCGCCGCCGCCCTGCTCGAACCGGGGGGTCTGCGGCTGCACACGGCCATCGACGAACGCTCCGCCGCCTTCTTCGCCCTGGGGCTCGGCCGGGGTGAGGGCCTGCCGGCGGCGGTGATCACCACCTCCGGCACGGCAGTGGCGAACCTGCTGCCAGCGGCGGTGGAGGCCGATTTCGGCACCATTCCCCTGCTGCTGCTCACGGCCGACCGGCCGGCGCGCCTCAAGGGCTGCGGCGCCAACCAGAGCGTGAACCAGGAGGCGTTTCTGGCCTGCAGTTGCCGCTGGCTCGGCGACGGCTCAGCCGAGGGGCTGGCGGGGATGCTTCCGCAGGCGCTGGAGGCGCTGGCGGCACAGGCCCTGGCGGCGGCCCTGGGGGACGGCATGGGCCGGCCCGCGGGACCGGTGCACCTCAACCTCCCCTTCGATGAGCCCCTCCATGCCTCCGGCTCCGAACTGACCACCCTGGCGGCCGAGCTGGCTGGCAGAGGCGAGGCGGCAGCGGGAGCGGCTGACGGCGTGGCGGCGAGGTCGCTCGATGGCTCCCTGCCGGCGGGACCCACCCAGCGGGCCAGCGATCTGCTCGATCCGGGTCGCCCCGGGGTGGTGCTGGCCGGCCCCTGGCGCGGCGCCCCCACCGCCTGGCCCGGCCACGTGGAGGCCCTGCGCCGCTGGCAGCGCCGCAGCGGCTGGCCCGTGCTGGCCGATGCGCTCTCCGGCCTCCGGGGCCTGCCGGATCTGGAGTTGGTGAGCGCCTACGACCTGATCCTGGCGGAGGCGGAGCGGCCTCAGGCGCTGGCCCCCCTCGCCGCACCGCAGGTGCTGCGCCTGGGCCCCCTGCCCGCCAGCCGGCGTCTGCAGCAGTGGCTGGCGGCCCAGCGGGGCCCTCAGGTGCTGGTGAGCGAGGGGGACGGGCGCCCGCTGGATCCTCTCGGGGTGGCCGGCTTCCAGAGTGCGGCCGGCCTGGAGCGCTGGCTGCAGGGTCAGGGGCGGACCCTCGGGGATGGCGCGCCCGGCCAGGACTCCCTGGCCCTGGCCGCCCGCTGGCGGCGCGCCGATGCGGCGGTGCAGCGCCTGCTGGAGCGGGAACTGGCGCTGGATCCGGGCGAGGTGGCCCTGGCCCGGCACCTGTCGCGCCGGTTGCCGGCCGGGTTGCCGGTGCTGCTGGCCAACAGCAGTCCGGTGCGGGACTGGGAGAGCTTCGCCGACCCCGCCGCTGCGCCCAGACCGGTGTACGGCTTCCGGGGGGCCTCGGGCATCGACGGCACCCTCTCGAGCGCCTGCGGCCTGGCGGAGGCCCTGGGGCAGCTGGTGCTGGTGAGCGGCGATCTGGCCCTCCTGCACGACAGCAACGGCTGGCTGTGGCGGTCCCAGCTGCGGGGGCGGCTCACCGTGGTGCTGATCGACAACGGCGGCGGCGGCATCTTCGAGCAGCTGCCCATTCGCACGGAGCCCGAAACGGTGCTGGATTTCGAGCGCCTGTTCGCCATGCCCCAGCCGCTGGATCCCCTGGCGCTGGCGGCGGTGCATGGGGTGCCCGGCCGGCGGCTGAACGGCCCTGCCGCGCTGGAGAAGGCCCTGGCCTGGGCGCTGGCACAGCCTCTGGCGCTGCTGCTGGTCAGCACCGACCGGCGACGGGAGGCCTCCCTCAGGAAACGGCTGCGCACAATGGCCGCAGCACTGGCCGCCGGGCCGATCGCCACCCCATGACCTCCATGCCCGCTTCCCTGCCGACCTGGACCGCCGCCGCCAGCTACAGCGACATCCGCTTCGAGACCAGCGGTGACGGCATCGCCCGGATCAGCATCGACCGGCCCGAGAAGCGCAATGCCTTCCGGCCGCTCACCGTGCAGGAACTCTGCGACGCCTTCAACCGGGTGCGGGACGATCCCTCCCTCGGCGTGGTGCTCTTCACCGGTGCGGGCCCGGCCGCGGATGGGGTCTGGGCGTTCTGCGCGGGTGGGGACCAGAGCGTGCGCGGCGATGGCGGCTATCTCGATGCCTCGGGCCTGCCGCGGCTGAACGTGCTGGACCTGCAGCGGATCATCCGCAGCCTGCCCAAGGTGGTGATCGCCCTGGTGGCCGGTTACGCCATCGGCGGCGGCCAGGTGCTGCACCTGCTCTGCGACCTGAGCCTGGCGGCGGAGAATGCCGTCTTCGGTCAGACCGGCCCCCGGGTCGGCAGCTTCGACGGCGGTTTCGGCGCCGGCTACCTGGCCCGGGTGGTGGGCCAGCGCAAGGCCCGCGAGATCTGGTTCCTGTGCCGCCGCTACAGCGCAGCGCAGGCCCTGGAGATGGGGCTGGTGAATGCGGTGGTGCCGCTGGAGCGGCTGGAGGCGGAGGGTGTGGCCTGGGCGCGGGAAGTGCTGCGGCACAGCCCCACGGCGATCCGCTGCCTCAAGGCCGCCTTCAATGCCGAGACCGACGGCCTGGCGGGCCTGCAGGAACTGGCGGGACAGGCCACCCATCTCTTCTATCGGACCAGCGAGGGCCAGGAGGGGCGCAATGCCTTCCTGGAGAAACGGGATCCGGACTTCTCCGGCAGCCCCTGGCTGCCCTGAGCGCCGTCTGGGGCCCGCGGCCATGGCCGATCAGGATCGCGATGCGGATGGCATGGGCGATGGGGAAACGGCGGCGCCGCACGGTTCGTCGCTCTCCGCTGGTTATCCTCAACCCAACAGGGTTCTTCGTGAGTCACTCTTTCTGCTCTCAGTTCCTGCGCCCAGTTCTCAGGCTGAGTTCCTGCGCTGGCCACCTTTGCCGAGCGTGTCCGTGAATCACCTGCCCATGGCTGAATCACAGCCCATCGCTGAATCACCGCACGTTCCCGTCTGACCTCTCCAGCCATGGTTCCGATCGGGATACCACCTGATGCGGTCACCGCCTCGTCCGTGCAGCAGACGGTTGCGGCCCCGGACACTGCCCCGGACACGGCCCCGGCACGTGCACCTGCTCCAGCCGCGACCTCCACGGGCTCCGCCCCGAAGGCTGCCGTCAGCCTGGTGCTCGATCGCAGCCGGCGGCTGCTGACCGTCTACGAGGAGGGCAGGGAGCGGCGTCGGTTCCCCGTCGCGGTGGGCATGGCCGGCTGGGAGACCCCCACGGGGACCTTCTCGGTGATCGAGATGCACGCCGATCCGATCTGGGAGCATCCCCAGAGCGGCAAGCTCTATCCCCCCGGTCCGGCCAACCCCCTGGGAAGCCGCTGGATCGGTTTCCACCGCGACTGTGCCGGGCGGCGCGGCTGGGACGGCGAGCGGCTGCTGGATGTCAAGGGCTGCGTGGTTGCCGGCTTCCATGGCACGCCGCACCGCTGGACGGTGGGCCGGGCCGTGTCGCACGGCTGCGTGCGTCTGTATGACGAGGATGTGCGCGCGCTCTTCGATCTGGTGCAGGTCGGTACCCCGGTGACGGTCCTGCCCTGAGGCGCCTGGCCCTGCGGGGGCGCCCGTAGAGTTCCCTCCGCACCTGCGATCGAGAGCGGATGAGGGTCCTGTTTGCCGCCGCCGAGTGCGCCCCGATGATCAAGGTGGGGGGCATGGGCGATGTGGTGGGTTCCCTGCCGCCGGCTCTGGCCGCCCTCGGTCATGACGTGCGGATCATCCTCCCCGGCTACGGCAAGTTGTGGAGCCGGCTGCCGATTTCCGATCAGCCCATCTGGCGCGGCCACGCCATGGGCACGGATTTCGCCATCTACGAAACCCGCCATCCGGACAGCCGCCTCATCCTTTATCTGGTGGGACATCCGGTGTTCGATCCGGAGCGCATCTACGGCGGTGAGGACGAGGACTGGCGCTTCACCTTCTTTGCCAACGCCACCGCCGAATTCGCCTGGAACGCCGGCTGGAAACCCCAGGTTCTGCACTGCCACGACTGGCATACGGGCATGATCCCGGTCTGGATGCACCAGGACCCCGAGATCAGCACGGTCTTCACGATCCACAACCTGAAGTACCAGGGGCCGTGGCGCTGGAAGCTGGAGCGCATGACCTGGTGCCCCTGGTACATGCAGGGGGATCACACGATGGCGGCGGCCCTGCTCTATGCCGACCGGGTGAACGCCGTCTCGCCGACCTATGCGATCGAGATCCGCACGCCCCAGTACGGGGAACGGATCGACGGCCTGCTCAACTTCATCAGCGGCAAGCTGCGCGGCATCCTCAACGGCATCGACACCGAGGCCTGGAATCCCGCCACCGACACCACCCTGGCCGCCACCTTCTCGCACGACGACCTCAGCGGCCGGGCGGCGAACAAGCGGATGCTGCAGGAGCGGATGGGCCTCAACCAGAGCCCCCACAGCTACCTGATGGGCATGGTGAGCCGGTTGGTCGACCAGAAGGGTGTCGACCTGCTGCTGCAGGTGGCCGACCGGGTGCTGGCCTACAGCGACAGCCAGTTCGTGGTGCTGGGGACCGGGGACCGGGGCTACGAATCGGGCCTCTGGCAGATGGCGGCCCGCCATCCGGGCCGTTTCTCCGTCTTCCTCACCTACGACGACGCCCTCTCACGGCTGATCTACGCGGGCAGCGATGCCTTCCTGATGCCGAGCCGCTTCGAGCCCTGCGGCATCAGCCAGATGCTGGCCATGCGCTACGGCTCTATCCCCGTGGTGCGCCGGGTGGGGGGTCTGGTGGACACGGTGCCCCCCAACGATCCCACCGCTGGCACCGGCACGGGCTACGGCTTCGATCGCTACGAGGCGATCGATTTCTATACCGCGATCGTGCGCTCCTGGGAGGCCTACCGCAACCAGCCCAGCTGGAAGGACCTGCAGCGCCGCGCCATGGCCACCGACTTCAGCTGGAATCGCTCCGCCCTGGAGTACGACGCGATGTACCGGGAGGTGTGCGGAGTCAAGGAACCCACCCCCGATGCGGCCCAGGTGGAGCGCTTCTCCCAGGGCCAGGGCGCCGATCCCAGCCTTCAGCACGACGAGCCTCCGGGCGAGGTGGTGGACCAGGAGAGCGCACCGGCCCCGCGCCCCCGCAACCCCCTGGCCCTGCTGCGTCGTCGCAGCGACGGGTGAGGCACCCTCCCGAGCGGTGTCCATGGCTGACCCGGAGCCGTCCCATTCCGATCTGCCGGCGCCTTACACCAGCCCCTGGGGCCAGCTGGGCACGGCCCTGCGGGCGGTGCTGGCGACCCTGAGGCTGAAGCTGCGGGAGCTGTGGCGTCGCAACGTCGAGGGGGACCTGTCGGTGCCTGGGTTCTGGCCGCGGAGTCTGGCCCCCCTGTTCTGGCCCCTGCTGCTGGCCCTGCTGCTGGCTCTGCCGCTGCTGCTGTGGCGGCTGCAGTCCCAGCGGCCAGGGGTGCCGGAGAAGGTCGTCCTGTCGCCACCCCATTCCGAACCGGAGGCGACGGGTCCGGTCCCTGCATCCGAGCCCGCGGCCGTGACGGGTCCCATGGCCTCCCAGGCACCGGCCTCCTTGCCGGCATCCCCGTCGCCATCCGCTCCGGCATCACCGCCGCCGGAGCCCCCGCCGCCGCCCACCCTCGAGCTCGATCCGCTGCTGGCGCTGCTCGCCGACGACGATCCCGACCATCTGATCGCGTCGGCCCACCCCGAGCCCGCCGAAGGTCGCCTGGTGCTCACCATGACCTCGGCCTACACCCTTCAGGGCCCGGCCGGGAAGCGCCGCTGGGCCGAGCGCTGGCAGGCGCGGGCCCTGGCCCTGGGCTACCGGCGGCTGGAGCTGGTGGACGGCGACGGGCGGTTGCTGGCACGGGCCGCCCTGGTGGGTTCCGGCATGATCCTGCTCGATCCCGGACCGCCAGCCTGATGCACCTGACAGCCGCGTCGCTCCGCCAGCTCTGGGGGGAGCCGGTCAGGGCCCCGGGTGCGCCCGAGCCGGCCCCCATCGTTGCCGTAAGCACCGACAGCCGGGGTGAGCTGGGGGGCGCCCTGTTCGTGCCCCTGGTGGGGGAGCGCTTCGATGGCCATCGGTTCCTGGCGGATGCGCTGGCGGCCGGCGCCGTGGCCGCCCTGGCCCAGCGCGACCGGCTCGATCCGCCGGCAGCCCTCGACCTGGCGGCGGAGAGCGGTCGACCCATCTGGATCGTGGACGACACCCTGACGGCCTACCAGCAGCTGGCCCGCCTCTGGCGCCGGACCCTGAAGGCGCCGGTGGTGGCCGTGACAGGCTCGGCCGGCAAGACGACCACGCGCGAGCTGATCCGGGCGGCCCTGGCGCCCCTGGGGCCGGTGGTGGCCAGCAGCGGCAACGAGAACAACGACGTGGGGGCCCCCCTGACCCTGCTCAAGGCCGATGCGACCACCGCCGCCCTGGTGGTGGAGATGGGCATGCGGGGCCTGGGGGAGATCGAACGGCTCACCCGCTGCGCCGAGCCGGACGTGGCCGTGATCACCAACATCGGCACCGCCCACATCGGCCGGCTGGGCAGCCGCGAGGCCATCGGCCAGGCCAAGTGCGAGATCACTGCGGGCCTCCGGCCCGACGGGGTGCTGGTGGTGCCGGCGGGGGATCCCCTGCTGGAGCAAGCCCTGGCGGCGGTGTGGAGCGGCCGGGTGCTGCGGGTGGCCCTGGCCGACGAGCAGGCGGCTTTTCCCGCCAGGCTGCCGCGGGCGGATCTGCTGGGCCGGCTCGAAGGGGGCGTGCTCACCCTGCCCGCCGGAACGGGGCGGCCCACCGTGGGCGACGCGGACCTGCGCCTGAGTCTGCCGCTGGAGGGGCGTCACAACGCCCGCAATCTGCTGCTGGCGCTGGCGGTGGCCCTGCAGCTGGGGGTGTCTCCCCAGAGCCTCATGGATCTGGAGGTGGCCCTGCCCGGAGGCCGCGCCCGGCGCCTGCGCCTCGGGGGGGTGGAGCTGCTCGATGAGACCTACAACGCCTCGCCCGAGGCGGTGCTGGCGGCCCTCGACCTGCTGGCGGCCCCGGCGGCGGGCCGCCGCTATGCGGTGCTGGGCACCATGCTCGAGCTGGGGGAGCGCAGCCTGGAACTGCATGGCCAGGTGGCGGCGCGGGCCCGGGCTCTGGGCCTCGACGGCCTGCTGATCGTGGCTGCGGAGACCGAGGGGCAGGCGATGGCGGCGGCCGCCGCCGGACTGCCGCGGCTGGAGCGGGTGGCGTCGCCGGAGCAGGCGGCCGAGGTGCTGCTGCGGTGGCTGGAACCGGGCGACCGGGTGCTGCTCAAGGCCAGCCGGGGGGTGGCCCTGGAACGGCTGATCCCGTTGCTGGAGGCAGGCCTGGCGGCGGCCACCGACGGGGGCGGCTACAGGACCGCCCTGGGGCTGGAGCCCCTGCCCAGCAGCAGCGGCAGCAGCGCGTAGAGCAGCAGCAGGGCCAGATAGACGCTGCCGGCCACCGGATCGCGCTGGACGGTGATCTCCGCCAGGGAGCGGCGCTGCAGGCCGAGCCCCACCAGCAGCTCCGCCGCCAGCATGAGTGCCAGGGCGAGGCCTCCGCTGGCCAGGCGGGCACCCCGCCCCGCCCCGCGCAGCGGATGGCGCACCACATGGCGGGCCGCCAGCAGCATGGCCAGGGTCATCAGGGGCATCTCCAGCAACTCGGCCCCGCGCACCCCCAGCCGCGGCACCAGCAGGGTGATCCGCACGGCACCCAGCACGAACCCTGTCCCGAAGACCAGGAGGAAGTAGCTGACACCCGCCCGCAGGATCATCGGCATCGTGGCCTTGGCCTCCGATGGGATTCTGGGGGGGTGCGGGGGGCCTCGCTGACGACGTCCGAGCCAGCGAGGGCGAAACAGGCGTCTCCTGCGGACATGGCAGCATCCCTGCCTCCATTGATGACCGATCCGCCGGATGCCGGTTTCTTCCTATGTCTTTTGGTTCTCTTCCTTGGCGATTCCTTGTATTGACGAGAATCCTCTCTCTGGCTAGTCAATGAGCAAGGCGTGATCTGGGGAGGCTGTGATGAAAAGGAAGGCCTTCGTTCTCTTGCTCTCGCTGGGTATGTTTCTGGCATGGGTGGATGGCGTTCACTCCCAGCCCGGTGGAGTCGGCGAGAGTGATGGGATGGGCCCGGGCATGATGGGCGGCTACGGAGAGGGAAACACACCTGGAAACAGGTTCGGGACGACTGATGGCATGGGCCCCGGAAGGATGGGTGGGTGGGTCCATGTTCCAGAAAGTCTGCCCGCCCCCAGAAATCCTGAGTGGCTGCGCCGGCTCAAGGGCATCCTGGCGCTGGAGCGGGAGTCGCTGGGCCAGTACGAGAGCGATCAGGCACGCTTCCATGCTCCGATGCCCTATGGGATGGTGATTGCGCAGGAGGCCAATCACATCCGCTGGATCGAAGGATTGATGACGGCCTACGGTCTGACATCCCCTGCGAAGTCAGCACCTGTCCTCATCAGGAACGGATCATTGGCGGAGGCCTACAAGGTCGCCAGGAAGATGGAAGCCGACCTCCTGCCCCGTTATGAATGGTTGGTCAGAAATGCCGAGGACGGCGACACGGCTCAGGTGCTGAATGCCATTCTCCTGCAGAGCCGATGGCATCTGGCGCTCTTCGAGCATGCCCTGAGGATGGGGCAGGGTGTTGGCTTCCGCAGGGGGGCCGGCATGATGGGTGGGGCCGATGCCGGCTTCTGAACCGGAATCCCTGCTGAACGGATGAATGGTCCTTGCAGCGAGCGCTCTGGTGGCCCAAGTCAGAATCGCCAGCACACCATGGCCTGGCGAAACCCTCCTGACTCATCGGCTCACAGGCCGAGATCCGAGAGCCCCGGGTGGTCGTCGGGGCGCCTGCCGAGGGGCCAGCGGTACTTCCGGTCGCTTTCGGCAATGGGAAGATCGTTGATGCTGGCGATCCGCCTTTGCATCAATCCCCGATCGTCGAATTCCCAGTTCTCGTTGCCATAGGAGCGATACCAGTGGCCGGAATCGTCGTGCCATTCATAGGCGAACCGCACCGCGATGCGATTCCCCTGACACGCCCACAATTCCTTGATCAGGCGGTAGTCCAGCTCCCTGGCCCACTTGCGCGTCAGAAACTCCTGGATCGCTTCACGACCTGTCAGGAACTCAGCCCGGTTGCGCCAGCTGCTGTCCGGCGTATAGGCCAGGGAGACGCGCTGGGGATCGCGGCTGTTCCAGGCGTCCTCCGCCAGCCGCACCTTCTGCGTGGCCGTTTCGCTCGTGAACGGCGGCAGCGGCGGGCGGGGCTGTTCGGCCGGTTCCATCGAGGTGCTCTCTGGGTGCTCTGGCATGCCCAACCTGTCAGTGGATCGTCTGCCGCGCCACAGCCGCTGACCTTTCCCATCGCTGCCGGAGAATCGTGGGCAGCCCAGGAGAGCGAGGCATGGCTGAGCGCCGCCCGTCCACACCCAGCCTCCCGCCGGCCCTGCTCCTCTCCCTGGCGCTTGGCCTGCTTCTGGCCCTGCCGGCTCCCTTCGCCCTTGCCTCCACGGACGACGGCGTCAAGGGCGCCGCAGCGGCATCGCCCGTCGCGGGCTGTGTCACCCCGCCCCGGTTCATCACCCTCGAGGGCCGCAAGGTCCTGGAAATCCGCCGGGCTCCTGGAGCCCAGCGGCTCGACGACTACGTGCTCCGCGGTGAGCAGCGCCTGCAGCAGCTGGCGGAGGACCACACCTTCGCTCCCTCCCAGCTCGTCCTGCGGGACGAGCCTCCATACTCCCTGATCGTCATCCAGGAGAGGGACGGGAACCTCGTCCCCGTGATGGCGGTGGAGGAGAGGTCGGCCGCCTGTTTCGGCCTCACCCGCCAGCAACTGGCGAGCCGCTACCGCGACAGCCTGAGCCAGGCGATCACTGCCTACCGCAGCAGCCACACCCTTGCCTCCTGGCTGAAGGGAACGGCGCTGTCGGCCCTGGTGCTGGGGTTCTACATCCTCTGGCTGCGGACCCAGGGGCAGATCAACGCATGGCTGCGCAGGAAGATCGCCCAGCGACCGCGCTTCCTTCTGCAGCGACTGGGCCGGCTCGGGGTCGGCGCCTTCGTGGACCCGGACCAGGTGCGCCAGCTGGTCCAGCGCCTGCGTCAAGGCATCCACTGGAGCGTGGTGGCGCTGATCAGTTACCTGCTGATCCCCCTGCTTCTCGGCTTCTTCCCTCCCACCCAGGGCATCGCCGCGGGCCTGCGGGGCCAGATCCGGGATCTCGTGCTCGGCTTCTTCGGTGGTGTGGTGCAGGCGATTCCCAACCTGCTCTCGATCCTGGTGATCCTGGCGATCACCGTGGTGTTGATCCGCGCCAGCAATGCCTGGTTCCGTGCGGTGGACGGCGGGCGCATCCGCATCCCCGGCTTCTATCAGGAATGGGCGCTGCCCACCGCCCGGCTGGCGGCGATTCTGCTCTCCCTGGCGGGCCTGGCGGCAGCCTTCCCCTACATCCCCGGCTCCGGGAGCAAGGTGTTCCAGGGCGCCGGCCTGCTGGTGGGGGTGCTGGCGGCGCTCGGCTCGAGCGCCATCGCCACCAACGTGATCAGCGGCCTGATGCTCATCTACACCCGGGCCTTCCGCGAGGGCGACCGGGTGGAGATCAACGGCGTGCTGGGGGTGGTGCAGGACCGCGCCCTGCTGGTGACCCGGCTGCAGACGCCCCGCAACGAACTGGTGAGCATTCCCAACGCCACCGTGATCGGCGCCTCGGTGGTGAACTTCAGCTTCTCGCGCCGGGAGATCGCCCAGCCGGTGGCGCTGGCCACCACGATCACCATCGGCTATGACGTGCCGTGGCGTCAGGTGCACGAACTGATGCTCAACGCGGCCCGCAGCGTGAGCGGCATCACCGACGAGATCGAGCCGTTCGTGCTCCAGACCTCCCTCAACGACTTCCACATCAGCTACGAGCTGAACGCCTACGTGCGGGATCCGGCCACGTACCGCGAGACCCTCTCGGAGGTGCTGGCCGCCCTGCAGGACCAGTTCGCGGCCGCCGATGTGGAGATCCTTTCGCCCGGCTACCACGCCATCCGCAACGGCAACCCGAGCACGGTGCCGAAGTCCTCCTGAAGGCCGGATCGGGACGTCCGCCCTCGCCCTGCGAGCCCGGCAGACCACCGCGGCCCCACGCAACGAAAGAACAGCAAGTGATCCCCACCGACGGATCCATCCTTACGGTTGCTCTCTGGGGCTCACCCCAGGCTCACCATGCCGGATCTCGCCATGAAGCTCGCCAGGATCCCCTCCGTCTCCGCGAAGACTCTGCTCGCCACCCTCGGGGCCCTGCTCCTCGGCGGAACGATGGGCGCGACGGCAAGCCCGGTGCAGGCTGCCCCGCGTTCGATCTACGGCTTCGGCTGTTTCCGGGCCGCGGGCAACTACTACCTCGGGCTCGGCCCCATGGCGCAGCCCTCCGGCAGCGTCGCCATGAATCCCTCCTCGGTGCCCCCGCTGAAGGGCTCCGGCTCAGTGGCCGTGGCGCGCATCACCTCCTCGATCGGCAGCTACGCGGTGGATCGGCGCTGCTCCACCATCGCCACCCGCCTCACCAACCTGGCGATGGCCACGGGCAATGCCACGCCCACCGGCATCATCAACCTCACCAGGTTTCTGGTTCCCGGGCAGATCGGTGAGCAGCAGGTGATCGCCATCGACCGGCTCACGCTCGGCGACGTCGTGGCCACCGTCGGCAACGGCATGACGGCCCAGCAGGCCCTGGACGTCTTCGGGCGCCGGATCCGTCGCGTCGCGGCGCGCCAGGCCGTCGCCGAGGCCCTCCAGGATGGCGACATCGTGATCTTCGAGTTCGTCGAGATCCGCCGCTAGGGACGCTCCGGATCGGGCCGCGATGGTGCCAGTGGCCTTGAGGCCTCGGTGCTTCCGCCGCCCAGGGGCGGGAATAGCCTGCGCTGGCCCATCGCCGTGCCATGGACAGATTCGACGGTGCTGAAGACGGCGCCGGGGCGCCTGGCCGGGACGACGCCACGGCTCTGCCCCTGCCGTTTCCCGGTTCCTCAGCGCCGTGCCGCTCGCTCCGGCGGAGGCCGGGCTGATGCCACGGCTCCCCGCTGCCGTTCCCAGGCGCCCCAGCTGGGTGGAACGGCAGCGGCAGCGCCGGCGCTCGCCGCTTCTGCGTCTGCTGGATCAGTCCTTCGGGCTCCGTCTGCTGCTGGCGGCCGCCGCCGCCACCGCCGCCCTCGGCGCCGTGAACCGCTTCGAGCAGTGCCGGGATCGGGGCTTCGCCCGAGGCTGTCTCTGGCAGGACGCCGGCGGCGTGGTGGACGTGGCCAACCTGGAGGCCTTCAGCATCGTGACGGCCGCGTTCCTCTACATCCTGGAGGGCGGAAAGCGCCGCCAGCGGGAGCACCAGCATGCCCATGAGGTGATCCTTTCCTGCCAGCAGGCCGGAGTCCGCTATGCCCCGGCCCGCAACGATGCCCTAGAGCTGCTCAGTCGCGCCGGCCTGAACTTCCATGGCTGGGACCTGAGCGGCATCGACCTCGACCAGATCCGGATCCCCGGCGCCCTCTGGCAAGGCGTGAACCTCTCGGGCAGCACCCTGCGGACGACCAACCTGCGCCGGGTGGATCTGGCTGGGGCCGACCTGCGCCGGGCCGATCTCAGCGGCGCCGACCTGCGCGACGCTGATTTACGGGGTGCCGATCTTCGCGAAGCCGATCTCAGAGGCGCCGATCTGCGCGGCGCCCTGCTGGAGGGTGCAGAACTCCAGGGCGCCGTGCTCACGGACTGCCGGCTGGAGACACCGAACCGGTAGACCTGCCCCCTGCGTGCTTCGCTGCCTCGCCGGGGGGCTCGCCTTACGGTGACCAGACGAACCTCGGCCCTGGCGGCCTTTCCCACCCCATGCTTCCGTCCGGGCTTCCAGGCCCTCTCGGGCATCCATGACCACAGGCCCTTCCTCCGCGGCGGCCTCCTGGGTCGCCTCTGTGCGGGAGCGCCGCCGGCACGCTGGGCCCCGGCCCAGACGTGCCCATGTGGAGGCGCAGGCCTCGGAACCCGGCAGCGAGGAGGAGCGTCTCTTCGCCGAGGCGGTGCGCAACCTGTTCGCCCATCGGGAGGACATCCACTGGGCTCGCTACAACGCTGCCTCCCGTCCCGTCGTCGTGGAGGGCCAGGGGGCGGTGGCGGATCCCCGGGGCATCGGCGAGCGGCGGGCCGCGCTCAAGGAGGTACTCGGAGGCGCGGCTGCAGGCCTTGACCCCAGTGGCGACCATGCCGGGGGCGGCCGTTCCCGGCGGGACCACCCTGCCGACCTGGAGCCGCTGCTGCGCTCCCTCGCCGAGATCGCCGCCGAACTGGTCGGCGTGGGCATCGGTCTGGGCGTCAAGGGCGTGCGCTGTCGGGGCAGGGATCCCCTGGCCTGCACGGCCAGCTCCCTTCCCATCGTCCCAGCATGGCTCGGATCGCCGGCCTTCCCGCTGAGGGCCGAGGGCGTCTCCTGCCTCCGGAGCGTTCCTCAACCCAGCCGCAACAGCCTGATGAAGGTTCCCGCGGCGGGCCATGGCCAGCACCTTCAGCGAAGCTCCAGGCGTTCCCCGGCCATCCAGCTGCGGGGATCCCCAGCGCACCGGTCTCGGGGCGAACGACCTGTTCGAGGGCATCACCGAGCACCTGTTCTTCACCCTCGGCCGGCGGGCCCATCGGCCACGTGCGGTGGCGTACCTCTGCGGAGTTCCTGATCGGGCCCCAGCTGGGCAACAACCTGCTCATGCTCGGCATCCAGGCGGAGGCCGCCGAAGCTCTGCGCCGCTTCCGCATCCACGACATCGACCACATCCATGCCCTGGAGGAAGCGCCGGGGCTGGGCAACGGCGGCCTCGGACGCCTGGCCGCCCGTTTCCTGGAATCCCTGGCGACCCTGGAGATCCCGGCCACCGGCTACGGCATCCGCTACGAGTTCGGAATCCTCGACCAGGTGATCCGGGACGGCTGGCAGGTGGAGATCACCGACAGGTGGCTCAAGGGTGGCTGGCCCTGGGATCTGGTCCAGCCTTTCAAGAGCTGCAGGGTGGGCTTCGGCGGGCGCACCGAGGTCTGGCGCGACGACCACGGCCGTTACCGGGTGCGCTGGGTCCCTGCCGAGCAGGCCATCGGCAGCCCCCACGATGTGCCGGTGCTCGGCTATCGCGTGAACACCTGCGACCGGCTGCGCCTCTGGAGAGCCGAAGCGGCAGACGCCTTCGATGTCCATGCCTTCAACAGCGGCGACTTCTACGGCGCCGTGGAGCAGAAGGTGAGCAGCGAAACGCTCTCCAAGGTGCTCTATCCCAACGACGGCACCGATGCGGGCCGGCGCCTGCGGCTGATGCAGCAACACTTCTTCGTGAGCTGCACGCTGCAGGACATGCTGCGCAACCTGCGCAAGCGTGGCATCGGCGTTCAGGAGTTTGCGACCCACTGGGCGGTGCAGCTCAACGACACCCATCCGGCCATCGCCGTGGCGGAGCTGATGCGCCTGCTGGTGGATGAGCATCATCTCGAATGGGACCAGGCCTGGGAGATCACCTGCCGCTCGATCGCCTACACCAACCACACCCTGCTTCCGGAAGCTCTCGAGGCCTGGGATCTGGGTCTGTTCGCCACCCTTCTTCCCCGTCATCTGGCACTGATCCATGAGATCAATGCCCGCTTCCTGCAGCAGGTGCGGATGCGGGCCCCGGGAGATGAAGATCTCCTCGCCAGGGTGTCGATCGTCGCCGAACAGGGCGGCAAGGCCATCCGCATGGCCCACCTGGCCACCATCGCCGCCCATCACGTCAATGGGTTGGTGGCCCTCCACAGCGAACTGGTGAGGAAGGAACTGCTGGCCGACTTCGCCCGCCTCCATCCGGAACGCTTCACCAACGTCACCAACGGCGTCACCCCGCGCCGCTGGCTGGCCCTGGCCAATCCCGCACTGAACGGACTCCTGCGCGAAACCATCGGGGAGGACTGGCCCGCCCGGGAGCAGGAATGGCGGCGGTTGGAATCCTTCCGGTCCGATCCTGTCTTCCTGGACCGCCGGGAGGCCTGCAAGCAGGATGCCAAGCGCAGGCTGGCGGCGATCATCGCCAGCCGCTGGGAGCAGGTGGTGGATCCGACCAGCCTCTTCGACGTGCAGGTGAAACGCATTCACGAATACAAGCGGCAGCACCTCAACGCCCTGCGGTTGGTGGTTCAGTACCTGCGCCTCAAGCACGGAGACACCACCGGAATGGTGCCCCGCACGGTTCTCTTCGGCGGCAAGGCTGCCCCCGGCTATTCCATGGCCAAACTGATCATCCGCTTCATCAACGGAATTGCAGAGGTCGTCAACAACGACCCCGATGCAGAGGGGCTACTGAACGTTGTCTTCCTGTCGGATTACAATGTGAAGCTGGGAGAGAAAGTCTACCCGGCCGCCGATCTCTCCGAGCAGATTTCCACCGCGGGCCTGGAGGCCTCGGGCACCGGAAACATGAAGCTCACCATGAATGGGGCGCTCACCATCGGCACCCTGGATGGTGCGAACGTGGAGATCCGCGAACAGGTGGGCGACGACAACTTCTTCCTGTTCGGCAAGACTTCCGAGGACATCCGACACCTTCGTGGCCACTATCGTTCCTGGGACTGGCTGGAGCGCCTTCCCGCGCTGCAGGAGGCCCTGGCCCTGATGGAAGCTGGACACTTCAGCAATGGTGACAGGGAACTGTTCCGGCCGCTGCTGGATCAGCTGCGCTGCCAGGATGCGTTTTTCGTGCTGGCCGATTTCGACGACTACCTCCGGGCTCAGAGCATGGTCGATGAGGTATGGCTCGATCGCCGCCGCTGGACGACGATGTCCCTGCTCAACACCGCCCGCAGCGGGTATTTCTCCTCCGACCGCTCGATCCGGCACTACGCCGCTTCCATCTGGAAGGTCTCTCCTCTGAGCCTTTCGATGACCAATGGTGGCTCCCGCGCCTAGCGTGGGCGGCTTCCTGGATGTCACCTGCATTTCCCATCCCATCACCACCCCATGGCCAGCTCCTCCAGGATCCAACGTCAGAGCATCCGCAACCTCGCCAACGCTCGTTCGCTGCGCCCGATGCAGGAGGGAGAGGTCATCTTCCGGGCCGGAGAGCCGGGTGACTGCCTCTACGGCGTCGTCGATGGCCGCGTGAAGGTCGCGTGGGATGACGGCCTGCTGTACGAGACCATCGAGGCCGGCAGCAGTTTCGGGGTGGGGGCGCTGGTGGACGGGAACCACAGACGCTACGGAACGGCCACGGCCCTCAGCGACGGTCACCTGCTGGTGAGGCACCGGGAGCGGTTCCAGCCGGCCCTGCAGGAGCAGCCCATGTTCCCTATGGAGATGCTTCAGGATCTCGACGAGCGCTACCGGGGCCTGAAGGCCCGCACGCACGCCCTGGAGGTGGACGCCACCGGCGCCTGAGAACCATCGACCATGGCGCTCCCGTTCCCCTTGCCCTCCCTGAACCGTCACCCGGCCGGTTCCCCCGTGGCAGCGCCGGCGTCGGCGGCCATCGAATCGGCCAACCAGGAACTCCTGGAGGCCGCCCGCCGGAGTCCCGAGGAGGTCCTCGAACGGCTGAACTCCACTGCAGACGGCTTGAGCGAGCTCCAGTCGCAGCTCCGGCTCGCCAGGGTCGGGCCGAACCTGATCGCCCACGAGAAACCCGTCTCCTGGGTGGTGCAGCTGCTGGGCACCTTCCGCAATCCCCTGGTGGCCCTGCTGGCCGCCCTGGCCGCCATTTCGCTGCTGACCGGGGACAGCAAGGCGGCGGTGATCATCCTCGCGATGATCCTCTTCAGCGTGATTCTCCGGTTCTCCCAGGAATACCGCTCGCTCCGTGCAGCCGAAGCGCTGCGCCGGCTCGTGCACACCACCGCCACGGTGCTGCGCCACGATGCCCGCAAGGACATCAGCCCCGCCCTGGCGGCCGACCTCGGTCTGCACCTGGGCGGCGAAACCCCCGGGCCGCAGGAGATTCCCATCGACCGCCTCGTGCCCGGTGATGTTGTGCTGCTCTCCGCCGGCGACATGATCCCGGCGGATGTGCGCGTGCTCGCCTCCAGGGACCTGTTCGTCAGTCAGGCTGCGCTGACCGGGGAATCCCTGCCGGTGGAGAAGCATGCCGGCCTGCCGGAGCGCCAGACGGCGCTGCGGGAACCCCTGGAGCTGCAGAACCTCTGCTTCCTGGGCACGAACGTGATCAGCGGTTCGGCCACGGCGGTGGTGGTGGAGACGGGCGAGCGCACCTGTCTGGGCTTGCTGGCCCGCACGGTGACGGGGGTGCGCAGCCGCACCAGCTTCGATCGGGGGATCAGCGATATCAGTCTGCTGCTGGTGCGCTTCATGGTGGTGATGGCGCCCGCCGTGTTCGTGATCAACGGCATCAGCAAGGGGAACTGGGGGGAAGCCTTCTTCTTCGCCCTCTCGGTGGCCGTGGGGCTGACACCGGAGATGCTGCCGATGATCGTGACGGCCAACCTCTCGCGAGGCGCCATCGCGATGGCGAAGGAGAAGGTGATCGTCAAGAACATCGATTCGATCCAGAACCTCGGTGCGATGAACATTCTCTGCACCGACAAGACGGGTACACTCACCCAGGATCGCATCGTGCTGAAGCTGCACCTTGACCTTCACGGCAGGGATTGCGATGAGGTGCTCGAACTGGCCTATCTCAACAGCTTCTACCAGACGGGATTGCGAAGCCTGCTGGATGTGGCGGTGCTGGAGGATGTGGAGATGCACGCCGCCCTGAAGGTGGAGAAGAACTTCAGGAAGATCGACGAGATCCCCTTCGACTTCCAGCGTCGTCGCATGTCGGTCGTGGTGGAGGAGGAGAACCATCACCATGAACTGATCTGCAAGGGGGCCCTCGAGGAGATCCTGGCGGTGTGCAGCAGCGTCAAGGATGGCCCGATCATCCAACCACTGGACGACGACACCCGCAGGCAGGTGTTGAAGCTGAGCGAGGATCTCAATGACGATGGCCTGCGCGTGATCGCCGTGGCCTACAAGGAGGTTCCCCTGCAGAACCTTCCCTATTCCCTCGCCGATGAATCCGATCTCACCCTGGTGGGCCTGATCGCCTTCCTCGATCCACCCAAGGATTCCGCGGCAGAGGCGATACGGGAGCTGAACCGACGGCGGATCGCCGTGAAGGTGCTCACAGGCGATAACCCCGTCATCGCCCGCAAGACCTGCAGGGACGTCGGCCTGAAGGTGGAGGGTGTCCTCGTGGGGGCGGAGATCGAGGCCATGGACGAGGCCAGGCTTGCCGGGTCCGTGGAGACGACCACGATCTTCGCCAAGCTCTCGCCGCTGCAGAAATCACGGATCATCCGGCTGCTGCGTGCGCGGGGCCATGTGGTGGGCTTCATGGGGGATGGCATCAACGATGCCGCCGCCCTGCGGGAAGCCGATATCGGCATCTCCGTGGACACGGCCGTGGACATCGCCAAGGAATCGGCTGACATCGTGCTGCTGGAAAAGAGCCTGCTCGTGCTCAATGCCGGTGTGGCCGAGGGACGACGCACCTTCGGGAACATCGTCAAGTACATCAAGATGGGCACAAGCTCCGCCTTCGGCAATATGTTCAGCATGCTTGGGGCCAGCATCGTTCTTCCATTTCTACCGATGCTCCCTGTCCAGATTCTGCTCAACAATCTTCTCTACGATTTCTCCCAGACAGGCATACCCTTTGACAATGTCGATCCGGATTACCTTGAGCAACCCCGTCAATGGAGCGTTGCTGATTTTCGCCGGTTCATGATCTGGATCGGCCCCATCAGCTCCCTGTTCGACTATGCCACCTTCGCCTTGATGTGGTTCGTCTTCTCCGCCAACACGGTGGAGCAGCAGGCTCTCTTTCATACCGGCTGGTTCGTGGAGAGCCTGATGACCCAGACCCTGATCGTGCACATCATCCGCACCGCCCGCATCCCCTTCCTGCAGAGCAACCCGGCGCCGTTCATGGCCCTGGTCACCGTGCTGGTGATGGCCATCGGCATCGCCCTTCCCTTCACTTCGATCGGTGCCGCGCTGGGCATGGTGGCCCTGCCGGCGGCCTACTTCGGCTGGCTGGGGGCGATCCTGCTGAGCTACTGCGTGCTGACCCAGCTGGTGAAGACCTGGTACGTGCGCCGCTTCGGCTACAACTGATTCGCCCCACGGGCCATGGCTTCGTCTCAGCGGCGGCTGATCACCACCTCCAGATACTCCGCCGGCACCACCAGGGAGCCGGCGCCGGCGCTGTTCCACTCCGCCAGCAGGGCGAGGAGGTCGGCCTCCAGGGCGGCCTGACCCGCGGCATCGAGGGCGGCGAAGGCTCGGTGGATGGGGCCGTAGAAGCGGCGGAACACCTCCACCCAGTGGGCGGCAGAGCGGTAGCGGAAGGGGAAGATCTGGCGCTGGGTCCTGAGGGCGCCGATCCCCGGCCCGAACAGCTCCCTCAGGTGGGGTTCGCTGCCCCACAGCATCGGTGACTCCAGGCCGGCGGGTGGGGGCAGATGCCGGGCGATCGTGCGGAACAGGGCCCCGAGAAACCCCTCCGGAGTCCAGTTGGCGAGGGCGATGCGGCCCCCCGGGCGCACCACCCGCAACAGCTCGGCGGCGGTGCGTCGGTGGTCGGGGCTGAACATCACCCCGAAGCTGGAGAGCGCGACATCGAAGCTGGCGTCGGCGAAGGGAAGGGCCTCGGCGTCGCCGGTCACGAAGGTGATCGGCAGGCCTTCGGCCTCGGCCCGGCGGCGACCCTTCTCCAGCAGGGCGGGAACGTAGTCGCTGGAGGTCACCTCGGCGAAGCGCCGGGCGGCGGCGAGGCTGGCGTTGCCGTTGCCGGCGGCCACGTCGAGCACCCGCTCGCCGGCGCGCACGTCGGCGGCTTCGGCGAGCATCTCGCCCACCAGCTGGAGGGTGACGCCGATCACGGCGAAATCGCCGCTGGCCCACGTCGCCTGCTGCCTTGTCTTGATCGCGGCCAGATCAGGGGCCGGGAGGGATGTGAGGGTCATGCTCGGGTCCTCGTCGATGGGGAAGGTCGCGGGGACGACCTGGAACCAGTGTTCGCGGAGCGCTCCATGCCCCGCTTCCCCGTCCGTCGCCCAGAGTTGACCGATCGTCCGGCGTTCCGGAGGCGGCGCAGCGATGGCCACCGATCCCCTTGCGGACCTGCTGCGCGGCCTGCGCTTCCGCAGTGCCGTGTTCTATCTGGTGAGCGGCGGTGAGGGCTGGGCCGCCTCGGCGCCGGTGGCGGGGGAACTGGCGGAGGTGCTGCTGCCCGGTGTGGAGCACGTGATGGAGTACCACTTCGTGGTGCGTGGACGGGCCTGGGCGGTGCTCGAGGGACAGGACCCCGTGCCGCTCGCCGAAGGGGAGGCGGTGGTCTTTCCGCAGGGGGACGCCCACGTGATCACCAGCCGCCCCGGCCTGCGGCCGGCACCGGCCGATCCGGCCTGGTACCGGGCCACCAGGGAGGTGCCCAAGCCCCTGCCGATCCACCTGCGCGGCCTCACGGAGATCACCCCGGGGGACCTGGATCCCGATGCCGACACGGTGCTGGCCTGTGGCTTCCTGGGCTGCGACCTGCGGCCCTTCAATCCGCTGATCAGCTCCCTGCCGCGGCTTCTGCCCGTGCCGGCCGGCGGGGCTGGCGAGGCCCTGCGTCCGCTCCTCACCCAGGCGATGGCGGCGGTGGAGGCGGGCCAGGCCGGGGCGAGCGCCGCCCTCGATCGACTGGGGGAACTGCTGCTGGTGGAGGCGGTGCGGGGCTATCTCAGCGCCCTTCCGGAGCAGGCCATGGCGGGGTGGCTGGCCGCCCTGCGGGATGGTCCCCTGGCCCGTGCCCTCACCGCGCTGCATGCCGATCCGGCCCGGGAGTGGAGCGTGGAGGCGCTGGCGGCGGAGGCGGCCCTCTCCCGCTCGGCCTTCCACGAGCGCTTCACGGCGGTGGTCGGCGTGCCGCCGATGCAGTACCTCACCCATTGGCGCCTGCAGGAGGCCTCCCGGCGTCTCCTGGAGACTGACGACTCGGTGACGGCGGTGGCGCTGGAGGTGGGGTACGGCTCGGAGGCGGCCTTCTCCCGTGCCTTCCGTCGCCTCACTGGGAGCCCCCCGGCCCAGTGGCGCCGCCAGCGGCGAGGGACCTGAGGCTTCGGCGATCTGGTATTCCCTTCCTCGAGCAGACCACCGAAGGACACCGCCATGACCCATCGGCTTCCGCTGCGGCGGGCGAGGTTCTGCGCCCTGGGTCTGGTGCTCCTGCTGGTGCTGCTCCTGAGCGCTCCAATTCTGGCGAAGGGCGATCCGCTGCCCGCGACGGCCCGCAGGCACTGGTGGGATCTGGACCGGGCCCATCGCTGCGGAAGCCTGTGGTGCAGCCGGGTGCTCACCCCCCACACCCCTCTCGCACCGTTCGGTCCGAGGATCACTCTGGCCGTCATCCCCGGTGCTGGGGAAGGCTCTCAGCAGGCCGCCGCACGGGTGGAGGCGCGCTCCTCGGCCGTGGCCACCACGCTCGGGAAGCTCTCCAGGGCCCTGGGGAAGCATCTGGACGCCTCCCCGCCTGCAGCGGACGGCGTGCCGGCGGGCTTCTGGCTCGACCGGCGCGACAAGTCCCGCCACCCCCTCACGCCCTCGTTGCGGATCGGGGTGAAGAACCGCACGCCGGTGATCTATCTCCCTGCCGACCCCACCCTGAAAAGACCCCAGGTCACCCTGATCACCCTCACCGAGCCGGACAGCCTCGCCAACGACCTCGACCTGGAGACCCTGGCGGAGCAGTGGAAGGGCCTGCTGGAGGGCACCCTGAGCGAAGGGCTCTGGGGAGCCAGCTTCAACCGGTCCTACCCCTGGGGTCGCTCCCTCGCCGCCCTGGTGACGCTGGGTCTCGGCGTCCTGGGCACCTGCCTGTGCACCCTTCGGTTGCAGGGGCTCTACCGGCGGGCGCGGGAAGTCCGTGCTGATCTGAGCCGGCAGCAGGAGGCGGCGAAAGTCACCGCCGAGGACTCAGGGGAGACCCTCAGGGCCTGTCAGCGGCTGGAGCGCCAGTTGCGGCGAACGGGCTTGCTGGTGAAGCTGCTGCAGGTGCTGCGCATCGCCGTCGTGGTGATGGCGTTGATCCTCGCCCTCAGTCTGTTCCCGACCACCCGGCTCGCCGCCGCCTTCCTGATGCAGCAGTCCATCGGCCTGCCGGTGATCTGGCTTGCCATGGTGCTGCTCGAGGGAGGCCTGACCTGGTCGGTCGTGCGGCGGCTCAATCGCTGGGCGGTGGATGCGCAGGCGCTGAATCCCACCTCGCTGCGGCCACGCATGCGCCTGGAGACCAACCTGCGCGTGCTCAAGGGCAGCATCGCCGCGGCCACAAGCCTGCTGGGGGCCTATCTCACCCTGCTGCTGTTCGGGATCCAGCCCCAGATCCTGGCCGGGGCGGGGATCGTGGCCGTGGCGATGGGCTTTCTCGCCCGCAGCCTGGTGGAGGATCTGATCAGCGGGATCAGGATCCTGGCCACGGATCGCTTCGCCATCGGCGATTCCATCGTGATCAACGGGCACGCCGGGCTGGTGGAGGCGATGAATCTCGTCCAGACCCAGCTCCGGGGCGGCGAGGGGGAGGTGGTGACGATTCCCAACGGCATGATCCGCGACAGCATCAACCGGAGCAAGGACTGGTCGCGGGTGAACTTCGAGGTGGACATTGCCTGGGACAGCGATCTGCAGCAGGCCTGCGTCCTGCTGCAGCAGGTGGCCAGCGCCCTGGCGGAGGATCCGCTCTGGAAGGACCAGATCCTCGAACCTCCGCAGCTGCTGGGGGTGGAGCGGCTGGAGCAGAGCGGCGTGCGCCTGAAGCTCTGGATCAAGACCCAGCCCCTCAGGCAATGGGCGGTGGCCCGGGAGTTCCGCCACCGCCTCAAGCCGGCCTTCGACGCCGCCGGCATCGCCCCGGAGGTGCCGCAGCAGCTGCTGCGGCGCGGTTGAAGGGTCAGGGTCCGGCCTGCTCCTCCTGGATGAAGCGGCCGATCAGCACGCCCAGGTTCACCGCCAGATAGAAGGTGCCAAGCACGCTCAGGCAGATGCTGAGGAGTTTCGCCTGCGGGGTGAGCGGCACCACATCGCCATACCCCAGGGTGGTCATGGTCACGAAGGCGAAATAGGTGAGATGGATGAAGCGGGCGTCCTGCATCGTGCCCGGTTGGTTGTGAACGGTCACGCGCTCGCTGATGGACTCCGGCAATCCGCTGAAGCTGCCGGGATGGATCGATTCCACCAGCGCCGTCAGCAGAGCCGCCGTGAGACCGAGCAGCACGTAGCCCGCCAGCGCTCCCATCAGCACTTCCCGGGTCACCCGCCGCTCGTGGCTCAGCCGCCCGATCAGACGGATGAAGGCCTGGAGCTCGAACAGGGACAGCATCACCAGCAGCGGCAGACCCGAGCTGCGCACCTCCGCCGGCGTGAGCAGCCACAACCAGAGGCTGGCCAGCGACAGCCAGCCCAGCAGCCGGAAGAGCAGGTTGGTGGTGTGGGTGCTTCCCTCCCCTGCCAGCAGCTTGATCTGGAGCAGGATCAACAGGCTGAAGCCTCCGCTCGAGAGGAGGAAGCTGAACGGCGCGGGCAGGGCCATGGAGACCAGGGTGGCCACCGCCGCCAGCAGCAACGGGGCGTAGGGCCGGGTTCCGGGTGCGGACATGGCGGCACGAAGGGCTCCATCGCCCTTCCTAGCGGTGACACGTCGTCAGGACAGGTCGCCCTGTGGGCCCAGCGATCGTCTCCGGCAGGTGGCCGATGGGTTCGGCGCTACCTTGCGAGGATTCCCTTGGAGGGGCTCCCGGTGGCTGAGATCCAGGCGCTCCGGCGGCTGTTGCGGCGGCGGCGCCCAGAACGGAGACCACCCCGGTGAGCCTTTCGGATCGCTTCATCCGCAGCCCGGTGCTCACCACGGTGTGCTCCCTGGTGATCCTGATCATGGGAGCGATCGCGATCCCGCTGCTGCCGCTGGAGAAACTGCCCCAGCTGGCGCCCACCCAGGTGAACGTCACGGCGGTGAACATCGGTGCCGACGCGCGCACAACGGTCGACACCGTCACCAATGTGCTGGAGCAGGAGATCAACGGTGTCGAGGACATGAATTTCATGTCCTCGAACACCTCTTCCGACGGAATCGCCAACATCACGGTGGCCTTTCCGGTGGCGGTCGACCGGAGCATCGCCCAGGTCAACGTCCAGAACCGGGTGAGTCAGGCCACGCCGTCCCTTCCGGATGTGGTCAAGCAGACGGGCGTGACGGTGGAGGCCGCATCTCCGAGCCTGCTGCTGGCCTTCGGCTTCTACTCGGATACCGATGCTCAGGGTGAGCCCCTGTACGACCCCCTGTTCATCAGCAATTACATCGACCAGAACCTGATCGATGAGGTGCGCCGCATCCCCGGCATCGGCAACACGACCATCATCGGTGAGCGGAAGTTCGCCCTGCGTATCTGGCTCAATCCCCAGAAACTCGCCGCCTACAGCCTCACCCCGCTCGATGTGGAGCAGGCGCTCAAGGAACAGAACATCCAGTCGGGTGCCGGGCGCATCGGCCAGGAGCCGATGCGTCCCGGACAGGAGATCGCCATCCCCCTGAAGGCCGAGAGCCGCTTCAACAGCGTCGAGGATGCGAAGAATCTGATCGTCAAGGTCGGCCCGGACGGGGAAACCACCAAGATCAGCGACATCGGACGGGTTGACCTCGGCGCCGAGAGTTATGACCTCATCGCCACCCTCGGCGGCCGTCCCTCGGCGGGTCTGGCCCTCTACCAGCTGCCCGGGGCCAATGCCCTCGACACCGGCACCCGGGTGAAAGCCCTGGTGGAGAAGCTGTCGGCCGATTTCCCGCCCGGCCTGCGTTACGAGATCCCCTACGACTCCACCCTGTTCGTCACCACATCCCTGCGGGATGTGACCTCCAACCTGTTTCAGGCGATCGTGATGGCGGTGCTCACGATCCTGTTGTTCCTGCAGGACTGGCGCTCCACGATCGTCCCGGCGCTGGCCATGCCTGTGGCGATGATCGGCGCCATGGCCCTGGTGCTGGGGTTCGACTTCAGCCTCAACCAGCTGACGATGTTCGGCATCATCCTGGCGATCGGCACCGTCACCGACGATGCCGTGGTGATCGTGCAGGCCGTGAAGGACAAGCTCGGCCAGGGGATGCGGCCGATGCAGGCGGCGCTCGATGCGATGAACGAGCTGGCCGCCCCGACGATCACCGCGGCACTGGTGCAGCTCGCGGTGTTCATCCCGGTGTCGTTCTTTCCAGGCACCACCGGCATCGTCTACCGCCAGTTCGCCATCACCCTGGCGGCGGCGATCGTCTTCTCCACCTTCAACGCCCTGACCTTCTCACCCACGATCGCGGCCCTGTTCCTCAAGCCCGAAGGCTCACCGCCGGCGGCCAGTGACCGGCTGATCGAGTTCCTGTTCGGCTGGATCTTTCGCCCGTTCAACCGTGGCTTTGCGGCCCTCTTCGCCTGGTATGGACGAACGATCGAGAGGCTGGTGCGGATCCGTTACGTGGTGGTGGCGCTGTTCGTGGTGGGGCTGCTGGCCACGGTGATGATGCTGCGCATCGTGCCCACAGGCTTCATCGCCGAGGAGGACCAGGGACTGATGATTCTGCTCGGCGAGGCTCCTCCCAGTGCGTCCCTTGGCTACACCCAGAAGCAGGTCGAGCAGGTGAACGGCATTCTGGCTGACTTCAGGCCCGAGGTCGAGAGCTATCTCGGCGCGGCGGGATTCGGGCTGGAAGGCAACAGCTACAACAAGTATCTGTTCTTCATCCGCCTCAGCGCCTGGGACAAGCGACCGAATCCGGATCAGTCCGTGTTCAGCATCCTGGCCCGGTTGAATCAGCGGCTCAAGCAGGAGGTGAAGGGATCCCTGGCCTTCGCCACGAACGTTCCCCCCGTCGATGGGGTGGGGGCCACCGGGGGCCTGGAGTTTCAGCTGCAGAACCGTGCCGGTCTGCCCACCGAGGCGCTGCTCAGGAACCTCAACGCCATGATCGCCGCGGCAAGGCAGCGACCGGAATTCGAGAAGGGGAACGTCATCACCACCTTCACCCCGGGGGTCGAGCAGCTGTCCATCCGGGTCGATCGGGATCTGATCAAGTCCCTTGATGTGGACATCAACCAGGTGTTCGGCACCCTTCAGGCCTACCTGGGCGGGAAATACGTCAACGATTTCGTCCTCGACAAGGACCAGTACCGGGTCTACATCCAGGCCGATGGCGAGTACCGCAGAGATCCCTCCGTGATCGGATCCTTCTTCGTGCGTTCCCGCCGGGGGGCGCTCGTGCAGCTCAGGGATGTGGTGGCCATTGAGCCCTTCGTCGCCCCACCCACGATCACCCGCTACAACGTCTACGAGGCGATCAAGATCCAGGCCACGCCTGGGCCTGGCTTCAGTTCCGGTCAAGGCATCGCCGCCATGGAGGCCGTGGCGGCGGAGGTGCTCGATCCTGGCTTCGGCTACGAATGGACCGGCCTCTCCCTGGAGGAACGTTCAGCCGGTGGAGCCACGGGCGCCATCTTCGCCCTGGCGACCGTGCTGGTGTTCCTGGTGATGTCGGCGCAGTACGGCAGCTATGTGGACCCCTTGATCATCCTGCTCACCGTGCCTCTGGCGGCGCTGGGGGCGATGGCGGCGATCTGGTTCCGGGCGACCGTCCTGCAGGCCGGCAGTTTCTGGCCGGTGATCAGCAACGACATCTTCGCCCAGGTGGGTCTGCTGATGCTGATCGGCATGGCCAGCAAGAACGCCATCCTCATCGTCGAGCAGGCCAATGAGTATCTCCGCCTCGGCATGTCGATCAGCCAGGCGGCCATTGCCGCTGCCAAGGTGCGTTTCCAGCCGATCGTGATGACCGCCTCCTCGGGCCTGGTCGGTTACATCCCGTTGATGGTGGCCTCCGGTGCGGGGGCGATCAGCCGCTGGTCGATCGGAACGGTGAGCTTCGGCGGCTATCTCGTGGCCACCGTGCTCAGCCTGGGAGTGGCGCCGGTGCTCTTCGTCGTGATCAAGGGCCTGGAGCACCGGTATCTCCTGAAGGACGCGGAGGCTCCGAAGCCGGCCGAACCCATCGCGCCGGTGGACCCATGAACTGGCGTCTGGTGGGGTTCGCCGCCGTGGTGACCGCGGTGCTCGGGGGGCTGGCCGGCATCACCTTCTCCTACCTCGGTCAGCCCGACGTGGGCAGATTCCGCTATGAAAGCCGCTTCTACCAGAACCTCTACAGGTCCTATCCCCAGATCGGCGCCGGCCTCGGTGCCGCCATCGGTGGAGGTTTCGCCGTGATCAGTCAGTCGGCCCGCCGGCGCGCGGCCTCCCATCGCCGCCGTCCGGAGGATCGGCTCAGGCCCCGAGGCCGGCGGTGATCAGCCGGGCCATCAGCAGATTGGTGATCTTCATGCCGTAGGAGCTGAACCAGCAGCGCCGCGGCAGCGCCCCGACCGGCATCGCCGCGGGGTCGTCGGAGTCGTCGGGACCGCCGCTGCCTTCGTGAGGGCGCCAGCCGACGCGCTCGCAGAAGGCCCTGTAGAGATCGAGATCCTGCGCGATCAGGGTGTCCAGGGTGCCGCCCAGGGAGCGATAGAGGGTCTCCTGAACACGGAAGCCGAACCGTCCGTCGCTGTGGCTTCGCCACAGCTGATCGATGATGCGCAGGGGACCGGCCGGAAACGTCGCGATCTCCTCCGGGGTGACGTCCTCGAGGGTGGTGTTGATGCTCTCGAACAGCACCTTCGCCGTCTCTGCATCGGCCTCCTGAAATCTCCCTGCGGCGAGCAGATCCCGCAGTGGGCCGTAGCGGGCCACATCCGCGACCAGATTGAGGGACCCTTCGTGCTGCTGCACCTGGGCCGAGAGGCTGGTGAGACGCTCGCTGAGGGCCGCCACGGCGGCTTCCAATGCCGCCAGTCGCTCTTCAGGGGGTGGCTCGGAAGCGTTCATCTCCGCAGTCAGTTCTTCAGGGTTGGTCGTTGGGGAGTCACCGGAGTGCCGTGCCGCAGGCTCGCCAGGTTGCTCACGATCACCGATTGGCCGGTGTCGAGCCCCCTGAGCACCGGGTAGCGGCTGTCCTGCAGCGGTCCGAGCGTCACCGGCTTCTGCAGGGCGAAACGGGTGCCCGGTGGCAGCGCCCGCAGTTTCTGGACCGT
The DNA here is from genome assembly GCA_000708525.1 of Cyanobium sp. CACIAM 14. Taxonomy (GTDB): domain Bacteria; phylum Cyanobacteriota; class Cyanobacteriia; order PCC-6307; family Cyanobiaceae; genus Cyanobium. The sequence continues at coordinate 182,111 of JMRP01000001.1, forward strand.
GGCGTTGCCGGGAAAGCGTTCCAGTTCGGCCCGGTTGCCCACCACGAACACGAATGCCTTGCCGCTGCTCCGGGTCACCGCCAGCGCCGGCACCGCCAGCTGGGGGCGCTGGCCAATCACCAGGCGGGTGCGGAGGCGCTCGCCGTTACGGAAGCGGCCCTCGGGGTTGCGCAACGCCGCCTTCACCAGAAACGCCTGGGTCGCATCGTTCACCCGTGGGTCGATCGAGACCACCCTTCCCTCCACCTCGCCATTCCCCGCCGGCCCGTCGAGGATCACCGCCTGTCCGATCCGCACACGCTGGCCGTAGCGGGCGGGCACCTCCAGGCGGGCCAGGAGTTTCGAGGTGCGCTGGATGGTGGTGAAGGGGGTGCCGGCGCGGATCACATCCCCCGCTTTCACCGTCACGTCACCGACGACACCGTCGATCGGGGCCCGCAGATCCTTGTAGGCCAGATCGGCCTGCTTGGCCCGGAGCGCCGCATCGGCTGCCACGAAATTCTGGCGCAGGGCGTCCCGCTGGATGGGGCTGGCCGCCCCCTGCCTGACGAGGTATTCGAATCGCCGGTAGTTCAGCAGACTCTCATTGCGCTGCCCCTGGAGGGCCCTGACTTCCTCCTGCAGCTGGGTCTGGTCGAGCACCACCAGCAGCTGACCCCTGCGCACCGCATCCCCCTGCCGGACCTGCAGGCTCTGGATGCGCCCCCCGGCCTGGGCGGCCAGGTTCACCTCCTCCGGGGCTTCGAGGGTGCTGATGGTGGCGATCTGCTCGGGGAAATCGAAGCTGCCGGCCGTTTCCACCGTCACCGCCAGAGGGGCGGGTGGCTTCTCCTGCGGAGAGGTGCAGGCCGCCATCCCGAGCGCCACCGCCACCAGCCAGCCGGCCCATGGGTGACGCAGCCGAGAGGCCATCCGCGACAGGAGGACATCAATTCCCACAGGCAGATGACGGAATCATTCGCCATTATGCGATCTTCACCGGCGCACCAGCCTGTCTGCAAACCGATTGGCATCATTCCGGTTCTGATCTCATCCTGAAGGACGAGTAATCCTCTGGGACCGTTGTCTTCGGAATTTTGTTCTTCTTCGGGATCTGTACGTCGACCTGCAGATCAAGGACCCGCTGGGCATCCTCCCTTGTCGGCCAACTCTTGGCGTGATCGGATACCCATTCCCGTCGATGGCAGCACCTTCAAGGACCAACCCAGACCAACCCAGGCTCAAGTTTCTAGCCGGTGCTCGTCCGCTCCCCGGCTCCAGCGCAGGAACGGGATCCCGAGGATCACGGTGACGAGCAGGTAGATCAAGATCGCCAGTTTCAGCCCCTCCATCCCTTTGGCGAAGGTTTCGGCGAAGAGCAGTGCCAGACCCGGATTGCGCATGGAGGTGACCAGAGAGACCGTGGTGCGCTCCTGGGGGTCGCGACCGGCAGCCAGCCAGCCGATCGCCAGGCTGGTCAGCACCATCACCATCATCAGGCCCATCGCCGGCAGGTTCCGGCCCATGAAGGGAAGCAGCAGGGGGCCGGTCTTCACCAGCACGGCCAGCACCAGCAGCAGCAGCAGCAGGTTCGCCAGCCGATCGAAGAACCCCTCCCAGCGTCCGGCCCAGGCCGGTTGCCAGCGGCGCAGCAGCAGGCCGCAGGCCAGCGGCAGGATCTGGGCCTTGCCCACCTGAGCGGCCACCTGCTCTGGTGTGATCTGCCAGCCCTCGATCCCGTAGGCGCCGGTGAACACCCTGGCCATCAGAGGAATCGAGACGATCGCCGCCAGGGCGGCCGCCACCTGCAGATGGGCCGCCAGCTGGCGGCTGCCTCCGGCCTTGCCGGCTTTGCGCAGGGTGAGCGGCGCACTCGGGCAGACCGCCATCAGGGCGATGGCGAACCGGGTGGACTGGCCGATTTCGAAACGGAGCGGCAGCCGCAGCAGCAGCAGCGCCACCAGCGGCACCAGCAGGCAGCTCCCCAGCAGCACCCGCAGCAGCAGGCCGGGGCGATGGCGCAGCAGGTCGAACCGGTTGCCGGGCAGCCCGAGCCCCAGGGCGAACATGATCATGAACAGGGTGGCACTGACCAGAAGCGTCACGGTCCGGTTCATCACGGCAGCGGCGGGAGGGACGAAGGAGCCGGCGGCGCCGGATCAGCGGGGAAGGGTGCCGGTGGTCGCATGCTGGAAGGCGCCCGGCAGGAGCAGCAGGAAGGCGAGCGCGCCGATCACCATCAATGCCAGGGCGGTCAGCACCCCGATGGAGTATTCATTGCCCGTGTAGACGTAGTCATCCCGGCGAATCCGTTTGAGGGTGCGGTTGTGCTGCACCGTGGCCGCCCCCAGGGCGACGATTCCCGTGAGGATGAAGCCCATCGACAGCAGGCGCACGCTGACGTCGACATGGCGGCTCTCCCCCAGGCGGGTGCGCTCGATCGCGCCGATGATCTTCTCGAGGCCGAAGCCGAAGCTGATCAGGGACAGGCTGGTGCGGATCCAGGCCATCAAGGTGCGCTCCGCCGCCGCCCGGTTGCGTTGCTTGGCCAGTTCGTTGGTGAGGTTGGTCATGGGCTGGGGGGGCCTTCGAGGCGATCAGAGGAGAGCCGGGCCAGCTCCAGCTGCTGTTCCGCGGTGATCTCCCGGGCCAGGAAGATGTTGAGGAATGTGCGGATCAGGGCGATCGCCGCCAGCTGGAGCAGGTTCGCGCCCGTCGGTGCGGTGGTGGTGGAGACGATGTCGGCCCCCAGCTGGAATTCCAGGGCCATCGACAGCCAGCTGCCGAAGGTGAGGCGGAGGCTGCTGGCGGGCCGGTGACGCCTGCGGGGGTGGAAGGGGGACGGAACGGCCTGCCGCAGGGTGGCCAGCAACCCGGCGGCCACGCAGAGCACCGAGAGGATCTCCAGCGTGAGGCGAAGCCACCCGGCCAGGGCTCGCAGCAGCTCTTCCATGGCCTCGGTGCCGCTCATCGCCCCGCGCTCTCCGCAAGGGCGGGCCGCACGATGCAGCGGAAGCCCAGGTGGCAGGTGGAGGTGTCGATGCCCTGGGCCATGCGGGCGGCGGGGCGGTAGCGCCGGCAGTAGCTGGGGGCGCACAGGAAGGAGCCGCCCTTCACCACCTTGCGGGGGATGGTGCCGTGCTGGGAGCCCTCATCGATGCTGGCCTCCCTGCCGCCACCGCGGGGGTTGTCGATCGTGCAGCAGCCGCCCGCCTGTTTTTGCTTCTGCACCGTGGCGCCATGGTCGGCGTACCAGTCGTCGGTCCATTCCCAGACGTTGCCGATCATGTCGAGCAGGCCGTAGCCGTTCGCCGGGAAGGAGCCAACCGGCGAGGTGCGCTCCCAGCCATCGAACCGGCTGTTGTGGTGGGGGAAGTCTCCCTGGAAGGTGTTGGCCATGGGCACTCCGCCCGGATGGAGCTCCTCACCCCAGGCGAATTCGCTGGCCTCGAGGCCGCCGCGGGCGGCCCGCTCCCACTCCGCCTCGCTGGGCAGCGCCTTGCCGGCCCAGGCGGCGTAGGCCGCCGCGTCCCGGTGGGCCACGTGCACCACCGGATGGTGCTCCCGCCCCCGGATCGAACTGCCGGGCCCCTCGGGATGGCGCCAGTCCGCCCCCTTCACGTACTGCCACCAGCGGTAGTGATCGCCGGTGCCCACCGGGCCGGGCGGCGGTACGAAGACGATCGAGGCGGGCGCCAGAAGCTCCGGCAGGGCACCGGGATAGAGCGCCGGATCGGCTGTCTGCTCCGCCAGGGTCACATGGCCCGTCGCCTTCACGAACTTCAGGAACTGGGCGTTGGTGACCGGGGCGCGATCGATCCAGAAGCCCCCCACCCGCACCCGGTGGGCCGGAGCCTCCTCCGGGTAGTGGGCATCGGAGCCCATGCTGAAGCAGCCCCCCGGGATCCACACCATGTCCCGGGCGGGCGGCCGCCCCCCGGGACGGCCGGAGCTGCGCTGGGAAGCGACGGCGGAGCGGGGGGCGGCAGGGGTCATGGTCGGCGGTGGGCGATCAGGCGCCGCCGCTGGCCCCGCTCGCCATCTTCGCCAGGACATCCTGCAGAGAGAAGCTGGCGGCCTTCTGGCGGGGAGGGAACTCCTGGAAGGTCTGCAGGAACTCCCCGACGAGCCGCTGGGCCGGCACCAGGGCGAAGGCGTGGTCCAGCATCCAGTCCCAGTAGCTGTTGGAGGTGATGTCGGCCCGTTCGTAGGGATCGGTGAGCAGGTTGAAGATCTTGGGCAGGCGCAGCACGGTGAACGGTTCGGCCCAGATCTGGCAGGTGCCGGGGCAGCGCTGCTCCATGAACACGAACTTCCAGTTGTCGTAGCGCAGGCCGGTGAGATCGCCGTCGTCGGAGAAGTAGAAGAACTCGATCCTTGGGCTCTTGTCGGTCTTGCCCGTCCAGTACTCGAGCATGTTGTAGCCGTCGAGATGCACCCTGTAGTGACGGCTGCCCGCCTGATGGCCGGCCTTGAGCTTCTCCTTGATGTCCGGCTCGCCCGCCGCCGCCAGGAGGGTGGGCAGCCAGTCGAGATGGCTGACGATGTCGGTGAAAAGGGTGCCGGGGGCGATGTGGCCCGGCCAGCGCACCAGGGCCGGAACGCGGTAGGCCCCTTCCCAGTTGGTGTTCTTCTCGCTGCGGAACGGGGTCATGCCCGCATCCGGCCAGCTGTTCATGTGGGGGCCGTTGTCGGTGCTGTACATCACGATCGTGTCGTCGCTGACGCCCAGCTCATCGAGCAGATCGAGCATTTCGCCGATGCAGTCGTCGTGATAGAGCATCACGTCGTGATACTCCGACTGCCAGCGCCCGCTGCGGCCCACGTCCTGGGGTCGGGCATGGGTGCGGAAGTGCATGTGGGTGGTGTTGAACCACACGAAGAAGGGCTCTCCCGAGGCGACCGCATCGCGGATGAACCGCTTGGCCTCCGCCAGGAACTCCTCGTCGCAGGTCTCCATCCGCTTCCTGGTGAGCGGGCCGGTGTTCTCGATCCGCTGGGTGCCGTCGGCGTTGGCCCAGCTGTGCAGCACGCCGCGGGGGCCGTAGTTCTTGCGGAACTCGGGGAAGTCGTGGGGATTGGGGTAATCCGGGAGTTCCGGTTCCTCCTCGGCATTGAGGTGGTAGAGGTTGCCGAAGAACTCATCGAAGCCCTGGTTGGTGGGCAGGTGCTCGTCGCGGTCGCCGAAATGGTTCTTGCCGAACTGGCCGGTGCGATAGCCCAGCGGCTTGAGCAGGCCGGCGATGGTGGGATCCTCGGTGCGGTAGCCCAGCTCGGCGCCGGGCAGGCCCACCTTGCTGAGGCCGGTGCGGAACACGCTCTGGCCGGAGATGAAGGCGGCCCTGCCGGCGGTGCAGCTCTGCTCGGCGTAGTAGTGGATGAAGCGGCCGCCTTCCCTGGCGACCCGGTCGATGTTGGGGGTCTGATAGCCCATCAGACCGTCGCTGTAGCAACTCAGGTTGCTCTGGCCGATGTCGTCACCCCAGAGGATGAGGATGTTGGGTTTTCCGTTTGGCATGGCTCGAACGGATCAGCGGGAGAAGCAGAGGGGGGGTCGGATCAGCGACCTGCCCCAATGCAGCAACGGTCATCTCCGGAGGCAGTCGGGGCGGCCGATTTCGTCACAAATGGTTCGCTGAGGCCTGCGGTCGCCTCGCCCCTCAGCGCTGGAGGAGGGCTCTCAGCCAGGCGTCCACCACCCCCGTCGCCGGTTCGTCGGGCCTGCCCGGCCAGGCCAGGGCGCTGGCCACATCGGCGGCCTGCTGCTCCACCGTCGCCGCCGGCACGAGGAGGTAGTTCATCGAGGCGAAGGCATAGCCCTGCGCCCGGAAGTGGCTGAGCTGGCCCTGCCGGTGGCCGTGACCCGGTCGCCGATCCCCGCCACCATCAGGGAGCCGAGTGCCAGCCAGGCGAGGCCGGCATGGAGGGCGCCCCGGGAGGGCCGCTGCTTCGCCAGCTGGGCTCCCCAGGGGCGCCTCGCGGCCCGCACCGCCGCCGGCACAGGCCAGCGCAGCACCGATGGCGTCAACGATCGAACGGGCGTGGCCAATGGCGTCGTCGCTCTGCAGACGGCCGAGGCGACCGGCCGGGGCCCCATGGGGAGGCTATCGGGATGGCGCCAGGGGACGTAGAGGCTGTGGAGGAAGTGCCGGACCTCTGGACACCAGGCTGGCTGGATAGGCTCGGGTTCCGCCGATCCGCCGCGGTGATGCCAGCACCCATCGCCGGAGACGCCTGATGCCTGCCCAGCGGATCCTGGTGCTCGGCGGCGGTTTCGCCGGGCTGTGGAGTGCGCTCTCCGCGGCCCGTCAGCTCGACGCCTGCGGCATCGCTCCGGAAGCGGTGGAGGTGCTGCTGGTCAACCGCGATGGCTTCCATTCCATCCGGGTGCGGAATTACGAGTCCGATCTCTCACAGGCCCGGGTCCCGCTGGAGGTGGTGCTCGAGCCGGCCGGGGTCCGCAGCCTGATCGGCGAGGTGACCCACATCGACCTGCCGGCCAGGGTGGTCAGCGTCCGCAGCCAGGACGGGGTGCGGCAGCTCCCCTGGGACCGGCTGGTCTTCGCCCTCGGCAGCCAGCTGCGGCGACCGCCGATTCCCGGTCTGGCCAACCATGGCTTCGACGTGGACACCTATGACACCGCCGCCCGGCTGGAGGGGCATCTGCAGTCCCTGGCCGACCGGCCGGAGTCGCCCGGCCGGTTCACGGCCGTGGTGGTGGGGGCCGGCCTCACCGGGATCGAAACCGCCTGCGAACTGCCGGCTCGCCTGCGGGCCGTCCGGGAGCGGGCCGTCCGGGGTCCATCTCCGCGGGTCGTGCTGGTGGATCACAATCCACAGGTGGGTTCCGACATGGGTGATTCGTCGCGCCCGGTGATCGAGACGGCCCTGGAGGGACTGGGGATCGAGCGGCGGCTGGGGGCGCGGGTGGTCGCGATCGATGCCGCGGGGATCCAGCTCGCTTCCGGAGAGACGATCCCGGCGCAGACGCTGATCTGGTGCGCGGGTCTGCAGGCCAGCCCGCTCACCGGGGCGTTTCCTGTCGCCCGCGATCCGCTCGGGCGCCTGCCGGTGGATGGGTTCCTGCGGGTCGAGGGGGTCGCGGACGTGTTCGCCGCCGGGGACGGGGCCCGCGCCCCGGTGGACGAGGGACACGACTCGGTCATGTCCTGTCAGCACAGCCGGCCCATGGGCCGTTTCGCCGGCCACAACGCGGTCTGCGATCTGCTCGGCCTGCCGCTGCTGCCGCTGCGGATCGACTGGTACACCACGATCCTCGATCTCGGCCCCAGCGGAGCGCTCTACACCGAGGGCTGGGAGCGCCGGGTCGTCGCCAGCGGCGAAAGCGCCAAGCGCAGCAAGCGCCAGATCAACGGCCAGCGCATCTATCCGCCCCTGCGCGGGGATCGCGCCGAGATCCTCGCCGCCGCGGCGCCGGTGATCCAGCGCCCGCCGCCGATCCATCCCGCCTGAGGCGCCAGCCATGACCACACCCTCTCCCGAGGACACTCCGGCCGTTTCCCTGCGGCGGCTTCTGGCCATCGTCCTGGTGCTGGCCGCCGTGGCCCTGTTCTTCGGCCTGGGCTGGCAGCGCCAGCTCGATCTCGCCGCGCTGCAGGCCTCGCGCGAGCGGCTGCTGGCCTGGCGGGAGGCGTCGCCGCTCGCCGCCGGCTCGGCCTTCGTGCTGCTCTACGTGCTGGTGGCGGGCTTCTCCCTGCCCGGCGCCACCGTGCTCACGCTGGCGGGGGGCGCCGTCTTCGGCCTGCTCTGGGGCAGCGTGCTGGTGTCACTGGGTTCCACCGCCGGCGCCACCGCGGCCTGCCTGCTGGCCCGCACCCTCCTGCGCGAGCCGGTGCGGCGCCGCTTCGGCCAGCGGCTGGCACCGATCGAGGATGGCTTCCGGCGCGATGGCGCCGCCTATCTGCTCAGCCTGCGGCTGGTGCCGGTGGTTCCGTTCTTCCTAGTGAACCTGCTGATGGGCCTCACCCCGATGCCGCTGCTCTCCTTCGCGCTCGTCTCCCAGTTGGGGATGCTGCCCGCCACCATCGTCTACGTGAACGCCGGCACCCAGCTGGGCCGGCTCACCGGCCTCAGCGGCATCCTCTCGCCCGCTCTGCTGGGGTCCTTCGCCCTGCTGGCGGCCCTGCCCTGGATCGGGCGGCTGCTGCTGCAGCGCTTGCGGCTCTGGCGCCTCTACCGGCGCTGGCCGCGTCCCCGTCGGTTCGACCGCAACCTGATCGTGATCGGCGCCGGTGCGGCCGGTCTGGTGACGGCCTACATCGCCGCCACGGTGCGGGCCAAGGTGACCCTGATCGAGCGGGAGCGGATGGGTGGCGACTGTCTCAACACCGGCTGCGTGCCCAGCAAGGCCCTGATCAGCACGGCCCGGCTCGCCCACCGCCTGCGCCATGCCGACCGCTGGGGCCTCAGCCCCCAGGAGCCAGCGGTGGATCTGCGCCGGGTGCTGGCGCGGGTGCGCGCCAAGGTGGCGGCCGTCGCCCCCCACGACAGCGTGGAGCGCTACACCGCCCTGGGGGTGGACGTGCGCCTCGGCCATGCCCGCCTGCTCAGCCCCTGGGCGGTGGCGATCCGCGGCCCCGACGGAAGCGAGCAGGTGCTCACGGGCCGCGCGATCGTGCTGGCCACCGGTGCCGCGCCGGTGATCCCACCGATTCCCGGCATCGCGACGGTGCGGGTGCTCACCAGCGAGACCCTCTGGGACGCGCTGGCCGAGCACCCGTCACCCCGCCCGTCCCTGGTGGTGCTGGGGGGCGGGCCGATCGGCTGCGAGCTGGCCCAGGCCCTGGCCCGGCTGGGCCTGCCGGTGACCCTGCTGCAGCGCAATCCGCGGCTGCTGCCCCGGGAGGACCCGGAGGCGGGCGATCTGGTGCGGCAGGTACTGGAGCGCGATGGCGTGCGGGTGCGCACCGGCTGCCGGGTGGAGCGGCTGGAGCCCGCTCCGGCGGGCGGTGTGCGGGTGCTGTACGAGGACGGCGACGGCAGCGGCAGCGCAGAGGCCGACGACCTGCTCTGCGCCGTGGGTCGCCGCGCCCGGCTGGAGGGCTTTGGTCTCGAGGATCTGGGGATTCCCACCGACGGGCGCAGCCTCGACACCAGCTCCCATCTACAGATCCTGTTCCCCAACATCCTGGCGGCCGGCGACGTGGCCGGCCCCTGGCAGTTCACCCACACCGCGGCCCACCAGGCCTGGTATGCGGCGGTGAACGGCCTGTTCGATCCGCTCCGCTTCGCCGTGGATGGCCGCGTGATCCCCCGCACCACCTTCACCGATCCGGAGGTGGCCCGGGTGGGGCTGAACGAAGCCGAGGCCAGGGCCCAGGGGGTGCCCTTCGAGGTCAGCCGCTTCGCGCTGGCCGATCTGGACCGGGCCATTGTGGAGTCGGCGGAGACGGGCTTCGTGAAGGTGCTCACGGTGCCCGGCCGGGACACGCTCCTGGGGGTGACGATCGTGGCCGAGCATGCGGGCGAACTGCTGGCGGAATTCGTGCTGGCCATGAAGCACAACCTGGGCCTGGGCAAGGTGATGGGCACGATCCACGCCTATCCCACCCTGGCCGAAGCCAACAAGTACGTGGCCGGCGCCTGGAAGAAGGCCCACGCACCCCAGCGGACCCTGGCCCTGCTGGAGCGCTTCCACGCCTGGCGCCGCGGTGGATGAGCCTCAGACCTGGGAATGCAGCCCGATGGCGTTGCCCTCGCTGTCGAGCACCAGGCTCATGAAGCCGTAGGCGCCGATCGACATCTTCGGCTTGATCACCCGGCCGCCGGCCGCCTCCACCCGGGATTCCTCAAGGGCGCAGTCGGCGCAGGTGAAATACACCAGGGTGCCGCCGCCGCCGGGGGCCATCCCCTCCATCTTCGCCAGGGCGCCGCCGGCGCCCACCCCGTCGTCGTCCATCGGGAAGGTCCAGTACTCCATGCCCGCATCCGGCAGGGGCTCCAGCTTCAGGTCGAACACGGTTTCGTAGAACCGCCGGGCTCGATCCATGTCGGTCACGTAGAGCTCGAACCAGATGACGGGATTGGCGGCCATGGTCTCAGGTGAATCCTGAGCTGAGACTAGGCCAGGTGGCTCGGGGCCGGGCTCCCGGACTCAGCCCGCCACCCCCTGCTGCTGCCGCGCGAGGTCGGCGGTCCAGTTCTCCTTCACCAGCTGCCGTGCCCGGCCCAGGGCCAGGGCCCCGGAGGGCACGTCCTTGGTGAGGGTGGAGCCTGCCCCCACCGTCACCCCCTCGCCGAGGGTGATCGGTGCCACCAGCACGGAATTGGCGCCGGTCTTGCTGCCGCTGCCGATCACGGTGCGGTGCTTGCGCACCCCGTCGAAATTGGCGGTGATCGTGCCGGCGCCGATGTTCACGTCGCTGCCCAGTTCGGCGTCGCCGAGATAACTGAGGTGGCTGGCCTTGCAGCCCTCCCCCAGCCGGCTGTGCTTCACCTCCACGAAGTTGCCGATCCGGCAGCCGGCCGCCACGTCGGTGCCGCCGCGCAGATGGGCGAAGGGACCGATCAGACAGCCGCCGGCCACGCGGCTGTCGCGCAGCACCGAGTGGAGCACTTCCACTCCGTCGCCCAGGTGGCTGTCCTCGATCAGGCAGCCCGGTCCGATGCGGCAGCCGTCGCCCACCGTGGTGGCACCACGGAAGTGGCACTGGGGCTCCACCAGCACGTCGCGGCCGAAGCGGGTCTGCTCGCTCAGGGTGCAGCTGGCCGGATCGATGAAGGTCACGCCCTCCGCCATCCAGTGGCGCCGCAGCCGGTCCTGGAGCACCGCCTCGCAGTGGGCCAGCTGCTGACGGTCGTTGATGCCGGCCACTTCGTCGGGGTCGATCACCTCCAGATGCATGGCCGGCCGCAGCTGGGCGACCGTGTCGGTGAGATAGAGCTCCCCCTGGTCGTTGTCGCTGCTCAGCTGGGGCAGCACCGCCGCCAGCTTCGCCCAGTCGAAGCAGTAGATGCCGGCATTGGTGAGGTCGTTGCGGCGCTGCTCAGGGTTGCAGTCGCGATGCTCCACGATCGCCTCCACCTGCCCCGTCCAGTCGGCGAAGATGCGGCCGTAGCCGGTGGGATCGGCCAGCCTGGCGCTGAGCAGGGTCACCGCGGCGCCGCTCTCCCGGTGGCGGCTCAGGAGCTTGTCGAGGGTCTCGGGCCGCAGCAGCGGCACGTCGCCGTTGAGCACCAGGAGCTCCCCCTCGAAGCCCGCCAGCGGTTCCAGCAGCTGCTGCACGGCGTGGCCGGTGCCGTTCTGGGGCTCCTGCCGGATGAACTCCAGACCCTCCACACGCGCGAGGGTGCGCTCCACACGTTCGGCCTGGTGGCCCACCACCATCAGCTGCCGGTCGGGGGAGAGCAGGCGGCAGCTGTCCAGCACCCGCTCCACCAGCGTCGCGCCGGCCAGGGGCTGGAGCACCTTGGGCAGGGCGCTCTTCATGCGTGTCCCTTTCCCGGCGGCCAGGACGGCAACGGCGAGCATCGGCGGCGGGGGACGACTGGGCCGGAATCTACCGGGACTCTCCCCTGTCGCCAGGGGCCTGGCGGACCGTCCCGCCCCAGCCCCAGCCAGCGGTCGGCTGAGCGCCTGGTCAATGTGCATCAGGCCAAAACCCATCTCTCCCAGTTGCTCCAGCAGGTGGCTTCCGCCAGCAGGTCGACGTTCTGATCGAGTGTGGTGCGCAAGAACCCAGCCATGCAGATTTCTGCAACCTGGATCCGCTGGGAGTCGGCGGCCCTCGGAATCGCTTCGCTGCCCACGGAGCCGATTGCCGCCCTTAGGCTCAGGGAAGGACGCCACCGCGCCGATGACCCTGGCATCCGCGCCCCCACCACCAGCCCCATCCCCCCAGCCGGCGCCGGAGCTGGAGCCCCTGCGGCTGCCATGGGATCTGCGGCTCACCCCGGCGCAATTCGAGCGGGTCTGCCAGGCCAACCCGGACGCGGTGCTGGAGCTGGATGCCGATGGCCATCTCATCGCCATGACGCCGACGGGAGGGGAGACCAGCAGCCGCAACAGCGAGCTCCTGTTTCAGCTGCAGCGTTTCTCGAGGGCTTGCGGCGGCTGGAAAGTGTTCGACAGCTCCGGTGGGTTTCGTCTGCCGGATGGCTCGGTGCTCAGCCCCGATGCCTCCCTGGTGCGGGAGGAACGCTGGCGATCGCTCACGGCCCAGGAGCGTCGTGGGTTCCCGCCCTTGTGCCCGGACCTGGTGGTGGAGCTCGCAAGCCCCAGCGATCAAGGTCCGCGGGGGGTGGGCCACCTGCGGCGCAAGATGGGGCTGTATCAGGCCAATGGCGCCCGGCTGGGCTGGCTGCTGCTGCCCGAGGAGCGGGCGGTGGAGATCTGGCGGGGCGGCCGGAGTGGCATGGCGGAGCGTCTGGAGAACCCCGCCCGGCTGGAGGGTGGCGAAGACGTTGCCGGGTTGGCGCTGGAGATGAACGACCTCTGGGGGGTGTGAGGAACACCGAGGTGGCGTGGCTTTGGTCGCCTGCGCTTCCCGTGCAGCGCAGCGCTGCTTGAAGTCACTGGGGCACCGGCCGAGGGTTGTGGCATCGACGCGGCCCAGCCGCCGATCCTGGGGCTCGTGGTCGATGGGCTCTCCCCGGCCACCGCGCGTTCAGACCAGCAGACACATTTGTTACAAAGCAGGGACAGGCACCGCCAAGACTGAGAACTTGATGAACAATGGGTGGAAATCAGAGGCATGAGCCACCCTCCTGCCGGCCCACGGCCACCAAAGATGCGCAAACCCTGCCCCTCCCCCTTGCCCTTGCCGGCGGCGCCGCTGCCACCCAACTGGTGGCGCCGCCTGAGGCTCATGCCCTGGATCTGGAGCCCTGCGTTCTTGTCGGCACCACCGCCGCGGCGGGCTGTAAAACCACAGACCGAGACTCGGGGGTCACCTGGTTGATCAAAACGACCGCTGCTGCAGCGTTTGGGAATGGGACCAACGTGAATGGTCGAGATCTCACCAACCTGAATACGGCACCGTGGTGGGACCCCAGCGGGACAAGCGCCAATGCGCTCGCCTTTGCGCGATCGGTCAATTTGACCCTGGGGAGGCCGAACTTACTAGCGGTAATACCGGAGGGCCCTTACTTCGCCTGGAACGTGTCGAATATCGGGGTTGTTAGCTACACGCGCTGCTCGAGCCAATCTGGCTGTGCCTCCGCTCAGGGCATCGGCCAGACGGTACAATACGCCTACGCCCAACGCCTCCCGTCCCCAGCCTCCGTCCCCGGCCCCATGCCCTTCTTCGGTGCCGCCGCAGCCTTCGGCTACAGCCGTAGGTTAAGGAAGCGTATCAAAGCCAGTTGAACCCCCGGCCCACGCTCCTGTTCAGTCATCATCGGCTGCAGAGATACCTGGTACCTTCCGGCCATCGGACCACCCTGTCGCCTGCCTCTGGCAGGCCTCATGCGCTGCGACGCAGGATTCCGCTCCAGTGCTCTTCTCGCCTGGCCGCCGCTGGCAGCAGCTCGCGTTTCCGCTTCACCTCAGAAGTCGTCCTTTCCTTTCAGATCCGTTCCCATTGGTTCCCTCGTGCTCCATTGGCCCGTCTGAACGCCTCCGCCCACCGGTGCCACTCCATCGGCAACGGCAACTCCCCTCCGCCGCTGGCCCACGGCAGCACCTGCTGGCCCACAGCCACCCGGTGGGCGGCGAACCCTCTCCCGCCACTGCCCCCATCCCGCTGCAGCAGCCTGCGCCCCCAGCGGCTTCTCGCTGCCGGCTTGGCGCGTGGCCGGTAACGCCGGCAGTAGTGCGCATACCGTCTGGCGCAGCCCTCCAGCGTGGTCGCCAACGCCAGAAAGGCCGGATGCCATTCACTCAGTCCATCCGCCTCCAGCCGCTCGTAGTGCCCGTCGTTGCTGGTCGGGTCATGGAATCCCTTGCGTACCACGCTCGACCTGAACGAACGGCCCAGCCCGTGGCCCCACACCTGCTGACCACTGTGCAGATGCAGAGCCTTCAGCGCCTTCTCCACCGCCTGGTGGCAGGCGAAGCAGGCCCACTCGGGATGGCCCGCGGAGGCGCTCACCCTGGCCAGATCCAGATCGGCCTGGGCCTGATGGTTGCGCCTTTCCATCGCGCCGCGCCCGCTCGGCCCGGGCCCCTCAGGTCTCCAGCAGCAGCAGCCGGCGCGGCGGCAGCAGCCGCAGGAAATCGCGATCGAAGGTGGCCAGACATTCCTGACGGGCCAGCACGGCGGCCGCGATCCAGGCATCGCTGATGGTGTTGCCCACCAGCTGGTGCCGTCGGCAGAGCGGATCCAGCAGGGGCCATTCCGATCCGAGCGGCAGCAGCTCCACGCCGTCAGCGGCCAGCACCGCCCCCAGAAACTCCTGGGCGGCCTCCAGCGGGGTGGGCTCCAGGAACACCCGCGGATGGGTCACCAGGCGCAGGAAGCCGGCCGTCACCATCGGCAGCAGGCGCAGACGGGTTCCCCGGGCACAGGCGTCGAGGGAGGCCTCCAGCCAGCTGAGGGCCGTGCGGTGGTGGGGATGGTCCGAGCGGGAGGCCGCCACCAGCACGTTCACGTCCGGGGTCATGGCGGCGGCAGTCCATCGGCCGCCTCCAGCAGGGAGCGGTTGCTGCGGGGGTCGCCGACGGCGGGGGCCAGACCACCCCTGCCTGCATGGACCGGGAGGGGTGGGCGAGCAGCGACGCCCGTGGCGGGAGCAGCGCCCTGGCGCAGGCGCAGGGCCAGGCCCTCCTCGATCAGGCGGGTGAGGGTGAGCCGCTCGCGGGCGGCCTGGGCCTTGGCTTCCGCCAGCAAATCGTCGTTCAGATCGAGCGTGGTGCGCAAGATCCCGGTCGTGCAGATTTCTGCAGCCTAGATCCGCTGGACGTCGGCGTCCCGTGGGATCGCTTCGCTGCCCACGGAGCCGATCGCCGCCCTTGGCATCAGGGGAGGACGGCGCCGCGCCGAAGACCCTGGCATCCGCGCCCCCACCACCAGCCCCATCCCCAGCCGGCGCCGGAGCTGAAGCCTCTGCGGCTGCCCTGGGATCTGCGGCTCACCCCGCCGTCGTTTCCCGCCCATCCCATGGCCGCGACCGGCGAACCGGACGGGGGGCTGTCTTGCCCCTCAGGGCCAACTCGGAAGTCCCATGGGCGCTGGATGCGGCCACCGAGCATTGGGACAGGGAGGCTGCTTCCAGCACTCCTGATGCCTGGCAGTAGTTCATCGATCTGCAAACCTTCTGCCATGGCCACGGCGCGGCCCATCCGCAAGGTGTAAATTCGGTGGGTGCACCGTTAACCGAAGATGAACCAGCCAAGGCTCCTCGGGTCTGTCGTCGCGGCCATGGGCGTCTCGGCAGCGTCCCTCCTGGCTCCCCAGGGCGCCTCCGCCATCGACTTTACCTTCTCTTTTGGGGGTTGTCTCGGGCCTGATCAGTGGCTTGGCCGTAGGGGACAACCCGTGTGACAATCGCCAACTCGACTGCATTGTCAGTTTGATCGATGCCGGCGCTACCGGAGCGCCCACAGGACAGTACTCCTCTTTTAATCAAAATCTGCTGAATTATGGCTTTACAGTCTCTCCCGACGGCAATTCGTTGACTGTTCGATCAAACGGCTGGACAGGAACGCCGGCAATAGACCCAATCTGGAGATTATCATGGAACACATCGTTCGTTCGACTTCAAAGAGGTACTGGAACGCCAAATTATACTGGTGTCATCAGTTTTACGCGGGTTCCTGACTCCGTCCCAGGCCCGCTGCCAGTTCTCGGTGCCGCCGCTGCATTCGCTACCAGCCGCAGGCTTAGGAGACGAATCAAAGGTAGCAGCAACACCGTTCCCACGGCTCCGTTCGCCTGATCAGCTTCAAAAGCGATACCTGGCACCTTCTTCGCAATCAGGGCCTCCTTCGCGAGCAGCGATCGGGGCCCTTTTCTTGATGCCAAACAGCCTCCACCAGCCTTCCGGCCGATCCCGTTGGTGAACGTTCTGCTTGGCCGCCAGTACTAGCGATCTCCCCCTTCTCTTCGCCTCAAAACCTATCCCATGGGCTTTCCCGGGCTTCATTGGCCCGCCGGAAATTCTCCGCCAACTGATGCCATTCCACCGGCAGTGGCAGATCCGCCCCAACACCCCACGGCAGCAACTGCTGGCACGCTGCCAGCCACTGCCTCCCAGCGACACCCTTGCCGCCACTGGCCCCATCCCGTTGCAGCAGCCTGCTCCCCCAGCGGCTTCCCGCTGCCGGCTTGGCGCGCGGCCGATAACGCCGGCAGTAGTGCGCCTACCGTCTGGCGCATCCCTCCAGCGTGGTCGCCAACGCCAGAAAGGCCGGATGCCATTCACTCAGTCCATCCGCCTCCAGCCGCTCGTCGTGCCCGTAGTTGCTGGTCGGGTCATGGAATCCCTTGCGGACCCCGGCGGCCTTCGGGTTGGCGTGGATGGTGCGCAGCGTGGCCAGCACACGCCGCGAATCGCCCGGCTCGATCGGGGTGGAGAAGTAGCGCGCTTCCCAGAAATGGCCGCAGCGCCCTGTGAGCCGGTTCAGCGCCATCGCCGAGTACCAGCCGATCCAGTGCATGATCCGCGGCAACTCCCGTGCCGCCTGCGGCTGCAGCAGCAGATCGCGGCGCACCCCCCGGGCGATCAGGAACGCCCGGCTGTTGCAGCGCAGGGTGATGGGAAAGCTGCAGCCCTCCGGCAACTGACGTTTCCCCCGGCCCATGGCAGCAAACCCCACGATCGCTGAGGGCCCTGCCTCGCCGGGCCAGGGGCGCCATCCACGGCCACACCAGGCAGGTAAGGCGAATGGCCTTACAGTCGCTGGATGACAACCGTGACGCTCACCTCCAAGGGCCAGCTCACCATCCCTAGGGAGTTGCGCGATGCCCTCGGCCTGGCCTCCGGCGCCCGGCTCCAGGCCAGCATCGACAACCAGGGCAGGTTGGTGCTGGTGCCCTCGAACTATGAACCCGAGGAGCTGTTTCAAGATCGGCCCCCGGTTCTGCGCACCATGAACCTGGCGGATATGGAGAACGCCATCGCCGCTGCCGCCGGTGCTGAAGACGCTTGACACCAACGTGGTGGTGAGGCTGCTGATCCGCGATGACCCGCAGCAGACACCGATCGCCGAACGGGCCTTTCTCGAAGCCATTGCCGTTAGCGGGGTCTACATCCCCGACGTGGTGGTCGCTGAATCGATGCGGTGATCCACGCGCTGGAGAACTTCCGCCAGGGTGGCGACCTTGCGGACCAGCTGATCCTGGCCCGGGCCGCCAGGGCCGGAGCACTGCCGGTGCTGAGTTTCGACCAGCAATTCGCCAAGCACGAGGGCGTGGAGTGGCTCGGTGTCGCCCCACCCCCGGTGGCCGCCGAGTGAGATCCTCCTCGGCGCATGGTGTCAGGCCAGAATCCGGACCCCATCGCCAGCCACCGCGCATGGCCGTCATGAACGACAGCGCCACCAGCGAGATCGAACCCAGGATCTCCCTGGCCCGCTGGCTGTCGGTCTTCTCGATCTGCCTGTCGGTGGTGTTCCTCGCCGGCGTGCTCACCGCGGCGCTGCCGCCCCGGCTGATGGATCCCCAGTGGCAACTGTCCCTGGTGGCCGCCCTCGTCAACAATGCCCCCGTCGCCGTGCTGGCCGTTCTGCTGCTGGCCCTGGCGGTGTGGGTCCATCCCGCCAGCGATCGGTTGCGGGGTCGGCTGCGGCTGTTCCGCCGCTGGGCCCTGGCCGCCTGCCTCGGCTTCCTGCTGCTCGTGCCGCTGCAGGGCTACGCCGCCTGGCGCTTCTACAGCACCGTCACCGGCCAGCAGCAGCAGCAGAGCAGCGAATCCACCCGCAGGCTGGCGGATCTGCGCGCCGCCATCGCCTCCGCCGCCAGCCACCAGGAGCTGCAGGCCGCCGTGCAGGAGATCTTCGGGCCCGGCGCCGGCCTTTCGCCGCAGGAGTTCCGCACACCCATGCCGGAGCTGCGGAGGCAGCTGCTCGCCAAGGCGGAGGCGGCCGCCCAGCAGATCATGCAGCAGATCGAGGCCCGCACCGCCACGACCAAACCCGATCTCCTGCTCAAGGACACCGTCCGCCTCGCGGTGGCGTCGGTGGCCTATGCGGTGGGCTTCGCCTTCTTCTGCGGCGTGCTGCCCCGCACCCAGAGAAAAGGACGTTCCCTGGGTAGCCAGGTGGACGAGGAGTACTTCAGGAGCCTGGCGAAGTAGCCGCCGTCAGCCCCTCCCGCGATCCGTTCGCCGCTCGACGCCGCTCGATCCCCCAGCGGCGCTCCCAGGCGCTGGAGGGTTCGGCGCCGCTGCGGGCCTGGGCGCGGGCCCGGGCGGCCAGGATCTCCGCCGCGCTCGCCCTGCCGCTGGGATCCCGGTAGGGCTCCCCGGCACGGCTGGCCATGTGCTCCCGCTCCATCCGGCGGAGCGGCCGCAGCCGTCCCGTGGTGGGAAGGGGCGTGGGAGCGGCGACGGTGCCGGCACTCCAGCCCTGCCTGCCCGGCCCGGCGGGGGAGATCGACGGCAGCGCCACTGCCGCCAGCTGCAGGCCCGCCACCTCCAGGGCACGGCGCACGGCTGCCGCTGAGCTGTAGGTGATCAGCCGGCCGCCCGGGGCCAGCAGCCGGGCCAGCTCGCCCAGGAAGTCCAGGCTCCAGAGCTCGGGGCAGCGCCGCGGCGAAAAGGCATCCATCAGGATCAGATCGCAGCGGCCCGCCAGGGGCTCCACAAGCTCGCTCAGGCGGGTGCGGGCATCGCCCCACAGCAGCCGGTCGCTGCCGGCCAGCGCCGCCAGCCGCTGCAGCACCGCCGGGCTCCACTGGGCCCGGAAGCGCTCGTTGGCGAGGGCCATCGCCAGGGGGGCGGGGTCCAGCTCCAGGCCCCACCAGTGAAGGGCCAATCCCTGCCGCTCCACCGCCTCGATCAGCGCCGCGGTGTTGGTGCCCGTTCCCACCGCCACCTCCAGCACGGTGAGGGCCTGCCTTTGGGCGAACCGCTCCAGCTCGGCGGGGGCCACGAACACCTGGCGGGCTTCGTTCAGGGCGCCATCGGCGCAGTGGAAGCCCTCCCCGAAGCGGGCGCTCCAGAGGCTGTAGCTGCCATCGCGGGTGGGGCGGGGCTCGAGCACGGCTCCGGGCGATCAGCAGCGCAGCCGCGCCAGATCCTCCCAGAATCCCGGATAGGACACGGCCGCCGCCTCCGCGCCCTCCAACCGGCTGTCGCTGGCGGCCACCAGCGACGCCACCGCCAGGCTCATGGCCACCCGGTGGTCGGTCTCGCTGGCCAGCGCGGTGCCGGCCAGGGGGGAGGGGCCGGTGATCGTGAGGCCATCGGGGTGCTCCTCGAGGCGGGCGCCCATGGCGCCCAGCTGGCGGGCCATCACCGCCAGGCGGTCGGTTTCCTTCACCCGCAGCTCGGCCGCATCATTCACCCGGCTCACGCCCTCGGCGCAGCAGGCGGCCACCGCCAGGATCGGGATCTCGTCCACCAGCCGGGGGATCAGGTCGCCGCCGATGGCGAAGGCCCGCAGCGGCGAATGCCGTACCCGCAGGTCGCCCACCGGCTCGCCGGCCACCTCGCGCGCGCGGAGCACCTCGATGGCGGCGCCCATCCCCAGCAGCACCTCGAGGATGCCGGTGCGGCTGGGGTTGAGGCCCACGTTCTCGATCGTGAGGTCGGCGCCGGGGGTGATCGCGCCGGCCACCAGCCAGAAGGCCGCCGAGCTGATGTCGCCGGGCACCACCACCCGCTGGCCGCGGAGCACCGCCCCGGGCCGCACGCGCACCTCGGTGCCGGCGGGCCCGTGCACGCTGAGGTCGGCGCCGAAGGCCCGCAGCATCCGCTCGCTGTGGTCGCGGGAGTGGGCCGGCTCGATCACCGTGGTGGGCCCCTCGGCGCTGAGCGCCGCCAGCAGGAGCGCGCTCTTCACCTGGGCCGAGGCCACCGGCGTGCGGATCTCGGCTCCCCGCAGCGGCTGGCCTTCGATGGCCAGCGGGGCCAGGTTGCCGTGGTCGCGGCCGTGGATCTCGGCCCCCATCAGTGCCAGCGGTCCGGCGACCCGGCGCATCGGCCGGCGCCGCAGGGAGGCGTCGCCCGTGAGCACGAAATGGCGCCCGGCCCTTCCCGCCAGCAGCCCCAGCATCAGCCGCATGGTGGTGCCGGAGTTGCCGCAGTCGAGCACGTCGTCCGGCTCGGCCAGGCCATCGAGGCCCACGCCGCGGACGGTCACGGGCCGGCCCGCCTCGATCGCCGACACCTCCACCCCCATGGCCCGCAGGCAGGCGGCGGTGCTGAGGGGATCCTCGGCCGGCAGCAGGCCCTCGATCACCGTTTCGCCCTCGGCGATGGCGCCGAACAGCAGGGCCCGGTGGGAGATCGACTTGTCGCCCGGCACCCGCACGGTGCCTCGCAGGCTGCCGCCGGCGGTGAGGATCAACGGCGCAGGCTGGGCGGCCACACTCCCATCGATGCTGGTGGTGACGGACAAGAGGAGGCCGGCCGACTGGCGCCGATCCTATGGAGTGGCCCGTTCCGGGCTCCTGCTCAGGGGCGGATGCCGGCGGCGCGCAGGCGGGCCGAAAGCGTCCAGACCTCCACCACCAGCCGGTGCCAGGGGGTGAGTGTCTCCATCGCCAGCCCCATGGGGCTGGGGGCCGCCGCCCGCAGGGCCCGGGCCGCCGCCAGCGAACGGCGGGCCTCCTCGAGGCGCTCCCGCAGCAACTCCCTCTGCTCGTAGGCCATCACGCTGTCCGGGCAGTGCTCCAGCAGCAGCAGGCCCCGATCGAACGACTCCTCGTAGTCCTTGAGCAGCGGCACCAGCAGTTGCTCCAGCAGCGGGCCTGTGGGATCGGGCAGGGAGGGAGCGGGAACCATGACTCAACCGTAGGAACCATCCGCGGCGGCCCCTGGGTACGGATCACCCGACGCGCCGGGATCCGGCAGGGGCCTCAGAGGGCTGGCGTCACGTCGGTGGCGGGGAAATCGTTCCCCTTGAACAGCAGCGGAGCCGACAGGGCCATGGCCAGGCCATAGCTGAAACAATCGCCGAGATTCAGACCGGCCGGATGGTTCCCCTTCCCGAAGCGCCGCCAGCCCAGAAGGGCCCACTCCACGTGCTGGAGTTCAAGGTTCAGAGGGCTTATGCCGCCCTTGCGGAGCAGCAGATCCAGAGCGCTTTCTCCGGCTTCGCCCAGCTGGCGATCGAGCACGATCCTGGTTTCCAGCAACGTGGCGGTGGAGATCAGCTTGTCGCCAGGTCGGCTCAGGCAGGTGAGCAGAGCCGTGGCCTCCGCCTCCACCTTGAGGATGGCGATCAGGGCTGAGGTGTCGATCACCATCAGACGCGAAGAAGCCATCAGGCGGGCAGACCGAAGGCGTCGTAGAGATCGTTCTGCAGGTCGTCGCTGGAGCGCCGGTCCGGCCAGGGCAGTTGCTCGAACCGGGGCAGCAGACCCAGGAGCTCCCTGCGTCTGGTCTCGATGCTCCTGGCCTCGGCCCCCTCGGCGCTGCGCTCCAGTTCGGCGCGAAGGGCCTGGCGGACGGCATCGGTCACGCTGGTACCCCTCAGGGCGGCCAGCTCGCGGGCCATGGCGTGCACTTCCGCGTCCTTGATGTTCATCCCCATGGCGGCTAGGTAGAAAGCCTTTACGATTCTACCCTGGAGGTTTCGTGGTGGGCCTGGCGTTGTTCCTTCGGCCCCACAGGAGCGCTCCAGGCGAATGGGGCGTCCGGTGCCGGCCGGATCGCTCCGGGCGCTCCCTCAGGACAGGCTTCGGCCACCCCATCCGAGCCGACCTGCGGCCTCACCCCAGCAGCAGGCCGCCCTCCGCGCTCAGCGCCGCCCGGGCGCTGCGCAGGTCGAAGAGGAGATCCTCCAGGGTGAGGCTCTCCAGTTCCCGCTCCAGCGCCTTCAGCAGCCGTCGCTCGAGCACCCGTGTCACCCGGTCGCTGGGCAGCGAATCCTCCTCGTCCGCCGCCAGGTGCACCAGGCCGGCGGCCGGCGCCTCCACCGCCGCCAGGATCGCCGCCAACGGCAGCTCCGAGGGCAGGCGCTTCAGCCGGTAGCCCCCCTGCCGCCCCCGGCGGGCCTCCACCAGGCCGGCCCGCCGCAGCCGCAGCATCAGCTGCTCCAGCATCGGCGCCGGCAGATCCTGCGCCTCGGCCAGGGCGCTCACCGACTGCCAGCGGGGCGGATCCAGCGCCAGCTCCAGCAGGGCCTTGAGGGCGTAGGTGCCGCTGCGGCGCAGCATCAGTGGCTGGCCGCGAGGCGCTCCAGCACGTGCTCGAGGGTGTAGCCGAACAGGGCCGGGTCCGGTTCGCCGCCGCCCAGGTCGGCCAGGCCCAGCTCGGCCCAACGGGCGTCCACCCGCCCTTCCAGGTCCGCGTCGCGTCGCAGCGGCTCCCCCCACGCGTGCCGTTTCTCCGGGCCGATCTTGGTGGTGGCATCGATCGCCAGCCGGCCCCCCAGCCCCAGCCGCTCGCTGGCGAAATCAAGCGAATCGAACGGCGTGTCCTCCAGCACGAACAGATCCCTCTGCGGATCCACCTGAGCACTGATCGCCCAGATCACCTGGCGCGGATCTCGGATGTTGATCGCCTTGTCGACCACCACCACGAACTTGGTGTAGGTGAACTGGGGCAGGGCGCTCCAGAACGCCATCGCCGCCCGTTTCGCCTGCCCTGGGTAGGCCTTGTCGATGGCGAGCACCGCCAGCTTGTAGCTCAGCCCCTCCATCGGCAGGAAGAAATCGACGATCTCCGGGATCTGCTGACGCAGGATCGGCGTGTAGATCCGGTTCAGGGCGATCGCCAGCATCGCCTCCTCCTTCGGCGGCCGGCCGCTGAAGGTGGTGAGGTATATCGGGTCACGGCGCTGGGTGACGCAGTGGAAGCGCACCAGGGGTGACTCCTCCTCGCCGCCGTAGAAGCCCATGTGGTCGCCGCAGGGGCCGTCGGGGAGGGTTTCGCCGGGGGTGATCGTTCCCTCCAGCACCAGCTCGCTGTGGGAGGGCACCTCCAGATCCAGGGTTTTGCAGCCGGTGAGCCGCACCCCCTCGCCGGCGTAGAGCCCGGCGAACAGCCACTCGCTCAGCTGCACCGGGATCGGCGTGGCCGCCGCCATCACCAGCAGCGGATGGACGCCGATGGCCACCGCCACCTCCAGCTTGCGGCCCAGGGCCGCCGCCTTGCGCAGGTGCCGCGCCCCGCCCCGCACGCTCAGCCAGTGCACGGTGGCGCTGCTGCGTGACTGGCGCTGCAGCCGGTAGACCCCCACGTTGGGAACGCCCGTCTCCGGGTCCTTGGTGATCACCAGCCCCAGGGTGATCACGCCTCCCGCATCGCCGGGCCAGGGGCGCAGCAGCGGAAGGGCGTCCAGATCCACCGCCTCGCCCTTCAGCACCCGCTGGTGGCAGGGCGGCGTCAGGTCGCGGTCGGGACGGGCCCGCAACAGATCCCAGACCACCTCCCCGAAACGCCTCAGCTCCTGCAGGCCCTTGGGCGGGCGGGGCTGCTGCAGCAGGGCCAGCCGCTCCCCCAGGGCCTCGAGCTCCTCCGGCCGCTCCATGCCCATGCTCCACAGCACCCGCTCCACGGTGCCCAGCAGGTTCACGGCCACGGGCAGGGGCGAGCCGATCACGTTCTCGAACAGCAGGGCCGGCCCGCCCATGGCCAGCACCCGGTCGGCGATCGCCGCCAGCTCCAGATCCGGATCCACCGGCGCCGTGATCCGCCGCAGCTGACCGCGCCGCTCGAGCAGGGTCAGGAAGTCGCGCAGGTTGGGCTGCCGCCCGACCCTGCCGCCGGCTTGCTTCGCCTCCAGCGTCCCCACGTGGTCCTGTGCCGTCGTGCCGCTGCCTACTGTGACGCACCTCCCCGGCGAACGCGTTCCGTGCAGCTCTTCTATTTCCATACCTCCGAAGCGGTTCCACCCCTGCGGCCCGTCGACGAGGGCGGCCCCGATGCGGCCGTCGTGATCGACGTGCTGCGGGCCACCACCACCATCGCCTGGGCGCTGCAGAACGGGGCCGAGGCCATCCAGGCCTTCGCCGATCTCGACGCCCTCGAGGCCGCTGCCGCCGCGTGGCCGGAGGCCCGGCGGTTGCGGGCCGGCGAGCGTGGCGGCCGGCGGCTGGAGGGCTACGACCTGGGCAACTCCCCCCTGGCCGTGAACCCGGAGCGGGTGGAGAGCAAGCGGATCTTCCTGAGCACCACCAACGGCACCCGCTCCCTCGACCGCGTCCGGGACGTGCCGCTGCTGGTCACCGCCTGCCTGCCGAACCGCTCCGCCGTGGCCCGGCGGCTGATCGAGCGCCAGGCCCTGCGGGTCTGGATCGTCGGCAGCGGCTGGGAGGGGGCCTATTCGCTCGAGGACAGCCTGGCGGCAGGGGCGGTGGCCTCGGCGGCGATCGAGCAGGCGGTGGCGCCCCACATGGGCGTGCGCTGCGCCAACGACGAGATGCTGGCGGCCCTGGCGCTGTGGCAGCAGTGGCGCCACGACACCGAGACCTGCCTGCGCAGCGCCAGCCACGGCCAGCGCCTGATCGGGCTGGGCAACCACGACGCCGACTTCGCCTGCTGCGCCGCCGTGGACAGCCTCACGATCGTGCCGATCCAGTCGGAGCCGGGGGTTCTCCGCGCCAGCTGAAGGCGCATTGCCCCCCTTGGCAGCACCCTTACGATTCGCCGGTCTCGAGGGGTCCGGTGGTGGGCAGTTTTCTGGCAGCGGCGCTGCAACTCACCAGCACCCCGGATCCGGACGCCAATTTCGCGGCCGCCGAGGAGCTGATCGACCTGGCGGCCCGGCGTGGTGCCGAGCTGGTGGGCCTGCCGGAGAACTTCGCCTTCATGGGGGAAGACGCCCGCCGCCTGGAGCTGGCGCCCACCCTGGCGGAGCGCTGCAGCCGCTTCCTCGTCACCATGGCGCGCCGCTACCAGGTGACCCTGCTGGGCGGCGGCTTCCCGGTGCCGGCCGGTGAAGGCCAGACCTTCAACCGCTCCGAGCTGGTGGGCCGGGAGGGCCAGCTGCTCGCCCGCTACGACAAGATCCACCTCTTCGACGTGGACATCCCCGACGGCATCACCTACCGGGAGTCGGCAACGGTGCAGCCCGGCCAGACGCTGCCCCCCGTGGTCGACGTGCCGGGCCTCTGCCGGATCGGTCTGTCGATCTGCTACGACGTGCGCTTCCCCGAGCTCTACCGCCAGCTGGCCGGTGCCGGGGCCGAACTCCTGATGATCCCGGCGGCCTTCACCGCCTACACCGGCAAGGACCACTGGCAGGTGCTGCTGCAGGCGCGGGCCATCGAGAACACCGCCTACGTGCTCGCCCCCGCCCAGACCGGCATCCATTA
Organism: Cyanobium sp. CACIAM 14; assembly: GCA_000708525.1. Classification (GTDB taxonomy): domain Bacteria; phylum Cyanobacteriota; class Cyanobacteriia; order PCC-6307; family Cyanobiaceae; genus Cyanobium. Next base: position 207,415 of record JMRP01000001.1, read on the forward strand.
CGGCCGCCGCCAGACCCACGGCCATGCCCTGGTCATCGATCCCTGGGGCACGGTGATCGCCGATGCGGGCGTGGAGCCGGGCCTGGCGATGGCGCCGGTGGACACGGCCCACGTGGTCAGGGTCCGCGCCCAGATGCCCAGCCTGCAGCACCGTCATCCCTCCCTGTTCTGAGGGTGATGGGAGTGCGTCCGGCCCGATTCGCCTGGTTGCTGGCCCTGCCCCTGCTGATGGCGGCGCTGCCGGCCCGGGCAGCCAGCGCACTCTCCGCCTGGCGGCTCAGCCGTGAGGGCGTCCTGGAGCTGCGCACCGCCCCGGGGGTGCGCCTCCAGGCCTACTTCGAGGAGGGGTACGGTCCCACCGGCCCCAGGGTCTGGGTGGATCTGCCCGGCGCTCCCCAGCGCAGCCGCTCCCTCTCCGTCGGCGGGCTGGTGCAGGAGGTCCGCATCGGCCGGCCCGATCCCGGCACCACCCGGCTGGTGCTGGAGTTCCGCCCCGGCACCCGCGTCGACCCCCGCCAGCTGCGGCTGGTGGGCACGGCCCGCGATCGCTGGCGCCTGGCCCTCACCGGCCTGCCGCTCAGCGGTTTCGTCCGCACCGTCGGCGAGGGAGACATGGAAGCGACCCCCTCCAGCTGGACCCCCTCCAGCTGGACCGCCTCCAGTTCCGGCGGCTTCCGCAGCAGTGGCCGGGCCACCTCCGGCCGGCCGCTCTCCCCCGATGGATTGCCGGTGGTGCCCCGGGGCCGCTTCAAGGTGGTGATCGATCCCGGCCATGGCGGACCGGACCCCGGAGCCGTCGGCATCGGCGGTCTGCGGGAGACCGACATCGTGCTGGACGTCGGTCTGCAGGTCGCCCAGCTGCTCCAGGCGCGGGGGGTGCAGGTGCTGATGACCCGCACCTCGGAGGTGGACGTCGACCTGCCGCCGCGGGTGTCCCTCGCCAACAACAGCAACGCCGACGTGTTCGTGAGCATCCATGCCAATGCCCTGAGCATGGCCCGTCCCGACGTCAACGGTGTCGAGACCTTCTATTTCCAGGCGGGCAATTCCCTGCGGCTGGCCGAGGCGATCCAGTCCCAGATCTTGGCCATCTCGCCCGGCACCCCCGACCGGGGCGCGCGGCCGGGCCGCTTCTTCGTGATCCGCCGCACGGTGATGCCGTCGGTGCTCACGGAGATGGGCTTCGTCACCGGCAGCATCGATGCTCCCCGGCTGGCCGACCCCAACTTCCGGCGCCGCCTGGCCCTCTCGATCAGCGCCGGCATTCTCAGCTATCTGCGGGGGGACTCTTGAGCCTGCTCGTGGGTCTGTTCGACAGTGGTCTGGGCGGGCTCACCGTGCTCCGCCAGATCCATGCCCTCTATCCCCACTCCCCCTGTCTCTATCTGGGGGATACGGCCCGGGTCCCCTATGGCCAGCGCTCCACCGAGGAGATCCGCGCCATCGCCTCGGAGGTGGTGCACTGGCTGCGGCTGCAGGGGGTGGGGGTGCTGGTGATGGCCTGCAACACCTCCAACGCCCTGGCCCTCGATGTGGCGGTGGCCGAGGCGGGGGTGCCGGTGGTGGGGCTGATCGACAGCCTGGCCAGCGAACTGGCCAGCGACCATGTGGGCGTGCTGGCCACGCCCGCCACCGCCGCCAGCGGGGCCTACCGGCGTTCGATCCAGGCCTGCCGGCCCTCGGCCCGGGTGCTGGAGGTGGGCTGTCCCGCCTTCGTGCCCTTCATCGAGGCCGGTGACCTGGAGGATCCCGACCTGCGCGCGGCGGCGGCCCGCTATCTGGCACCGCTGCTGGAGGCGGAGGTGGACACGATCGTGCTGGGCTGCACCCACTACCCCCTGCTGCGGGCCCTGCTGGCCCAGCTGCTCCCCCCCGACGTGCAGCTGGTGGATCCGGCGTTGGCGGCGGCCCAGCGGCTCGGCCCCCTGCTGGCGAGCCTGGGGGATGCGCCGGAGGTGGATCAGGCCGGGGAGTCGGTGCGGCCGCCCCTGGAGCGCACCCGCTTCTGCGTCACCGGCCCAGCCGACGACTTCGCCGTCGCCGCCTCCACCTGGCTGGGCAGCCGGCCGGCGGTGCGCAGCGTCAGCCTGCAGTCGCCCACCCGCGCCTACTGAGCCATGGCCCCTAGGATCGAGCCATCGTGGAGGTGACGTGGCGACGGTTGCAGAGCTGCTCCAGCCGGTGGAGTCCGACCTCGATGCCCTGCTGGCCGACCTGCGCAGCCTGATCGGTGCCGGCCATCCGATCCTCCAGGCCGCCGCGGAGCACCTCTTCGCCGCCGGCGGCAAGCGGCTGCGGCCCGGCATCGTGCTGCTCCTCTCCCGGGCCATCGCCCCCGACGGCGGGCTCAGCCCGCGCCACCGGCGCCTGGCGGAGATCACCGAGATGATCCACACCGCCTCGCTCGTCCACGACGACGTGGTCGACGAGGCCGCCACCCGCCGCGGCGTGGCCACCGTGCACAGCCGCTTCAACCACCGGGTGGCCGTGCTCGCCGGCGACTTCCTGTTCGCCCAGGCCAGCTGGCATCTCGCCAACCTCGACGACCTCGAGGTTGTGAAGCTGCTCTCCCGGGTGATCATGGACCTGGCCGATGGTGAGGTGCGCCAGGGCCTGTTCCGCTACGACACGGGCCAGAGCTTCCAGACCTACCTGGAGAAGAGCTACTGCAAGACGGCCTCCCTGATCGCCAACAGCGCCCGCGCCGCCGGTGTGCTCTCCGGCCTCAGTGAACCGAGGCTCGACGCCCTCTACCGCTTCGGCCGTCAGCTTGGTCTGGCCTTCCAGGTGGTCGACGACATCCTCGACTTCACAGCCAGCGACCAGCAGCTGGGCAAACCCGCCGCCAGCGATCTGGCCTCGGGGTATCTCACTGCTCCCGTGCTCTACGCCCTGGAGGAGCGTCCCGCCCTGGCGGGCCTGATCGACCGCGAGTTCTCCGAGGAGGGCGATCTGGAGCAGGCCCTCTCCCTGGTGCGCGGCTGCGAGGCCATTCCCCGGGCCCGGGCCCTGGCCGAGGGCTTCGCCCGCGAGGCCCACGAAGCGATCGACTGGCTGCCCTCCTCGGAGCCCCGCAGCGCCCTGCGGGCCCTGCCGGAGTTCGTCCTCAGCCGTCTCTACTGACCGGCTCCGCCCAAAGGCCGCGACCCGTCAGCCCCTACGGCTCCAGACGCACCTCCTCGAGGGAGCGGAGGCAGTTCACCCCATCCGGGTAGGCCTCGCATCCCACCCCCGGCGGCAGCAGCACATGCACCCGGCAGCCGGCGGCCAGGGCGGCGGCCACGCCGGCGACGGAATCCTCGAAGGCCCAGCAGCCATCCGGGGCCACCCCCAGCCGCCGGGCCGCCAGCAGGAAGGGATCGGGGGCGGGTTTGCCATCCACCAATTCGGGATCATCCCCATGCACCCTCACCTCGATCAACTCCAGCCAGGGGTGGGGGGCTGCCTTCAGGGCCACCGCCTCCCGGGAGCTGCTGGTGGCCAGGGCCATCGGCACCGCCTTCCGGCGGCAGCGTGCCACCAGTTCCGGAGCCCCAGGCATCGGGGGGGCCTGGACGAGCAGAGCTTCGGCGATCGGCTGACGCACGGCCAGCAGTTCCTCGAGGCTGGGGACGGCACCGACGTCCTGGGCCATCCAGCCCAGCACCTGACGGGCACAGTCGAACCGTCGGCGGCCGCGCAGTCGCAGCAACTGCTCGGCCGCGAGGGTATGGCCGAAGTGTGCGGCAGCCTCCCGCCAGGCATGGGCATGCAGCGGCTCAGTGTCGAGCAGCAGGCCGTCGAGATCGAACAGACAGGCTGCCGGTGGGTTCATCCACTCATCCTCTCAGCAGGCCCGGCAGACGTTCCACACTGGCGCAGGAAGCCCTCGTGAACCTGCGCCGATGCCTGCCTACCCGGTGCCGGAGAATGAATCCGAGCGTCAGCGGGTGCTTGAGGACTTCCACGTTCTCGATGGCCCCACCGATGAGGATCTCGACCGCCTCACACGGCTCGCCAGCCAGATGCTCGGTCTGCCGATCGCCTTGATTTCCTTCGTCGATCGCGAGCGGCAGTGGTTCCTCTCCCGGGTCGGGCTGGCCTCCACGGGCACCGGTCGTGACGTGGCTTTCTGCGCCCACGCCATCTGCGGGGACGAGGTACTGGTGGTGGAGGATGCCCTCCTGGATGAGCGGTTCCGCGACAATCCCCTGGTGCGGGGTGACCCCCACATCCGCTTCTACGCCGGGGCGCCTCTGCGGAGCCGGGAGGGGCAGAACCTCGGCACCCTCTGCGTGATCGGCCAGGAACCGCGGCGGATCGGCGGCAACGAACGCCAGCTGCTGGAGGATCTCGCCGGGCTCGTGATGCAGCACCTGGAGGGGAGGCGACGCAGCTGGCGCTGCCCCCTGACGGGCCTGTTGAACCGCCGGCCGTTCTTCGAGGAAGGGGAACGTGAGGTGGCCCGTTCCCGTCAGCAGAACTCCCCGCTCTCCCTGGCCCTGCTGGATCTGGACGCCTTCGCCACCCTCAACGAACGCTTCGGGCGCCCCTTCGGCGACCGGGTGTTGCGCCAGGTGGCCGCACTCGTGACGGCGGAGTGCAAGGCCAGCGACCTCGTCGGCAGGGTGGCAGACGACGAGTTCGCGGTGCTGATGCCCGACGCCGCTCTGACGGGAGTCAGCGACGTGGCCGCGGCGATCGCCCGACGGGTCGCGTCGACCGTGTTCGCCGTTGATGGCCTTTCGACCCCCCTGACGGTGAGCGGCGCCGCGGCCCAGCTGGAGGACGGGGACGGGAGCTTCGCCGATCTCTACTATCGCGCCGAAGCCGCCCTGGAACTGGCCCGGCACCGGGGACGCAACCAGATCGTCACGGCGCCGCCGCTCGCCGGGAGCGAAGGGCGTCCCGGGCCCGATCCAGAGCCCGGCTGAGGTCCTCCAGCAGGACCGGTTTGGCGAGGAAGTCGTCCATGCCGCTCTCCAGCGCGGCGGCGCGATCGCTCGGCAGGGCGTTGGCCGTCATCGCCACGATCCACGGCCGCGGACCCGTGGCCCGGAGAGCGCGGATGCGCCGCGTCGCCTCGAGACCGTCCACATGGGGCATGCGCACATCCATCAGGATCAGGTCGGGAACCCGGCGTTCCACCGCCGCCACCGCTTCCTCCCCGTCGCGGGCCACGGTGGCGCCGTAGCCGAGCCGCTGCAGCATCAGGGCGCACACCCGGGCATTCACGGGGTTGTCCTCGGCGATCAGGATCTGCAGAGGAGGGCGGCGGGCGGCGGGGTCCTGGGGACGCGCTGAGGAAGATGCGATCACCGCGGACTCCGCTCCCGAAGGCTCCGGGACCGAAGCCGCCGCCGCCGGGGCATCGGCGCGAGCGGCCGCCGGGAGGGGCAACAGCACCGTGAAGGTGCTCCCCACGCCACCCTCGCTCACCACCGTGAGCGCCCCGCCGAGGGCGGCCGTCAGACCGCGGCTGAGGGTGAGCCCCAGGCCCACGCCCTCCTGCAGGCGGGTGGGGGAGGCGTCCCCCTGGGCGAAGGGAACCGAAAGCCGCTCGAGCAGCTCCGGCGCCAGACCCGGCCCCGAGTCGCGCACGGTGATGACGAGGCCGCCCCCGCCATCGCATGTGGCAGGGACCAGCGAGGCCGCCACCCGCACCTGGCCGTGGGGGGAGAACTTGATGGCATTGCCGATCAGGTGGCGGAGGATCTGGCGCAGTCGCAGCGGATCGCACACCACCGTCGCCGGCAGCCCGGGGTCGGCCCGCAGCTCCAGGGCGACGCCCCGGGCCTCCGCCTGGGGCCGCAGCCGGGCCACCTCCTCCCCCAGAAGGGATCGCAGGCCGCAGGCGGCGGGCTGCACCTCCAGCGCGCCGGACTCCAGCCGCGACACGTCGAGCAGGTCGCAGAGCAACTGCAGCAGCGACTCCCCGGACGCCTTCAGGGTCTGCAGGGAATCGCGCTGCGAGGGAGTGAGGGAGGTGCCGAGGAGAAGGTCGCTCAGACCGATCACGGCGTTGAGGGGGGTGCGGAGCTCATGGCTCATCGCGGCCAGGAAGCTGCTCTTGGCCCGGTTCGCCTGCTCCGAGGCGACGGCGGCCTGGCGGGCCATCTCCTCGGCCGCGGCGATCTCCCGGAAGGCCCTGGCCTGAGAGCACAGGGTTCGCCAGCGGCCGAACGCTACCGCGGCGGCCAGGGCGGCGCTGCCGGCCAGGGCCACGACGAGGGCGATCCGCAGGGGCCTCAGGAACCCATTGAGGCTCGCCAGGGACAGGTCCACCCCCACCAGACCCACGATCCGGCCAGCACCATCCCGGAGGGGGGCGTAGGCGCTCAGGAACGTTCCCCACTTGTCGGTGTAGGGGGTGGTGCTGACCACCACACGGCCACGGTGGAAGGCCTCGGCGACGGCGGCCGGGGCATCGTCATAGAGCTCGCCCGGCTGGGCCACGGGGCTGGTGTCGCCGGGATTGCGGATGAAGGCGGTGGTGTCGATGCCGAAGCGGAAACCGGCCGGCGAGGGCACCAGGGTGTAGGCGTACGTGACCTCCGGAACGGAACGGCGCAGACGCAGCAGGGGTTCGGAGGCCCGCCGATAGGCGGCACTGTCCGGCGGGCCCGGCGCCAGGACACCGCCGCCGGCGCGGGTGTCGAGGGAGGCGGCGGCGATGTCGGCCACATCGTCGAGATGGTTGCGGATCTGAATCTGCAGGGACTCGTTCGCGACGCGGTAGGTGACCACCAGGGCGCCGGCGCTGATGGCGAAGATGGCCAGGCCGGTGAGCAGAGCCTCCCTGCGGATCCGCCCCGGCGTCAGGGGCAGCGCGGTAGGCCCCGGGGGCCTCGCCTCCGGGCCGCTCACGGTGGACCGGAGCGCGTGCAGACCAGAGCCATCCACCTGCCGCCGCGACCCTCGGACGAACCTAGCCAGCCCATGGTCAGCACTGCCCGTGCTGGGGCAGGATGCAGGTCCGTGAAGCCATCGGGGGCAGCCGGAAGGCATGGAGGATCTCTACGTGCTGCGTCCCTCCGGGTTCATCGATGCGGAGAAGGGACTGGAGCTTCGCCACACCATCGGCGACCTGGTCGCGGCCCGCCCCCAGGACATCCTGATCGACTGCGCCGGAGTCGACTTCATGGACAGCAGCGGCTTCGGGTGTCTGGTGGCCACTCTCAAGCGGGTGCGGGAACAGGGACGCCAGCTCTATCTGTGCAGCCTCAGCTCCCAGCTCCGCATGGTCCTCGAGCTCACCGGCACCGACCGGGTCTTCACCGTCTTCCCCGGTTACGAGGAGTGCCTCGCCCATCTGCGCTCGGCCCGCCCGCTCACACCTCCGCCTCCGGCACGCTGACCAGTAGGAGGGAATAGTCGTCGGGGAACCCGTCACCGGCCGCGCGGCGCCTCACCTGCTCCACCAGATGGTCGAGGGCCCGTGGACCCTGGAGCTGGGCACGGCACTCCTCCACCAGGGCGAGGAACTCCGGCAGCGTCCCCATTGCCCCACCGGCCTGGGGGAGTTCGTAGATGCCGTCGCTGTAGACCAGCAGGGAGAAGGGACCGCGCAGATCCACGTTGGTGGTCCCGTAGGTGGCGTCCTCGAAGAGCCCCAGGGCCAGCCCATGGCCCGAGAGCCGGCTCAGAGGCGCCCCGCTGCCGGGGGACCAGAGCAGGGCCGGGGGATGGCCGGCACTGGCGTAACGGAGCCGGCGCCGATCCCTCGCATACACCCCGTACCACATCGTGAGGTAGCGGCCCTGCTGGCGCTCCATCGCGAAGGCGGTGTTAAGCGCCGCCAGGACGGCGTCGGGTTGGCGCAGATCCACCCGCAGCGAGCCGGAGCGAAGCACGTTGTGCAGGGAGATGGAGGGGAAGGCCGCCGCGAGGCCATGGCCCGAGGCATCGGCGAGGTAGAGCGCGAAGTGATCCTCGTCGATCCAGAAATGGTCGAACACATCTCCCCCCAGCTCATGGGAGGGGACGAAGCGGGAGTGGACGGTCATTCCGCCCGCCGAAGGGGGCTCGAGGGCGGGGGGAGGAGCGAGCGCACGTAGTCGGCCGCCTCGGCCAGCTCCGCATCCAGCCGCGATTTCTGCCGCTGCAGCTCCGCGGCGAGGTCCTGCAGACGTTCGTTCGCCTGGAAGAGGCGCACCCCGGCGCGCACCCGCGCCAGCAGCTCCTCCTGGTCGACGGGCTTGCTGAGGAAGTCGTCGGCGCCGGAGTCCAGGCCCAGCACGCGATCCTCGACCCGGGAGCGGGAGGTGAGGAGAATGAAATAGGTGGCTGCGAGATCGGCATCGGCCCGCAGGGCCCGGCAGACCTCCACCCCGTCCATGCCCTCCATCAGCCAGTCGCAGAGAACCACCACGGGGCGCTGCTGCCGGGCCAGCGCCAGCCCCTCCTCCCCGGAGGAGGCCATCGCCACCCCATAGCCCTCCCGCTGGAGCCGCGCCTGCAGAAGACGGGAGTGGATGCGGTCGTCATCCACCAGCAGGATCGTGAGCGGGGGAGGGGAGGACCCCATGGCGATGGGCGGCGGGAGTGGGGAGGTCAGACGTCCGCGGGCCGGAGCCGACGCAGGGCCTCGCTGACCCGGCCGGATTCGATCAGCAGCTCGTCGATGCCCTCCTGGGGCCAGGGAGCCGCAGGTGTGCGAAGGGTCTCCTCGATGCGGGTGCAGAGTCCGGACAGGGGCTTGGCGCCCAGGCTGGCGCTCGGGGAGCGCAGGGAATGGACGGCGGCGATCATGGCCGCCCGGTCACCGTTCTGCTGGGCCACCACCACCGCGGACACCAGCCGCAGGGCGTCCTCGAGGTAGAGATCCACGAGCTCCCGCAGCCCGGCATCGGCCTCCTCCCCGAGCACGCTGCGGAGTTCGTCCCATGCGGCCGGATCGATCGTCGACGGCCGATCGCTGCCATCGTCCCCAGGCAGGGGGACAGTCACCGGCGGCCCGGAGCGTCCCGTCTGGGGCCGGTAGTGATCGAGGGCGTGGGCGAGGTCGGCCGGAGCGATGGGCTTGGCGAGGAAGTCGTCCATGCCGGCCTCCCGACTGGCCTGTCGATCCTCGCTGCGGGCGTGGGCCGTCATGGCGATGATCCAGGGGCGCACCGTCAGGCCCGGGAGCTCGCGGATGGCGCGGGTGGTGGCGTAGCCGTCGAGCCCCGGCATCTGGACGTCCATGAAGATCAGGTCGAAGGCGTGGAGTTGCACCAGACGGATCGCCTCCTCCCCCGAGGAGGCCACGTCGGCGCGATACCCCAGACGCAGGAGAAGCTGCAGCGCCAGCTTCTGATTCACCGGGATGTCGTCGACCACCAGGATGCGCAGGGGCAGACGATCGGCGAGCCGGGGGACGGAGGGCGTCTCCAGCGGGACGGGAGGGGCTCCCGCGCCCCCGCCCTCAGGACCGTCCAGGAGCAGCTGAGCCAGGGCCGAGCGCAGCTGATAGGCCCGCACGGGCCGGGAGAGCACCTGGGCACGGAGCCCCACGGGCCAAGGCGTCGAGACACCCTGCCGGCCACGATCCAGCAGGAGTATCCAGGGGGCGCGGGCCCAGCGGGGGTCGCTCTGCCAGAGGGGGAACGCGGGTCCCTCACCGGCCAGGAAGGGGTGCCCATCGGCGACCACCGCTGCGAACGGCCCGGCCGCGGCCCCATCGCTGAGGTCCGAGGGCTGCTCCCCCAGGGGATCGGCGGCGGTGACCGCCAGACCCAGCGCCTCCAGCTGGCGCCGGAGCACCCGGCGGAGGGTGGCGCCGGCGACCAGAAGGAGGAGGTGCGCACCGCCGGGGATGGGCGGGGCCTGAAGATCCGTCGGTCCCTGGGGATCGATCTCCAGGGGAAGGGTGAGGTGGAAGCAGCTGCCAGCCCCCTCCGCGCTGGAGACCTCGATGGCGCCTCCCATCAGCTCGCAGAGCCGTCGGGTGATGGCCAGACCCAGTCCCGTACCCCCGTAGCGGCGGGCCATGGAGGGATCTCCCTGGTGGAACGGCTCGAAGAGGCGGGGCAGGCGTTCCGCAGGAATGCCGATGCCCGTGTCGCGGACGTCGATTCGGTAGAGGCGACCGCCCGTCTCCCGATCAGCGGAGGGACAGGACACGCCCACGACGATCTCCCCCCGCGGGGTGAACTTGACGGCGTTGCTCAGCAGGTTCCAGAGGATCTGCCGCAGGCGCGTGCGATCGCCGATCACGGCGGTCGGCAGGTCGGGATCGAGATCCAGGATCAGGTCCACGTCCTTGTCCGTCGCGCGGGTGGCCATCAGGTCGAGGGCCTCCTCCAGACACACGCCCAGATCGAAGACCTGGCGATCCAGCTCCATGGAACCGGCCTCGATCTTGGAGAAATCAAGGATGTCGTTGATGATCGTCAGCAGGGAACCGGTGCTGCTGTTGATGATCTCCACATATTCCTTCTGCACCGGATCCAGAGACGTCTCCTGCAGCAATCCCGCCATTCCCATGATGGCATTCATAGGTGTTCGGATCTCGTGACTCATGGTGGCCAGGAAGGTGTCCTTGGCCGAGCTGGCTTCCTCGGCGGCCTGCTTCGCCTCCCGGAGCTCGGCACGCTGCTCCTTGAGAATGGCATTCAGCTGCTCACTCTCCGCCAGAGCCACATTGCGGGCCTGGAGAAGGAAGAGATAATCCACCAGCGAATCCTGCAGGGCGAAATCGTTCACCTTCAGGCCCAGGCGGCCCAGTTCCTCGAGATCGGTGATCCAGGGCGATCCAACGAACAGCAAGGTGCCGCAGGGTTCCTCGCCCTCCCCCAGATCCTGCGGAAGATCGCAGATCTGTCCCTTCAGCTGCAGGGGGATCGCCAGTGCCTCGAGCATCACCATCTGGCCGATCGTGTCCCGCAGGATCTCGGCACTCAGGGGGGCCTCGGGGCGGTGCAGGCGAAAATGGTCGGCCAGGGGCGATCCCTCCAGGGCAGGGGCTGCAAGCAGACGGGCCAAGACGCTCCCGCTGCCGGCGATGCGCAGCTCCGCATCGAGCCGGAGATGGAACGGAAAGAGACGATCCACCAGTGTCGGCGGCAGTCGGAGGGGGAGACCCATCAGACGGAAGCCGGCCTCACGACGGGGAGGCGTCCTCGCCGTAGCGGATGTGGAATAGATCCTGGCCGTCGCCATGGTCGCGGGAGGCGGTCTGCTCCACCTGCACCGGGGTGCTGAAGCGGCGTCCCAGCCCGTGAAGCAGGCCCACCACCATCGGGGCCAGCCCCTGACGGCGGGAGCGGTATTCCAGGTCGAGGGAGCGCCCATCCGCGTGGCGGCAGCGGAAGGAGGGAGGCTGGAGCTGGGGGAAGGCCAGGCCGGCCCGGGCGTGCATCGTGTCGAGGTGGTCGAGGAATTCCGGCAGGGTTTCGCCGGTGCTCTCCAGGAGCTGCTCGTAGCCCTCGGTGGCGGTGTAGGTGATCCAGTACTCGCCGAAGGCGTGCATGATCTCTGCAGCCGTGAGCCCTAGTTCCTCTGAGGCGGCCGCCACCAGCCGGTGGGTCACGTCGTCGGGATAGGCCTGATAGGTGGAGAAGAAGTCAAGATCCGCCAGATTCGCCTTCTCCTTGATCCGTTGCCAGATGTCTACCCCATGGTGCGTGCATACCATCTGCTGGATGGCCCGGTTGACGAGGCCGTACATCGGCGGTCAGGGAGGTGTAACGGCCACTATGGCAGAGGACGGATCCTCCTTTGACGGTTCTTCGGAATTGCTTTTCTCGACAACCCGCTCCTGCAGGGCAAGTCCCATGATCACCATGCCAGGCCAGTAGAGATAGATCAACACCTCGAGGTTTTCCCCAAACGTATACATGAGAAGAATCAGTGTGATGCTGAGCCCCACGCCTGCTGTCTTGTAGTTCCGGGACGAGGAGGCTTTCGCCAGCAACACCACCAGTGTGCTGGCCATCGGCACTAGCAGGGAGACGAATCCCGTGAGACCCTTGACGAAAAGCAGCCCTGCCCAGGTGTGATGGGATCCGATCGGCATTCCCTCGACCACGTGTGGACCCCGTTCCACGATTCCGTGTCCCCAGATCGGCGCCTCCGTCTGCCAGCGATAGAAGGCAATCCTCTTCAGGGCGAACCGCACCCGTGTGGAACTGGCGCGGCCGGACTTGAAGCCACTCCACCATTCGTCGAAGAAAATGGTGAGTGTCGGCATCAGAATTCCGCCAAGGAAACTCAGGATTCCAAAGCTGATCAGGGTGACCGGGCGCCGCAGGCTGGCGAGGATGAAGGTGATCAAAGGGATCAGAAGAAGGCAGAGTTGGGCAAGTCTTGACTTGCAGACCAGGCACATGATGATGGCGCCACCAAGACCGGCTGACTTCCATGCCAGGCTCTTCTCCTGCAGCGACAGCATGAAATAGACATTGCCAACGAATCCAAGAGCTGGCCCCCAGGGCGTGAAGAGACGCCAACGCAATTCGCCTGTGGTATCGATTTCATACAAAGGTACATCGAAGAACTCGTTCCCAGGTCCACCGACGGCGCGCAGAGGCGAAATATAGAGAACCTGGGGTAGATGGAGGCTGGGTGCAACCAGGAGAAGAGGCGTGATCAGGAGGGTGTGAAGCCCCACGATGCAGGCAGCACGATAGATCAACTGGCTGCGGATCTTCAGGCAACCAGCCAGTGGATAGAGGGCCAGTGCTGCCCATCCCTTGGCCCAGCCGATCGATGATTTGAGCAGCATTCCGGCGCCGAGATCATAATCGAGGTGGCCGATGATCAGGGAGACTTCCATGAAGAGCATGCCCGCGATCCAGATCCAGAGACACCAGTGAAGATGGACTTTCTGCTCCTCTGGCATCTGGGGTTCCTGGGCGAGAACCTTGATCAGTAGACAAAGAAGCAGCAGCCAGCCCAGAAAGGCGCCGACGACATAGAGGCCACCGATGGCCCAGATGACATAGGTCAAGGTCATCGACCACCAGATCAGCCACTCTGGGACGTTTTCAGGACGGATCCTGTGCTTTCGAAAATAGGACTGCATGGAATCCTGGAATCGGCTGTCGGCTCAGGAGGAAACCCAGCGTGAAACCCTCTTCATCCAGGGCTTTCTCAGCCATAGCAACCAGAGGCCCAGGGAGGTGAACAGAGATCCGGCTGTTGCTCCAGCCAGAATGAATTTTTTCTTCGGGGCGGCGGGGCTGTCTGGCAGGGAGGGTTCCACGGCGAGCTGCACGAGTGGAAAGGCCGCGAAAAGGTCCCCCTGGCCCAGATCGAGCTTGGTGAGGGTCGAAGCGAACACCGCTTCGGCGATCTGCTCGTCTCGCTTGAGGCTCTCCAGGTTGGACTGCGGTTTGGCTACACGCTTGAGTCTCTGTTCCAGATTGGCGATCTGGAATTCCAGGGCGCTGGCCTGGGCATGGAGCCCCTTCTCCTGTACCTGGAAGTTGAGAAGATTCTGAAACAGGATATCTCTACCGCCAGTCTTGCTGCTGTCTGAAAGGGCCAGCTTGTTGATGGCCTGGGAGGTCAGGCTCTGACCGAGGAGAGTACGACTGCGATCGATCAGGTAGCGGTAGGACGACTGTCTTTTGTTTCGCTCCTTGAGAACCCTGGGGTGATTATTTCCATACTTTGCCTCCAGCAGCTTCAGGGTAGCTGTGGATTCACTGTAGTCCTTGAGATACTGCTGAAAAATCTGATCTACCTGCAGTTGGAAGGCTGAGGACGCTTGCGCCGGGGTCAGACCCAGGCTGCTGGTGAGTTGCGCCAGTTGCTGGGAAGCCTGTTCCCGGCTGGCGATGATCTCAGCGTGCTGCCTTCGAAGCTGCTCGATGCTGGAGGAGAGATCCTTGACCTGATCCGGAGAACTCAGACCGGAGCGGAACTTGTAATCTGTCACCTTCTGTTGGGCCCGTTCCAGTTTCTTCTGAGCCGCCAAGAGGATCCTCTGGCTGGGCCCCTCTCGCTGGCGGATCTCACCCTCGCGAAGCTGGTTGAGCCGTTGCTGAGCGGCCCGATAGAGAGCGATGGATTTCTGTTGAGCCTCCTTGGGGGACCTGCCGGAGACCTCAAACTGCATCAGCGTGGTGTTGTCGATCAGCTTGATGCGGGGCTTTCCATAGCGATGAGGCTCGATCCCGGCAAGGCGCGCTGCCTCCCTGAGGACTTGATCGCTGGTGAAGATGTATTCATAATTGGCCCGAGTATCGTAAGTCGTGCCGCCGATTCCCGAGCCACTCGAAGAGGTGGCCTTACCTATTTCCGGAAGGTTGACATCCACCGCTGTGGAATTGCTGGGCAGGATCAGAGCCCATTTGCTGGTGTAGACCGGCTTGGTGACCAGCAGAAAGAGGATTGAAGTCATCCAGATGAATGCGTTCGCCACTGCCATGGTCAGCAGATAACGATTCCAACGGTTCTGGGAGAAAGGTCGCCAGAGCGCAGGGATTTCCTTCAGCTGCCGTCGAATGTTTATGGCGATGGCATGGCTTTCCATCGTTGGATCACCAGTTCTGAATGATTCCCACAGGCGTAACAACTTCGCCGATGGTGCGGATGATATCCCGTAACGTTGTGTATCCCGAATCATAGCAGGCAACAGAGTCGTTGTTCATGAGGTAGGGATTGTCAGCGTCGTTCCTGGAGTGCATGAGAAGAGAATCCACCTTTCGCTCTAGATATTTCGTCTCGCCTGTCCTCTCATTGGTCCGAACCAGGATGGCATATCGGCCTGCATTGGTGAAGCGGGTCCCTCCGGCACAGTTTCCTGCCACGACTGCCTGGGAGAATCGTGAGCCATAGGAGAAGGAGGTCGCGTCCCGGCTAATCCCGGAAATGGCATTTCCTGTTGCCGGAACGGTGAGGTTCGATATGAAGATCTTCACGCCAGTCATCGTGATCGGTGAAGGCCTCACCAATGCATTGTTCACCTGCCCGGTGGATGGGACCACCACCTGATCGCCGGCAATGAGCGGAACATCCTGCGTCGGTTCGCCGGTGAAGAAACCCGAGAAGTCATAGGATGTCTCTTTGCCATTGCGGATGAGCCGGATCGACGCCACGTCAGCCGTGGGCTTGATGCCGCCGGCGAAGCGAAGGGCAACCGAAAGGAAGCGGTTGGGGGAGTATTGCCCAGTCACGGCGATCGGGGGGGGCTCGGCTTCCTCGGGTGCTTTCTCGTTGATCATCACGCGCCCCGGCAGAAAGACCTCACCGGCGATGAAGACGCCAATCGGGGCCCACTTGACGACATTCACGCCGATTCGCAGGAACGAGGGCTGAAAGAAGCGGCCGCTGATCAGCTCCCTCCGCAGTTTCTCCTTGACCTTCTCCGGCTCCAGCCCCACCACGGACAGGGGTGCGAGGTAGGGGATCTCGATCTTTCCATCGATCGATACCTCGTAGATGCCGCTGAACTCCTCGCCATCCACGATGCTGATCTTGATGCGGTCTCCCGGAGAGAGGGGCAGTGCCGAGGCTCCGCTAGCCAGAATCGTCCCCTGCAGGACCGCGCCAGCAATGCATTGGAGCCCCCTTCGGCCGAGGGAACGCACGCGAGTGACCCGTTTCCATGTCTGCATGAATCTTACCGGAGCGCCTAGCCAAGGCGAACCCCGCGGAGTCGCATCACCCGTTCTGCAGGTCCACCGTAGGTGCGCCGGCGGGGTTCATGATCCTTTCGGCCCACCGGGGGGCTCTCTCTGCAGGCGGAACCTGATGAAGATAGCATTCTATGGAAGACAAATCTCACCCCTCATTCTGACGCGATGCCGGTGCGAGCACACCTCGGTTTGATCAATACCTATTCTTCCCTCAATATCGGGGACGCTGCTATCTATTCTGCCCTGGCGGCTCTGCTGGGGAAGGAGTACGAGATTCTGGCTGCCGTGGGAGACGATCCGCCGCGGATGATGCCTGGCCTCGTCCTATGCCCTGCTCTTCCCGTTTGCGATGTCTATCTGAGTGTCGGTGGCGACATCTTCAACAATTCTCGTGAATGGTTCCTCACCCGCCGCTTTCTTGGCAATCTCTCTGCACTCATGCGCTATCCGGATCGGACCATTCTCTTCGGTCAGTCCATCCCCGCCTCCTGCCATGGGTTCAGCTTCCAGTTGCTTGTCCGCTGTCTGCGGCGACTACCGGCGATCTGCGTACGGGATGCCCTGAGCCATCGTCGCCTGCTCGCGGCCGGGATCCAGGCACGGCTCTCCTACGACACCGCTTTCGCACTGCAGGGGTCGGCCCCGGCTCGCGAACACGCCCGTTCCCTGCTCCGCCAGGAGGAGATCGACCCCACCCAGTCCGCCCTGATCTCCGTCCGACCCTTCAGCTCCATGTACCGGCACAACAACGAGCGCTTCGTCGCTGGCCTGGCCCGGCTCTGTCGGCTTCTCGCAGATGCCGGGCTGCGCCCGCTGCTGCTGCTGCAGTCCCTGGCCCATGGTCCTGATCATGATGCCGCCGTCGCCGCGGAGATCGCGGCCCGGGAACCAAGGGCCAGGCTCGTCGATCCCTTCCACTGGGCCGGTGGAGAGGTAGCCGACTGGGATCTTCTGATGGCGATCTTTCAGCTCGTCGGCCTCATCATCGGCGTCCGCTACCACACCTGTGTCCTGGCCCTGGCGGCGGGCCGCTTGCCCTACAACCTCCACTATTCGAACAAGGGAAGAGATCTCAGCGAACGCCTGGGAATCCCGGGGATCGGCGTGGAGCACTTCGATCCCGATGCCCAGTTCCAGGACATTCTCCGCACGGCGGAGAGGCGTTGGGATCCGGCTGCTGTGCGCGACCATGTGGGCAGATCACTCCGGGAGTGCCTCCGGATCCTTGAGGAGCCCGGTGTCTCGGGCCGTCACCATCAGTAGAGTCGAGCCTGCCCATGGATGTTCCCCTGGCCCACTCGCCTTCATGAAGGTTCTCCACATCTTGCCGCCGGGGGGCATGAGCTGGGGGGGTGGCATTCCGGCGACCTTGACGAGTCTTGCCGAAGCGCCTGAACTGGCCTGGGTCTCGTTCCGTCAGGTTCCCCTGGAGGAAGCCGAGGTCGAAATCCGGACCTGGGCTCCCGATCTGTTCCTCTGGCATCCTGCCTGCAGCTGGCGACTGCTGCCGGGGCTCTTCCGCCTCGGCAGGGGGCGCTCTCTTCCCGGCATCGGCCTAGAACATCATTACTGCGAGGGGTTCGAGCGTCTCAAGGTTCCGAGCCAGCGCCGGTTCCGGACCCTGCTCCGCTTGTCCTACGGCTGCCTGGATCGGCTGGTCTGCGTCTCCCATGGGCAGGCTCGCTGGGTCACGGCGGCTCGGCTGGCGGATCCCAACCGGGTGCGCGTCATCCCCTTCAGCCGCACCCTGGATGACTTTTTCCAGCTCCCACTGGATCGGGAGGAGCACCGGCCCTTCCGACTCGGCGCCTACGGCCGGTTCGTGGAGCAGAAGGGCTTCCAGGCGTTGATCGAGGCGGTGCTGTTATTGCCGCGGGGCACGGTGGAACTCCGGCTGGGGGGTGGTGGCGAACTTGACTCCTCGTTGCGTCAGAAGGCTGACCGCCACCCGGACATCCATTTCCATGGCCCCCTCACCGACGTGCCGGCCTTCCTCGCCGCCTGCGATGCCGTCGCCGTTCCCTCCCTCTGGGAGCCCTGGGGGAATGTCTGCCTCGAGGCCAGGGCGGCCGGGCGGCCGGTGATCGTCACCGCCGTGGATGGGCTGAGCGAGCAGGTGGACGGGGAGCGGGGCCTGCTGGTCCCCTCCGGGTCCCCGCAGGACCTGGCAGAGGCCATCGCCGATCTGGCGGCGCGGCCGCCGGAGCGTCTTCGCGCCATGGCGGAAGCGGCCCGCCGGAGTGCCCTTCCCTCCTGGTCCGACTTCACCGGTTCCTGGAACCACCTGCTGCGCGAATACCGGTGAGGTTCCCATTCCTGCTCCGCCGTTTGCGTCCAGAGGATCGGTTCGTCCGCAACGTCGGCTGGATGGGGCTCTCGGAGGTGGGCATTCGCCTCTCCCGGCTACTCGCCACGGTCATCCTGGCGCGTCTGCTGACGCCCCACGACTATGGCCTGGCAGCGCTCGTGCTGACGACGCATGAATTCATCCGCGTATTCACGAAAAACGGGATCGGCGAGAAGCTGGTGCAGGCCGGTGCCGACGAGGTGGCCGAGCTCTGCGACACCGCCTTCACCCTGAGTTGGGCGCTCGGTGGCGTCCTGTTTCTGGTGCAGTGCCTGGGATCCTTTGCGGTAGCGCACTTCTACCGTCAACCGGAACTGGTGACCCCGATCGTTCTGATCGCCTTCACCTATCTGATCTACCCCCTCGGCTCCGTGCAGACGTCCCTGATCCTCAGGGAGAACCGGATGAACGTCTTCGGGCTCACCAACCTGGCATCGGTGGTGACCGACAACCTGCTGATTGCCATCTTGGCCCTGCGGGGATTCGGCATGTGGTCGATCATCATCCCGAAATTTCTCATTGCACCGATCTGGGTAATCATGGTTTACAGATTCCACTCCTGGCGTCCAAGCTGGCATTTCACTCTCAGACACTGGCGACGCATTCTCGGTTTCGGATCTAGAATCCTCGGTGTGGAGATGCTTAATACTCTGAGGGAAAACATCGATTACCTTCTGATCGGCCGCTTCCTCGGGGTTGTCCCTCTCGGTACCTATTACTTCGCCTTCAACGCCGGACTGGGCTTGAGCCTCAGTGCCGTCAATGCAATGGGGGTGTCCCTCTACTCCGACCTCTGCGATGTGCGGCATGACCTTGATCTTCTGCGACAGAAATATCAGCGGAACCTATCCACCATCGCCAAGGTGATCTTCCCCCTGGTGGTCCTTCAGTCTTCCCTGGCTCCCTTCTACGTCCCCCTCGTCTTCGGTCAAAAATGGGTGGAACGGGGCGCGGTTCCCATCCTGATCCTGATCTGTCTGTCCGCCCTCTCCCGCCCCTTCGCCGGCGCCGCGTCGATGCTGTTCCGTGCCATCGGCCTTCCCCAGGTGGACCTCTGGTGGAACCTGGGATTCACCCTGGTCCTGGCCTTTGCCGTGCTGGCCGGAACCCAGTTCGGCATCGTCGGCGTCGCCTTGGCCGTGCTGCTCACCCATCTGCTGCTGCAGCCCGTGTTCGCCCTCTGGGCGAGGCAGGTGGTGCTGATCCGGCCGGCGGCCTGGATCCGATGATCCATGTCCTGCGCTGAGATCTCCATCGTGTTGCCGGCCTACAACGCCGGCGCCTTTCTGCGCTCCACCCTCGCCAGCGTCCGCCGCCAGTCCTTCCGGGATTGGCAGCTGCTCGTGGTCGACGATGGCTCGACGGACGACACGGCCGCCATCGTGCGGGAGATCCAGGCCGAGGATCCCCGCATCGAAGTGCTCTCGGTGGCCAACGGCGGCGTCTCCCGTGCGCGCAATCTGGGTATCGGCCACAGCCGTGCTCCCCTGATCGCCTTCCTCGACGCCGACGACCTCTGGGCCAGCGACTGCCTCGCGGTCCACCGGGAGCACCTGCGGCAGGATCCGGATCTGGGTGTCAGCTTCGGACTCGTCGAACTGCTCACCCCCGGAGGTGTACCTACGGGCAAGATCTGCCGGGCCCCCAGGGCGCCCCTGAGCGCCGCCCAGCTGCTCGCCGAGAACCTCACGATCACCACCTCGAACTGGGTGGTCCGGCGACGGCTGTTCGAGGAGATCGGTGGGTTCGACCCCGACCTCAGACACTGTGAGGACCTCGAGTGGCTCCTGCGGCTCCGCTGCCGCTCCTCCTGGCGCATCCAGGCGGTTCCCAGGGTGACCACCTTCTACCGCAGCAGCGAAGGCGGACTCTCTTCCCAGTTGCCCCGCATGGAGGAGGGCTGGCTGCGGATGGCGGACCACGTCCGTTCCTACGCCCCGGACCTGATCGCGCGGGAGGGGGCGCTGGCGCACGCCATCCAGCTTCGCTACTTGGCGCTGCGGGCGACGCGGCTGGGTCTCCCCCTGCCCCTGGCCTGGGGGTATCTGCGGCGCGCGGTGCGCCGGGACGGACGCCTCCTGGTACGCCAGCCCAGGCCTACCCTCGGAGCCGTGATGACGCTCCTGCGCCGCACCCTCACCGGCGTGTTCCATCGCCGCGGACCCGCCGCCCCGGGACGTTCCTCCGGACGCCGCTGATGCCCTTCTGATGCCGCCCCTCGTCTCCGTCGTCGTCCCCGTCTACAACGCCGCCGCCACGGTGGTGGCGGCCGTTGAGTCGGTGCTGGCCCAGACCCATCGCGATCTGGAGGTGCTGATCGTCGACGACGGCTCCCCCGACGACAGCATCGAGCGCTGCCGCCGCCTCGGCGACCCCCGCATCCTGATCCTGCAGCAGGCCAACCGCGGCCTGGCCGGAGCCCGCAACACCGGCATCCGGCACTGCCACGGCGCCTTCATCGGCTTCCTCGACAGCGATGATCTCTGGGATCCCGCCAAGGTGGAGCGCCACCTGGAGCATTTCCGCCGCCGTCCGGAGGTGGGCCTGAGCTTCTCCTGTTCCCGCTTCATCGACGAGGCGGGGGAACCGCTCGGGATCCTGCAGCTAGGGCGCCTCACCGACATCACCCCTCAATACCTGTTCTGCCGCAATCCCATCGGCAACGGTTCCTCCGTCCTGATGCGGCGCGAGGCCCTCGAGGCGATCGCCTTCCGGGCGAATGTCCATGGGGAGGAAGAAACCTTCTACTTCGACGACACCTTCCGCCAGTCCGAGGACGTGGAGTGCTGGCTGCGCCTGGCGCTCACCACCGACTGGCGGATCGAGGGCATCCCCGACGTGCTCACCTCCTACCGGGTGAACAACAGCGGACTCTCGGCCAACGTGATGAAGCAGTACGAATCATGGCAAAGAGTGCTGGCCAAGGCCTCCTCCTACGCGCCCGACTTCGTGCGGCTCCACGGCGACCAGGCCCGCGCCTACCAGCTCCGCTACCTGGCCCGCCGGGCCACACAGCTGCGCCTGCCCGCTCTGGCGCTGCGCCTGATCCACCGGGCTCTGCTGCTGCACTGGCAGCTGCTGCTCGAGGAGCCCCGGCGCACGCTGATCACCCTGCTGGCGGCCTGGCTGCTGCTGCTCCTGCCGCCACCGCTCTATCGCCGCCTGGAGGCGGCGATGTTCTCCTTCACAGGCGCCAGCCAGCGCCGCACCATCGCGCGCAGCCAGAGGCGTGGCGCCCGCTCGGCGGAGGCGGCGCTGCCACCGGGAAGCGCCGGGGAAAACGGTTCGATCGGAGGTTGGTCCAGGCGATGAAGATCCTCCTGGTCGCCTCCGCCGACGCCAACCTGCGGGGCCTCCGTCTGCTGGAACCGTTCTGGTCGCGGCATCGCCGCCTCTGGGTGACCGGCCAGGGGGTCGCGGTGCCTCCCGAACTGGCAGGTGAGAGCATGATCCGCGCCCACGGCCCCACCCACCGCAATCTTCCGAACCTGCTGCGCAACGCCCTGCTGGCCCTGAGCCTGCTGCTGCGCGAACGGCCGCGGCTGATCGTCGCCACAGGAGCCGGCGTCGCCGTGCCGTTCCTGATCCTGGGCCGCCTTCTCGGCGCCAGCACCGTGTACATCGAATCGATCACCCGCACCGAGAGTCTGAGCCTCACCGCCCGTCTTTCGCTGCCGTTCCTCAGCGTGATCTACGTGCACTGGCCCCAGCTGCAGCGCCGGGTTCCCTGGGCGGAACTGATCGTTCCCGAGGAAGCATCGTGATCCTCGTGCACCTCGGCGAGGAGCCGTTCCGCTTCGATCGTCTGCTGGGATGGCTGGAGCTGTTCCTGCGGAGGGGCTTCCTGGCGGAGGAGCTGCTCGTGGTGGGTGGCGACGGGCAGGCACTGCCGGCCCAGCTGCGGGACCACCGCGCGCCGGCGGGAGCCGCGTTCGCGCCCCTGGCCGCCCGGGCCCGCGCCGTCATCGCCGATGCCGGCGAGTCGACCCTGCAGCGGCTCGAGGACGTGGAGACCCCCTTCCTTCTGGTGCCCCGCTCCCAGCGCTTCGGAGAACAGGTAGACGATCACCAGGTGGAGCTGGCGCTGGTCCTCGGCGACCTGGGTGTGCCGATCGCCTGGGGGCCGGGGGATCTGCTGCGGTTCCTCGCCGCGCCTCGCCGCGCTGCCCTCGCCGATCTCTCCGGCGGCTCGGCCCGGGCCCTATGCCAGGCCCTGGAGCGGCGGTTCCCTGCTCCGGTGCCCCAGGTCAACTCCCCAGAGCGCCACCAGGGAAGGGGGGAGCGGCGATGAGCGACGCCCTCCCGAGCAGCCAGCACTTGGAGCGGACGCAGCTCCCGACCGGAGCCCTTCTGGTGCGTCTGCCGGAACGCCTCACAGTGCGCGAGGCAGTGCCGTTCCGCGAGGCCTTCGAATCCCTGCTGAGGGACGATCCCGCCACGGTGATCCTCGACTGCGCCGGCCTGACCCTGATCGACAGCAGCGGCATCGGCGCGTTGGTCGGCGCGCTCAAGGCGGGCCGCCATACCGGGATCCCGCTGGAGGCCTGGAGCGTGGGCGGACAGGTCCGCCTGGCGCTGGAGCTGGCGGGGCTCGAGCGGATCCTGCCCATCGAACCCCGCACCGAGGCGCTGCCCGCCCGCAGCGACCAGCGCCCGACGGCCCGACCGCCCCTCACCCATCCCTCCGTGCGCTGCCGGCCGAAGCGCCTGCTCGACGTGGTGGGGGCGCTGGTGGGCCTGGCGATCACGGCGGTGCTGTTCCTGCCGATCGTTCTCGCCATCCGGCTCGACTCGCCGGGGCCGATTCTCTTCGGCCAGGTCCGCTGCGGCTGGATGGGACGGCGCTTCCGGCTGTGGAAGTTCCGCTCGATGGTGAGCAACGCCGAGGCCCTGCGAGCCAGCGTCCCCAACCAGGCCAGCGGGGCGATCTTCAAGAACGACGCCGATCCGCGCATCACCCGCGTCGGTCGCCTCCTGCGCCGCACCAGCCTCGACGAGCTGCCCCAGTTCTGGAACGTGCTGGTCGGCGACATGAGCCTGATCGGCACCCGCCCGCCCACTCCCGACGAGGTGGAGCGCTACGCGATCCCCAGCTGGCAGCGGTTCGACGTGCGCCCGGGGATGTCGGGCGAATGGCAGGTGAGCGGTCGCTCCAGCATCCGCGACTTCGAGGATGTGATCGCCCTTGATCTCCGTTACCAGGAGCGCTGGAGCTTCCTCTACGACCTGAAGCTGATCCTGCGCACCCTGCGGGTGATCTTCAGCCGAGAATCGGGAGCCGCCTGAACCGGTGGACACGCCCCCCCCCGTTGCGAGCCAGCGGCTCCGCGTCGCCAGTTCCCTGGATCGGCTGGAGGAGGTGCTGGCCTGGTTCGCGCGCCTGCGCCACCCGCCGCTGCCCGAGATGCTGTGGGTGCAGGGGGAGACTGCGCTGGTGGAGGCCTTCTCCAACGCCGTGCGCCATGCCCACGGGCCCCTGGCCGATCCGCCGCCGGTGGAGCTGGAGGCCTGGCTGGGCGAGGCCGAGTTCGGCCTGGTGATCAGCGATCACGGCCCCCCCTTTGATCTCCGCCAGGCCCTCGACGACCTGCAGGGCCTGGTGGACTCCCCGGACTTCGACCCGCTGGAGCGCGGCGAGCACTGGGGGCTGATCTTCCTGCTCCGCCTGCGCGACGAGCATGGCTGGTCGATCGGTCTGGAGCGGACCCGCGAAGGCCGCAACCGCCTTCGGGTGAGCCACCCCCTGGGTACGGCCAGCTAGACGGTCCTGGCCTGGCCGGCGTTGCGTTCGTCCCGCCAGCGGCGACAGCGCGTGATGGCCCCGCGGAGATCCTCGAGCCGCACCGGCTTGGAGAGGAAGTCGTTCATCCCCGCGTCAGCGCAGGCCTGCCGCTGGGTGTCGAAGGAGAAGGCGGTGAGCGCCACGATGTAGGGCTGGGGGCCGCCGCGGGCGCGGATCCGGCGGGTGGCCTCCAGCCCGTCGATGACGGGCATCTCCACGTCCATGAAGATCAGGTCGAACCCACCGGCGCCGGCCTTGTCCACTGCCTCCCCGCCATCCCCCGCGAAGACGGCCGTCAGCTCCAGCTTGGCCAGCATCAGTTCCAGCAGCCGCTGGTTGACACGGTTGTCCTCGGCCACCAGCAGACGGATCTCGCCCTCTGCAGGGGACTGGCCCGGCAAGGCAGGGGCCACGGGATGGGCAGGGGCTTTGGCGGTCAGCACAGGAAGGTGAACTCGGAAGCGGCTGCCTTTCCCTTGCACGCTCTCCACCGTGATGGATCCCCCCATCAGATCGCATAAACGGCGACAGATGGCCAGTCCGAGGCCGCTGCTGCTGCTCCGGGAACTGCCCTCCTCGAGGGGATGGCGGACGAAGGCCTCGAAGATCTTGGGGAGACGGTCCTCGGAGATGCCGATCCCCGTGTCCTCCACAACAATCTCCAGGAATGTGGAGTCCTCTGTGGTCGAAAGGGGCCGCAGGTTGAGGCTGATCGATCCCCATTCGGTGTACTTCACAGCATTGCCGAGCAGATTCATCAGGATCTGGCGCAGTTTCTGATCGTCGCCTCCCAGCCATTCGGGGATCTCGGCAGCGATCCGGTGATCCAGTGTCAGCCCTTTTGACTCCGCCCCGTGCCTCATCTGTCGGCAGACTTCTTCCACCAGGGCCCGGATCCGGAAGCGGCGGAGCCGCAGTTCCATGCGGTTGGCCTCGATCCGTGTGATGTCGAGGATGTCGTTGATCAGGGCGAGCAGATGATCGCCGCTTTCGTGGATGGTGTTCACAAGTTCTCTCTGCTGGGAATCGAGGGCCGTATCGCGCAACAGCTCCGCCATGCCTATCACCGCATTCATGGGGGTGCGGATGTCGTGGCTCATGTTGGCCAGGAACACACTCTTGGCCTGACTGGCGGCGAGGGCCTCATCGCGAGCCTCGACTAGCTCCCGGGTGCGCTCGGCCACCTGCTCCTCAAGCCGTTCGCGGGCTTCGATCAAGCGGTCCTGGGCCTCCACGGTCGGGGTGAGGTCGCGGAAGGTGAAGATCAGCGAGGATTGTTGAGGGATCTGGACCGAGGCCCAGCTCACTTCCATCACCAGCCGGGGAGCCTCGGGCCGCAGATCCCAGGTGGTGCGACCAGGCCCCAGCCGCGCCCAGGCCAGCAGGCAATCGGTGGGTTCGGGTCGGCCCTCCTGGTAGCGGTTAGGGAGCACCTTCGGGAGACGCTGACCCAGCAGGAGCAGGCGTGGCCGTCCGATCAGGCGGTCGAATGCGGCATTGGTCCATTCGATGGTCCCTTCGGCATCGGTGAAGACCATTGCTTCGGACACCACTCCCAGTGCGGCTTCGAGGCGTCCGAGCGTGCGGCGCAGCTGCTCGATCAGGTCGTCGGTTCGCTCCGGCGTCATACCGCCTCAGCCAAGCGGCTCGAGCGTGGCGGCGAAGACCCAGACATCCCCCCGGCGCTGGGCAACGATGTAGTGCTCCGATTCGATCTGACGGCCGTCCTTGCAGACGGTCATCAGCCGCAAAGGGTGGTTGAGCACCACCGACTCGCCTGTGATCTGAAACCGGGAAAAACCGAGGTGATGGGCATCGCGGAAGGCGCCCGGCAGGATCAGAGAGAGCGATTGGCCCAGCAGATCCTCCGGTAACCAGCCATAGGCCTGTTCGAACTGTGCATTGACCTCCTCGATCAGACCTTGATGATCCGCCAGAACGAAGGGCAGGTCGCGGCTTCGCAGCTCCTCGATGGTGACCATGGGTGGACCGGTGACCAAGGGCCTGGAACGAGAACGGAGGTTGATCCTCGAGGAGGCCGCGGGATCCTAGGAAAATCTAGGTAGCCCGTCTGCCGGAGCCAACATCGCTGGCCTGCCTGCGCGGCGGGCGGTAATGCAGTTCAAAGCGTTCGGGGTGGGCGAAGGCAAGGTGCTGCAGGGACCAGCGGGTCCAGATGGAGAGATAGAAATTGGTGCCCTCAGGCCCATGCCCCCAGCCCCCGCCGACATGATCCCCCCAGCGGATGGGACGGACCGCCATCCCTCTCGGGGAGCGCCAGTCGGCCCCATCGCTGATGTGCAGGATCGGCCGGCCGGCGTAGCTGAAGCCGTGGGGGAACGCCTGCCCGTAGGGCACGTCATCGATTCGAAACCACACCTTCTTGCTCTTGGTCAGGAGCCAGAATCCCAGCCCGGCAGGAGCCACCTCCCGGCCGCCGGGGGTCGAGTACACAACCCCCGCCCGGTGGCGGTTCAGCTCTCCCCCCTCCCCATAGGGCTGGTTGGGCACGAGCGCGGCGCTGCTCTGGGCTGCCATCAGAGGGAGCATCGAGAAGAGCACCAGGCTCGAAAAGCGCTTTGCCATTCCCTTAACGTTCCTGACATGCACCCGTGGTTGCGAAACCCATCTCAAGTGATCCTATACAGTCCGGGCACCCGAGGATCCGGCACCATGGATCAGAGGCCTCTCCTGGATCGCGTTCGCCTCCTGAATCTCGACATCGACAATCTGACGATGGACGAACTCCTGGAGCGTCTCGATCGCGGTGTTGTCTATACCCCCAACGTTGATCATCTGCTGCAGCTGCAGGACGATCCCTCCTTCTTTGTAGCTTACGAGGACGCTGATTTCCGTGTCTGCGACAGTCAACTTCTGATTTTTGCGGCGCGTGTCCTCGGTACCCCACTGCGCCAGAAACTCTCAGGATCGGATCTGTTTCCGGCATTCTGCCGCTTTCATCGCAACCATTCCAATGTCACGATCTTTCTGCTTGGTGCTCGCGAGGGCGTGGCCGCCCAGGCCCAGGGACGGATCAACGCCCGCATTGGCCGTCAGATCGTCGTAGGAACCTACTCCCCTCCGTTCGGCTTTGAGAACGACCAGGGCGAATGCGAGCACATCCTGCAGCAGGTGGAACGCTCAGGTGCCACGGTGCTCGCGGTGGGTCTCGGAGCCCCCAAGCAGGAACGCTTCATTCATCGCTTTCGCTCCCGTTTGTCCTCGGTGCGTATCTTCCTGGCGATCGGAGCCACAATCGACTTCGAGGCAGGTACCCTGAGCCGTTCACCGGGCCTCCTGAGCAGCCTTGGGCTGGAGTGGTTCTACCGCCTCTGTCGCGAGCCTCGGCGCCTGTGGAGACGCTATCTCTGGAAGGGTCCCCGCTTCTTCTGGCTGCTGCTGCTGCAGCGTCTTGGCCTCTACCGAGATCCTTGGAAACGTCAGCTCCGAGCCGCTGTGGAGCCAGAGGACTGAGAGGCGATGACCACCCTCGACTGCGGCCGTTACGACGGTTCGCTGCCGGGGTAGCGCTCTTCGAGGGCTGTTTCCAGCGTGGTGAGCAGCAGCACCAGGGCGGCCCGCCCGTCCAGTTCCGTGCCGCTCACTTCGTGGATCCAGCGGTGGCAGAGCACTTCGATCTCCTGGAACAGGGCGCTGCCGCTCCGCAGCAGCGTCATCACCTTCTCGACGCTGTCCTCGTCGATCTCCGGCGGCAGTCCCACCACGTAGCGGCGTCCGTCGTCCCCCACATAGGTGAGGTTGCCATCGGCGTCGACGGTGGGGCCGGCATGGGGCGTGATCGGTTGCTCGTCCATGACCTTCCGCCCCTGCTCGTGCGTTCCTCCCCTGGCTAACGCCACCAGCCGATCTTGCCAAGTGCCGTGAGCCGCCCCGATCGCGCCCCCCTGGCCGTTGCTTTTCAGCGGTTGAGCCTCTGCATGCGCCAGGTCACGAAGGTGCCGATGGGGCTCCAGAGCAGGAAGGGCACCAGCAGCAGGCCGGCGCTGGGCGCCAGGGGGAGCACCCGCGATGCCAGGACCACGCCCCAGAGCCAGCCTGCCAGGCCTGCCGCCGTGCCCCAGGCCAGGCGACGGGTGCGGCAGATCAGCAGGGTGTAGCTCTGCACCAGCAGGAGCAGCAGCAGGTAGCCGAGCATCGGCGCCCCCGAGCCGCCGGCCTGCCAGCTGAGCAGGGCCGAGGCGTAGAAGCAGAGGTAGATCAGGCTCCAGATCAGCGGAATCCAGCGCTCGAAGGTGAGCCAGGCAGGGCGCCGCAGCTGCAGGAACCAGCCGAACTCCCGGCGGGTCGGGGTGAGGGCGGCGATCACCAGCGCCATCACCAGCAGGATCGTCAGCCAGGCGGGCACGGGGACGTTGCGGCTCTGTTTCCAGCGTGCCCGTCTGCGGTTGAATGCACCATGCCCGAGCCTCCCGCCAGGCCTTTCCATGACGCAGGACTCCGCCCCCACGATCGAATCGGTGCTGCAGGAGGAGCGCCTGTTCGATCCCCCCGCCGCCCTCGCCACCTCGGCCCGCATCGGCAGCCTGGCCGCCTACAGGGCACTGGTGGGGCAGGTGGAGGCCGACCCGGACGCCTTCTGGGGGCAGCAGGCCCGCGAGCAGCTGCACTGGTTCGAGCCGTTCCACACGGTGCTCGACTGGAGCGACCCGCCCTTCGCCCGCTGGTTCGAGGGCGGCACCACCAACCTCTCCTTCAACTGCCTCGACCGGCACCTGGCCGGGCCCCGCGCCGACAAGACGGCCCTGATCTGGGAGGGGGAGCCCGGCGACGTGCGTCGCTTCACCTACCGCGAGCTGCATGCCGAGGTCTGCCGGGCCGCCAACGCTCTCAAGGCCCTGGGCATCGGCAAGGGGGACCTGGTGGCGCTCTACATGCCGATGGTCCCGGAGGCGGCCATCGCCATGCTGGCCTGTGCCCGCATCGGTGCCCCCCACTCGGTGGTGTTCGGCGGCTTCTCGGCCGAGGCCCTGCGCGACCGGCTGATCGACGGCGACGCCAGGCTGGTGATCACCGCCGACGGCGGCTTCCGCAAGGACAAGGCGGTGGCCCTCAAGCCGGCGGTGGACGAGGCCCTGGCCGAGGGCTGCCCCAGTGTGGCGAAGGTGCTGGTGGTGAGACGCACCGGCGAACCCACGGCCATGAGCGAGGGCCGCGACGTCTGGTGGCACGAGCTGGTGGAGGGCCAGAGCGCCGATTGCCCGGCCGAGCCGATGGCCAGCGAAGACCGCCTCTTCGTGCTCTACACCTCCGGTTCCACCGGCAAGCCCAAGGGGGTGGTGCACACCACCGCCGGCTACAACCTCTGGGCCCACCTCACCTTCCAGTGGATCTTCGACATCCGCGAGGACGACATCCACTGGTGCACCGCCGACGTGGGCTGGATCACCGGCCACAGCTACATCGTCTACGGCCCGCTCTCCAACGGCGCCACCACCGTGATGTACGAGGGGGCACCGCGCCCCTCCAAGCCGGGGGCCTTCTGGGAGGTGATCCAGAAGCACCGGGTCACGATCTTCTACACCGCCCCCACCGCCATCCGGGCCTTCATGAAGAGCGGCCGCCAGGTGCCCGATCAGTACGACATGGGCTCGCTGCGGATCCTCGGCACCGTGGGGGAACCCATCAACCCGGAGGCCTGGATGTGGTATCGCGACGTGATCGGCGGTGACCGCTGCCCGGTGGTGGACACCTGGTGGCAGACCGAGACCGGCGGCGTGATGATCAGCCCCCTGCCCGGCGCTACCCCCACCAAGCCCGGATCCTGCACGCTTCCCCTGCCGGGGATCCTGGCCGACGTGGTGGACCTGGCGGGCAACAGCGTGCCCGCCGGCGAGGGCGGCTACCTGGCGGTGCGGCGTCCCTGGCCCGGCATGATGCGCACCGTGCACGGAGATCCCGACCGCTTCCGCCGCAGCTACTGGGAGCACATCCGCCCGGCGGACGGCAGCTGGCTCTACTTCGCCGGCGACGGGGCCCGCCGTGATGCGGACGGCTACTTCTGGGTGATGGGCCGGGTCGACGATGTGATCAACGTCTCCGGCCATCGCCTCGGCACCATGGAGATCGAGTCGGCCCTGGTGAGCCATCCGGCCGTGGCCGAAGCCGCCGTGGTGGGCCGGCCCGACGAGCTCAAGGGGGAGGGCATCGTGGCCTTCGTGACGCTCGAGGCCGGCCGGCAGGGCGATGGGGCCCTCGAGGCGGAACTCAGGACGCACGTGGGACACGAGATCGGCCCGATCGCCCGGCCGGACGTGATCCGCTTCACCGACGCCCTGCCCAAGACCCGCAGCGGCAAGATCATGCGCCGCATCCTGCGGGCCCTGGCCGCCGGCCAGGAGGTGAGCGGCGACACCAGCACCCTGGAGGACCGCACCGTGCTCGATGCGCTGCGGGTCTGAAGGTCTCAGGCCCCGGTGCGGCTCCACGCCAGCACCGTCTCCGCCAGGCGCTCGATCTGACGCTGGCGGGCCGGATCGTCGGCCCAGTCGCCCAGCAGCTGGCGGCGCACGCCGGCGCTGGCGGGGGTGAGGTGGTCCCCGGGCAGCTCCAGCAGCTCGCTGGCATCCCCGGGCCGCGCCTGCAGGGCCGCCAGCAGCGGTCCGCTCTCGTCGAGACCGTCGCGGCGGAAGCGCACCAGCAGGTTGCGCGGCTGCCGGTAGGTCTCGCTCACCTGCCGCAGGGTCTGCCGGGGTGAGGGGCTGAACTCGCTGCGGAAGCCGAACTGCTGGCCCATCTCCGCCAGCAGCGGCACGGAACGCTCGGCCGAGAAGTTGTTGAAGCTCAGGGCCACGAGACCGTCGCAGCCGCGGCCGCCGTCGGGGGCCAGCAGGTGCAGCTTGCAGCCGAGGCTGTGGCCGAGCCGCAGGCGCTGGAGACGATCCCCGCTGGCCGGCTCGCTCGCGCGGGCGGCGCGGAAGGCACGCCAGGCCTCGTTGGCCTGGCTCTGGTGGTCGAACCCCGGCACGTAGCTCCAGGCCAGGATCCGACAGCCCCGGGCCGCCAGGGCCTCCAGCAGCCGGCGATAGCTGAGCTGGGGCGTGGCGGCCAGGTAGCTGCCGCCGATGAACTCCACCAGCCCGCGATCGCCGCTGCCGGGGGCGGGCAGGAGACTCCAGAGCGGACCGCGTTGCCGCCAGAGGGCCATCTCAGCGGCTGGCGGCCAGCTGCTGCAGGATCGCGATCGCCTCGCGCCGGTGGGCCGGACCGTCGAGCAGGTTGTTGAACACGTGGCGGATCACCCCCTGCCCGTCGATCACGTAGGTGACCCTGCCCGGAAGCAGGCCCAGCACGCTGGGGACGCCGAACGCCTTGCGCAGCCGGTTGTCCGCATCCACCAGCAGCGGGTAGGGCAGCTGATGCCGGGCCGCAAAACGCCGGTGGCTGGCGGCATCGTCGCCGCTGACGCCCCACACCTCGGCGCCCAGCGCCTGCAGGTCCGCATAGCTGTCGCGGAAGGCACAGGCCTCCATGGTGCAGCCAGGGGTGTCGTCCTTCGGATAGAAGAAGAGCACCAGTGCCCGCCCTTCCAGCTGGTCGCTGCGCCGTTCGACCCCGTCGGCATCCGGCAGGGCGATCGGGGGGGCGGGATCGCCGGGGGCGAGGGCAGCAGCCACGGGGCGGGACAGGCCATGGGACTGCTCAACCCTAGGCAGCGCGTCCGGTGAGGGTCGGGGGTGGGCGAAGCGGGTGGCCCTTGCCCGACTTGCGACCATGGGGGAACCGGAGCGCGCCGCCGATGCCCGAGCAACCCGTTCTCTGGCAGCAGAACGACCTGCTCGACCTGGCCGAGGTCGGGGTCGCCGCTGCGCCCGCCGCAGCCTCCGGGGAGGCCGCCGATCCAGCCCCTGCGGCTCCGCCCGCTGCCCTGCATTCGGCGCCGGCCCGCCCCACGCCGCCGCCGGCCATCTCCCTGCCGGCCTGGTCGGCGGCGCCATCGGCCGGGAAGCCTCCGATTCCCGAGACGCTGCTGATCCTCGACACCGAGACCACCGGACTGTCGAGTCAGGAAGGCCAGTGCATCGAGGTGGGAGCGGTCCTGTTCCACGTGCCGCTCAGGGCCGTGCTCACCCAGGTCTCGTTCCTGATGCCCTGTGCGAGCAACGCCGCCGAGGCCATCAACGGCATTCCCGCCGCGGTCACCCGGCTGAAGCAGCCCTGGCAGGAGGCCCTGGCCTGCTTCCTGGCGATGGTGGCGGCCTGCGACGCCCTGGTGGCCCACAACGCAGGCTTCGATCGCCAGTGGTTCGGCGTGGGGGCTCTGCCCGCGCTGGACCGCCCCTGGATCTGCTCCATGGAGGACATCCGCTGGCCCACGGATCGCCAGCTGCGCAGCACCCCTTCGGTGCGGGATCTGGCCCTGGCGTACGGCGTGCCGGTCTGGGCCGCCCATCGCGCCCTCACCGACTGCATCTATCTGGCTCAGGTGTTCGAGCGCTGCGCTGATCTCGAAGCTCTGCTCCAGGCGGCCCTGGAGCCCCGCAGCCTCTACCGCGCCGAACTTCCGTACGCCGAACGGCACCGGGCGAAGGCCGCGGGCTTCCGCTGGAACGATCCGCTGCCGCGGGCCTGGAGCCGCCGCCTCAGCCGGCGCGAGGCCGAGGCGCTCCCCTTCCCCGTTCAGCTGGTGGAGGACCCTGCACCGGAGCGGCTCCTGGCCCGCACGGCCTGAGCGGCGCCCGGTGCTTCCGTTTCTGTTCCGATCGTTGAAGCGGATCCGCTGAACCGCCAGGCCCGGCCCTGGCGATCCCACCCTGGGGTGGTCCGCCAGGCAGGGTTCCGATGCTCACCCGGCAGCCCACCAGCCCCGGTGCGCAAGCTGAACCCGCCCTGCGGCGGGTCCGCCGCTGGCAGACGGTGCGGACCTGGGCGCGGCTGATCAGGGAAGCGGAAGCCCTCTGGCGGGTGGATGTCCGCGCACTGCACCGACTGGCGTCCCAGGAGCTGTTCCAGCTGGTTCAGGAGGTGCCGCCGCGGTTGCGGCGGCGCGTCAACCTGTGGCTGGTGCGCTTCAACGTCATGACCCGGCTGCACTGAGGCGTCTCGACTGGCCTGCCTGCGTTGCGCCGCCCCGGGGGTGGACAGTGAACAACAGCTGATGGCTTCAGCTGAAGTGAAGGAGGAAGGCAGACGATCGGCGATGCGATCGGACTGCGGCCGGATGAATCGGAGCGGCGGGATTTGAACCCACGACCCCCACTACCCCAAAGTGGTGCGCTACCAAGCTGCGCTACGCCCCGGCGGAACGAAGTTATCACAGCGTCCTGGAGCCCCGGGACCGACGGGAGAGCCGGCGCAGCAGGCGGTTCGTCAGCCGTTGCCGGTTCATCGCGGCGTAGCCGCAGATGTGCTCCCGGCGGGCCAGCAGGCGGAGTTCCGCCAGCCCCATCGTGGCCAGCTGCAGCTCCGGCAACCGCTGCCAGGCCATCGACGGCAGGGGCAGCTCGGATCCCTCGCGGGCGTCCCGGAAGCCGCTCAGCGCCCCGTTCGCCATCCATTCCGGCACGAGCACGAACAGCACGGCCAGCAGGCCATACAACTCCACCAGCCCCTTGGGCAGGGGATGCATCTGGCGCCGTGGCCGCTCCGAGTTCTCGACGGGGTCTCTCACGAAGCGACCGCGGGCAGCCGGGCGCTCGGTCCCTGGCGCCACTGCAGCGGCGGCTCCCCGGATGGATGCAGCCGCACGGTCCAGAAGGCCAGCGCGAAGCAGAGTCCTACGGTCGCGATCAGGGCCACGATCACCACCCGGTCGGGAAGCGGTGTCATACCTCCTCGGTGCGGACGCAGACGCGCCGGACGGGCAACTGCTCGAGGGTGAGTTCGTCTCCCCGCAGGATCACCCGCAGGGATTCGTTCTGATACCGGAGGCCGGGAGCGTCCGACTCCTCCCGGAACAGGGTGGCGCGGGCGTCGCCGGCGATCAGCGAGGCCTGGGAGGCATTGCGCTCCAGCACCACCGAGAGCCGGTCACTGCAGAGGAATCGCTCCCTCAGGTCGTAGTTCTCCCACCACGGAGACTGCATCGCCAGCAATGGCAGGAGCCCGAGCGTCAGCAGGGGGACGGCGGCCATGGACGGGGGCGCTCAGGCGATGGAGATCGGCGCATTGTCGCCGCGAAGGACGCAATGGGGAATCGACCAGTCATAGCTTTCCCACACAACGGGGGGCAGCAGGTAGGTGGCCCCGGGGAACGCACCGAGCAGGGCTCCGGTGGGCTGGGCGGAGCAGTAGGGACGGCTGCCGGGTTTCGCCAGGTACTGCTGGTGGTAGGGCTCGGCGAAATGGAAGGATCTGCCGCTGGCGATCTCCGTGGTGATCCTGCCTCTGCCGGAGGCGGTGAGGGCGTCCTGGTAGGCCTGGCGGCTGGCTTCCGCCTGGGCGAGCAGCTCGGGATCGTCGACGAAGATCGCCGAGCGGTACTGGCTGCCCCGGTCGTTGCCCTGCCGGTCCCCCTGGGTGGGGTCGTGGCATTCCCAGAACAGCTTGAGCAGGTCGGCGAAGGACACCCTGGCGGTGTCCCAGACCACCCGCACCACCTCGGCGTGGCCGGTGCGGCCGCTGCACACCTGCTCGTAGCTGGGGGAAGGCAACTGACCCCCGGCGTAGCCCACCGCGGTGGTCACCACCCCGGGAAGCCGCCAGAAGCCCTTCTCCGCCCCCCAGAAGCAGCCGCAGCCGAACAGGGCTTCGGCCTGTCCTTCCTGCAGCGGAGCCGCCAGGGGAGTGCCGAGGACGGCGTGGGTCAGTCCGGCCCGGGCGTCACTGGTTGTCGCCTGGCCGCCTTTGCTACCCGTGGGGTTGCTGAAGAGTCCGAACACCGCTCGTGCCGCGATCAGGCCGGCCAGCCTAGGGAGCGCTCTGGCGGTCTGCCTGCGGGACCAGGGCGATGTGGTTGAGCAGGGTGGTGGTGAAGGCGAACAGCAGGAAGGGGAGCGACAGCACCAGGATCAGGCCCACCCCCACCAGGGCGAACAGGGGCCGGCTGGCTCCCATCAGGGCCAGACCCGCCGCCAGGCTCACGAAGATCACCCCCATCCAGATCAGGATCTGCCCGTAGATGTCACCGAAGGTCAGGGTGCAGCGCAGGTTGTAGGCCTGGCTGGCGGGCGAAGGGGTGGGGGCCATGGGGACGGCGTGGCAGGCAGCGTTGCAGGCGGTGTCGCCTTGGGTGGCGCGGAAGATGGGGCGGGCTGCGATGTGCCCACGGCCTTTCCAGCTAAGCCGAGTCTCCGGCGCTGCATCGGCCTGCTCAACATCTGTTGAGGCTGTCCCTGCCGTGGCAGCGAAGCTCAGACCGCCTGGAGCTGGCGGGCGGCCTCCTCCCGATCCCAGAGACGTCTGTAGGTGCCCTCCTGCTGCAGCAGCTCGCTGTGGTGGCCCTCCTGTACCAGTCGGCCCCCCTCGAGCACCAGGATCCTGTCGCAGGCTGCCGCCGCGGAGAGCTGGTGGCTGATCATCAGCACGGTGCGTCGCTGCTCCTCCCGCACCGAGCGGAGAATGCCGGCGGCGGTGGTGTTGTCCACGCTGGCCAGGGCATCGTCGAGCACCAGCAGCGGGGCCTCCACCAGGAGCGCGCGACCGAGGGCCGTGCGTTGGCGCTGGCCGCCGCTGAGGGTGATGCCCCGCTCCCCCACCAGGGTGCGATAGCCGTCGGGGAACCCCTTGATGTCGCCCTCCAGCCTGGCCTGGCGGGCGGCGGTCCGGACCCGCTCCATGGCGGCGTCGGGATCGCCGTAGCGGAGGTTGTCGGCCAGGGTGGCGGTGAACAGGTAGCCCTCCTGGGGCACCAGGGAAACCTGACGACGCAGATCGGGGAGGCGCATCCTCGTCACGTCCACGCCGTCGAGGAACAGCTGCCCCGGCGGAACCTCCACCATCCGGCCCAGGGCCCGGGCGAGGGTGGTCTTGCCGCAACCCACCGGTCCCACCACCGCCACCAGCTCGCCGGGGTGGAGCTCGAAGCTGAGATCCACCAGGGCGGGACGTTCCGCCCCGGGGTAGCGCACCGTCAGCCCACGGGCTTCCACGGCCCCCAGGGCAGGCTTGCCGGGAGGCAGAGGGTGGGCGGGAGAGACGATGGCGGGGCGCTGGGCCAGCAGGCTCTCCACCCGCTCCAGGCTGACCTGGCCGGTCTGGAAGGTGTTGAGGGTGAAGCCCAGCAGCGCCGTGGGGAAGACGAGCCGCTCCACGAAGAGGATCAGGGCCACCAGATCGCCGATGCTCAGCCGTCCGCTCTCCAGCTGACCGCTGCCGAGGGCCAGCAGCAGCAGCAGGCTGAGGGAGGCGATTCCCTCCAGCAGCGGAAACAGGGTGCTGCGGGTGCGGGCGAGGGAGAGCTGGGCGTCGAGGTAGACCCGGTTGAGCTCGTCGAATGCCTTTTCCTCGTTGGCTTCCTGGCCGTAGATCTTGATGGCGCCGATGCCGCAGAGGTCTTCCTGCACCAGGTCGCTGAGCTCGGCCAGCGCCTCCTGCTGCCGGCGTTGCTGCTTCATCATGCGGCCGCCGAACAGACGCACCACCATCAGCATGCCAGGGTAGAGGGACACCGCCGCCAGGCTGAGCCAGGGGTTGATCGCCAGCATCGGCGGCAGGGTCAGGGCGTAGGCCAGAACGGTGTTGGTGAGACTCAGCAGGGCGAAGCCCAGCAGCCGGCGGATGTTCTCCACATCACTGGTGGCGCGGCTGATCACCTCGCCGCTGCCGGTGGTCTGGACCCAGCCCGGGTCCTGGGTGAGCACATGGGCGAAGATCCGCTCCTTGAGGCTCGCCTCCACCTGGCGCCCCACCCCGAACACCAGCATCCGCGACCAGAGCCGGCTCAGGCCCATCACCGTCGCCATCAGGACGATCAGGCCGGACACCCCGAGCACGTCCCCCAGCACGAACCCCGGCTTGAGGTCGTTGATCGCCTGCCGCACCACCAGAGGGATGGCCACGCCGAGCAGGTTCACCACCACCAGGGCGCCGGCGCCCAGCAGCACCGTGCGTCGGTGGGGCCGGAGGTAGCGCCCGATCAGATCCAGCCGCAGGGCGCTCATGCCGGGGATTGGCCGCAGGGGCTCCTAACCTAGGCAGCGCTGCTCAGGGCCCATGGGCCTTCCCCCATGGACGAACAGAACCACCCTCTCCATGCCATCGACCGGGAGACGGTCGACAGACTCCTCGCCGTGGAACGGCCCCTGGATGAACACCTGGTGGATGTGGCGCGGCTGCGGATGCGGTATCTGGGCTTCCCTGGAGCCGATGACATCCGCGACGACCTGGAGCGGCTCCTGAGGCTCTGGGATCTCGACCCGGAGCGCCTCCACGAGCGCACCCGGGCCATCTGGGCGGCGGGTTTCCGGCCCGGTCGCCACGGCGTGCCCGAAGCGGTGGGATCGGGATTCGACACCGCCTCCGACGAAGGAACCTGAAGCAGCCCGCTTGGACTAACCGTCGCGTCAGCGGCGTGTCCTTCTGAGCGGCGTGCGCTTCGCCTGTGACGGCGCCCTGTTGGTCAGAATCCCCCTCTTCGGGGGATAGTAGGAAGGTCCCCATCACCCGGCCCGGTGTGCTCTGCACCCGGGCTTTTTTCTTGGCGCCCTTCTACCCGTTCCGGGCTCCCCTCTAGCTTTCCCGGATCGGTTCAGCTTCCGGTGATGAACGCGCCCCCAGCCTGGCCCCTGCTGCTGGAGCAGCTGCTGAGCGGAGTGGATCTGCGGGCCGAACAGGCCGAGGCCCTGATGCGGGGCTGGCTGGCCTCCGCCATCGAGCCGGTGCTCACCGGTGCCCTGCTCGCGGCTCTGCGGGCCAAGGGAACCACCGGTGAGGAACTGGCGGCCATGGCCGCGGTGCTGCGGGAAGCCTGCTCCCTGCCGGAGGGAGCGCGACCGGCGCTGGAGCTGATCGACACCTGCGGCACCGGCGGGGCCGGCGCGGACAGCTTCAACATCTCCACCGCCGTGGCCTTCACCGCCGCCGCCTGCGGCGCCCATGTGGCCAAGCACGGCAACCGCAGCGCCAGCGGCCGGGTGGGATCGGCCGACGTGCTCGAGGCTCTCGGTCTCAGGCTGGATGCCCCTCCGGAGCGGGTGGTGGAGGCCCTCTCTCACGCCGGGGTGACCTTTCTGTTCGCCCCGGGCTGGCATCCGTCCCTGGTGGGGCTGGCACCGCTGCGCCGGACCCTCGGGGTGCGCACCGTCTTCAACCTGCTGGGCCCGCTCGTCAATCCCCTGATCCCCCAGGCGCAGGTGCTCGGCGTGGCCCGTCCCGATCTGCTCGATCCCATGGCCGACGCCCTGCGGCGCCTCGGGCAGCGGCGGGCGGTCGTGGTCCACGGCCATGGCGGGCTGGATGAGGCCACGCTTTCCGGTCCCAGCGAGCTGCGCCTGCTGGAGCACGGCGAAGTGCGCAGCGAGCGGCTGGACCCGCGGGAACTGGGGCTGGCGGAAGCGGATCTCGACGCCCTCAGGGGCGGGGATGTGGCCGTCAACCGTTCCATCCTCGAAGCGGTTCTGCAGGGGCGAGGCACCCGGGCCCAGGCCGACGTCGTGGCCCTCAACACGGCTCTAGTGCTCTGGGCGGCGGGGCTGGCCGATTCGATCGCTGGTGCGCTGCCGCGAGCCCGCCGGGCCCTGGAGGATGGCAGCGCCTGGGCCAGGGTGGAAGCCCTGCGGGACGCCCTGGCGGGGTCTGAAGGATGATCGGGGTTCCTGCCGGCATGACCCTGCCCGATCCCGCCATCACCGCCCAGAGCCTCACCCCGGCGCCCGGAACCGGTCACGCGGACGCCGCCCTGCTGGTGCTGGCCGACGGCACCGTTCTGCGGGGCCAGGCCTGCGGAGCCCGGGGAAGCGTCTGCGGGGAGGTGGTCTTCAACACCGGCATGACGGGCTATCAGGAGGTGCTCACGGATCCGAGCTATGCCGGTCAGCTGATCACCTTCACCTACCCGGAACTCGGCAACACCGGTGTCAACGGTCAGGATCTGGAGGCGGATCGCCCCCACGCCCGGGGCCTGATCTCCCGTCAGCTCGCCCCCCGCGCCAGCAGCTGGCGCGCCGAGGAGGATCTCGATCCCTGGCTGGCCCGCCATGGAGTGGTGGGCATCGTCGGCGTCGACACCCGTGCCCTGGTGCGTCACCTGCGCGAGGGCGGCGCCATCAACGGCGCCATCGCCAGTGACGGCACGTCCGCGGCCGCGCTCCTCGAGCGGGTCAGGGCCACCCCTGCCATGGATGGCCTGAATCTCGCGGCCCAGGTCAGCACCCGCGAGCCGTACCACTGGAGCCGGCCCTGCGCCGCTGGCTTCGATGCCCGGCTTCAACCCCGCCCCGAGCCTCCCTTTCGCGTGGTGGCGATCGATTTCGGCATCAAGCGCGCCATCCTCGAGCGGCTGGTGGCCCATGGCTGCGACGTCACCGTCCTGCCTGCCACGGCCACGCTGGAGCAGGTGCTGGAGCAGCGGCCGGAGGGCGTGTTCCTCTCCAACGGGCCGGGGGATCCAGCCGCGGTGACCGAGGGCATCACGCTGGCCAGGGGGCTGCTCGAGCAGTCCGATCTGCCGGTCTTCGGCATCTGCCTGGGGCATCAGATCCTGGGTCTGGCCCTGGGGGGGCGCAGCTTCAAGCTGGCCTATGGCCATCGCGGTCTCAACCATCCCTGCGGCTCGCCGGGATCGGTGGAGATCACCAGTCAGAACCATGGCTTCGCGATCGACGCCGCCTCTCTTCCCGCCGACCGCGTGCGGATCACCCACCGCAACCTCAACGACCGCACCGTGGCAGCCCTGGCCCTGAGGGATCAGCCGGTCTTCGGGGTCCAGTACCACCCCGAGGCCAGCCCCGGACCCCATGACGCCGACCATCATTTCGCCCGGTTCGTGGCGCTGATGCGGCAACGCCGCTGAATTCCGCACGTTTCGTTGCGGATTCCTGAATCGGGATCCGGGTCTCTACACTTCGGGCCGTCAACACGACCGGGGGCAGAGGCCATCACCGACCTGCAGCGACTGACCGTCTCCCTGAGAGGGGGCTGCGAACGGCAGGAGCAGTGCCTGCTGTTCGGGTTCACAGGCCAACTCGACGCCTACTCCGACAAGCAGTTCACCGATTTCGTCAGCGACCACGCCCAGGGCGAGAGCCTTCCCGTCGTGATCGACCTCAGTCGCATCGATTTCATCGACTCCTCCGGTCTCGGTGCTCTGGTCCAGCTGGCCAAGCAGTTCAACGAAAGCTCCCGTCAGTTCCTCGTGGTCGGCAACGCCCGCGTCGTCCAGACCGTCAAGCTGGTGCGCCTGGAGTCCTTCCTGCACCTGCAGCCCGATCTGGAGTCCGCCCTTGGCAGCCTCGCCACCGCCTGAGGGCCCTGGCTGCTGGCTGGCTTCTCTTCCCGCGCAGGCCTCCGGCAGGCCCCTGGCCACCGCCCAGCTCGCCTGGCTCGGCGACGCGGTCTGGGAACTGCATCAGCGTCTGCGTCAGTGCCAGACGCCCGGCCGGGCCGCCGATCTCCATCGGGCGGTGGTGGCGGAGGTGCAGGCCGAAGCGCAGGCCCAGGCCCTGCGGCGTCTGGAACCCCTGCTGCGTGAGGAGGAGCGTCGCCTGGTCCTGAGGGGCCGCAACCAGGCCGGTCGCGGACCCCGCCGGGGCTCCTCGGCCGCCTATGGGCAGGCCACGGGGTTTGAGACGATGCTGGGATGGCTCTTTCTGCAGAACCCCAGACGGCTGGCTGAGCTGCTGGACCATCTCGAGAAGACCGAACCCTGTCCCCCGTCCGCCAGCCCATGAGCCCCTCCCCCGACCGCCGCAGCGACCGTCGCTCCGACCGCCGCTTCGACCGCGGTCCCGATCGCCGTCCCCAGCCCGGGTCCGCCGGCCCCTCCTTCCGACCCGGTGCCGGAGGCGGGAGCCGTCCGGGCAGCCGCGGATCCGCCGCCGCCCGCCCCCGCCGTCCCGGCGGGACCTACGGGCGGGAGAAGCCTGCCTACGACCGCGACGAGCGCCGCGGCGAGCGGCCGGGCGTCAATCCCTACGGGCGGCGTTCCTACCAAGGCCGTCCCGATGCGGACGGCCCCTCACCCTGGCGTGATGGCGAGGGCCGGCAGGCGGGCGAGCGCCGAGGCGGAGACCGTTTTCCGGCGCCACGTCCCTCCTTCGGCCGTCCCGGCACGGGTGCCCCGCGCCCCGGCAGCGGCCGCCCGACGGCGACCCGGCCCGGTGGCGCCCGGCGCGGCCCCGCGCCCTTCCGGGAGTCGGACCGCGGGCCCCGCTTCCTTCAGGGCCGCAGATCTCCGGACGGGCCGGCTCCCGCCGGGTCGGCCACGGACGTCCGGGCTGAGGGCGACGTCTTCGCCGCCGCTGCTCCCAGCGACCTGATCTGGGGTCGTCACTCCTGCCAGGCGACGCTCGAGAGCGGTCGCCCGATCCATCGGGTGTGGTGCACTCCCGAGATGCGCTTCAGTCCACGGTTCCTGCAGTTGCTGCGCGAAGCGAAGGCCTCCGGCGTCCTCGTGGAGGAGGTCACCTGGGCCCGCCTGGGGCAGATCAGCGGCGGCGCCGTCCATCAGGGAATCGTGCTGCAACCCGCCGCCGCCGAGACCCTCGATCTGGCAAGCCTGATCGAAGGTTGCCGCGAGATCGGCGAGGCGCCCCTGCTGATCGCCGTGGATGGCCTCACCGATCCCCAGAATCTCGGCGCGATCGTGCGCAGCGCCGAGGCCCTCGGCGCCCATGGCATGGTGCTGCCCCAGCGGCGCAATGCCGGACTCACCGGTTCTGTGGCGAAGGTGGCCGCCGGAGCCCTCGAGCACCTGCCGGTGGCCCGGGTGGTGAATCTCAACCGGTCGCTCGAGGCCCTCAAGCAGGAGGGCTACCGGGTGGTGGGCCTGGCCGAGGAGGGCACGGTGAGCCTGGAGGAGGCGGATCTGGAGGGCCCCCTGGTGGTGGTGACCGGCTCCGAGGGGGATGGTCTCTCCCTGCTCACCCGCCGCTCCTGTGACCAGCTGGTGCGCATTCCCCTGCGGGGGGCCACCCCCAGCCTGAACGCCTCGGTGGCCACCGCCCTGCTGCTCTACGAAGTGGCGCGCCGCGGCTGGATGCGGGGGCTGCGGGGCGCCGCCCCGGCGCCCAGGATCGTGCGCCCTTCGATGCCCGCCCCACCCGATCCCTACCCGGAGGACGCCGAGACCGCCGCTGCGGTACCGCCGATGGAGGCGGAGCCGGCTGCGGCAGCGGCGATGGCCCCGGAGCCGCAGCCCGCTGACGCCGCCGAAGCCGAGCGGCCCGAAGTGCAGCCGCCTCCGTCCGAACCGGCCCCTCCTCAGGCGGTGGCACCCGCAGGCGAGGAGCCTGCGTCTCCGGCAACCGGCGAGCCGCTGCCCTATTCCTTCGCTCCTCCCGCCGGTTTCGATGGCGACATCCGCCTCTGAGGCCCGCGGCGACAGGGTGCCGATGGCCCCTCAGAATGGCCTCTTCGCCGCTCCCGCCCCATGAATCCCCTGCTCTGGTCCGCGCGCGGCATCGCCAATGCGTTGGGCCTGGCCTGGTGGGCGCGTGTGGAGACCCGTTCCCCGGATGCTGTCTACTGGTTCGGCCCGTTCGTGCGGCGTCGCACCCTGGAGGCGGCCCTGCCGGCCTTTCTCGACGATCTGCGCGGCGAATCCCCGGCCTCCCTCGAGCACCACTGTCTGCGCACCCGACGGGGGGAGCCGCTCACCGAAGCCCCCGATCTGGCCGACTGATAGCGTCCAACACAGCTGGCAAGCGGTTGGATGGGCATCGCCGAATGGCGGGAGCGGCTGCGGCGGGGCGAGGTGTCGGCCCGGGAGATCACCGATCAGCACCTGGCGCGAATCGCTGCGGTGGACCCCACGGTGCACGCCTTCCTCGAGGTGACCGCGGAGCGGGCCCGCTCCGATGCCGACCGCATCGATGCCGCCCTGGCCGCCGGTGAGCCCCTCGGCCCCCTGGCCGGCATCCCTCTGGCCATCAAGGACAACCTCTGCACGCGGGGGATCCGCACCACCTGCTCCAGCCGCATGCTGGAGACGTTCGTTCCCCCCTACGAATCCACCGTCACCGAGCGCCTCTGGCAGGCGGGGGCCGTGCTGCTGGGCAAGACGAACCTCGACGAGTTCGCCATGGGCAGCTCCACCGAGACCTCGGCCTTCGGGGCCAGCCGAAATCCCTGGAATCCCGAGAGGGTCCCCGGCGGCAGTTCCGGTGGCAGCGCCGCCGCCGTCGCCGCCGGCGAATGCCTGGCCTCCCTGGGCTCGGACACCGGTGGTTCGATCCGCCAGCCCGCCAGCTTCTGCGGGGTGGTGGGCCTCAAGCCCACCTACGGACGGGTGAGCCGCTGGGGCCTTGTGGCTTTCGCCTCCTCGCTCGACCAGGTGGGGCCGTTCAGCAGCAGCGTCGCCGACGCCGCCGAACTCCTGCAGGTGATCGCCGGGGAGGATCCCCGTGACGCCACCTGTCTGCGGGCGCCGGTCCCCGACTACGGCGCCGACCTGGAGAAGCCCATCCGTGGCCTGCGGGTGGGGCTGATCCGGGAGTGCTTCGATCAGGAGGGTCTGGATCCGGAGGTGAAGACCTCCGTGCTGGCCGCCGCAGCCCAGCTGGAAGCCCTGGGCTGCGAGCTGGTGGAGGTGAGCTGTCCCCGCTTCAACGACGGCATCGCCACGTATTACGTGATCGCCCCGTCGGAGGCCTCCGCCAACCTCGCCCGCTACGACGGCGTCAAGTACGGCTACCGGGCCGCCGCCGCCGATCCCGGCAGCGACAGCCTGGCCGCCATGACGGCCCGCAGCCGGGCCGAGGGATTCGGCGAGGAGGTGCAGCGGCGCATCCTGATCGGCACCTATGCCCTCTCCGCCGGCTACGTGGATGCCTATTACCACAAGGCCCAGCAGGTGCGCACGTTGATCCGGCGCGACTTCGACCGGGCCTTCGCGGCGGTGGACGTGCTGCTCACCCCCACCTCGCCCACCACGGCCTTTCCGAGTGGTGCCCATGCGGGCGACCCCCTGGCCATGTATCTCGCCGATCTGCTCACGATCCCGGCCAACCTGGCCGGCCTGCCGGCCATCAGCCTGCCCTGCGGCTTCGACGGCCAGGGCTTGCCCATCGGTCTGCAGCTGATCGCCGGCGTCCTGGAGGAGCCGAAGCTCCTGCGGGTGGCCCACCAGTACGAGCGGGCGGCGGCGGTGATGGCGGCCC
Organism: Cyanobium sp. CACIAM 14; assembly: GCA_000708525.1. Taxonomy (GTDB): domain Bacteria; phylum Cyanobacteriota; class Cyanobacteriia; order PCC-6307; family Cyanobiaceae; genus Cyanobium. The sequence goes on from JMRP01000001.1 coordinate 251,302, forward strand.
GTCCGGTGGCGCCTCTGGTGGCCTGAAGCGGCGTCCGAGGCGGGGGCTTCCAGCGACGGCACACCAGCAGTAGTGTGCCGATCGGCCCCTCCCCCCTCCGGTGGTGGCGCCTGCCTGCCCTCGTCCGTCTCCTCCGCCGTGGCCTTCGTTCCGCTCCACAACCACAGCGACTACAGCCTGCTGGACGGGGCCAGCCAGCTGCCGGCGATGGTGGAGCGGGCCGTGGAGCTGGGCATGCCCGCCCTCGCCCTGACCGACCACGGCGTCATGTATGGCGCCATCGAGTTGCTGAAGCTCTGCACGAAGGCCGGTATCAAGCCGATCATCGGCAACGAGATGTACGTGATCAACGGCTCGATCGACGATCCGCAGCCGAAGAAGGAGCGTCGTTACCACCTGGTCGTGCTGGCGAAGAACGCCACCGGCTACCGCAACCTCGTCAAGCTCACCAGCATCAGCCACCTGCGCGGCATGCGGGGCCGGGGGATCTTCGCGCGGGCCTGCATCGACAAGGAACTGCTGAGGCAATACAGCGAAGGGCTGATCGTGGCCACCGCCTGCCTCGGCGGTGAGATCCCCCAGGCGATCCTGCGGGGCCGGCCCGACGTCGCCCGCGACGTCGCGAGCTGGTACCGGGAGGTGTTCGCCGACGACTTCTACCTGGAGATCCAGGACCACGGCGGTCTCGAGGATCGCATCGTCAACGTCGAGATGGCCCGCATCGGCGCCGAGCTGGACATTCCCCTGATCGCCACCAATGACGCCCACTACCTCACCAGCGGCGACGTGGAGGCCCATGACGCCCTGCTCTGCGTGCTCACGGGCAAGCTCATCACCGACGAGAAACGCCTCCGTTACACCGGTACCGAGTACATCAAGAGCGAGGCGGAGATGGCCCGCCTGTTCGGCGACCACCTCGAACCGGAGGTGATTGCGGCCGCCATCGCCAATACCGCCGCCGTGGCCGAGAAGGTGGAGGACTACGACATCCTCGGCCGCTACCAGATGCCCCGCTTCCCGATCCCCGAGGGCCACAGCGCCGTGAGCTACCTCAGTGCGGTGAGCCACGAGGGCCTGCGCCATCGCCTGTCACTGGACGACGATGCGCCGATCGATCCCGGCTACGCCGAGCGCCTCGCCTTCGAGCTGCAGGTGATGGAGCAGATGGGCTTTCCCACCTACTTCCTGGTGGTCTGGGACTACATCCGGTTCGCCCGTGAGAACGGGATCCCCGTGGGGCCGGGCCGCGGTTCGGCTGCCGGATCCCTTGTGGCCTATGCCCTGGGCATCACCAACATCGATCCGGTGCGGCATGGCCTTCTCTTCGAGCGCTTCCTCAATCCCGAGCGCAAGTCGATGCCCGACATCGACACCGATTTCTGCATCGAACGCCGCGGCGAGGTGATCGACTACGTCACCCGGCGCTACGGCGAGGACAAGGTCGCCCAGATCATCACCTTCAACCGCATGACCTCCAAGGCCGTGCTGAAGGATGTGGCCCGGGTGCTCGACATTCCCTACGGCGAGGCCGACCGGCTGGCGAAGCTGATCCCCGTGGCCCGCGGCAAGCCCGCCAAGCTCGCCGAGATGATCGGTCCGGACTCTCCCAATGCGGAGTTCCGCGAGAAGTACGAGAACGATCCCAAGGTGCGCCATTGGGTGGATCTGGCCCGCCGCATCGAGGGCACCAACAAGACCTTCGGCGTCCATGCGGCAGGGGTGGTGATCGCCGCCGATCCGCTCGATGAACTGGTGCCGCTGCAGCGCAACAACGACGGTCAGGTCATCACCCAGTACTTCATGGAGGACGTGGAGGCGATGGGGCTGCTGAAGATGGACTTCCTCGGCCTCAAGAACCTCACCATGATCGAGAAGACGCTGGATCTGGTCGAGCAGAGCGTCGGCGAGAGGATCGATCCGGAGGCCCTTCCCCCCCAGGACGAGAAGACCTTCGCCCTGCTCGCCCGCGGCGACCTGGAAGGCATCTTCCAGCTGGAATCCAGCGGCATGCGCCAGATCGTGCGCGATCTCAAGCCCTCCTCGCTGGAGGACATCTCCTCGATTCTTGCCCTCTACCGGCCCGGACCTCTCGATGCCGGCCTGATCCCCAAGTTCATCAATCGCAAGCACGGCCGTGAGGCCATCGACGTGGCCCACGCCAAGCTGGAGCCGATCCTGAAGGAGACCTACGGCATCATGGTCTACCAGGAGCAGATCATGCGCATCGCCCAGGATCTTGCCGGTTATTCCCTTGGTGAGGCCGATCTTCTCCGCCGTGCCATGGGCAAGAAGAAGGTGTCGGAGATGCAGAAGCATCGTCAGCAGTTCGTGAACGGAGCCAGCGAACGCGGCGTGGATCAACGGATCGCCGAGGAGCTCTTCGACCAGATGGTGCTGTTCGCCGAGTACTGCTTCAACAAGAGCCATTCCACCGCCTATGGCGCCGTCACCTACCAGACCGCCTATCTGAAGGCGCACCACCCGGTGGCCTACATGGCGGCCCTGCTCACGGTGAATGCCGGCGCCAGCGACAAGGTGCAGCGCTACATCGCCAACTGCCAGGCGATGGGCATCGAGGTGATGCCGCCGGATGTGAACGCCTCGGGCATCGATTTCACGCCCGTGGGCACGAAGATCCTCTTCGGTCTCTCGGCGGTGCGCAACCTGGGCGAAGGGGCCATCCGCCAGCTGATCGAGGCGCGCGCCAGTGACGGCCCCTTCCTGCATCTGGCCGATCTCTGCGACCGGCTCTCCGGCCAGCAGCTCAACCGCCGGGCGATCGAATCCCTGATCCACTGCGGCGCCCTCGACGGCCTCGAGCCGAACGCCAACCGGGCGCAGCTGATGGCCGATCTGGATCTGGTGCTCGACTGGGCCGGCTCCCGCGCCCGCGACCGGGCCAGCGGCCAGGGCAACCTCTTCGATCTGTTCACCGCAGCCACTGACGGGGCGGCGGCGGTGGAAGCCCCCGCCCCTCCGAAGGCCGCCCCGGTTGCCGACTACGCCCCCACCGAGAAGCTCAAGCTCGAAAAGGAGCTCCTCGGCTTCTACATCTCCGATCATCCGCTGCGGCAGCTGGCCTCCCAGGTGCGGCTGCTCACGCCGATCGGCCTGGCCAACCTGGAGGAGATGGCCGACAAGGCCAGGGTGAGCGTGGTGGTGATGGTGAGCGAGATCCGTCAGGTGACCACCCGCAAGGGTGATCGCATGGCGGTGCTGCAGCTCGAGGACCTCACCGGCTCCTGCGAGGCGGTGGTGTTTCCCAAGAGCTATGCCCGACTGGCTGACCACCTGATGGTGGATGCGCGGCTGCTCCTGTGGGCCGGGGTGGACCGCCGCGATGACCGGGTGCAGCTGCTGGTCGACGACTGCCGCAGCATCGAGGACCTGCAGCTGGTCATGGTCGAACTGGCCCCGGAGCAGGCCGGTGACATCGCCGTGCAGCACCGCCTGCGGGAATGCCTGACGCGCCACCGCCCCGGCCAGGAGGAGGCCGGCGTGAGGGTGCCGGTGGTGGCGATGGTGAAGCAGGAGGACCAGACACGGTTCGTCCGCCTGGGAGGCCAGTTCTGTGTCGCCGATGCGGCGGCGGCGGTTCAGACCCTGGCCTCCGCCGAGTTCAGAGCCTGGCTGCGCTCACCCCTGGGGGCGGCCTGAGCCGGAGCCTGCGGCGCTCCGCGACCCCTGGCGCATGGCCTTCACCGAGTCCCGCACCCGGCCGATGTTCACGCCGATCTGCTCGAACCCCAGCAGACTGCCGGGCCCGTCTTCCCAGCTGGCGGAAAGTACCCCGTAGCTGAGGCCCAGCAGCCCCAGGACAAAGAACGCGCCGGAGCCGGCAAGGGTGAGCCCGGGGGCGATGTCGAGTACGCCGCGGCTGACGAGCAGGTAGCTGGCAACGATCACTCCCATCCCCAGCAGGGTCGGGGTACCCGTGGCGACGGCGATGCGCCGCACCATGCGGGCCGCCACCGCATCGGGTATCACCTGTTGGCGGGGGGGCGAACTGGTGTTCTGACCTCTGCGGGCCGCCTGGGCTGCCCTGTCGCTGCCGTCCTTCCCGGCGGCGGAGCCGAAGGCTGGCGGTCTGGGCCGGCGGGCCATCGAACCGACCTCAGCCGCGGATGCCGAGCTTGGCGATCAGGGTGGCGTAGCGCTCCTCGCTCTGCCGGCGCAGGTAGCCGAGCAGCCGCTTGCGGCGGCCGATCATCTTGAGCAGCCCCTGGCGGGAGGAGAAGTCGTGGATGTTCTTCTGGAGGTGACCGCTGAGTTGCTGGATCCGCTCGCTCAGCATGGCGACCTGCACCTCCACCGACCCGGTATCGGTGCCGTGGGCCTGGTGGGTGTTGATCAGTTCCTGTTTCCTGGTGGTGGTGAGCGGCATGGGCGGAGCTGAGCCCGGACGGAGCAAACCAACACCTTAACGCGCGGCCCGATGGCTCCTCCCCCCTCGCCTCAGGCCACGGCCCGGGACAGCCAGCGCAGACACTCACGCAGCCAGTCGTCCGGACCGTCCGCCTCCGCCAACCCACCCGCGGCGACCGCCCGCAGGGCCCGGTGGATTTCCAGCGGCTCGTAGCCCAGGGCCGCCAGGGTGATCTGCACCTCGTCGCGGCAGGGGCCGGAAGGGGCGGAGGCCAAGGTGCCATCGCCGCTCTCCTCGGCGTCCAGCGGATCCACCAGGCCGGCGAAGCGCTCCTGCAGCCGGCGGCGCAGTTCCACCGCCAGCCGTTCGGCCGTGCGTTTTCCCACCCCGGGGGCCTGGCAGAGGCTGCGCAGATCGCTGTGGACGATGGCGCGCACCAGCGCCTCCACCTCCAGCACCCCCAGGAGGGCCAGCGCCATCTGGGGCCCGACGCCGCTCACCGCCACCAGTTCGCGGAACAGGTCCCTTTCCTGGCGGGTGGCGAAGCCGTAGAGGGTCCAGGCGTCGTCGCGGATGCTGTGGTGCACGTGCAGGCTCAGATCGCTGCCCGCCTCGGGCAGCCGCTGCCACTGTCGGCTGCTGAGCTGCACCTCGTAGCCCACCCCCTGGCAGATCAGCAGCACCCCGCAGCGGTGAGCCTGTTGCCATTGTTCGGCCACGCGCCCCTGCAGCCAGCCGATCATGGTCGAACGCGCATCGGAACCCATGCTGCCCCTCCTGCCAACCCCCCACCGTCGCCGCACGGCGCTGGTCGCGCGGGTGCTGGCACCGCTGCTGAGCCTGGTGCTGCTGCTGGGGGCCTGCGACCGGGTCGGCCAGCCTCCCAGGGGTGTGCTGCTCGATGCCCTCTCCCTGCAGATCCAGCTCACCCAGGGGGCCATCGCCCGGGCCCTGGATCTGGAGGCCACCGGACTGCCCGAGGTGAGCCGGGTTCGGGTGGAGCGGCAGGAGGATGTGTCGATCGGGGACAGCCGGGGCCTTCACCTGGCCGGCCGCTTCGACTGGCGCCTCCCCGGTGATGCCATTCGCGTCGACAGTCCGTTCGAGCTCTACCTGCAGCGGGGGGACAAAGGGCAGAGCTGGCGGCTGGCTCGGCCCAGCGGCAGCCGCGATGGCACCCGTCAGGACTGGATCACCGATCCCCTGCCACTGCCGGGCCTTCCGGGCGGTGCCGGTTGATCCTCTCCCAGGCTGAGCCGGCGGCTCTTCCGGGGCAGGGTGAGACGCCGTACGACCAGGCCGATCAGCACAACCCGGCAGACGAAGTTCCTGGCACCGAGCACCGGGGAGGGCATCGGGCCGGATCGATCCCGCCGGCCTCCGGAGGGCTTGAAAGTGAACGATTCACCCCCGCACCAGGCATGAGAGGAACCCCGTTCCCAGCGCCGGGGGGATGCAGGACTCGGAGGTGGCTGCGCACCGAGGGGAACTCCGTCCTCAGGGTGCTCACGCCGGGGTTGATGAAGAGGGCGATCAGCGGCGCCTCCGGCCGGGCCGGATCCCGAACCTCCGACAGAATCCGCTGACGGCCGGGTGCCCAGGGCACTGACGGCAAGGATCGTGCCCGATGCCGCTGATGTGGCGAGTCCCGCAGGCCACCCCCCGAGCCCCGCAGCGCCCTCTTCCGACTGCGTTCATTCTTCGTTAATGTCTTTTCAGGTCCACCGGGTCGAGATGGGCTGCGCCGCGTCGTTCTCTCAGCCATGCCCTCCCGCTGTCTGATCGTCGAGGATCACGAGATGTTCGCCCAGCTTGTGGGCGGGCTGCTGCGCAGCTCCTGCGACCTCGAGATCGTGGCGATCGCCCCCTCGGTGGCCGAGGCGCTGGCGGCCGTCGATCGCCATCGGCCCGGCCTGCTGATCCTTGACCTCGATCTGCCCGATGGGTCCGGCCTGGCGGTGGTCGAGCATCTGCTCGGGTTGGTGCCCAAGGCCCGCGTGGTGGTGCTCTCGGCCCAGGCCAGCCAGTTCGTCTGTCCGGAAGCGCTTCAGAAGGCCGTGATCGCGGTGGTGGACAAGACCCAGGCCTGGGACGTGCTCGTCGCCCAGGTCGCCGCCTACGTGCGCAGCGTGGGGATCCGATCCGCCTCGCTGTTCTCGCTGGAGCGCCTGGCCTGCCTGACCGGCCGTGAGCACGATGTGTTGCGCCTGCTCGGGCGGGGCGAACCCAGCAAGACGATCGCACGTGCCCTCGGCCTCACGCTGAGCACCGTGGAAACCCATCGGCGCAACATCGCCGCCAAGCTCGGGATCAGCGGCGCCGAGCTGATCCGGCTGGCCGTGCTCCACAATCTCTCCGAGCCTCCACCACCGGCGGGAGCGGTGGACCTGCCCGACTAGCTTGTGGCCGGTGGCGAGGCCGCCAACGGAAGTAGCAACCGGGCCGAAGCCCCCCCCAGGGCGGAGCGGCCCAGGTCCAGCCGTCCTTCGTGAAGGCTGGCGATCTGTTCCACCACATAGAGCCCCAGCCCGGTGCCCTTGCTCTTGGTGGTTCGCAGCAGTAGCTGCTCGGAGGAGAGGGCAGGGAAGCCCGGTCCGTTGTCGTCCACCGCCAGTTGCACGTCGTGCTCGACGCGCTCGAGGCTCACCCGCAAACGACCCTCTGGACGTGCTGCTTCACCCAGGGCATCGATGGCATTGTCGATCAGATTGTTGAAGGCGATCTGCAGCTGCCCCCCATCCCCCTGCACCGGCCAGTGGGCATCGAGTCCGGCCGTTTCGAGACGGATTCCCCGGCTTTCGAGGCGCGGCCGCTGATACAGCAGGGCGCTGCGCACGACACTGCCGAGATCCAGCCGCCTGGTTTCGGTGGGCACGCTGCGCAGCAGGGCATTCATGCGCTCGATCGTGCTCACCACCGTCCTGGCTTCCCGCCGGATCGAAGGGATCAACTGGTCCAGAGGCCCGTTCGAGGCTCCCGCGCCCGCCAGCTGCTGTTGGGCCAGCTCGCAGTTCATCAGCAGCAGACTGAGCGGTTTCTTGATCTCATGGGCGATCGCCGCTGCCGCAAGGCTGGTGCGCAGCTTGCGCCGCAACTCCTCTCCCTTGTGCACCAGCGCGTTCTGGGCTTCCACCCGATCGTCGATCAGGCGACAGGAGAGCACCATGCCCCTGATGGTCCCGTCGTTTCCGCGGTAGGGGGAGATGTGGCTTTCCAGCCAGTGCAGCGATCCGTCCCGTGCGCGGATCCGGTCCTGGCACACCAGCATCTCCCCGGCCATCAACCGCTGGCGTGAGTCCCGGTAGCCCGGACACAGACCGCCATGCTCGAGGAACTCGGTGCCGCAACGCCCCAGCCACTGCCCGGGTTGCCAGCCCAGCAGGGTGTTCAGGGAGGGGGACACCCAGCGGATGATCCCATCGAGATCGAGGCGCACCACCAGATCACCGCTGCTGCGGGTGAGCAGGTCGAGCGTGTCGATCAGCTCGGCTCTTTCCGTCACGTCCCGCCAGGTGCACACCAGGCCATCGTTGAGCTTCGCCACACGCAGTTCGTAATGGCGAAGCTGGCGGCCCTTGGCCTCGGAAGCCTCCAGATCATTGAGGATCAGCGCTTCGCCGCTCTCCAGGGTGTGGACGTAACGGCCGAACAGCTCCGGATCGCGCAGGGCCGGCACCAGCGGCAGCACCCGGGCCCCGAGCAGCTGCTTCAGCGGCACGCCGATCGCCTGGCAGGCCATCGGGTTGGCGGCCACGTAGCGGAAGTCCACCACGGTGCCCCGGGCGTCGCGCACCGCCTCGATCACCACGTGGGGGTCGAGCAGGGAATCGAGGGTGGCCTGCAGCCGCCTTGTCTCGGCCGCCTCCCGCTGGCGGGTGCTGACCAGCTCATCCACGTCCCTCAGGGTGGAGACGTAGCCGGTGACTTTCCCATCGGATCCTCGCAGCACGGCCCCCTTCACCAGCATCCAGCGATAGCCCCCGTAGGCGGTGCGCATGCGCAGCAGGCAGTCGTCGGGCCAGTGCCCGCTCGCCAGCAGGGTTGCGGTGAGCTCCCCCACCCGGGCCCGGTCGTCGGGATGGACCCGCTTATCGAGGGTGACGCCGATCTCCCCTTCGGCCGGCCAGCCCAGGGCGTTGCGGCCGTCACTGTCCCTACTCATCCAGCTGCAGCGCAGGTCGGTGTCGACCATCACCACCATGTCGCTGGCCAGTTCAGCGGCGAGCCGGAAGCGCTCGCACTCGCGGTTCAGCTCCTCCTGGCGGCGCACCAACCCGGTGGCATCCACGATCTGGAAGAGGGCGCCCAGGAGACGGTCCTCAGCGGTCCGCACGGCGGAGACCGTGATGTCGCCCCAGATCACGCTGCCATCGGCGTGGCGATAGCGCTTGGTGAGGCGGTACTGCGCGCATTTCCCCTCCAGCAGCCTGCGATAGCTGACCAGACTTGGCACCAGATCCTCGGGATGGGTGATGCTCTGCCAGTCACGGCGAAGGAGCTCCTCCCGATCAAGGCCGCAGAAGGTCTCCATCGCCCCGTTCACCTCCCGGAAGCGTCCGTCCGGATCGGTGAGTCCCATCGCGATCGGGGAATGCTCCACCGCCAGCCGGAACAGGTCCGGTTCCCGCGGGCTTTCCCCATCGCCGGACCTACCCCTTGCCTCTCCCCTCGGGCTGGACATGCCTCCCTCGGATCATGTGGTCGGTGGGTTCCATCATGGGCGTCACCAAAGGACGCGGACCTGCGCCGGCGGGAAGGGATCAGGCCCCGATCTGCTGGGGGTGCTCCTCCCCGTGAAGAGCCCGCTGGCCCAGAAGTGCCGACTCCAGCAGGTAGGCGGCGAGATTGCTCATGGAGCGCCCCTGTCGGTCGCTGCGCTCGAGCAACTGCTGGTACGTGGCGTAGGGGATGGTGATGGTCACGCGCTGGGGGCTGCGGAAGACTTCGGCGGACCTGGCGGATGAATCCCTCATGGTGGCTCCGTGACATCGGACTCCTTCACAGGCATGCTCCAGGAAACCGGCCGGTGGGGGGAATACCCAGTTCTGGGAGGGTGCCCCAGCCCTAGCGACGGCAGAGTGCGGCTGCCGCCAGGATCAAGGCGCCGCCCAGCAGCGTCTGGGCGGCCAGGCCTTCGCCGAACACGCTCCAGCCCCAGAGGGCGGCGAAGCCCACCTGGGCGTAGCCCAGGGCGGTGGCCCGACCCGCCGGCAACCTGGTGAGGCCATGGGTGAGGCCGAGCTGGCCCAGCTGGGTGAACAGACCCACCCCCAGCAGCCAGAGACATTCCCCTGCCGTCGGCAACACCGGCTCCAGCAGCACGAGGGGCAGGCTCAGCGGCACGGCCATCAGCGGGAACCAGAGCACGATCACCAGGGGATGCTCACTGCGGCCCAGCTGGCGCACGCTCACGTAGGCCAGGGCCGTGAGCAGGGCTCCGGCCAGGGCCAGCAGAACCCCCCAGGCGGGGGCTGCGTCCGCCGTACCTGGTCGCAGCACCATGGTCACCCCCAGCCAGCCGAGAGCCAGAGCCAGCGCCACCCGCCGGCCGATGGGCTCCCCCAGCCACCACCAGGCCAGCAGGGCTGTGAGGCTGGGGTAGAGATACTGGATCAGGGTGGCGGTGGCCAGCGGCAGCACGGCCAGGGCGGCGAAGACGCAATACAGGGCGAGGCTGCCCGTGATCCCCCGTACAGCGAGCCATCCCCGCCGCCGTCCCCAGGGGTTCACGCCGGCCGAATGGAGCATCCAGCCGCTCATCGCCACGTTGAGCAGCGCCCGGCCCAGCACGATCTCCGCCACCGGGATCCGGTGCACCAGCCGCTTCACGCACACCGCCATCAGGCTGAAGGCCAGGGCGCCCAGCAGGAGCGCGACCACGGCGCCCCGCTCCTCGGTGGTCTTCGCGGGCTCCGGCGGGGTCGGCGTCGCGACGGGGGAGGTGGGGCTCAAGGGCCGACCACAGGGACCACTCACCCTGGCAGGCGCTCGCTTCCGGCTCCGGCTGTCCCCCAGCCCTGGTGCCATGCACCACAATGGGAGTCTCCTGGGCACCAGGACTGGTGTCCTTCGCCCCCTCTCCTCAGCCACCGTTGTCCACGCCCCGTCTCCACCCCCGCACGATCGAGGCCGTCAAGGAGCGGGCCGACATCGTCGACGTGGTCGGGGAGCACGTGGTTCTGAAGAAGAAGGGGCGCGAGTTCGTGGGGATCTGCCCCTTCCACGACGACAAGTCCCCGTCGATGACGGTGTCCCCTGCCAAGCAGTTCTATTACTGCTTCTCCTGCGGGGCCGGCGGCAACGCCATCAAGTTCCTGATGGAGCTGCAGCGGACCAGCTTCGCTGAGGTGGTGCTGGAACTGGCGCGGAAGTACCAGCTGCCGGTCGACACCGTCGATGGACCCCAGCAGGAACGGCTGCGCCAGCAGCTCTCCCGCCGCGACCGCCTGCACCGGGTGCTGGCTCTGGCCGCCGGCTGGTTCCAGAGCCAGCTTCGGGCCCCCGAGGGACAGCCGGCCCTCGCCTATCTCCGGCAGCAGCGCGGCCTCGGTGAACCCACGCTGGAAGCGTTCCAGCTCGGCTACGCCCCCGCCGGCTGGGACGGCCTGCTCCGCCACCTGGGCCAGGTGGAGGGGATGGCGCCCGAGCTGCTGGAGGCGGCCGGCCTGGTGGTTCCCCGCAAGGGAGGCACCGGCTTCTACGACCGGTTCCGGGACCGGGTGATGGTGCCGATCCGGGACCGCCAGGGCCGGGTGATCGGCTTCGGCGGCAGGAGCCTGGACGGGGCCGAACCCAAATACCTGAACTCTCCCGAAACGGAGGTGTTCGAGAAAGGCAAGCACCTGTTCGGTCTCGACCGTGCCGCGGACGCCATCCGGCGCGACGACCGGGCCGTGGTGGTGGAGGGCTACTTCGACGTCATCGCCCTGCACGCCGCCGGCATCACCAACGCCGTGGCGGCCCTCGGCACCGCCCTCAGCTCCAGCCAGATCACCCAGCTGTGCCGCTGCTGTGACGGGCGCCGGCTGATCCTCAATTTCGACAGCGACGGGGCGGGCATCCGCGCCGCCCAGCGGGCCATCGGCGAGGTCGAGCAGCTGGCGCTGCAGGGCCAGCTGGAACTGCGGGTGCTGCACCTTCCCGCCGGCAAGGATCCCGATGAGTTCCTCAAGGAGCACGGGCCGGGGGACTACCGCGCCCTGCTGGATCAGGCTCCCCTCTGGCTCGACTGGCAGATCGAGCAGGTGCTCGAAGGAAAGGATCTGGCCAGGGCGGACCATTTCCAGCAGGCCGTGACCGGCCTGGTCGAACTGCTGGGCAAGCTCCCCCAGTCGGCGGTGCGGAGCCACTATCTCCAGCAGGTGGCCGAGCGTCTCTCGGGCGGCCAGGCCCGGCTGGCCATCCAGCTGGAGGAGGACCTGCGTCAGCAGGTCAGGGGCCAGCGCTGGCATGGGCGCTCAGGCCGCTGGGAGCAGCCCGGGGAGGTGGGGCTCCGGGAGCGTGCCGAGGCGGAGATCCTGCGCCTCTACCTCCATTGCCCCCCCTGGCGCGGCGTGATCCGCGCCGAGCTGCGGCGCCGGGAGCTGGATGACTTCGCGCTCCAGCATCACCGCCAGCTCTGGGCCGCCATCGGTGAACTGGAGGAGGACAATCTCGGCGTGGGTCGGCTGGAGGCCATCAACAGGGGCCAGGATCCCGGCCAGGATCTGGGGGATCTCGACCTCCCCCGGCTCCTCGGCGATCGGCTGCTGATGGAGCAGGGCGCCCTGCTCTCCCGGCTGACCCCCCTGCTGGAGCCCAGCGAGGTGCAGCGCATGGGCCTGGCCCATCCTCCCTTGCAGCTGCGGGGGGCCACGGCCTCGCTCGAGCGTCAGCGGGTGCTGCGACGCTGCCGTCACCTCCTCGATGCCTGGTCCAGCCAGCGGCTGCAGACCCTGGAGCACTGCATCGCCCGGCTGCTCGAGGAGGAGTGCCAGCCTCCCGCCGCAGGCACCGCCCCGGCCTGTCATCCGGACGCCGGCCCGCCGCTTCCTGGCCATCCCGACATGGAGACCCGCATCCACGCCCTCTTCGCAGCGCTGAATGGCGACGCCCTGCGCTTCCAGGAGGCTTACTACGCCGAGCGCCGCTACCTCCTGCAGCTCGACGACGGCCGCCGTGCCGGCTACGAGGAGACCGTGTCGTCACCCGCCGCCTGAGCGCCGATCCAACCCTTTTCGATCGGTTCAGGCCCCATCCGTCCCCGTTCGCTCGTCCTGGCCGGTCTTCTCTCTCCCGCCGATCCCCTGCGGAGGCTCTGCCCTGCCTAGGTTCGAATCGGTCGCAGGTTGGCCATGGCTCCCTACCCGGACTTTCCCGTTCCCACCGACGAGGAGCAGCGGCTTCGCGACCTGGAGCGCTATGGCGTGGTGGGCGCCGACAGCGACGAGCATTTCGAGCGGATCCTGGAACTGGCCGGAGCCATCTTTCACACCCCCATCGTGGCCATCTCCCTGGTGGAGGCCGATCGCCAGTGGTTCCTGGCCCAGCGGGGCCTGGATGTGCGCGAAACTCCCCGCGAGATGTCCTTCTGCACCCACGCCATCGTCCACGACGAGGTGATGGTGGTGCCCGATGCCCACGCCGACGAGCGTTTCCGCGGCAATCCGCTGGTTGCCGCCGATCCCCACATCCGCTTCTACGCCGGCGCCCCCCTCCAGTCGCCGGAAGGTCACAATCTCGGCACCCTCTGCGTCATCGACCGGGAGCCCCGCGACTTCACGCCGGAGCAGCGCCAGCTCCTGCATCGTCTGGCTCAGCTGGTGATGCGCGAACTGGAATTGCGCCGTCTGGCCCATCTCTGTCCCGTCACGGGACTACCCACCCGTCGCGCCTTCCTCAGCATCGGAGAGCGGGAATTCGCCCGCGCCCGGCGGGATGGCCACGCCCTCTCGCTGCTCCTGTTCGACATCGACAACCTGCGTCAGATCAACAACCGCTGGGGCCACGAGGCCGGCGACCGGGTGCTCGCCGATGTGGTGCGCCTGGCGCGCACCTTCCTGAAGGAACCTGACTTCGCCGCCCGTGTGGGGGACGGTGAATTCGCGCTTCTGCTGGTGGGCATCGATGGCAACCAGGCCATGGCCCTGGCCGATGCCCTGCGCACCGCCGTCGCCCACATGCCCGGCGTGCACACCCATTCGGATTTTCTGCTTCACATCAGCGGCGGTCTCACCACCCTGGCCCCTGCCGATCGCCGGTTCACCGACCTGATGGGCCGTGCCGCACGCGCCCTGGAGCTGGCCAAGGGCAACGGCCGCAACCAGATCGCCAGTCTCCACGACGGCCACTGAACAACCTGTCCCGCCCTCAGGCCCGCACCACCGGCACGTCGCTCAGCCGGGTGGTGGCCGCGCGGGACAGTCGCGAGCGGCGCATCGTCCAGCGGGGGTGCAGCCCGCAGGCGGCCCACTGCACGGTGCCGCTGCCGTAGCGGCGGTTGAGGCCGTCGATGGCGGCCATCAGGGCCTCGCGCCGCCGCTGCTGCTCCGGCGGCAGCGGTGCCAGCAGATGGTGCTGCAGCAGTTCGACCGGCTGCAGATCCTGCAGCAGCACCCCGGCCTTCTGCAGGGGCTTGTGGGGCCGGAACAGCCGCTCGGCCAGGGGCAGGGCGGCGGCGAGCAGCACGGCGGTGTCATTGCTGGGCACCGGCAGATGGACGGTGGCGGCGTTGGCGTAGAAGCGGGTGCCGTTGAAGGGGCTGCTGCGCACGAACACGCTGATGCTGCCCGCCCGCTGCCTCTGGCGGCGCAGCTTCTCGCCGGCCCGGCTGAGGTAGGTGGCGATGGCCTGGCGCAGGCCCTCCAGGCTGGTCACCGGTTCGCTGAAGCTGCGGCTGACGCAGGTTTCCTGCTTCGCCGGCGGCAGGGTGACCAGGGGCAGGCAGGCGTGGCCCCGCAGTTCCTGCTGCAGGCGCACCCCCACGACGCCGCAGCGATGCCGCAGTTCGCCGCTGGGCATGTCCCGCAGGGCCCGGGCATGGGCGATGCCCCGCAGCCGGCACCAGCGCGACAGCCTGCGGCCGATGCCCCAGACGTCCTCGATGGCGACCGCTTCCAGCCAGGGATCCGGGTCGCCCGCCCGGTCCAGGTCGAACACGCCGCCGTGGGAAGGGTCGCGCTTGGCGATGCGGTTGGCGATCTTGGCCAGCACCTTGGTGGAGGCGATGCCCAGCGCCACCGGCAGGCCCAGCTGGCGGCGCACCTGATGGCGCAGCTCCCTCCCCCAGGCGGTGAGGTCGCCGTCGCCGGGGGGACGGTGCAGACGGCCGAAGGCCTCGTCGATGGAATAGATCTCCAGTTCCTCCACCCAGGCCTCGAGACTGGCCATCAGCCGCTGGCTCATGTCGGCGTAGAGGGCGTAGTTGGAGCTGCGCACGATCACACCGCGCCGTTCCAGGTCGTGGCGCACCTGGAACCAGGGCGTGCCCATGGGGATGCCCATGGCCCGGGCCTCGGCGCTGCGGGAGACGATGCAGCCATCGTTGTTGGAGAGCACCACCAGCGGCCGGCCGGCCACGGAGGGATCCAGGACCGCCTCGCAGGAGGCGTAGAAGTTGTTGCCGTCGATCAGGACCGTGGCGCCGGCCATGGCGGGCTCTCGCGGGGGTGGGGCTGGCTCAGAGGCGGCGGATCACGTGCAGCGCCACGCCCCAGAGCCGGTCGTCGTCGCGGCCGCCCAGGGCCAGGGGCGGGTAGGCGGGATGGGCCGCCTCCAGCCACCAGCGCCGGCCGTGGCGGACCAGGTGCTTGAGGGTGAATCCCCCCTCCAGCAGAGCCACCACGATGCGGCCGGCCCGGGGCACGGCGCCCCGGTCCACGACGAGCAGATCGCCGTGGCGGATGCCGGCGCCGAGCATCGAGTCGCCGCAGACGCGCAGCAGCAGGGTGCGGCGGGGGTGGAGGTTCAGCTGCTCGTTGAGATCGACCCCGGCATCGGAGCCCGCATCCCCGGCCGGTGACCGGCTGGGGAGATCGGGGCGATGGCGAGCATCGGGGCGAGGGGAGAGATCGGGCACGGGCCCCGGACGGCGATCCCCACTTTAGTACGGGTGTATCAGTTGGGTGCCGATGCTCGGGGGCGGTGCTCGGGGGCTCAGTCCTCGTCTTCCAGCAGCAGCTGCTGGAAGGCGGTGTAGAGGTCCTGCCGGGGATCGCCTGCGGTGGGGCGGGGCTTCAGGGGGCGCCGGTCAGGGGAACGGCGGCCGGGCGGGGCCTGGGGGCTGCCGCTGTCCGCTGCCATCTGGGCGGCCGACGCGGCGGCGGCGGCGTTGCGCGGTGTTTCCAGCTGCCGCAGCCGATCCAGCAGATGGGAGGGGACGGTGCCGTCGGGGCTGACGTCCATCAGCTCGTGGAAGAGGCGCTCCGGATCCTGTTCGGTTTCCACCCGGTGGCGCCGCTCGGCGGCCCGTCCGGCCGGAGCGGCGTCGCCGGCAGGAACGGCGGGCGGGGTCGGCAGAGGCAGCTTCTTGGGCAGCTGGCGGCCGAGGGCTTCCAGCCGTTCCCGGCTGCGGGCATCGAAGCTCATCGGCAGAGGTTCAGCTGCAGTTCAGTGTGTCGCGGGTGAGCCGTCCGCTGACGGGATTGGTGCCGCTGGCGCTGGCGCAGAGGGTGGCCAGGGCATCGCCGCGCAGAGGGACATTGGTGAAGTCCGCGCCGTCGATGCGCACGTCACGGAACTTGGTGTTGAAGGCGAAGGCGTCGTCGAGGCGGGCGTTGCGCAGGTCGGTGCCCTCGAACACCGCGGAGTCCAGGGTCGCCTCCCGCAGGTCGCTGCCGCTCAGGTCGGCGTCCTGGAGCTTGGCGCCGAAGAGGCTGGCGCCGCGCAGGTCGGCCCCCGAGAGGTCGGCGTCCCGCAGGTTGGTGAGGTTGAAGGTGACGCCACGCAGGTCGGCCCCATGGAAATCGGCGCCGATCAGCACCTGCTTGGCGTAGTCCATCGCCGCTGCGGCAGGCCTGGGGCTGGCCAGCATCAGGACGCCGCCCAGCAGCAGGAGAAGCAGGGGGAACAGGCGCCGGAGGCGCTGCCCGGCCAGCGGCAGGGAACACTGCCCGGCCAGCGGCTTGGCCGGACCGCGGTGCGGGAGGACGGAACTCGCCATCGGGGAGAAAGCGAAGAGACTCAGCCTAGGCAAGGGGCTGGATCGTCCCGGCACCGGCGGATTCCTGGGGAGACGGCAGCAGGGAGGCAGCAGCAGGCAGACGGCAGCGGGGAAACGGTGGAGGAGAGACCGTGGTATCCGGACGGTGTGGACAGGGTGACTAGCGTGGAGGGTGGCCGGGATTCCGGCCATGCCACCCCCCATGGATCGATGGCCGAGGATCTCCTGCGATCAGGCGCCGGACGCTGGCTCCGGTCGGCGGCGCCATGACGCGGGAGGAGAGGGAGAGTGACGCAGGCGGGATGGCGGCGGCCGCCGCCACCGCTGCCCTGGGGGGTCTGCTGCAGCGCATCGAGAGGCCGGTGGCCCTGGCTGATGGGCGGGGCGTGATCGTGGCGGCCAACGAGCTGTTCCGCCGCCGTGCGGGACAGGAGCTCGCAGAGCTGGGCGGCAGGACCATGCAGGAGCTCTGCGCCGCCGATGTGACCCCTCTGCTGAAGGGAACCGCGGCGGCGCTGAGCAGTGATCTGACGCCCCCCCGGGGGGATGGGAGTGGGATTCCTCTGTCCCTCAGCCGCCTGGAGGCATCCGCCGCCGGGGGGTCTCCTGCGGCCCCGGAACAGGCGTGGTTCCTGCTGGAACTCCTGGATCAGCGGGTCACCCTGGCCGATCTGGATGAACTGGTCGCCGCCCGCTGCGGCAATGGCGCCGTCCTGTTGCATCTGGAAGTGCTGCAGCTCGATCTGGTGCGCGGCCGGCTGGGAATCGCCGCCTGCGAGGCCCTGATCGAGGAGATCGCCCATCGCCTGGAGGCGGCGCTGCCACCCCAGGGGTTCTTCACGCGTCACGGAGGTGACCGCCTGCTGGCTCTGGTGCCCGGGTCGCTGGAGATCGATGCGGTGCGAGCCATGGCCGGCGAACTGCTCTCCTCCCTGGAGGCCCCCACCACGGTCCTCGAACACGTGATCGAGCCATCGCTGAACGTGGGCATCAGCCGTTGTCCCGAGGACGGCAGGGAGTTCGCCGCCCTGCTCGATGCCGCCACCCGGGCTCTGGAGGAGACCCATCGCCAGCCCTTTTCCAGCTGCTGCATCGCCGCACCGGTGGAGCGCTCCGTGCAGCTCCAGGAACTGCTGGCCCGCCCCCTGGCGATGGCGATCGAGCAGGAGCAGCTGGAGCTGGCCTACCAGCCGATCATCGAGCTGGAGACCGGGCGGGTGGTGGCCGCCGAGGTGCTCTGCCGCTGGGACGATCCGGTGCTCGGCCGCCAGTCCCCCGCCGATTTCATCGACGTGGCGGAGGCCACCGCCCAGATCTCCTCCCTGGGGCGATGGGTGATGGAGCGGGCCTTCGAGGCCCTGCATCGCTGGGAGGACGCCGGCCTGGACCTGGAGCGGATCTGCGTCAACGTCTCCCCGCTCCAGGTCCAGGATCCCGCCTGGGGCAGCGACCTGTTGCTGGCTCTGGAGCGCCACCGGCTGACGCCGGATCGCATCGTGCTGGAGCTCACCGAAGGCAGCATCCTGGAGATGTCAAGCCACGTGGCCAATCAGCTGCGGGATCTGAGACGGCAGGGGTTCCATCTGGCCATGGACGACTTCGGCACCGGGTACTCCGGGCTGCAGCGACTCACCGAATTGCCGTTCAGCGAGGTCAAGATCGACCGCAGTCTCATCTCCGCCATCGATTACGACCAGCTGCAGCAGGCCATGCTCAGCGCGGTGATCCGCCTCGGTGACAGCAACGGGATCAGGGTGGTCGTGGAGGGCGTGGAGCGCTCCCGTCAGCGTCAGATGCTGCTCAGCCTTGGCTGTCGCCACGGTCAGGGGTATCAGCTGGCGGCGCCCCTCTCCGACCTGGAGCTGGAGGCCCTGCTCCAGAACCAGATCGCCCCGGCGGCCTGAGCACCGCTGGACATGGTCTGATTGGGAATGGTCTGGATGGATCCCGGGCTGCTGTCGCTGGAGGTGGGGGACGGCCGGGCCGTGGCCGGGGTGTCCCGGGCGATCCAGCTGTCGGTGGCACCGGTGTTCCTGTTCACGGGCGTCACGGGCCTGCTGAGCCTGTTCACCTCGAGGCTCGCCAGGATCATCGACCGCAGCCGTGTCATTCAGGAGGCCCTCGCCAACAGCCTGCACAAGGGGGAGAGTGACCGGCAGGAAGCGGAGCGCCTGGAGCAGGTCCTGGTGGTCCAGCGTCGCCGCACCTTTCTGATCAACCGCGCGATCCTGTCAGTCACCCTGACCGCCCTGCTGGTGGCCGCGGTGGTGGCGGTGCTGTTCATCAGCGCCGTGGCGGCCCTGGACGTCGCCACGATCGTGGTGCCACTGTTCGTGGCGGCCATGGGGGCCATGATCGTCGGTCTGCTGCTCTTTCTGCTGGAGGTGCAGCTCGCCATCCGTCAGAACCCACGTCGCTACTACTGAGCGGCGCCGCTCCGGGGAACCCTGGATCAGTCGCAGGCGGACGTGCCATGCCCCGCAGTCCGGCCCAGCGTCAGGGAGCCTGGGCGGAGCAGCGGGTGCTGCGGTTGCTGCGGCTTCGTGGCTGGCGGCTGCTCGACCGCAACTGGCGCTGCCCCTGGGGGGAACTCGATCTGGTCCTGCACAAGCCGGGGCGCCTGCTGCTGGTGGAAGTCAAGGGACGTCGGCGCGGCAGCCGGGACGGCTGGGGGGCGGCCGCCCTGCGTGGCCCCAAGCGACGCTGTCTGGAGCGAGCCTGGGCCTGCTGGTTGGCGGCCCATCCCTGCTGGGAACGCACACCGGTGGAGCAGGTGGCCGCCCTGGTGCCGCTTCCGCCGTCCACAGTCCCCGTTCGCTGGTTCCGTCTCGGGAACTGAATGGCTCCCTGTCCGGCTCAGGGCTGGCCGGCGGCCGGAGCCGGGGGTGCCGTCGTGAAGAAGACGGTGCAGCGGTAGCGGGTGGTGGTCCGCACCTCCAGGTCCTCGCAGACCGTCCGGGTCACCGTGGCTCCCTTCGGCACCTGGCTCAAGGCCTGCTGCCGGGTGGCCTGCCGATCGAAGATCGATTCGGCCGTGACGCTGCCGGCACGGGCGGGAGCGGGCAGTAGGGCGAAGGGGGCGACCACCACCGCGGTGGTGAGCAAGGCGCTGGCCAGCAGGGAGGCAGGTGCCATGGCTTGGCAGAAGCACTGCCCTATCCCTAGCCAGGCCTGTCGGCCCTGCAATCTGGGAGGACCTGACGGCACCGCCATGACCTTCAGCGGCCACCGGGCCCGCAAGCGCTTCGGCCAGCACTGGCTCCGGGATCCGCAGGTTCTGGACCGGATCGTGGCGGCCGCCGAGCTGCGGGCGAGCGACCATGTGCTGGAGGTGGGCCCCGGACGGGGCGCTCTCACCGAACGTCTGCTGGCCACGCCGGCAGCGTCGCTGCTGGCGGTGGAGCTCGACCGGGATCTGGTGGCCGGCCTGCGGCAGCGCTTCGGCCATGACCCGCGATTCCGGTTGATCCAGGGGGATGTGCTGGAGCTGGCGCTGCCCTGCCCTGGCCATCCCATCCCCACCAAGGTGGTGGCCAACATCCCTTACAACATCACCGGCCCGCTGCTCGAGCGGCTGGTGGGACGTCTGGGCCGGCCGGCACCCTGCCGCTTCGAGCGGCTTGTGCTGCTGGTGCAGCAGGAGGTGGCTCAGAGGATCCGTGCCCGGCCCGGCAGCAGCTCCTTCTCGGCTCTCAGCGTGAGGATGCAGCTGCTGGCGCGCTGCAGCGGTGTCTGTGTGGTGCCCCCCCGCAGTTTCTCGCCACCGCCGAAGGTCACCTCGGAGGTGATCCTGATCGAGCCCCGCCCCAAAGGGGAGGTGCCGGAGCTCGGCCTGGCCCTGGCGGTGGAGCGTCTGCTGAAGCGCTGCTTCGCCGCCCGGCGCAAGATGCTGCGCAGCAGCCTGGCGGGTCTGCTGCCTGCCGAGGGCCTGCAGCGCCTCGCCGAGCACGCCGGCATCGATCTCGGCCTCAGGCCCCAGGACCTGCCGCCGGAGCGTTGGATCGCTCTCGCCGCGACGCTGGACGAGGCGCAGGGCGATGGTTCCTGCGCGGGTCTCCCCCCCACGGCAAACGGCAGCGGTGCGGAGTCGCGGTGAGCGCGTGGGCTTGAATCGAGCCCGCGGGATGCCTGCCAGGCCCTTTCCACCCAGGCCCTTCCACCCCCTTCATGAGCGCTCTGTCCATTTCGGCCCCCGCCAAGATCAACCTGCACCTCGAGGTGCTGGGCCTTCGCCCGGACGGCTATCACGAACTGGCGATGGTGATGCAGAGCATCGATCTCCACGACAGCCTGGAGTTCCAGCCCACCGCCGACGCCTCGATCCGCCTGCACAGCGACGGCCCGGAGCTGCCCACGGACGGCTCCAACCTGATCGTGAAGGCGGCGGAACTGCTCAGGAGCCGGGTGGGGCTGCCGGAACTGGGAGCCAGCTGTCGCCTCCACAAGCGCATCCCCATCGGCGCGGGTCTGGCGGGCGGTTCGAGCGATGGTGCCGCGACCCTGGTGGGGCTCGATGCCCTCTGGGGGCTGGGCCTGGGCAAGCGGCGGCTGCAGGCGCTGGCAGCCGAGCTGGGATCCGACGTGCCCTTCTGTCTCGAGGGCGGCACCCAGCTGTGCTTCGGCCGCGGGGAGCGTCTGGAGCCGGTGGAGCAGGCGCTTGCGGGAGAGCGGGCGGCGCTGCTGCTCAAGCATCCCGACGCCAGCGTGTCCACCCCCTGGGCCTACGGCCGCTGCCGGGAGCTGCGCTCCGACTACTACCTCGACAACGAGGAGGATTTCGAAGGGCGTCGCCAGCAGCTGCGCCAGGGGCCTCTGCTGGCGGCTCTGGCCGGGACAGGCCCGCTGCCGCCCCTGCGCAACGATCTGCAGGCGGTGGTGGCGCCCGAGGTGGAGAGCGTGCGCACGGGGCTGGAGCTGCTGCGCCGCCAGCCGGGGACCCTGGCCGTCGCCATGAGCGGATCGGGCCCCAGCCTCTTTGCCCTCTACCCCGATCTGGCGTCGGCCGAGGTGGCCCGGACGGGGCTTGCAGGCACGCTCGAGGCCCTCGGCTTCGAGGCGTGGTGCTGCCGCTGCGGCGGATCCGGTGTCAGCCTGGTGACGGCGTGATCCCTGCCATCAACCCGCCATGACCGACGAGAGTCCTGCCGCCCCACCCCGCAAGGGACCGCTCAGCTTCCTCTCCGGGGCCCTCACCAGCGGCCTGCTGGCCTGGCTCTGCCTGGGTCTGAGCCAACGGGTGGTGGGCTGGTACGTGACCCACCCTCCCCAGTTCGATTCGCCCTTCGCCCAGAGCATCGCCACGGCGATGAAGACTCTGCTGGTGGGGATGTGCTTCCTGGCCACCTTCAGCTTCGCCTTCATCGGCCTGGGGCTGCTGCTGGTGTTCGTCCGCAGTCTGTGGCCGGCCGGGGCTGACTCCGCTTCCTAGGCTGCCTCCGCGTCCCGCCCCGCCCCCCATGACCCCCCACGACCTGGGACTGCTGGTGGTCCTGCTGCTGCCCGGCATGCTGCTCTCGGTCCTGTTGCTGAGCACCTTCGCCGCCGGCGGCTGAGATAGGTTGGCCGCGCAAAGGCCCCTTCTCCGTGGCTGAAACACTCCTGTTCAACGCCCTCCGCGAAGCCATCGACGAGGAGATGGCCCGAGACCCTCACGTCTGCGTCATGGGCGAGGACGTGGGGCACTACGGCGGCTCCTACAAGGTCACAAAGGATCTCTACGAGAAGTACGGCGAACTGCGGGTGCTCGACACGCCCATTGCCGAGAACAGCTTCACCGGGATGGCCGTCGGGGCCGCCATGACCGGTCTGAGGCCGATCGTGGAAGGCATGAACATGGGTTTCCTGCTGCTCGCCTTCAATCAGATCTCCAACAACATGGGGATGCTGCGTTACACCAGTGGGGGCAACTACACCATCCCGGCCGTGGTGCGTGGGCCCGGCGGTGTGGGCCGCCAGCTCGGGGCGGAGCACAGCCAGCGCCTCGAGGCCTATTTCCATGCCGTTCCCGGCATCAAGATCGTGGCCGTGAGCACCCCCACGAATGCCAAGGGCCTGATGAAGGCGGCCATCCGCGACAACAACCCCGTGCTCTTCTTCGAGCATGTGCTCCTCTACAACCTGAGTGAAGACATCCCCGAAGGGGACTACATCTGCGCCCTCGATCAGGCGGAGGTGGTTCGTGAAGGCAAGGACGTGACGATCCTCACCTATTCACGCATGCGTCACCACTGCCTCAAGGCGGTGCAGCAGCTGGAAGCCCAGGGGGTGGACGTGGAACTGATCGATCTGATCAGCCTCAAGCCGTTCGACATGGACACCATCGCCCGCTCGATCCGCAAGACCCACAAGGTCATGGTGGTGGAGGAGTGCATGAAGACCGGGGGCATCGGCGCCGAACTGATCGCCCTGATCACCGAGCACTGTTTCGACGATCTCGACGCCCGGCCGCTGCGTCTCTCCTCCCAGGACATTCCGACGCCCTACAACGGCAACCTGGAGAACCTGACCATCATTCAGCCCCACCAGATCGTCGCAGCGGCGTGCGACCTGAAGGCGGGCCACAGCTGAGATGGGACGTCAACAGGGCTGGTTCGCCCTCATCCTCGCTCTCACCATCGCCTCCGGAGCCCTGCTGGCCAGCTTCGGGCTTCAGCTCGGTCTCGATCTCCGCGGCGGCAGCCAGCTCACCCTTCAGGTGATGCCCGCCGGCGCCATCACCCGCGTGGACCGCGAGCAGCTCGAGGCCGTCAAGGACGTGCTGGAACGGCGCATCAACGGCCTCGGCGTCGCCGAGTCCACGCTCCAGGCCGTCGGCAACGACCAGCTGGTGCTGCAACTTCCCGGCGAGCAGGATCCCACCCAGGCCGCCCGGGTGCTCGGCAGCACGGCCCTGCTGGAGTTCCGCGCCCAGAAGCCCGGCACGGAAGCGGAGATGAAGGGACTGCTGGCACTCAAACGCCAGGCGGAGGCGGTGCTCCGGTCGAAACGGCCGCCCATCGGGGCCAGCCCCAACGCTCCTGCCCGGCCTCCCGTCCCCGAGCTCTCCTCGAAGGATCTGGCCAGGGCCCTCGCCTCCCTCGGCGTCGACGTGCCCGCCGGAAGCGGCGAGACCGACCAGATCGACCTGCTGCTGAAGGAGGCCAACCGCCGGATCCTCAGGCTCTACGGCCCTCCACTGATCACCGGCAAGGACCTCACCAGCGCCGGCCGCCAGCAGCAGCCCACCGGCGAAGGCTGGGATGTGACGCTGGGCTTCAACAGGGAAGGGGGAGAGAAGTTCGCCGCCCTGACCCAGTCGATCGCCGGGACAGGACGGGTCCTGGGCATCGTGCTCGATGGACGCTCGATCAGTGAAGCCAGCGTGGGCGAGCAGTTCAAGGTGGCCGGCATCACCGGGGGAGCGGCCTCGATCACCGGCAACTTCACCGCCGAGGAAGCCCGTGATCTGGAGGTGCAGCTGCGGGGGGGATCCCTGCCCCTGCCGGTCAAGATCGTCGAGGTGCGCACCGTCGGTCCGTCCCTCGGGGCCGAGAACATCCGCTCCAGCCTGGCGGCCGGTCTTGCGGGCCTGGCCCTGGTGGCGGTGTTCATGGTGATGGTCTACCGCCTGCCCGGGTTCGTGGCGGTGCTGGCCCTGAGCCTCTATGCCCTCTACAACCTCGCCGTCTATGCCCTGATCCCGGTGACCCTCACCCTGCCGGGGATCGCCGGTTTCATCCTCTCCATCGGGATGGCCGTGGACGCCAACGTGCTGATCTTCGAGCGGGTCAAGGAGGAGCTGCGCGCCGGCAACACCCTGATCCGCTCGATCGACACCGGCTTCTCCCTGGCCTTCTCCTCCATCCTCGACGGCCACGTCACCGGACTGATCAGCTGTGCCGCCCTGTTCTTCCTCGGCACCGGCCTGGTCAAGGGATTCGCCGTCACCCTGGCGATCGGTCTGCTGCTCAGCCTCTTCACCGCCCTCACCTGCACGCGCACCCTGCTGAGGCTGCTGATGAGCTACCCGGCCCTGCGCCGCCCCACCTACTTCCTCCCGGCCCGCGAGCTGCCCCCGGCCAAACCGATGGACGCCACTCCGGGTGTGGCCTGAATGCCCTCCATGACCTCCCCTCCTTCCCCCCGCTTCCGCATCAACCGCCACCGCCGCCTGGCCTGGCTCGGTTCCCTGCTGGCCTGTGGTCTCAGCGTGCTGGGCATGGCGCTGTGCTGGCTCAATCCCTCGATCCAGGCGCCGCTGCGGCCGGGCCTCGACTTCACCGGCGGCACCCAGGTGCAGGTGGAGCGGGCCTGTGCTCCCTGTACGCCCGTCACCGCACCGGAGATCCGCCAGAGCCTCTCCCGGCTGACCCTGCCGGTCGCCGCTGGAGAGACCGCCCCGAACCTCGGCAGCGCCTCGGTTCAGGTGCTCGACGGCGGCCGCTCCCTGCTGCTGCGCCTGCCGGCCCTCGATGCCGACCAGAGCGCCGCCCTGGTAAAGGCGCTCTCCGCTTCCTTCGGCCCCCTGAGCAGCAGCGGCACCTCCGTGAACACCATCGGGCCCACCCTCGGCTCCCGGCTGCTCCAGGGGAGCCTGATCTCCCTGCTGGTCAGCTTCGCCGGGATCGCCGCCTACATCACCTTCAGCTACAGCGGCATCTTTGCCTTCCTGGCTCTCCTCTGCCTGGCCCACGACGTGCTGATCACCTGCGGGCTGTTCGCCTGGCTGGGGCTGCTGCAGGGCATCGAAGTGGATTCCCTCTTCGCGGTCTCCCTCATCACCGTGGCCGGCTATTCGGTCACCGACACCGTCGTGGTGTACGACCGGATCCGCGAGCAGCGCCGCACCCTGGCGGACCTGCCCCTGGTGGATCAGGTGGATGTGGCGGTCGACGCCACCCTGACCCGCTCGATCTACACCTCCCTGACCACCCTGCTGCCGCTGGTGGCCCTGATCTTCTTCGGTGGCAGCACCCTGTTCTGGTTCGCCGTGGCCCTCACGGTGGGCATCGCGGTCGGAAGCTGGTCGAGCATCGGACTGGCCCCCACGCTGCTGCCGGTGCTCTCGAAGCGATGACCGTCTCCGAACGCGCTGATCGGGACCGTCGCAGCTGGCCCCTGCTGCCCCCGCTGCTGTTGGTGCTGGCTCTGATCGACCTGCGGGTGGAGCTGATCCTGCTCTGGGACCATGTCACCCTGACGGCGCTCACCTCCGCGGTCCGCTCCCATCTTCTGGCCGTGGTGGTGCTGCTGGCCCAACCTTCCCTCTGGCGCCACTACCGCCGCTCCGGCGGCTGACGCAGCCTCTGACGCCGACACCCGGGACGGCAGCCACTCAGGTGAGATCCCAGCGGTCCATCACATCGCGCACCAGCACTTCCTCGCAGGCCACCTGCAGCACCACCACCAGTGGCAGGGCCAGCAGCAGGCCTGGCAGGCCCAGCAGGGCACCGAGGCTCAGCTGGGCCATCAGGGCCACCGTGGGCAGCAGGTTGACGGTGCGGCGCAGCAGCAGGGGAGTGAGCAGGAAGGCCTCCCCGTTCTGAAGGAGCAGACGCAGCACGAGCACCTGCACCACCTTGGCTGGGGAGATCAGCAGGGCCACGGCCAGTGGAAGCAGGGTGGCGGCCGTGGGTCCGATGGTGGGCACGAAGGTGAGAAGACCGCAGACCAGGCCGCTCAGCAGCGCCAGGGGCACTTTTAGCAGGGCCAGACCGGCCCAGGTGGTGAGGAAGACGACGGTGGCGGAGATGGTCATGCCGGCCAGCCATCCGCCCAGGGCCGAACGGCATTCCCCCAGGAGCAGTTCCATGCGCCGCCGGTAGAAGCGGGGGGTGGCGGCGATGACCAGGCGTTGGTGGCTCACCGGATCGAGAGCCATCAGGATCGCCAGCAGCAGCATCAGCAGCAGCTGGACGGTGCTGTTGGCCGCCCCCCCGGCCACCCCCAGCAGCTGACTGCCCAGGGGCTGCAGCCGCTCCCAGAGCGAGCCCTCCGCCAGCTGACGCTCCAGATCCCGCAGCAGGGGGGCCTTGGGCACCAGCCCCCCGAGCCGTTGCAGCAACTCGGGGATCAGCTGGCTGAACTGGCTGATCTGAACCATGACCTCCGGCAGCAGCAGATTGCCGAGGAACCAGCCGATCACCAGCACCGCCAGGAGCACCAGCGACAGGGCCGCCCCCCGGTTCAGGGGGGTCAGGCGGCGCAGGAGGCTGGTGGGCACATCGAGAGCCACGGCGAGCACCACGGCGCCGAAGAGGATCAGCAGCACCCAGCGCAGTTCCCAGAGCAAGAGGACCAGCGCCACCAGGGCCAGGGCCCCGAACAGGGTGCGTGCCTTCATGGATGCCGTGGCGCCCGTTTCCAGGGATCGAGGATGTCATGGATGAGCACCTCGCGCAGCAGCACCTGGAGACAGACCGCCAGGGGCAGGGCCAGCAGCAGCCCGAGGGGGCCGAACAGCACCGTGAAGACGAGCTGGGCCGTGAGGGTGAGTCCGGGGAGCAGCCGCAGCTGGTGGTGCATCACCGACGGTGTGATCACATAGCTCTCCAGGTTCTGCACCAGGATGTAGAGGAGCAGCACCGCCAGGGCCTTCCAGGGGGCATCCAGCAGCGCCACCGACATCGGAAAGATGGTGCTCAGCGTGGGGCCCACGTTGGGAATGATGTTGAGCAGCCCCGCCAGCAGCGCGTTGGCCGCCACCAGCTTCACGCCCAGCACGGAGAGACCGATGGCCGCCAGCATGCCGACGCAGAGGGAGCTGATCAGCACGCCCACCATCCAGCTGCTGAGCGCGGTCCCGCAGGCCAGAAGCACCTGTCGCATCCTTCGCCGGTAGAAGGACGGCGTGAGCAGCAGCACCGCTTCCCGGTAGGCGACGGGCTGGGTCGCCACCATCAGGGACACCGCCACCACGAAGAGGGCCTGCAGGATGCGGGCACCGACGTTGCCCGCCACACCCACCAGGCCGATCGCCCCGCCCCCCAGCCGTTCCAGCAGGTCGCCGGGCAGGCTCGGACGGGAGCCGAGGGTGGATTTCAGCCACTCCAGGCCGCCGTCACTGCGGCCGTAGAGCATGCGGGAGCCTCCCTCCAGGGTCTGGCGCAAGAGCCTGATCAACTCTTCCCAGGCCCGTGGCACCTGCCCAAGGAGTTCCCGGAACTGATCCACGAAGGGGGGGATCACCGCCGTGGCGACGATCAGCACCACCAGGCTCACCAGCAGGATGGCCAGCAGCAGGGCCAGGGGCCTGGGGCAGCCGATCCGTTCCCGGATGGCGCCCACCAGCGTGCAGAGCGCCATGGCCAGCACCACGGCGGCGAACAGGAGCACGAGAGCGTCACGCAGGCTCCAGAGCAGAACGAGCGCCGCCAGCAGGGCCAGCAGGCCCAGCCACTGGCCGAATCTCAAGCGCCCTCCTGACCCTCACCCTCCTCGCCGGCGCCCTGGCCGGAGAATCCGAGGCCGTGGCTGTCGGCGTAGCGCTGGGCGAAGCGCATGAAGCGCTCGAAGTCGACGGTGTTCTTCCAGGTGTAGGTGGCCTCCAGGGCACTGGCCTTGCCGTTGACGAACCGCGCCTTGACTTCCCGGGTCACCATCTCGCCCTCCTCATCGAGCATGAACATGCCGGTGATGTCTCCCAGGGACTGGGGGGCCAGGGCCTCCGGCTCTTCGAACACGAACGTGGCCTGCCCGGTACGGCCATCGCGGGAGCGGGTCAGGCGGATGTCGGGCACGACCGGTTCGTCCACCCCACGGAAGAACTGAATGGCGGCGGCCATGGCACTCGGACAAAGACCGACTTTAGGCAGACCCCGTCACCCCCCTTCGGAGCCAAGCCCGCCGGCATGGTCCTGGCCGGGCCCTGACATAGTGGGCCCAACCATGCTGCCCTTCGGCTGGGCTGCCCCTTCGGCAGATCGTCACTTTCGGCAGATCGTCTCTCCATGCTCTCCGGTCCTCCGGTTTCCAGCACCGTCGGTGCCGATCAGCTGCTGGAGCGTTTCCTCTCCGGCTCGCCGCGCCAGCGCCGCAGCCTGCTGGCGCCGCTGGCCCAGGCCGGCCCCGAGCTGATCCCCCTGATTGCCGATCGACTCGACCGACTCGACGCCACCGGCGACGACTGGGCGGCCGGCCACCTGATCCAGCAGCTGCTGGCCGATGCCGATCCGGACATCCGCCAGGCCTTTCTGCAGCGCCACCCCGATGGCTGGCTCGCCGTCAGCAGTGGGGCCGGTCTCGACTACGCCCCGCTGCAGCGGCAGCTGATGCTCCAGGGCTTCGAGGAGGCCGACCGGCTCACCAGCGAACATCTGCGCCAGCTGGCCGGAGAGGCGGCCGTCGCACGCGGCTACGTCTACTACAGCGAAGTGGCGGCCATGCCCGCCGCCGATCTCGAGAGCCTTGACCGGCTCTGGGTTGTCTACTCCCAGGGGCGGTTCGGGTTCTCGGTGCAGGCCAGGCTGCTGCAGGCCTGCCAGGGCCAGTGGGAGCGCCTCTGGCCCCGGCTCGGCTGGAAGACGGAGGGCACCTGGACCCGTTACCCTTCCGCCTTCGTCTGGTCGCTGGCGGCGCCCGAGGGACACATGCCCCTCATCAACCAGTTGCGCGGCGTGCGATTGATGGATGCCCTCCTGCAACATCCCGCGATCCAGGCGCGCCTGGTGGATGCGTCCGGGGGGGGCACGCGTTAGTTTCCAGAAAGGTGACCAGGGATCCCTGCTGCATGCCGCACCGCTGGGCCGACTTCATCACCCCCTCCACCCTCCAGCTGGCCCCGCTGGTGGAACTGCTGCTCGAACCCGTTGGCTGTGCCATCCGGCAGGCGGAGTTGCAGCTGGGGCTCCAGGAGGCCCTGGTCAATGCGGTGCGCCACGGCAATGGCTGCGACCCTGGCAAGTGCCTGCGGGTGCGACGCATCGTCACTCCCCGCTGGGTGGTCTGGCAGGTGCAGGATGAAGGTCCGGGGTTGCCGCCCGATGCCCGGCAGGGCTGCCTCCCCTGCGAGCAGGACGCCCTTTCGGGCAGGGGGCTGTTTCTGATCCATCACTGCTTCGACGATGTCCGCTGGAGCAGTCGCGGCAACCGGCTGCAGCTCGCCGCCCGGCGGGCGGTCGTCAGCGGCCGTGACGCGGACAGCCGGCATCGCTGATCTCCGCCCGCAGCCAGCCCTGGGCATGGTCGAGAAGGGCGATCGCCCGCTGCCTCGCATCGGTGGCCGCCGCCGAGGCGGGATCATCGGCGGCCAGGAGCTGCACCAGCGCCGCCGCCAGCTGCTCGGCCGCACGCCGGGGCCTCTGACGTTTGAAGGCATGCCAGTCGCGATCGCCGATGCTCAGCTGGCGGTGCAGCCGCTCGGCCAGGGCCAGGGAGCCCTCGGGCCACTCCCCGGCGGCCTGGAGGCGGGGGCCGGAGGGGGAGGAGCCTTCGGAAGGCCTGACGGTGGATGCCACTGGACGCAGGGGCTGGAGTCCGATCATCCTGTCGTGCCTGGGATCGCACTGTCGATGCTGCCGCGATGAGCCGTTTTCAGCGTCCCCGCCGTTCCTCCCCGGCACGGCCGCTCCATCACCTGGCCGCCGTGCTGCTCCTCGCCGGCCGGCCGGGGGCCGTGCCCCCCAGCGGGGTGGCCCTGAGGAGGCGCCGCCAGCGCCAGGAACTGGCCCAGCGCCTGCTGGATCCCCTTCCCGCCACCCTCCAGCCCAGCAGCCGCCGGGCTGATCGCTTCTGGTCGGCCCTGCGCTGGGGTGGGCTCGGCGTACTGGCGGCCTGGCTGCTGCGGCGATGATGCCTGCCACGGGCCCAGACCCCGGGTTCAGGCGTTCGGGTAGAGCGCGAACTCGTGGGGATGGGGCCGCTGCTCCAGCGCCTCAATCTCCCGGCCCTTGACGCGGATCCACTCCTGCAGGAGCCCCGGGCTGAACACCCCTCCAGCGAGCAGATAGGCCTGGTCGGCGGCCAGGGCGGCGAGGGAGCCGGCCAGGTCGTGGGGGAGGACGCCGAGCCCGCAGTCCTCCGCCGCCACCCCCTCGGGTGGGACCCGATCCGCGGGAGGTCCGGGATCCAGCTGCCGCCGCAGGCCATCGAGGCCAGCGAGCAGCAGGGCCGAGAAGGCCAGGTAGGGATTCGCCAGCCCGTCCCCCTGCCGCGCCACCACCCGCCGCTGGCTGGGATCCCGCCCCGTCGGGGGCACGGTGACCACGCTGGAGGGGTCCTGGCGGGCGTAGGTCAGCCGGCTGGGCCCGTCGCCACCGCTCGCCAGGCGCCGGTAGCTGTTGGTGCCCGGGTTGGTGAAGACGGCCAGGGAGGGCCCATGGTGCAACAGTCCGCCCAGATACCAGCGGGCGGTCTGGGAGAGATCGGCATAGGTGCCCTCCCCGAAGAAGAGCGGTTGGCCGGCCTTGAACAGACCCTGGTGCACGGCCAGGCCGGCGCCGGCCGGTGCCGCCGTCGGTCTGGGCAGGAAGGTGGCGGCCAGGCCATGGCGCGCGGCCCCCTGCCGTGCCACGTAACGGCCGATCATCAGAGCGTCGGCGGCCCGCACCAGATCCGCCGGGCCCAGCGTCAGGGCGAGCCGCGGGGGTGCCGGCAGACGGTCGGAACTGCGGGTGTCGATCCCCAGGGCCCCGAGGGTGAGGAGGAGTTCGCTCTGGAGACCCTCCGGAGCGTCATGGGGGGCAATGGCGCGGCAGGCGCAGCCGCTGGCATCGGAGTGGAAGGTCAGCTCCTGGAAGACGAAGTACTCGCTTTCACTGGAGAACAGGGCCGTGTCGGCCAGGCCGCTGGCCGCCAGATGGGCCATGGCTCTGGAGGCCAGGGTGCGGGGGCAGTGGACGAGTGGGCGGCCGGTGTCCGGCGCGGCCTGGAAGGAGCCGATCAGGCTCAGGCTCCTGGGGGTCAGAAAGGGGTCGATCCAGGCGCTGCCGGGGTCGAGGCTGACGGTGAGGCTTCTGGGGAGGGCCGCCGGCCAGGGATCATCGGCACCCGCCTGGAGGCTGAGGCCGTGGTGGAACGCGTCCTCGCTGAGCTGCTGGACGTCCAGACCGATCGTCTGCCAGTCGCCCTGGAGGTCGCAGAGCCGCAGGACGATCCGTTCGATCCCGTCGTCCCGGAGGCGACGCAGAACGTCCTGGATGGTGGTGGCCATGGGGTGAGGCGTGGAGGGCGGCTGGCGCCACGATGGTGCCGCCCCGTCGGTTCGATGGGTGCGTAACCGTTTCTGTCAGAATCCCCAGAACCATCCGCAGGACAGGAATCTGGCGGATCGCGAGTGCTACCTTCCGCTGCAGGTGCGTCGCTCCGTTTCGTCCATGCGAGATGCCATCACCGGTCTGATCGGTCGGTACGACCAGCTCGGCCGCTACCTCGACCGTGCCGCGATCGATCGGATCGATGCCTATTTCAGCGAGGCCGAACAGCGCCTCGCCGCGGTGGAGCTGATCAACAGGGAAGCTGCCGGGATCGTGCGCGAGGCGGCCCAGAGGCTCTGGCTGGAGGACCCAGAGTTGATCCTGCCCGGTGGCAATGCCTACACCACCCGGCGCCTGGCGGCCTGTCTGCGCGACATGGACTATTTCCTCCGCTATGCCAGCTATGCCCTCATCGCCGACGACGTCACCATCCTTGACGAGCGCGTGCTGAACGGCCTCGATGACACCTACAAGAGCCTCGGGGTCCCCACCGGCCCCACCGTGCGCAGCATCGCCCTGCTCGGTGAGGTGATCAGCGAGATGCTCGCCGATGCGGGCATGGCCGACACCTCCGTGGTGCGCGCTCCCTTCGACCACCTCTGCCGGGGTCTTGCCTCCAGCAACGTCCGGGCCCGTTGACGCCGGCACGCCGTTCCCTAATCTCACTCCACCACAGACACCCGACCGGTCTTGCCCCCGATTCCCGTGCCTTCCCCTGTCAGCAACTCCCACAGGCTCGGGCTCGATCCCATCGCCACCCCTGAGCGGCTGCTCCTGGGACCAGGCCCTTCCAATGCCCACCCGACGGTGCTGCAGGCCCTCTCCAGGATGCCCATCGGCCACCTGGATCCCCTCTACATCGAGCTGATGGGCGAGGTTCAGGAACTCCTCCGCTATGCCTGGCAGACCGACAATCGCCTCACCATCCCGATGAGCGGCACCGGAAGCGCCGCCATGGAGGCCACACTCGCCAATACCGTCGAACCCGGCGACAAGGTGCTGGTGGCCGTGATGGGGTACTTCGGGCTGCGTCTGGTGGACATGGCCGGCCGCTACCGGGCGGAGGTGGTCACCATCGAACGCCCCTGGGGTGAGGCCTTCGACCTCGGCGAGATCGAAGCCGCCCTGATCGCCCACAAGCCGGCGATTCTGGCAATGGTCCATGCCGAAACCTCCACCGGCGTCTGCCAGCCGATGGAGGGCATCGGCGAACTCTGTCGGCGCCACGACTGCCTGCTGCTGCTCGACACGGTCACCTCCCTTGGGGCGGTGCCGGTCTACCTCGACGACTGGCAGGTTGATCTGGCCTACAGCTGCAGCCAGAAGGGCCTCAGCTGTCCCCCCGGCCTCGGCCCCTTCACGATGGGCCCCCGTGCCGAGGCGAAGCTGGCGGCCCGAACCGGGAAAGTGCCCAACTGGTACCTCGACGTCTCCCTGCTCAACCAGTACTGGGGCAGTGACCGCGTCTATCACCACACCGCCCCGGTGAACATGAACTTCGGCATGCGGGAGGCGCTGCGGCTTCTTGCCGAGGAAGGGCTGGAGGCCGCCTGGGCCCGCCATCGCAGCAATGCGGAACGCCTCTGGGCCGGTCTCGAACGGCTCGGGTTGGAGCTGTTCGTGAGCGAACCGCTGCGGCTCGCCACCCTCACCACCGTTCGCATCCCTGAAGGGGTCGATGGCAAGGCCTTCAGCCGCCATCTCCTCGATCGTTTCGGCATCGAGGTGGGCGGCGGTCTCGGGGCCCTGGCCGGCAAGGTCTGGCGGATCGGCCTGATGGGCTACAACAGCACCCCCGAGAACGTCGATCGTCTGCTCGACCTCTTCAAGAGCGAACTGCCGGCCTTCCGCCCTGCGACCACGGCGGTATCGGCCGCGATCGCCTGAGTCAGGCCCGCTCCCCCCGCCGCCGCCGGAACCAGTCTTCCAGCTGCCGGCCGGCGCTCTCGCCGAGGATCCCGCCCACCACCCGCATGTGGTGGTGGGCACTGGGGTGGCGCGAGAGATCCAGGCTGCCGCCCAGAGCGCCGCGCTTGGCATCCGCCGCGGCGAACACCACCGTGCCCACACGGGCCTGGATCAGGGCACCGGCGCACATCGGGCAGGGCTCGAGGGTCACGAGGAGGGTGCAGTCGTTGAAGCGCCAGTCCCCCCGGGAGGCGGCGGCCTGTCGCAGCGCCAGCAGTTCGGCGTGTCCCAGGGGGTCCGCCCGGGTGTGGCGCCGGTTGCTCCCCCAGCCCAGACAGCGCCCGGCGCCATCGAGAAGTGCTGCGGCCACGGGGATCTCTCCTTCGGCCCCGGACGCATGGGCACGACGAAGCAGCCGGTCCATCCACAGCAGGCAGACGACTTCATGCACCATGGCTCACTTCTAGCCATGGCCTTGGTGAGGCAGGCGGCAGAATGCCTGAGCCCTCACCTGCGCCGTTGGCCAGCCTCCCCCCGCCCAGCGGCTGCCGTCGCTCGTCACGGACTGCGATCCCTTCGCCGATCCCTCCCAGGTGGATCCGGCCCTGGAGGCCTTCCTTCAGCAGGCGTCCGGCCTGCTCTGCCGCTGGCTGGGAGAGGCCGGCCATGGCACCCCCCTCCCCGGCCTGAGCGTGCTGCCGGTGGTGGAGCCGGAGCGGCACGGCTTGCCCAGCGCGCGCCTGCTGGCGGATCTGCAGCTGGTGATGGAAGGGGCCTACAACCCCAACCACCCCGGGGCCCTGGCCCACCTCGATCCGCCACCTCTGTCGGCCTCGATCGTGGCCGATCTGGTCTGCGCAGGGCTGAACAACAACCTGCTGGCCGAGGAGCTGTCCCCCAGCCTGAGCCGGCTGGAGCGTGCCCTCTGCGGCTGGATGGCCCAGCGGCTGGGCCTGCCCGATGGTGCCGGTGGCGTGGCGGCCAGCGGCGGCAGTCTCAGCAATCTGATGGCCCTGGTCACCGCCCGGCGCAGCCGGGGTCTGGCCTGCAGGGGTGATGCGGTGGTGGTCTGCAGCGAGGAGGCCCATGTCTCCCTCAACAAGGCCGTCGCCGTGATGGGTCTGCCTGCGGAGGCCCTGGTGCAGGTGCGCGTGGACGCCGATGGTGCCGTCGATCCGCAGGCCCTCGAGGCGTGCCTGGCAAGGCTCGAGCGCTCCGGAAGGCCCGTCATCGCCGTGGTGGCGACGGCCGGCACCACGGTACGCGGTGCCCTGGATCCCCTGGAGCCGATGGCGGAGCTCTGCCGCCGGCACGGGCACTGGTTGCACGTGGACGGCGCCATCGGCGCGGTCTTCGCCTTCAGTGAGCGGCATCAGGCCGGGCTCGCCTCTCTGGGCAGGGCCGACTCGATCACGGTCAACCCCCAGAAGCTGCTGGGCATCACCAAGACGTCCTCCCTGCTGCTTCTGGCCGATCCGCTCCAGCTCCAGCAGGCCTTCAGCACGGGTCTCCCCTACATGGAACCTAGCTGGGGCGGTGGCCACCAGGGGGAAGCGGGGCTGCAGGGCAGCCGCCCGGGGGAGATTCTCAAGCTCTGGCTCGGTCTGCGCCAGCTCGGCCTGGACGGCATCACCTCCCTGATCGATGCCGCGGTCGACCGCCGTGTCGAACTCGAGCGGCGGCTGCGGGCCATCGGCGGCCTGGTGCTCTGCGGCGGGCCGCTGCATCTGATCGCCTTCCGTCCGGAGGGGATCGATGGCCCCGCCGCGGAGCGCTGGAGCGCCGCCACCCGTCAGCGCCTGCTGGAGGAGGAGCTGATGCTCTCGCGCCCGTTGTACCGGGGTCACCACCATCTGAAGGCGGTCCTGGGCAACCCCCACACCGGCCCCGAGCAGCTGGAGCGGCTGGCACGGGTGGTCCAGCGGAGTCTGCTGGAGCTCGCCGGTGCCTGAAATTCGAGCGCGTGACTCCGGGGGGCGTGGCCGCTGGGTGGCGATCCTCACCGGTGCCCTCTCCATCCTCATCGGGGTGGCCTATCTGGTGCTGATCACGGTGCTGGACGCCCGCGGTCCTCTTCAGCCGCCGCCGCCCGAGGCCCTGGGCGGGGGGGCAGCCGTCGTTTCCGTCGATCCTGCAGCGGCTCCACCACCCTCTGCCGCGCCGCATCCAGAAAGCTTCGCAGCAGGCCCTCCCGGCCGTTGAGGTCGTACTCCCGTTGCAGCACCTCCTGCAGCCCCCCATCGCCCCAGTCCTGGTTCTGGCGGAAGTAGGTGATGAAGCTGCGGCCCGCCACGCGGGTGAGCCAGGCTGCACTCACCGCCTGCACGGCCCTGCTCACCAGCAGGGCGGGCAGGTTCACGCTGAGGGCTCCGGTGATCAGACCCACCCCACCCTTCACCAGACCCAGACCCGCCAGGGTGCGGCCCACCGAAAGGGCGAGATCCTGGGCGGTGTCCCGGCTGAGACTGACGCCGTAGACCCGGCCGATCTCCACCACCATCTGGGCGTTCACCGCGGCGGCTCCCAGCAGGTCGATCCCCGGCAATGGGGTCACCAGCACAACCCCGGCGCCGATCCACATGTAGCGGTCGACGATGACGCCGGCATCGCTGCGCCTCTGGCGGTCGAGGAGAGCCTGGCTCGCCTCGCTGAGCCGCCGGCACTGGAGAAGGAGGTTGTCGGCGATCAGTTCCTCCCCGTCGGCGTGGAGAACGCTGGCCATCCGGCGCACCAGTGCCTCCACTTCGGGAAGCGGTTGCAGCGGCCGTCCACCGGGCATCGGCACGCTCTGGGGGGCGGCACTGGCGGGGATCACGTCCTCCGGGACGAGCTGGCCGGCGCAGCGCTGACGCAGCAGGGAGAGAAGCCGCCGTTCCTCCTCCTCCCCACGCAGGTCGCACTTGTTCAGTACCAGCAGCCAGCGCTTGCCCAGGCCCGAGAGGGTCTCGATCACTGCCTGCTCGCTGGCGCGCAGGTCTCCATCCACCACCAGCAGAACCAGATCGGCCCGTGCGGCCAGTTCCCGGGCCAGGCGCTCCCGTTCCCGGCCCTCAGGGCCGGCCTCCAGGATGCCCGGGGTGTCCTCCAGGATCACGGCGCGCTGCAGACCCCGCAGCCGAAGCCGGTAGCGGCTGGAAGAGGTGGTCGAACCCATCGGCGCCCCCACCCTTCCGACCACCTCCTGCAGGAGGGCTCGGATCAGGGAGGTCTTGCCCGCTGAGCCGGTACCGAAGACCACGATCACCAGGTCCCCCCGTTCCAGTTCGGCCGCCATCCGCTGCCGTTCCTGGCGCAGGGCTTCCCGCTCCACCGCATGACGCACCTTCTCCAGGGTTCGGTCGATGGCGCCGAGGTTCCGCTCGGCCGCCTCCCGGCGGCTGGAGGGCACGGTGGCGGCGGGGGTCTGGCGCCCGGCAGGGCGCCTCCCCTGCCGCAGGGCCTTCAGCCAGGGCCAGCCCAGCTGAACCAGGGCCACCAGCAGCGCCGCCAGGAGCGCCAGCATCACCGGCCCCACCATCCAGTAGGGAAGCCAGGTGCTCAGCGTCCATTGCAACTGCTGGATCGCCTGAAGCACCATCCCCAGCGCCCCGAGGGCCAGCAGGCCCAGAACGATCCAGAGCCAGAGACGGGGGGGCAGGGTCACGGCCCCGGTGGAGCCGTACGGACGATCTCCGCCCACAGCGACGCCGCCAGGGCGCTGCTGGCGGCGGTGGGACTGTTGTCGTCGTTGCCGAGCCAGACGCCGATCACCCAGTGGCGCTGGGGGGCGAAACCCACGAACAGGAGATCGCGACCATCGTTGGTGGTGCCGGTCTTGCCCCAGCTGCCCGGACCCACGTAGGCGGCGCTGCCGGTGCCGCCGCTCACCACCGCCTCCAGCAGCGTCCGCATCTCCTTCGCCGTGCGAACGCTCATCACCCGGCGCCAGTGGCTGCCGGAGGTCCTGGTGCTGGCGGCGGCGGCACGGCAGCCGGAGCCCGCACGGGCCCCGCTGGCCCCGGAGGCCGCACAGGCCTCCGCATCGGTGAGACGCCGGATCGTGGTGGGCGGCCGCCAGAGTCCATCGGCCGCCACCGCGGCGTAGGCCGCTGTCAGCTCCAGCAGCGTGACCTCGCTCTGGCCGAGGGCCAGGCCGGGCACGGGCGCCAGGGGGCTGGTGAAGCCCAGGTCACGACCCTTGCGGACGACGGCCTCCAGCCCCTCGCGGCGGGCCAGCCGCAGGGCGGCGGTGTTGCTGCTGATGGCCAGGGCCTGGCGAAGGCTGAGGGTGCCGCCGCAGCCGCTGGCGAAGCGCTGGCCGCCCCAGTCCAGCGGGCCGCAGCCGATCCGGTCCTCCGGGCGGGCACCCCGTTCGAGGGCGACGAGGTAGGGCACCAGCTTGAAGGTGCTGCCGGGCTGCCGCAGGGCCATCGAGGCCCGGTTGAACTGGCTCTGCAGGTAGTCCCGACCTCCGGCGATGGCGACGATGCCTCCACTGCGGCTGTCGAGCACCACCACCGCCCCCTGGCTGACCCCCAGGGAGCGACTGGCGTCGATCCTCTGGCGCAGCACCTGCTCCACCCGCTCCTGCAACAGGGGATCCAGATGGGTGTCGATGAGGAAATTGCCTTCCTCGGCCACCTCCTTGCCCACCAGGCTCTCCAGGTCACGGCGCACCTGATCGGTGTAGAAGGGGGCCCCTCGGCGCAGGCTGGAGCGGCAGGCGTCCGCCGCCAGGCGGATCGGTTGCCGTCGGGCACGCCGGGCCTGGTCCGCGCCGACGCGCCCGGCGGTCACCATCTTCTCCAGAACCCTGTTCCTGGAGGCGAGGGCCGCCGCCGGATCCAGGCAGGGGTCGTATCCGTTGGGTGACGGCAGCAGCCCCACCAACAGGGCGGCCTCCTCGAGGGACAGGCGGGAGGCGGGCCTGCCGAAGAAGCGCCGGGCGGCATCCTCGAACCCCCACACGGATCCGAGATAGACCCTGTTGAGGTAGCTCAGCAGCAGTTCCTGCTTACTGAACCGGGCCTCCAGCTGGAGGGCCACCAGCAGCTCCCGCCATTTGCGCTCCAGGGTCTCTCCCTGCCCCACCTGCTCGGGATAGAGACTGCGGGCGATCTGCTGGGTCAGGGTGCTGCCGCCCTCCCGCACCCGACCGCCCAGAAGATTGGTCAGCAGGGCCCGGGCGGTGCCGATGGGGTCCACCCCGGGATGCCACCAGAAGCGGTTGTCCTCGCTGGCCAGCAGCGCCTGGATCAGCACCGGCGGATAGCCCTGCAGCCCCGCCAGTTCCCGATGCTTGCGATCGCTCACGGAGGCCACCGGCCGGTCCGAGCGGTCGTAGAGCACCAGTGGACCCCGCACGGTGGCCAGGCTTCCGCGGATGGGCATCTGCGCCACGGACAGGGCCAGCAGCAGGCCGCCGGTACCCGCCAGGGCCGCCGTGACGAGCCCCAGGCAGCGTCCCAGCAGACGCCTCCGCTCGCCCCCCTCCCGGCGGAAAAGGAGCTGCGGCAGAGCGTCCTGCTCCCCGGGACCGAAGCGCACGACGTCGCCGTCGCGAAGCAGCAGTTCCCGGACCCGTCGTCCTCGCCACCAGAGACCGTTGGTGGACTGGCTGTCACTCAGCAGCCAGTGGCCGTCATGGCACTCCAGCAGGGCATGCCGGCGGCTCACGGCCGTGTGGTCGATCACGAGGTCGTTGTCGTTGGAGCGGCCGATCCGGTAAAGGCCGCCGTGCAGGGGATGGCTGCGGTCCGGCTGACCCGGCTGCTGAATCACCAGACGGGCCTCGGAGCCCCCGGACCGGCGGCGGAACTTCCGCTCCAGTCCCTCAAGCATGGCGGTCGGCATGGGGGCGGAGCAGGTCGATGAGGAAGCAGGCCACGGCCAGATTGATGGCCACGTCGGCGAGGTTGAAGATCGGGAAGTGGATCGGGATGAACTCCAGGAAGTCCACCACGGCGCCGCTGCGCCAGCGGTCGATGCCGTTGCCCATCGCCCCGCCGAGCAGCAGCGACAGGGCGACGGTGCTCCAGGGGCTGGCCGGGGGACGCCGCAGGATCCAGATCAGCAGCCCCAGGCTGACCAGAGCGCTCACCAGGCCCAGGGGCAAGGGGGACCCCGTGAAGAGGCTGAACGCGGCCCCAGTGTTGCTGACCCTGCGCAGCTGCAGGAGTCCGGGCACCAGAGGCTGGATGTTGCCGACGGGGAGCCGCGCGAGGGCCCAGCCCTTGCTGGCCTGATCCACCAGGATCGTCACCGTCGCCAGCGACAGCATCAGCAGACGCCGGACGTCAGGCCGCTGCAGCCACTTGCGGGGCCTGACCGGCGTCACCGTCACGAGGGCACCATCAGCAGCCGGCGCAGCGGCCAGGCCAGGACTCCGGTGGCACAGCAGAGCAGCAGCTGAGGCAGCAGGGCGAGAGTGTAGGTGAGCACCAGAGCCAGGGTGTCGCCTCCCCAGCGGCCGGCCAGATGGCCCAGCAGCAGGTTGGCGAGACCGCAGAGGTGAAGCACCACCAGGCCCACCGCCGCCGCTCCGGCCAGGGGGAGCGGGTCGTCCATGCCCTTCTGGCGGGCCAGCTTGCCGGTGATCCAGGCTGCCGGCAGGAAGCCGGCCAGGTAGCCGAAGCCCGGATCCAGCACGTAGCTGATCCCGCCTCCCTCATGGAAGACGGGGAGCTGAAAGAGGCCGATGCTCAGGTAGGCCACCGCCGCCAGGGCGGCGCTTCGGGGACCACAGAGCAGGGCGGTGAGCAACAGGGCGGGAACCTGCAGCGTGATGCCCAGCGGACGCACCCCCCAGCCGCTGGCCTCGTGCACGGGAAAGGCAGCCGGCACCAGCCCGCCGACGACGATCATCAGAAGACCGGCGATCGCTCCGCTCCAGGTGGCAAGGGCCCGCAAGGCACCGTTCATGGCTGCTGCCCATCCTGCTGCAGCTAGGTTCGGCTGAGAAGGGCCCGGGGCCCGCAGGAGCGCCAAGCCATGCCGGATCTGATCCCTGACGCCACCACCGACGCCACCGCCGACCCCACACCCGACGCCACACCAGACCTCAGCACCGCGGAACCTCAGCCGGTCCACCTGGGGGACGCGGTCCGCCTGCGACAGCCGCTCCGCTATCTCAAGACCGCCGATCCGATGCCGATGCTGCGCCCGCCCGACCTCGTCGATCCGAACGAAGTGGGACGGGTGGTGGAGATCCGTGCCCTCGACCTGCGTGCCGTGCGCTTCCGGCGTGGCACCTTCCTGGTCAAGACGTCCGATCTGGAACCCGCTACCCCTGACGGCTGAAGGGGTGGCGCAGCCAGGCACGGCGGGCCGCCTCCAGGGCCGCGGTCGGGCCCACCAGGCTCAGGCAGGGCGCTGCCAGCCAGCGGCGCGCGGCGTCCCGGAGATCCGCCGCGCTCACAGCGGGGGCCCGGGCCAGCATCCGTTGCACATGGTCCGCCGGCAGACCGTGCCCCAGCACCAGGGCCTGGCGTTCCGCGATCTGCGAGCAGGTCTGACGGCCCATCGCGTCCTGTCCCTGGAATTTCGCCAGGGCCAGCAGCCGGGCGGCCTCCTCCAGGGGCTCCTGGAGGACCCGCTCCCATTCCTCCAGCAGGCAGGTCGTGGCCTCGCCCGCCCGGTCCGCCGAGGTGGACAGGTGCATCACGAAAGGAGTGGCCCCAGCACGGCCCGGCAGATGGACGCCGACGTCGTAGGCCAGACCCCGCTCCTCGCGCATGGTCACGAACAGCCGGCTCGACATCCCCATGCCCAGATGGGCCTGGAGCAGCCGCAGGGCCAGCGCATCCGGATGACCCAGGGGGACGGTCGCGGCGCCCAGCATCAGCACCAGCTGTTCGGTGTCCTCGACCTGCTCCCCCAGGCGGCCGGTAGGGGGTGGCGGGGCGCTGAAGTGCGCGGGCGCGGGTGAACGCGTGCTCCAGGGGACGTGGGCGAGGGCGTCCTCGATCACCCCACCCAGGGCCCCGGGGGAATCTCCGCAGAGCACCAGCACGGCGCCGCGATCCCCAAGCTGCGCCACCAGGGGACGGAGCTGGTCGGGTCCGAGACCAGCCAGCTCCTCTTCCATCCCCAGCGGGTCATGGCCGTAGGGACCCTCGCCATAGAGCAGCCGCCGCAGCCGGTCGTGAGCCAGCTGAAAGGGATCCTCCTTCTGGCGCTGCAGCAGCTGGAGGTTCAGCTGCCGCTCCAGGGCGACCTGATCGTCCTCCAGCCTGGGCCGCCGGACCATGCCCAGCAGCAGGGGCAGGAGGCTGGGAGCATCGTCGGCGGCGCACTTCAGGGCCAACACCAGGTCATCCTCGAGGGCCTCCACCCTCAGGGCGGCCCCGGCCCCTTCCACCCGATCGGCCAGGCCGTCGGCATCGAGGTCGCCGCAGCCCCGGGTCATGCAGCCGGCCAGTAGCTGGTGGGCCCCACGCTGACCGACGGGGTCGCGACCGCTTCCACCCGGGATCACCAGACGGGCCGCAAGGATGGCCGGTCCCGGGCGGTGCAGGGTCCACAGCGGCAGGCCACCTACCAGCAGGACGCTTTGACCAGCGGCAGGGGAGGGGGCGATGGTCATGCGGGCACCGCCTCCATCAGACAGGCTCGGGCGGGATCCAGAAGCGGCAGCACCTCCTCCTGCAGACGCCCCGGGGACCAGCCTTCGAACAGTTCCAGGGGATGGCCCAGGGGCTGGACACGGCCCCAGAGGTGATTGCTGCCGATCACGGAGGCCACGCCACCGGCGGATTCGAGCGAGAAGCGATAGCCGTTGGCCACGAGGCGCTGAGCCCTCCGCCACTCCTGCTCGCCGGGAGCCGCCCGGCGAAGCTCTTCCCACACCCGGGTGATCTCCTCGCGCACCGCCTCCAGATCCTCCGGATCGCAGACGGCCTCCAGAAGGGCGAAGCTGCCGCTCTCCATCGCGTGCAGATCCAGATCGATGCTCTCTACGATCTGTCGCTGCTCCCTGAGCCTCTCCACCAGGCGGCTGCGCCGCCCTTCCGCCAGGAGGGTGGTGGCCAGATCGGCGCCCGCCATCCTCTCGAGGTCGGCCGCGGGCGGCAGCCACCAGACCATCAGCAACCGGGCGGCCTCCAGCCGGGGGACCGCCAGACGATGGAAGCCGGGGAGGACCCGAAGGTCGGCCGGTGGCATGCGTCCGCCCTCCGGGGGCAGCGCGGCCAGCGGACCCGATGCCGCCCGCTCCAGCAGCTCGCCGTCGCCGAGAGCTCCGGTGAGGGCGAGCAGGCAGCGTCCGCCGCGGTAGAGCCGTTGGTGGAAGGCCCCCATCGCCGCCGGATCGTGGTGCAGCAGGGCCTCCCGGCGGCCAAGGATCGGCTGGCCGTAGGGGTGGTCGGGGCAGGCCAGGGCCAGAAGCCGCTGCAGGACCACCTCCTCGGGCTGGTCCTCGCTCTGGGCCAGCTCCTCCAGGACCACCTGTCGTTCCATGGCGAAGCTGTCCTCCTCGAGCCGGGGCCGCAGCACCAGGTCGAGCAACAGCTCGAGCGCCTCGCGCGCCCCCGCGGGGGGGATCAGCACATGGAAATGCACATCATCGAAACCGGTAGCGGCATTGCTGCTGCCCCCAAGGGCTTCGATGCGGCGGTCGAACTCGCCCGCCCGCAGGCCGGCACTGCCCTTGAACACCATGTGCTCGAGGAAATGGGCCATGCCGCTTTCCGCTGGAGTCTCGAAGGCGCTGCCGGCGCGGCACCAGAAGTCGAGGCAGACGAGAGGGGCGTCGGGCTGCTCCAGCTGGACCAGTTCCACACCGTTGGCCAGGGTGCGGCCGACCGGCTCGCTCAGACCGGGCAGCAAGGACCCGCAACAACCCTGGGAAACGCTCACGGACGCATGGCAAGATCCGCATTCTGCTGGTACAGCGTGTCCATGGGGGAAGGGGGACAGGGCGGCGATGGCGGCATCCACCCCCTGGTGGACTCCCTTGCCGAACGGATCCGGCGCTGCC
Source organism: Cyanobium sp. CACIAM 14 (assembly GCA_000708525.1). Taxonomy (GTDB): domain Bacteria; phylum Cyanobacteriota; class Cyanobacteriia; order PCC-6307; family Cyanobiaceae; genus Cyanobium. Next base: position 294,840 of record JMRP01000001.1, read on the forward strand.
GCGACGCTCTCCCGGATCTGACTCCCCTGGCGATCGATCCCGAGCTGGAGGCCATCAGCGGCAGCCTGGATGGGGAGGCGCTCTTCATCCGCAACGAGGTGCACCGCTGCCGCGGCCTGCGCAAGCTGCACCTCGAGACGGCCCGCCTGGGTGCCGGTCTGCAGATCCTCCACTGCGTGTTTTTCCCCGATCCACGCCACGACCTCCCCGTCTTCGGCGCCGACATCGTCGCCGGCAGGGCCGGGGTGAGCGCCGCCATCGTCGATCTATCCCCGGTGTCGGAGATCCTGCCGGCCGCCGTGGACGAGGCCCTGTCCGCCCGACCCCGTGTCGTTTTCTCCCAGGTGCGGGAACTGCCACCGTGGGGGTCGATCTTCTCGCCCCATGTCCTCTTCGTTCGCCCCACCTCGCCGGAGGAGGAGCAGGGTTTCGTCGAGGAGGTGGCGTCGTTCCTAGGAGTCCTCGCCGAAGCTGCGTCCGTGAGCCCTTCCCAAGCCCCGAGCGATCCGGCTACCCTGGCGCGGTGGCAAGGGCAGGTAAAGTATTGCAAGCAACAGAAACAAAACGACAAGACACGGCGGGTCCTGGAGAAGGCGTTCAACCCCCAGTGGGCCGACCGCTACATCGAGGAGCTCCTGTTCGACGAGCCAGCGGTCCCCTGCGCAGTGTTTTGATCGCCGGTGGGGCAGTCGCTCTGCTGCTGGCGGTCGTTGCCACCCTTCAGCGCCTCCAGACTCAACGATCACCCGCTCCAGCCGTTTTGGCGGCTCCTGCTCCTGCCGCGCCCGAGACAGTGGCTGCCCTCGGTCGGCTTGATCCTGCCGGTGATGTTCGTGTTCTGGCAGCCCCGATCACCGGGATCGGCGGAAGCCCGCGGATCGTTTCCCTGCTTGTGGCCGAGGGGGACAAGGTCAAGGCAGGCCAGTTGCTCGCCCGTTTCGACAACCATCCGACGCAGGAGGCGGAGCTGAATCTGCTTCGCACACGCATCGTCAATCTCAGCCGGCGTCTCGTTATCCAGCTCCGCGACGTCGGGCGCTACAGGAAGCTGGCTCAGGAGGGGGCCTTCTCGGCCGCCGATCTGGACATCCTGGAGCAGCGCACCCTTGAACTTCAAGGACAGCTCCAGGAGGCCAGGGCCTCCTTGCTCAAGGCTGGAACCGATCTTGTCAACACCGAACTGCGCGCGCCGATCGACGGCACCATCCTTCGGATTCAAGCCAGGGTGGGGGAGCGCCCCGGTGACAAGGGAATCCTTGAGCTTGGCGCCAGTGATCGGATGGAGGCCGTTCTGGAGGTCTACGAGAGCGATATCGACCGTGTACGGCTGGGACAGCAGGTGACCCTCACGAGTGAGAAGGGCGGATTCAGCGGCACGCTCCAGGGACGCGTCAGCCGCATCAGTCCCCAGGTGCGGCAACGCGAGTTGCTCCCCACCGATCCCACCGGTGATGCCGATGCCCGTATCGTCGAGGTCCGTGTACAGATCGACGGTCGCGATGCCGCGAGAGTGCGTGATCTCACGGGTCTCAAGGTGATCGCGCGGCTGCAGCCATGAATCCCTGGCTCGGTCGCCGCATTCCTCTGGCCTGGTTGCTGCTCAAGCGGCAGCCCATGCGTCTTGCCGTGGCCCTGGCCGGAATCGGCTTCGCCGGGATCCTGATGTTCATGCAGCTGGGCTTCCGTGACGGTCTCTATGAGTCCAGTGTCACCATCCAGCAGCGCTTCGACGCCGATCTGGTCATGGTGAGTCCCCGCAGCGCCAGTTCAATTGGTATGAGCGGTTTTCCCGAACGGCGACTGGTCCAGACACTCGCTGATCCCGATGTGGATGGAATCAGTCCTGTCCACTGGAGACTCGTGCTCTGGCGCCATCCCAATCGACCGGTAACACGCTCGATCCTCGCCCTCGGTTTCGAGCCATCCGTTCCTTTCTTCACTGATCCCGGCCTGAAGGAGAAGGCAAGGGTCCTCACCCAGAAGGGCCGGGTACTCTTCGACCAACTTTCCCGGCCCGAGTTCGGACCCATCGGCAAATGGTTCCGCGAGGGCAGGACCGTTGAAACGGAGATCAACGCTCGCAGGATTCGGGTGGCTGGACTCGTCGAGCTTGGTCCCTCCTTCGGAGCAGACGGAACCATCCTGATGAGCCGGGAAACATTTCTTCGTTTGCTTCCTAACACTCCGCCTGGCAGTATCGAGATCGGCCTGATCAGGCTGAAGTCAGGTTCTGACCCTGAGGCCGTGTTGCACCGCTTGCGCGCGATGCTGCCAAAGGATGTGTTGCTCTACACCAAGAATGGGTTCATGGAAGCGGAGAAGAATTACTGGCGGACAGGAACAGCCATCGGATACATTTTCACCGTCGGAACTCTTATGGGGTTCGTTGTTGGCTGCGTTGTTGTTTATCAGATTCTCTACTCCGATGTAAGCGACCACCTCCCTGAATATGCCACCTTACTGGCAATGGGATATCGGCTGGTTGGCCTGCTTGGGGTTGTGATCAGGGAGGGCCTGCTTCTTGCGCTGTTCGGTTTCCTCCCTGCATGGCTTGCGGGACAGCTTCTTTTCTCTCTGGTCCGAGGCGGCACCCGTCTGCCGGTCACGATGGATGCGCAGAAGGCAATCTTTGTTTTTTTGATGATTCTGCTGATGTGCATGGGATCAGCCTTGCTGGCGATGCGCAAGCTCGGTGATGCTGACCCAGCGGAAATCTTCTGAGCTCCATGACCCTCTCCTCTTCTCTCCATCGCAGTCTGACTTCTCACGGCGGTTCGGACAGTCCCACCGGTGAACTCGCGCCAGCAATCTCCATCCAGGGACTGTCGCACTGGTTCGGCTCAGGCCAGATGCGTCGGCAGGTGCTGCATGGGCTCGACCTCGTCGTCCATCCTGGAGAGGTTCTGGTGCTCACGGGACCTTCGGGCTGCGGAAAGACCACCCTCCTCACGCTTGTCGGTGCCCTCCGTAAGGTCATGGAGGGTTCCGTAAGAGTCCTCGGCCAGGAACTGTTCAGGTCCAGCCGGGGGGAGCGCCAGCGGATCCGCCAGTCGATCGGCATGATCTTCCAGGGCCACAACCTGCTCAGCTTTCTGACCGCCGAGCAGAACGTCCAGATGGGGGCCGATCTCCTGCCCGGTCTGAGCTACCGGGCCCGGCGAGATCTGGCCCGGGAATGGCTCCGGGCCGTTGGACTCTCCGACCACCTTTCCAAGCTCCCCCACGATCTCTCGGGTGGCCAGAAGCAGCGGGTGGCGATTGCCCGGGCTCTGGCGGCCCACCCGCGCCTGCTGCTGGCCGACGAACCCACCGCCGCGCTCGACAGCCGCACCGGCAGGGAGGTGGTGGATCTGCTCAAGCGCCTGGCCCAGGACGAGGGTTGTGCCGTACTGATGGTCACCCACGATCCCCGCATCCTCGACGTGGCCGATCGGCTGGTGCGGATGGAGGACGGCCGGCTCTGGGCCAGTGATGCCCTGGTTGGGTGAGTAGGGTGGTGTCTCACCGTCACTCAGAAGCGCAGACCGCATGGCGAAACGCAGGAATCTCAAGAAGGAGAAGCAGGAGCGCAACCGCGCCTATGCCCGCAAGTTCAAGAAGCGCAAGCTCCGCAACGACGGCCGCGGTGAAGGCGCCGGCAACGGCGTGACCGGAACGGCCAACAACGGCGGGGCCGCCGACTGACCAGCACAGGCCAGCGACGGCGGCCCAGGGGGATTCGATCGGATCCCCTTTTTCATGTCCATCCCTCCGGCCGGCCTGAGGCCCTCTCTGCGGCCCTCTCCCTCTGGCCCTGCACCGGATCGCCCCACCCGATGTTCATCAGCGTCGTCATCCCCACGTACAACCGCCTGCCGATCCTGCGGCAGTGCCTGCAGGCCCTGGAACGGCAGGACGTTGCGGCACCGCTGGAGGCCTACGAGGTGGTGCTGGTGGACGACGGCTCCACCGACGACACGGTGCGCTGGCTGGACGCCCATGCCACCGCCTTTCCCCATGTCCGGCTGATCCGTCAGGAGCACGGCGGACCCGCGCAGGGGCGCAACCGCGGCGTCGAGGAGGCCCGGGGGGACGTGATCGTCTTCATCGACAGCGACCTGGTGGTGACCTCCCGATTCCTGCTGCACCACGCCACCACCCTGCGCCGGGCCTGGCAGCAGGCGGGTGATCGGCTCTGCTTCACCTACGGGGCGGTGATCAACACCCACAACTTCGAGGATCCGACCTCCGAACCCCACAAGCTGCGCGACCTGTCCTGGGCCTACTTCGCCACCGGCAACGTGGCGATCGACCGAGGGGTGCTGGAGGCGTCCGGTCTGTTCGACACCGGCTTCCGGCTCTACGGGTGGGAGGACCTGGAGCTGGGGGAGCGGTTGCGCCGCATGGGTGTGAAGCTGGTGCGCTGCCCCGAGGCCGTCGGCTACCACTGGCATCCGCCCCTGAGCCTGGAGCAGATTCCCGATCTGGTGCGGGTGGAGCGGGAGCGGGCCCGGATGGGGCTGGTGTTCTTCCGCAAGCACCCGACCCGCCGGGTGCGCTTCATCATCCAGTTCACCTGGCTGCATCTGCTGCTCTGGGAGTTGCTCACCCTCGGCGGTCTGATCAACGAGCGCAGCCTCCGGCCCCTGCTGGGCTGGCTCATCCGCCACGGCAAACCCGGTCTGGCGATGGAACTGCTGCGACTGCCCCTGAACCGGTTCGGCGTCCGCACCCTCCATGCCGAAGCCCGTCAGCAGGCCCATTTGTTAAGTTGATCGGGCAACCCCAACACCGCACACCTGCAAGTTTCGGGTGATCCCCCCGGGATCCCTGGCAGGTGGAGGCGAACCCGAAACCCCACAAACCGAATGGCTGTCGTCACTCTCGCCGAGATGATGGAGGCTGGTGCCCACTTCGGACACCAGACCCGTCGCTGGAACCCCAAGATGTCGCGCTACATCTACTGCGCGCGCAACGGGGTCCACATCATCGACCTCGTGCAGACCGCCGTCTGCATGAACAACGCCTACAAGTGGACCCGCAGCGCCGCGCGCAGCGGCAAGCGCTTTCTGTTCGTCGGCACCAAGAAGCAGGCCTCCGAGGTGATCGCGCAGGAGGCCACCCGCTGCGGTGCCGCCTATGTCAACCAGCGCTGGCTGGGCGGAATGCTCACCAACTGGAGCACCATGCGGGCCCGCATCGACCGGCTCAAGGACCTGGAACGCATGGAGGCCTCCGGGGCCATCGCCATGCGGCCCAAGAAGGAGGCGGCCGTGCTGCGCCGCGAACTGGATCGTCTGCAGAAGTATCTGGGTGGTCTGAAGAACATGCGCCGCCTGCCGGATGTGGTGGTGCTGGTGGATCAGCGCCGGGAGACCAACGCGGTGCTCGAATGCCGCAAGCTCGACATCCCGCTCGTGTCGATGCTGGACACCAACTGCGACCCCGACCTCTGCGACGTTCCCATCCCCTGCAATGACGACGCGGTGCGTTCGGTGCAGCTGGTGCTCGGCCGTCTTGCGGATGCGATCAACGAAGGCCGCCATGGAGCCCAGGATCAGCGCGGTGACGACGACGCCTGAGACATCCCCTCCCTCCGACCTCCCTCCCTATTCCCATGTCTGAGATCACAGCGAAGCTCGTCAAGGACCTGCGCGACAAGACCGGCGCCGGCATGATGGATTGCAAGAAGGCCCTCACCGAATCCGGTGGGGACGCCGCCAAGGCCGCCGAGTGGCTGCGCCAGAAGGGCATCGCCTCCGCCGAGAAGAAGGCCGGCCGCACCGCCGCCGAAGGAGTCATCGGCAGCTACATCCACACCGGCGCCCGTGTCGGTGTGCTTGTGGAAGTCAACTGCGAGACCGACTTCGTCGCCCGGGGAGATCTCTTCCAGGAACTGGTGCGCAACGTGGCGATGCAGATCGCCGCCTGCCCGAACGTGGAGTACGTGAGCACCGACGACATTCCTGCCGAGGTGGCCGAGCGCGAGAAGGCCATCGAGATGGGGCGCGATGACCTGGCCGGGAAGAAGGCGGAGATGAAGGAGAAGATCGTTGCCGGGCGCATCGGCAAGCGGCTCAAGGAAATGGCCTTGCTCGACCAGCCCTACATCCGCGACAACAGCGTGACCGTCGGAGAGATGGTGAAGTCGGCCGCCGGCAAGACCGGCGAGAACATCCGCGTGCGCCGCTTCACTCGGTACACCCTCGGTGAGGGGATCGAGGTGGAGCAGAGCGACTTCGCCGCCGAGGTGGCGGCGATGGGCAAGGCGGCCTGAGCCGCCTCTCTTCCGCCTCCCCCGCGCCGGATCCGTTGAGCGAAACGCCCGATCCGATCGGTCTGCCGGCTCAGCTGGAGGCCATCACCCAGCAGCTGGAGGAGTCCAACCCCGCGCTCTACCGCCATCTCGCCCTCTACCTCCAGGTGCTCAGGCAGGTCCTGCCGCAGAGGGTGCGGCAGGCCTGTTTTCATCTGGCCACCCAGGTGCACCCCCAGCGCTACACGGCGTTGCCGGAGGAACGGCGTGGATTGCTTCACAGCCGGATCGACGGGCTGGTCGGCCGCTGCTCCAGCCTGCTCACGGTGGAGCAACTGGCGGTGCTCGCCCACCAGATCCACCGGGAAGGGCAGCGGCGTGAGCGTCACGACCATCGGCAGATCCTGGCGGAGCTCAGCCTGGGTCTGGAGGTTGAGGCGGGCTCCGAGGCCGATGCGCCCGCCGATCTCCTGCCGCCGGGGTCGGTCTGTCTGAGCTTCGCTCCTCCCCTCACGGGACTGCCCCAGTCCTGGGGAGCGTTCCTGCCAGCCGAGACCGGCAGGCCCGCGGGCCACGGTCAGGTCGAGCCGTTCGCCACCGGCTCTGGTGGCGCAGACGCGGACGACTCGGGCGTGACGACTTCCGCTGCCGGAGTGTCCGCTGCCGAGGCTGCCGACGAGGCCGGCTCCGCGGGAGAGGAGATGGAGCGAGCCGGCTTCGATCCCGTCGCTGCAGACCAGGAAGCGAGCACCCTCTGGCAACGGCAGCGGCTGCCCCGGGAGCCCCGGTTGGTGCTGCAGTGGCTGGATGGCATGGAACTGGCCCTGGGGCGCCGTCTGCGCAACCTCTCCCATGCCGTCAACGTGGAACTTCTCCGGGCCGGCCTGAACCGGAGCCTTCTGCCGGTGAGCCTGCTGGATGCGGTGCTGGCCGGTCAGCTGGAGACACTGGCGGCCCCCGCCAATCTGCTGCGGCTCTCGCTGCCCTTCGGTGGGAACGCCGACAGCGGCCAGGCTCAGACAATGGCGGTGCTGCTGCGCACGGTTGAACTGGAGCTGGAGGAGCCCAAGCTGCGCACCTGCCGGCGGCGGCTTCAGCAGCACCGTCAGGAGGTCCGCAGAATGGCCCAGCAGTTCCGTCGTCTGCAACGGCGCCTCCGGATCCACCAGGCCGAACAGCTGTGGCTGCAGGACACCAGCCCCCTCCCAGACCCGAGCGACTGAGCGCCACCCCGGAGTCCTTCGAGGGCTGGTGTATCGCCCTGCAGCAGGCCTGTCGCCTGGAGGCGGAACGGGGCTTCGGGAACCTCCAGGGCCGCCATGACACCTTCAGTGGCTTCGTGCAGGCGAGCCTGGCCGCCCCCGCGGCCGATCTGGGCGATCCCGAGCGGCAGCGTCTTGCAGCCCTGGCCAGGGGCTTCGACCGGTATGCCTCGCTCGATCTGAGCGCGCGCCAGTCTCTGGTCCAGCGGCTGCGACAGGCCCTGCATGCGCTGCGGCGAGCGCGCCAGGAACCCGGGCCCGTTTCGGCCCCACGGCTGCGGCTGGCTCCCCTGCCCACCGAGCCGAACGGCGGTGGTGAGGGGCGAGGCCGTCTGACCCCGGAGACCCCCCTGGCGCAGGTGGCGGGAATCGGCGCGAAGACCGCCACCCGTCTGGCCGCCCTCGGACTGCTGGTGGTGCGTGATCTGGTGCACCACTACCCCCGCGACTATCTCGATTACGCCCATCTGGTGCGGATCGCCGGACTCGAGCCGGGCCGCACGGCCACCATCGTCGCCACGGTGCGCCGTTCTCATGCCTTCGGCAGCCCCCGCAATCCGAACCTGGCCATCCTGGAGCTGCATCTGCAGGACATCACGGGCCGGCTGCGGGTGACCCGCTTCTTCGCCGGTCGTCGCTTCAGCAGTCCGGGCTGGCTGAAATCCCAGCAGCGTCTCTATCCCGTGGGTGCCACGGTGGCCGTGAGCGGGCTGGTGAAGGAGAGCCCCTATGGGCCCTGCTTCGCCGATCCGCTCCTGGAGGTGCTGGAGGCCCCCGGAGCACCGGTGCGTTCGGAGCGGATCGGTCGTTTCGTGCCGGTCTACGCCCTCACCGAGGGTCTCAGCGGTGAGCAGCTCTCCAAGGCGGTCGCTGCCGTGCTGCCAGAGGTGGGCCGCTGGCCCGATCCCCTGCCGGAGCCCCTGCGGCGGGAACTGGATCTGCCCCGCCGCGGCGAGGCCCTGCAGGGGATCCACCGACCCGCCGATCGCGAGGCGCTGCAGCGCTGGCGGCGCCGGCTGGTGTTCGATGAGTTCCTGCTGCTGCAACTGGCTCTGGGGCAGCGGCGGCAGCGCCTGCGGCAGCAGCCTGCTCCGGCCCTGGTGCTGCCCGGCGGCGCCGACGACCTGGTGGGTCGGTTCCTGGCGCTCCTGCCCTTCCCCCTCACCGGAGCCCAGAGCCGGGTGCTTGCGGAGATCCGTGCCGACATGGCCCGGCCCCGGCCGATGGCCCGGCTGGTGCAGGGGGACGTGGGCAGCGGCAAGACCGTGGTGGCCCTGGCGGCCCTGCTCGGCGCGATCGAAGCCGGCTGCCAGGGGGCGCTGATGGCCCCCACCGAGGTGCTGGCGGCCCAGCACTTCCAGAAGCTGGCCCAGTGGCTGCCCAGGCTGAACGTGAGCAGCGACCTGCTCACCGGTTCCACCCCGGTCCGCCGACGGCGCCGGTTGCTGCAGGACCTGGCCAACGGGCAGGTGAGGCTGCTGGTGGGCACCCATGCGTTGCTCGAGGATCCGGTGCAGTTCGAGCGGCTGGGGCTGGTGGTGGTGGACGAGCAGCACCGCTTCGGCGTGCGCCAGCGTGGCCGCCTGCTGGCCAAGGGGCTCCAGCCCCACCTGCTGACGATGACCGCCACCCCGATTCCCCGCACCCTGGCGCTGTCGATCCACGGCGATCTGGACATCAGCCAGATCGACGAGCTGCCGCCCGGCCGGACGCCGATCCGCACCCGGCTGCTGCGGGGGGCGGAGCGCCCCCAGGCCTGGGAGCTGGTGCGCCAGCAGGTGGCTCTCGGCCAGCAGGCCTATGTGGTGCTGCCGCTGGTGGAGGAGTCGGAGAAGCTGGATCTGCGCTCCGCCGTGGAGGTGCACCGTCACCTCGCCGGGGAAGTGTTTCCCGGCCTGGCGGTGGGGCTCCTCCACGGCCGCATGAACGGCGAGGAGAAGCAGCAGGCCATCGACGCCTTCCAGGGAGGCCGCTGCCAGGTGCTGGTGTCCACCACGGTGGTGGAGGTGGGGGTGGACGTGCCCGCGGCCAGCGTGATGGTGATCGAGCACGCCGAACGGTTCGGCCTGGCCCAGCTGCACCAGCTGCGCGGACGGGTGGGCCGGGGAGCGGCCGCCTCCCACTGTTTGCTGATCCACGACGGGGACAGTGCCACGGCGCGCCAGCGGCTGGAGCTGCTGGTGCGCAGCGCCGACGGTTTCGAGATCGCCGAGATGGATCTGCGGCTGCGGGGGCCGGGTCAGGTGCTCGGCACCCGTCAGTCCGGTCTGCCGGATCTGGCCCTGGCCAGCCTCAGCGACGACGGCGACGTGCTGGAGGCGGCCCGCCTGGCCGCACGGCGGATTCTGGAGGAGGATCCCGGCCTGGAGCGCCATCCCGCTCTGCGAGTGGCTCTGGAGGAACAGCGGCGGCGCTCGCTGGAGGCGGCCCAGCTGAACTGAGCGGTTGAATGGGGGCTTGCCGGCCCCGTCTGGTCCGATGCCGCTGCGTCCCTGGAGTCCGATCCCCATCCAAGACGACGGTGAGCCCCTGCTGGATCTGCCGGCAGGCCTGTGGCGGCTGGATCCCCATCCCTATCAGGCCCTCGGGGCGCCCTATGGCGAGGGGGTCAGCCCGTTCCGGCTGCGCCGGGGGGTGATCGAGCGGCTGGAGAGGGCCCAGGCCCTGCTCCGGCAGCGGCGACCGGAATGGCGGCTGGCCATCTTCGATGCCTGGCGGCCCATCGCCGTGCAGGCGTTCATGGTGCGCCACGCCTTCGCCGAGGCCTGCCGCCTGCGGGGCCTGGACCCCCGCGGCACCGGTCCGGCCCATCGGGCTGTGGCGGCCGAGGTGGACCGCTTCTGGGCGCCGCCGAGCAGCGATCCGGCCACGCCACCGCCGCACAGCACAGGAGCCGCCGTGGATCTGACCCTCGCGGACGCGCAGGGCCAGCCGCTGGCCATGGGAGGGGCGATCGACGCCATCGGCCCCATCGCGGAGCCCGGATACTATGCGGCGGCTCCGGCCGGCAGTGAAGCGGCCGCCTGGCATGGCCGTCGCCTGCTGCTGGCCGAGGTGATGGCGGGGGCGGGGTTCGCCCAGCACCCCAACGAGTGGTGGCACTTCAGCCACGGCGATCAGCTCTGGGCCTGGCGCCGCTCCGAACCCCGGGCGCTCTACGGCCGGGTGGACGGTGCGGTGGCGGCTGGCGGCGGGGCCTGAGGGTTGGCGATCGGTGGAATCTCCGTGCCGGGCAGGGTCAGGCCCAGTTCCCTGAACAGCCTGCTGGCCTCCGAGCGGGGCAGCAGGCCCTTCTGGACGCAGCGCCTGAGGCTGGCGAGGGTCATGTCGTCCTGGACCCGCCGCAGCCGGGCGAGCACCGCCGGGGGCTGGTCGGTGTAGGGCAGCAGGCCGGAGCGGTAGGCGGCGCCGATGGCCTCCGGCCTGCAGGCCTGGGGATCGGAATCGAAGTGGCGGATCCGCGGCGCCGGGGGATCGGGACGGTCCGGCGGCTCCGCCCGGCCGCTGAGCGGCACCAGGACGCTGGCCAGTCCGAGCAGGAGGCGGAGAGGGCGAGTCACGGAGAGGGCAGGAGCTGGGACACCTGATCGGGACCGATGGCCTCGATGAAATCGCCGAAGCGGCTGCGCTTGGCTCCCGTGTCCCGCCAGGCCGTCAGCAGGGGTTCCAGGGTGGTTTCCAGGTCCGCCAGCGCCACCTTCTCCAGATAGGGCCTTGCCAGGCGCGTCAGGCCGTGGCTGCCGCCGAGCCACAGCTGGTAGGTGTCCACGCCACTGCCCACCAGACCGATCTCGGCCATGTAGGGACGGGCGCAGCCGTTCGGACAGCCCGTCATCCGCACCAGGATGGGACGGGTGATCTCCAGCCTCTCCAGCAGCGCCTCGAGGCGCTCCACCACTGTGGGGAAGATCCGCTCCGCCTCGGTGATCGCCAGACCGCAGAGCGGCAGGGCCGGACAGGCCAGGCCGTGACGGGCCAGGAGAGAGGGTGCTTCCGGAGATGTGATCCCGAGAGCCGCCAGGCCCTCGCGCACGGAGGCGCGCTGGGCGGTGCCGATGTTGCACAGCAGTAGATCCTGATTGGGGGTCAGGCGCACCTCGAGCTGGTAGGTCTCCACCAGGCGGCGCAGGCCTTGCTTGAGATCACCCCTGAGGCGGCCGCAGAGCACGGGAAGGCCCACGAACCAGAGGCCGGGGGACTGGCGGTGCCAGCCCAGGTAGTCCGTCAGGACGGAGGGAGGTTCGCGGCGGAGTCCCTTGATCGGATGCGGGAAGTAGCGCGCCAGCTCGGCGCGGAACCAGTCGACGCCCCGGTCATGCAGGAGGTACTTCATACGGGCGTGACGACGCTGCTGCCGGTCGCCGTGGTCCCGCTGCAGGGCGACGATGGCCTGCACCAGCTCCAGCACCTGGCCGGCGGCCACATAGCCGAGGGGATCGGCCGTGCGGGCGAAGGTCTCCTCCTTGTTGTGGGTGCGCCCCATGCCGCCGCCCACGTACACGTTGCAGCCCTGCGGCCGGCCGGAGGGGTCGGTGAACAGCACCAGGCCGATGTCCTGGGTGAGCAGGTCGACGGAGTTGTCGCCGGGGACGGTGACGGCGACCTTGAACTTGCGCGGCAGGTAGGTGCCGCCGTAGAGGGGTTCGGCCGCATCGCCGCTGAACACCGCTCCGTTCTCCTGGAGCTCGCGGGCCTTCTTCACGGGTCCTCGGGGCTTGATGCGGTAGCTGAGGTCCCCGTCCACCCAGAGGTCGAGGTACGACCCCTCCGCCGCCTGGGGCGTGAGCAGATCCGCGATCCGGTCCGCCAGCAGCCGGGCCTCCGGATAGCCGTCCCGCTCGAAGGGCGCCGCGGGAGCCATCACGTTCCTGTTGATGTCGCCGCAGGCCGCCAGGGTGGAGCCCAGGGCACGCACGATGCCTCCGATCACCTCCTTGAGATCCGCCTTGGCCACCCCGTGCATCTGAAAGGCCTGCCGGGTGGTGATCCGCAGGGTGCCGTTGCCCAGCCGGTCGGCCAGGGCATCGATGGCCAGATACAGGGGAGCGGGAACGCGACCGCCGGGATTGCGCAGCCGCAGCATCATCTGCCAGTCCTTTTCCGCTCCTTTGCGGCGCTTGTCCCGGTCGTCCTGCTGATAGCTCCCGTGGAACTTGAGGATCTGGACGGCGGGTTCGGAGAAGCTGGGCAGATCGTTGTCCAGTTCGGCTGCCAGAGGGTCATGCAGGTGGCCGCTGCCCGCCTTGAGCGCCTCCTGCCTGGTGGGGGCGCTGGCGGGGGGAGCCGATGGGAGCGACGTGCTGTCGGCGACCGTCGTCGAGGACATCGGCAGGCGCACCGGTGAGGGAGGGATGAAGCTAGCGAACGGCAAGTCTTCCCCCGTGGACTCTGCTGGGCAGCACCTGTCTTTGCATACAGTCGCCTCCTGCCCGAACCGCCGCATGGCCACCTTTCTGCTGGAGATCGGAACCGAGGAATTGCCGGCCGATTTCGTGCGTCTGGCCCTGCCCCAATTGGAAGCGGTGGTGGCGAGGGATCTGCAGGAGGCCCGTCTGGGCTGGGATCAGGTGGCAGCCAGCGGCACCCCCCGCCGCCTGGCGGTGACCGTGACCGGCCTCCCCGGGCGCCAGGAGGATCTGGTGGAGGAGCGCAAGGGGCCGCCCGCCCAGCAGGCCTTCCGGGACGGACAGCCGACGGCGGCCGCCATCGGGTTCGCCCGGCGCTGCGGCTGCGGTCCGGACCAGCTCCAGGTCCGGGACACGGACAAGGGCCCCTTCGTCTTCGCACGCACCACCGAGCCTGGGCGGGCCACCGCCGAGGTACTGGCCGAGCGCATCCCCGAGTGGATCCGCTCGCTCCAGGGGCGTCGCTTCATGCGCTGGGGCCATGGCGAGGCCCGCTTCAGCCGACCCGTGCGCTGGCTGGTGGCTCTGCTGGACGCTCAGGTGGTGCCGACCCTGCTGGCCGACATGGATCCACCGCTGGCCAGTGACCGATTCAGCCGCGGGCACAGGCTCCATGCCGGCATGGTGGAGCTCCCCTGCGCCGATCGCTACGCCGCCACCCTGGCCGCCGCGGATGTGCAGGTCGACCGGCTGGAGCGGGGGGCCATGATCCGCCGGGCTCTGGAGGTGGCGGCGGCGCGGGCGGGTGGGGTCCTGGATCTGCCCGGGACCCTGTTCGATGAACTGGTTGACCTGGTGGAGTCCCCGCGGCTGATCGAGGGTGCCATCGAGGCCTCCTTCCTCGCCCTGCCGCCGGAGGTTCTCAGCACCGTCATGCGCTCCCACCAGCGCTATGTGCCCCTGCGGGCTGCCGCGGCGGCCGCCGATCCCCTGGCCCTGACCGCCGACGGCGTGCTCCTGCCCCGGTTCCTGTGCATCGCCAACGGTCTGCCGGAGGCGAGCGACACCATCCGGCGCGGTAACGAGCGGGTGCTGCGGGCGCGGCTGGCGGATGCGACCTTCTTCCTGGCCGCCGATCGTCGCCAGAGCAGTGCCGAGCGGATGGAGGCCCTCGAGCGGGTCACCTTCGCCGAGGGGCTCGGCAGCCTGGCTGACCGGAGCCGGCGCCTTGCCTGGATCACCGACCGGCTCTGCAGCAGCCTGGCGGTCGCCGAGGAGACCGCCGCCGCCGCCCGTCGAGCGGCGCCGCTCTGCAAGCACGATCTGGTGAGCCAGATGGTGGGTGAGTTCCCCGAGCTGCAGGGGGTGATGGGGGCCAAGTACCTGCTGGCCGAGGGAGAGTCCCGTGACGTGGCCCTGGCGGTGCTGGAGCACTACCAGCCCCGAGGCGCCGGCGATGCCCTGCCGGTGTCCGAGGCGGGGGCGCTGCTGGCCCTGGCCGAACGTCTGGAGCTGCTGCTAAGCATCTTCGCCCGGGGCGAGCGTCCCAGCGGCTCCTCCGACCCCTACGCCCTGCGCCGTGCCGGCAACGGGCTCCTGCAGATCCTCTGGGATCGGGGCTGGTCGCTGGATCTGGTGGATCTGCTGGCCCAGGCGGCGGCGCACTGGCAACGGCTGCTGGAGCCCCTGGCGGTGCGACCTCAGGCCCTCGCCTCCGATCTGCTGGAGTTCCTGCGCCAGCGACTCGCCAGTCTGCTGGAGGAGGACGCCTTCGCAGCCGACCTGGTGCAGGCGGTGGCCGGCGACGGGGTGCCGCTGGAGCGCGTGCTGCGGGATCCGGCCGATGCCAGGGCCCGGGCCGAACTGCTGCGGCGCCTGCGTCAGGAGGAACGCCTGCCCCTGGTGCAGGCCGTGGTGCAGCGGGCCTCCCGGCTGGCCGAGCATGCCGATCTGGAGCTTGACGTGGTGGTACCGGACGGTGTGGTGGATCCGGCCCTGTTCCGCTCCCCCAGCGAGGCCGCCGTGCTCGGGGTGCTCGAGCGGCTCGCGGCCCATGCCGCCGCCAGCGGCAGCGACCGCTACGAACCGCTCGCCCGCCAGTTGGGGGAGAGCGGCGAGACCCTCGCCGCCTTCTTCGACGGAGCCGACAGCGTGATGGTGATGTGCGACGAACCGGAGGTGCGACGCAACCGCCTGAGGCTGCTGGCGGTCCTGCGCAATCAGGCTGCCGTCCTGGCGGACTTCAGTCCGCTGGGGGGCTGAGGCCGTCCAGCCGCCACAGGTTCAGCGGCGCTGCAGATCTCCAAAGCCGGCGCGGCTCAGGGGCTATGGAGTCCGGTGCAACTTCCCGTCAGAGTCGTGCCGACGTCACCCCGGGCAAGTATGGACGCATAAAATACATTGACTCTGCTAATGTAAGTATCACGAACTCCTGGCAGCAGGCGCTGCAATCGCTGACGTTATCGATGGTTCTCGAGGCTCTGTTCATTGTGCTGTTGATTCTTTTCAACGGCGTGTTCTCCTGTGCGGAGCTGGCGATGATGTCGGCCAGTCAGCTGCGGCTCGAGCACCGGGCAGACGCCGGGGATGCCAAGGCGGGAAAGGCGCTCAGGCTGATCCGCTCGCCCAATGACTTTCTTTCAACAGTCCAGATCGGCATCACATTGATCGGTATTCTCAGCGGTGCCCTGGGCGGGGCGACGGTGGCCCGCTCGCTGCAATCGGTCCTCGAGGCACTGCCGCCGCTGCGTCCCGTGGCGGAACCCCTGTCCCTGGGGATCGTGGTCACGCTGATCACCTATCTGTCGCTGGTTCTCGGCGAACTGGTGCCGAAACGCATCGCCCTCAATGATCCGGAGCGGATCGCCTGTCTGGTGGCGCCTGGCATGCGCAGCCTGTCGCGCTGGATGGCGCCGCTGGCCCGCCTCCTCGGTTCCTCCACCGACCGCCTGCTCAGTCTGATGGGCATCGGTGACATCCCGGAGCCCACCATCAGCGAGGAGGAGATCAAGACCCTGCTGCGGCGCGGCACCGAGTCGGGGGTGTTCGCGGAGGAGGAGCACGCCATGGTGCAGCGGGTGTTCCGCCTGGCCGACCGGTCGGTGCGGGCGATCATGACGCCGCGCACGGAGATCTGCTGGCTGGATCTCTCCGAACCCACGCAGAACCAGCTCGAGAGGGTGATGAAGGTGAACCATTCCCTGTTCCCGGTGGCGCGCGACAGCCTTGATCACTGCGTGGGTGTGGTCCGTGGCCGCAGCCTCCTGGCGGCCCAGCTCTCCGGTGCGCCCGTGGATGTGTCGGCTCTGCTCATGCCCCCCCTCTACGTGGGAGAAAGCACCCGGGTGCTGACGGTGATCGAGCAGTTCCGCACCTCCGGCATCCACATCGCCCTGGTCACCGACGAATTCGGAGGCATCGAGGGGCTGGTGACCCTGAACGACATGATGGAGGCGATCGTGGGCGAACTCCCCTCCGCGCGGGACAGGGAGGATCCGATGATCATCCGCAGGGAGGATGGCTCCTGGCTGCTCGATGGCGCCCTCGACATCGCCGACTTCAAGGACCTCGTCGACAAGCGGCAACTGCCCGATGAAGTGCAGGCCGGCTATCAGACCCTGGGAGGCTTCGTGATGCACCACCTGGAGCGTATCCCCAGGGCAGGCGATCATTTCGACTGGGAAGATCTCCGGATCGAGGTGGTCGACATGGACGGCAAACGGGTCGACAAGCTGCTGATCAATCGTCTGCCGCCAGCCCCTGAGCCCGGGCTTCGCTGAGCCTGGGTTTCACGCGGCTCGGGCAGGGAGCAGCGGAGGTTCGATCGGTCCCCAGCCGTTCACTTGGCGGCAAGGGCCGGCTCGCGTTGGGAGTCCTGTCCCGCCTCGGGATCCGGGCTGGACGCCGGCCGGCCTTCCGCCGGTTTCATCGCCGAGCGTGGGGCGACCGCCGCCATCAGGGCTTCGGCCTCCTCGGAGGTGCGCACCGCACTGGGGACGGGCTTGTAGCCGGCGGGGGCCAGGGCCTGACCCCGCAGGACCGCCGCCAGCGTGAGAACCGTCAGCTTGATCTGCTGCCACGGGTTCATCGGCACCACCCGTTTGTAGAGGTAGCTGTCGAATGTGAGACGCTGCACGTCCTTGTCGTCGCACATCTCGACGAAGGCTTCCCGCGCCGCATCGTTGCTGTAAAAGATGTTCTGCAGCAGTTCCAGCACCTTGTAGGTGGCCCCGTACTTGCGGTCCCACTTGCGGATGTACACCTTCAGATCCTTTTCGCTCGGGATGCGCCGACCAGAATCGCTGGCGGCAACGATCTCCTCGGCGCACATCCGGCCACTCTTGGCGGCGAAATAGATGCCTTCACCGGAGCTCTTGGTGACGTAGCCGGCCGCATCCCCCACCAGGGCCATCCGTCCCACCACCCGGCGCGGGCGGGGGTGCTCGGGGATGGGATGGGCCTCCACCTTGATCACTTCACCCCCCAGCAGCCGCCGGCTGGCCCGCTCGCGAATCCCCTTCTGCAGACCCTTGATCAGCGACTGGTTGGCCTGCATCGTGCCGGTGCCCACAGCCACGTGGTCGTACTTGGGAAACACCCAGGCGTAGAAGTCGGGAGACACGTCGGTGCCGACGTACATCTCCGCCAGATCCTCGTAGTAGGCCATCTCCTCGGCGGGAAGGCGGATCCGCTCCTGGAAGGCGATCGCCACGTTGTAGTCGCCGGCATCCATCGCCTTGGCCACCCGGCTGTTGGCACCGTCGGCACCGATGATCAGATCCACCTCGAGGGTCTTCAGTTCACCGGTGGGGCCACCGGAGGAGTAGTCGGCGTAGTGGAGGGTGTAGGGCCCCTGGCGGTCGGTGCCGGTGTCGATGCTCTGCACCAGCCCGTTCACGAGGTGGGCACCCAGGGCGGCGGCCCGGTTGCGCAGGAAGGCGTCGAAGATTTCCCTGCGGCACATGCCGATGTATTCGCTGCTGTTCTCCAGGTGGATGTCCACTTCCCTGTTCGACGGGGAGATCATCCGCATGTTGCGGACCTTGCGGTCGATGATGGATTCGGGCAGATCGAATTCCTCGACCATGCACAGGGGGATGGCTCCGCCGCAGGGCTTGGCGTTGTCAAGCTTGCGCTCGAACAGCCATGTCTGGATGCCGGCCTTGGCGAGAACTTCCGCAGCACATGAACCGCTGGGGCCGCCGCCCACGACTGCCACTCGCAACATCTTGAAACCTGCTCCACCCTTGGGGAATCGTGGCTGGAAGCTAACACCGTCGCGCGGGCATCGAGCGAGCGAATACCAGGAAGCAGATCCAATGAAATGGGCCCTCCATCTAGGATCTCGTCCGGCTTGCAGCACTCGGATTGGCCGCCCCAGGCGCCGGAGACGACATTCCGCTGGCCAGGCGCACCACGCCCAGCCTCCGACGGCCGGCCTCCCTACCGAAGCGTCTGGCGCGTCTGCTGCTGGGCAGCGCACTGCTGGCGGGGGCGGCGGTGTTGCTGCTTCTCGGTCCGCTGCGCAGCCTGATCGCTCCGCCACCGCCCGTCCCTGGCCTGGCCGCCCGGCTGGGGCCCGACGGCCGGCTGCTCGGCCATTTCCCCTATCCCGACGCGAGAGAGGAGGATCTGGTGACCATCGGGGCGGGTCTGAGGCTGCGTCCCGACGCGGCAAGGGCCCTGGCGGCCATGCGCGCCGCCGCCGCTGCCGACGGCGTGGCCCTCACGGTGCTGAGCGCTCACCGCAGCATCGAGTTGCAGAAGAAGCTGTTCTTCGATGTCAAGGCGGAACGCAACCAGACCTCGTCCGACAGGGCCATGGTGAGCGCCCCGCCGGGGTTCTCCGAACACAGCACCGGTTACGCCGTCGACCTGGGAGACGCTCGCGAGCCAGGGACCAACCTGACGGAGTCCTTCGAGACCACCGCGGCCTACCGCTGGCTGGATCGCCACGCGGCCCGGTTCCACTTCGTGCGTTCCTTCCCCCGGGGCAACCGGCAGGGGGTGAGCTACGAGCCCTGGCACTGGCGCTTCGAGGGATCCACGGAGGCCCTCGAGATGTTCGAGCCGGCCCAGCGTCTGGCCCGCGAGGGCAGGGTTCGGTGAGCCGCCTCCAGAGGGGCGTGGCCCGGAGAGTAGGATGAAGTTTCGCTTCAGCGTTTCGCCACACGTCCGACCGGGCCGGCGAGGCAGGGCTCTCTCTGAGCACCCTGCCGCAGCGTCAGAGCGCAGGTTGGCGTGACTTCATCGGCCCGTAAGCAGCGAATCGTCATTCATCGTCTCGCTTCCACCGCTTCGTTTCCCACCGGACGAGCGGTCCGTTCGAATCCGTCGAACCCCTTTCCCCCTCCATCGCAGGACGACATTCCCATGAGCGGCGACATCAAAGGCGCCCCGATACGCAATATCGCGATCATTGCCCACGTCGACCACGGCAAGACCACGCTTGTCGATGCCCTGCTCGAGCAGTCCGGCATCTTCCGTGAGGGTGAGGCGGTGCCCACCTGTGTGCTCGATTCCAATGATCTGGAGAGGGAGCGGGGCATCACGATCCTGTCCAAGAACACGGCCGTCGATTACAACGGAATCCGCATCAACATCGTCGATACCCCCGGTCACGCCGACTTCGGCGGGGAGGTGGAACGGGTGCTCGGCATGGTCGATGGCTGTCTGCTGATCGTGGATGCCAACGAGGGCCCCATGCCCCAGACCCGCTTCGTGCTCAAGAAAGCGCTGGAGAAGGGACTGCGTCCGATCGTCTTCGTCAACAAGATCGACCGGGCCCGCGTCGATCCCGAGCAGGCGGTCGACAAGGTTCTCGATCTCTTCCTGGAGCTGGGCGCCGACGACGACCAGTGCGACTTCCCCTATCTGTTCGGCAGTGGCATGGGTGGCTACGCCAAGCCCGACATGGCCACCGAGAGCGACACCATGAAGCCGCTCTTCGATGCCATCCTGCGGCACGTGCCACCGCCGGTCGGGGATCCCACCAAACCCCTGCAGATGCAGGTCACCACGCTCGACTATTCGGACTTCCTCGGCAGGATCATGATCGGCCGGGTGCACAACGGCACCATCGCCGCCGGTCAGAGCGTCGCGCTGATCAGGGATGACGGCACCATCAAGCGGGGCCGCATCAGCAAGCTGCTCGGATTCCAGGGGCTGCAGCGGGTGGAGATCAGCGACGCCCGGGCCGGCGACCTGGTGGCGGTGGCCGGTTTCGACGAGGTCAACATCGGCGAAACGATCGCCTGTCCCGACCACCCAGAGGCCCTGCCGCTGATCAAGGTGGACGAACCCACCCTGCAGATGACGTTCGTCGTCAACGACTCCCCCTTCGCGGGCAAGGAGGGCAAGTTCGTGACCAGCCGTCAGCTGCGCGATCGCCTGCAGCGGGAGCTGCTCACCAACGTGGCGCTGCGGGTGGAGGACACCGACTCCCCGGATCGCTTCTCCGTCTGCGGGAGGGGTGAACTGCACCTGGGGATCCTGATCGAGACGATGCGTCGGGAGGGTTTCGAATTCCAGGTGTCCCAGCCCCAGGTGATCTTCCGCACCATCGACGGCACGCCCCACGAACCGTTCGAGACCCTCGTGATGGACGTGCCCGAGGAGGCCGTGGGCAGCTGCATCGAGAAGCTGGGCGTCCGCAAGGGTGAGATGCAGAACATGGATTCCACCGGCGACGGCCGCACCCAGCTGGAGTTCGTGGTTCCCTCCCGGGGGCTGATCGGCTTCCGCGGCGAGTTCATCCGCGCCACCCGCGGCGAGGGCATCATGAGCCACTCCTTCCTCGACTACCGCCCGATGCAGGGGGACTTCGACGCCCGCCGCAACGGCGTGCTGATCGCCTTCGAGGAAGGCACCGCCACGTTCTATGCCCTCAAGGGGGCCGAGGACCGCGGGCAGTTCTTCATCACGCCCGGCACCAAGGTGTACAAGGGGATGATCGTCGGCGAGCACAACCGTCCGCCCGACCTGGAGATCAACGTCTGCAAGGCCAAGCAGGTCACCAACATCCGTTCCGCCGGTGCGGAGGTGCTTGACACCCTCCAGTCCCCGGTGCAGATGACCCTGGAGCGGGCCCTGGAGTACATCGGCCCCGACGAGATGCTCGAGGTGACGCCCGAATCCATCCGGCTGCGCAAGATGCCCGTGAAGAAGACCGCCAAGCGGTGAGTCCGGCTCCCCTGCCCGCTGCCGACGAGCCCATCTCCGACGAGGAGACCCTGCTGCAGGCCGACCCGCGCCTGTGGCAGGCCGTGGCCCAGTTCAACGACGCCGACTGGTACGCCTGCCACGACGGGTTCGAGGAGCTGTGGCACGAAACCCAGGGACCGATGCGACCCGTGCTCCAGGGCCTCCTGCAGATCGCCGTCGCCGAGCTGCACCTCGAGAGGGCGAACCGCCGGGGCGCCACGGTGCTGATGGGGGAGGGTCTGGGGCGTCTGCGCCGCTGCGACGACCAGTCGCTGGGCCTCTCCCTGGCTCCCCTGCGCGCCGTTGCCAGCGAGCGTCTGGGTGGCCTGCAGGCTGGGGCCGATCTGGCCTCCCTTCCCCTGCCGCGCCTGGAACTGGCGCGAGACGCCGGCAGGGCGCCGGTACATTGAGCACACTCGAGGCGTCTTCGAACCTCCCCTTGACCCTGCCCAACCGACCACTGCAGCTCGCGCTCGCCGCAGGTCTCGCCGGCGCAGCCCTGATGGGGGGGCCGTTCCGTCCCGCCGCCGCCCAGGCACCGGCGGGCAGCGCCCCGGCTCAGCCGGCCAGGTCGAAGCCTGCCCCCACCGGGATGGTCACGATCGAGTCCGATGTGCAGCAGGCCGACAACAAGAACGGCATCGTCACCGCCACGGGCAACGTGAGGATCGTCTACGCCGACCGGGGCATGACGGCCACCTCACGGCAGGCCCAGTACTTCAGCAGGGAAGGGCGTCTGGTGCTGACCGGTGACGTCGATGTGATCGACAGGGACGGCCAGCGGCTCCGGGCCGAGAGGCTGGTCTATCTGCTCGACAGCGAGCGGATGCTGGCCGAACCTCCCGCAGGCAGGCAGGTCTTCAGCAAGTTCCGCCTGCAGCAGGAGGGCAGCCGGGCCCCCGCCGCCGGCAAGCCGTGAGTCTGGCACTGGAGAGGGTGGCCATCACCCTCGCGGGCCGCCGCCTCGTCAACGACGTCAGCCTGGATCTCCACCCCGGGGAGGTGGTGGGGCTGCTGGGACCCAACGGCGCCGGCAAGACCACCACCTTCAATCTGGTCACGGGCCTGCTCCGCCCCGACTGCGGCGAAGTGCTTCTGGACGGGGCCTCGGTGGCCCACCTGCCGATGCCGCGGCGGGCCAGGCTCGGCATCGGATACCTCCCCCAGGAGGCCAGCGTGTTCCGGCAGCTCACCGTTCGCGACAACCTGATGCTGGCCCTCGAGGAGAGCGGCACCGACCGCCGCCACCGGCGTCAGCGCCTCGAGCAGCTGATCGGTGACTTCCACCTCACGGCCTTTCAGCATCGCCGGGGCTATCAGCTCTCCGGCGGCGAACGGCGCCGCTGCGAGGTGGCCAGGGCTCTGGCCGTGGGCGACCATGGGCCCCGCTATCTGCTGCTGGATGAACCGTTCGCCGGTGTGGACCCCATGGCGGTCGCCGATCTCCAGGCCCTGATCGACATCCTGCGCCAGCGCGGCATGGGCCTGCTGATCACTGACCACAACGTGCGGGAGACCCTTGCCATCACCGACCGGGCCTACATCTTGGCGGAGGGCAGAATCCTCGCCTCGGGCCCTTCCCTCGAGGTGGCCAACGATCCCCTGGTGCGGCGGCACTACCTGGGTGAGGGGTTTCAGCTTTGATCGGAGCGCTCCTGGAACGACGACCCACCTGGCTGCATCTGCCGAGCCGGGAGAGGCTGCAGCACTGGTGCAGGGTCCCCCGCTGGCGGGACCTGCCTCTCCTGGATCGCTGGCTGCTGCAGGAGCTGCTGGGTCCGCTTCTGTTCGGTATCGCCGCCTTCACGGCCGTGTCCCTGTCGGTGGGGGTGGTGTTCGAGCTGGTGCGCAGGGTGGCCGAATCCGGTCTGCCGGTTCTCGCGGCGGTGAAGGTGCTGTTGCTGCGCCTGCCCTCCTTCCTGGTCCTGTCGTTTCCGATGGCCACCCTGATGGCCACCCTGCTCGCCTACAGCCGGCTGTCGGGCAGCAGCGAACTCACCGCCCTGCGCAGCGTCGGCGTGGGCACCGGACGCATGGTGCTGCCTGCCATGGCCCTGGCCCTGGTGATGACCCTGCTCACCTTCGTCTTCAACGACGTGATCGTGCCGCAGGCGAATCTGGCGGCCACCAACAGTCTGGAGCGGGCCCTTGGCAAGGCCATCGCCACCGAGCAGAGCGACAACGCCCTCTACTCACGTTTCACCGACGTCAGGCTTGCCAACGGTGACACCGTGAAGTGGCTCACCCACATCTTCCATGCCCGGCAGTTCCGCAAGGGGGTGATGCTCGATGTGACCCTGCTGGATTTCTCCCGCACCGGCTACCGCCAGATCCTCACCGCCCTGACCGGCCGCTGGAACGAGAAGGAGGGCATGTGGGAGTTCAACAAGGGGCGGATCACCAACATCAACATCGTGGACGGCACCACCACCTCCGCCAGTTTCGAC
Source organism: Cyanobium sp. CACIAM 14 (assembly GCA_000708525.1). Lineage (GTDB taxonomy): Bacteria > Cyanobacteriota > Cyanobacteriia > PCC-6307 > Cyanobiaceae > Cyanobium. Next base: position 318,331 of record JMRP01000001.1, read on the forward strand.
CGTTATCTCTATCCCTTCAGCCGGGATCCGATCGAGGTGGCCCAGCTTCCCACCGATGCCAGCACCATGACCGTGGGCCAGGCCCTCACGGCGGAGCGGCTGCTGCTGGAGGCGAACAACACCAAGGAAGCGAGACGCCTGCGCGTGAGGATCCAGGAGAAATTCGCCTTCCCGGCCATCTGCCTGGTGTTCGGCCTGATCGGCAGCAGCCTGGGTGTCCGCCCCAATTCCCGAACCAGCCGCAGCCAGGGGTTCGGCATCAGCGTGCTGCTGATCTTCGGCTACTACCTGATGTCCTTCATCTTCAGCTCCCTGGGAATCACCGGCACCTTGCTGCCCTTTCTGGCCGCCTGGCTGCCTGTGGCCATCGGTCTGGGCGGTGGCCTCTGGCTGCTGCGCCAGGCCAGCCGCTGAGCCCCCCAGCCGCGCGCCGCACGGGCAGGCGGCACGGCAGAGTGGTGCGGATTCACGACAACTGCCTGGTGAACGATCCGGTCGTCGGACTTGGCCTCACGGCCTTTGCCCTCCTCCTGGTGGTCCTGCCCCTCGCCTTCTGGTCCCTCAGCGGCGGCCGCAGCAGCACGGCGGTGAGGCTGCTGGTTGCCTCGGCCAATCTCTGCCTCACGGCCCAGCTGGTGCTGCGCTGGTGGCAGTCGGGTCACTTCCCGATCAGCAATCTGTACGAATCGCTCTGCTTCCTCGCCTGGGCCTGCACCCTCACCCAGCTGCTGGTGGAACGCACCTGGCCCAACCCCCTGGTGGCGGCCGCCGCCACGCCCATGGGCCTGGGCTGCATCGCCTTCGCCAGCTTCGCCCTGCCCGAACGCCTTCAGGAGGCCTCGCCGCTCGTGCCGGCCCTGCGCTCCAGCTGGCTGGTGATGCATGTGAGCGTGATCATGGCCAGCTACGCTGCCCTGCTTGTGGGCTCCCTCCTCTCGGTGGCGGTGCTGTTCGTGGACCGCAACCAGGATCTGGAGCTGCGGGGCAGCTCGATCGGCAGCGGCGGGTTCCGCCAGGCCCGCCTGGCCAGCGATGGCCCTGGAGCCATGGCCCTGAGCAGCAGCAGCTTCCGCATCAGCGAACAGCTCGACAGCCTCAGTTACCGCACGATCACCGTGGGCTTCCTGCTGTTGTCGGTGGGGCTGGTGAGCGGCGCGGTTTGGGCCAACGAAGCCTGGGGGACCTGGTGGAGCTGGGACCCGAAGGAGACCTGGGCCCTGATCTGCTGGCTGGTGTATGCCGCCTATCTCCACACCCGTCTGATCCGGGGCTGGCAGGGCCGGCGGCCGGCGATCGTGGCCTCGGTGGGTCTGGTGGTGATCGCCGTGTGCTACATCGGCGTGAACCTGCTCGGCATCGGCCTGCACAGCTACGGCTGGTTTCTGGGCAGCTGAGGCGCGGCGTTGAACGGCCTGATCGCAGAGCAGCGGACGCGCCGCCTCAACCGTCGCGACCAGGCAAAGGCGACCGCCGCACCGAACACGGGCAGGGGACCAGGAACGGGAGCTGCCACGGCCTCGGCGAACCGCTGTCCGAACAACGCATGGGCGGCCGTGGTGGGATGGAAATCGTCCCAGAAGAAGGAGATGTCCGGGTCGGCACAGACGGTCACCACGTCGTTCACTCGGCTCAGACAGGGCTGCTGGGTGCTCGAGAAGCCATAGGCCTGGGGATCATCGAGCACCGCATCGAACAGTGCTTCGGTGTCGAAGATATCGATGCTGATCGACTGTTGGGATTGTTGCAATCGGCCTTCGAGCTGGATCAGACGCTGATCCAGCGCCTGATTGAAGACATCCGTGATGGCACTGAGCTGATCGCGCTGCACCGCCGGGGCATTCAGAAAGAGCGGAGTGCGGCTCAGATCCGGCATGTTGGGGACCAGAAACTGGGTCGCCCCGCTGGAGGCAAGGGTGCCGATGGTTTGCGCGATGTTGGTGATGCCATTGCCGATGAGGCTGCTGACATCACCGACCGAGCCAGGGGCTCCGGTCACCGTTCCCGGAGTCATGAATCCCGTGTTGAACCAGTACAGCAGGTCATTTGGAAACAGCCACACCAGAAACAGGGAGCTGGCTGGATCGAAGACGGGCGCTTTTGAGCGGAACTGCGCGAGCTGCCAGGCCGCACCGAACTGCGCGTAGGCAGGACGGAAGGCCGGCAGGACTCCGGGACTGATCGTGTTGAAATTCTCCAGGCCGGTGGTCGAACCGTTGATGGCGTAGTTGGTTCCTCCCGCAAGGGAGGCCCCAGGACCAGGACTGCCGGGATGAAAGGCTTGCCAGAGGTATTCAGGTGCCACGGGGCCGTTGCTGCTGCGCCCCACCCAATAGGGAGGCTGAGGAGGCCAAAACGGAGGATAGCCAGCCGGAAGGGGGTTCTTATGACCGTAGTCCTCGGTCAGGATCATGCTGTTTCCCGTATCCGTCAGGCTGTCTCCGAAGACGAACAACTTCTGGAGATTGGAAATCTTCGCCTCTGCTCGGCCGCTCACGGCAGAGACAAGGATGACGACGAGCAGGAGCAGCTTGTTCTTCACAGCAACACCGTTCTGCTGGTTGAGTGACCAGCACGATCACCCATCGATGGGGAGATCTGAGGTAATGGTGATAACTCGAAAGAACACATCTCGCCACAAACGGTGACGAAGCTGAATGACAGACTCCGCTTTGCTGAAATGAGATGAATGATTAAGTATGGGCGGCTGAAGGATGTGGAGCATTGGCTTCCCATCGGCTGAAGTTCACCAGCCCATGTGACAGATACCTGGCCCCAGAGTGCCAGGCGGAGGTGGGGCACAGGAGAAGGCCGGTTCGCTGCTCTCGAAGCTCAGGTACGAAGAGCAGCGGCCAACGGATGGTCCGGTTCGGGGAGGCCGCGGAGGGGGTCGTCGCTGCCTGGGCTTAGGGGAGCGGGGGGCTCACACCAGAGCCGGTGCGGGGCGACGGCTGTTGCGGATGCCCGTGATCGCCTCGGCATAGTCGGCCTGACCGAACACGCCGGAGCCGCTGACGATGGCATTGGCGCCCGCCTCGATCACCTGCCAGGCATTGCCGGCCTTGATGCCGCCGTCCACCTCGATCCAGGGGTCGAGTCCCCGCTCGTCGCACAAGCGCCGCAGCTGACGGATCTTCTCCACCTGCGAGGGAATGAAGCTCTGACCGCCGAAGCCGGGGTTCACGCTCATGATCAGCACCAGATCACAGAGCTCCAGGCAGTACTCGAGGGTGTCGAGTGGAGTGCTGGGGTTGAGCACGGCACCGGCCATCTTTCCCAGGTCCTTGATCTGGGATAGGTTGCGGTGCAGATGGGGGCAGGCTTCCACCTGCACGCTGATGATGTCGGCACCGGCCTTGGCGAAGTCGGGGACGTATTTCTCCGGCTCCACGATCATCAGGTGGACATCCAGCGGCTTGGTCGTCACCGGGCGGAGCGCTTCGACGATCAGGGGACCGATGGTGATGTTGGGCACGAAGCGGCCGTCCATCACGTCCACGTGGATCCAGTCGGCTCCCGCCGCATCCACGGCGCGCACGTCGTCACCGAGGCGGGAGAAATCGGCGGAGAGGATCGACGGGGAGATCACCAGAGACTTGGCGCTCATGGACGGTCACCGCAGCGGAGAGTTCGGCGATTGTAAGGAGCGGTCCTCCGGGGCTTCCCTGGCGCGCTGATACGATGACGCCGCTTCGGATCCGAGAGGCCTTGCGGCGGCTCGCTCCTGCTGCCCCGCGCAGGTGGTCCGCCTGCGGCATGTCAGCCCCTCGCCGAGGTCCCTCTCTCTGCCGGAACTCCGTGGATCGCACTCTCATCCAGGAACTGCTCGAGGTCGTCGAGCAGGCCGCCATCGCATCTGCCAAGCTCACCGGCCTGGGTCTGAAGAACGAGGCCGACGAGGCCGCCGTTGAGGCGATGCGCCAGCGCATGGGCCAGATCGCCATGCAGGGCCGCATCGTGATCGGCGAAGGCGAGCGGGACGAGGCCCCGATGCTCTACATCGGCGAGGAGGTGGGCAGCGGCAGCGGTCCCGGCGTGGACTTCGCCGTCGACCCCTGTGAGGGCACCAACCTCTGCGCCAATGCCCAGGACGGCTCCATGGCGGTGCTGGCGGCCAGCAGCCGCGGCGGCCTCTTCAATGCCCCCGACTTCTACATGAACAAACTGGCGGCCCCACCGGCCGCCAAGGGCAAGGTGGACATCCGCAATTCCGCCACCGAGAACCTGCGGATCCTCTCGGAATGCCTGGAGGTGGCCATCGACCAGCTCGTGATCGTCTGTATGGACCGGGCGCGGCACAAGAGCCTGATCGCCGAGATCCGCGCCACCGGCGCCCGGGTCAGGCCCATCAGCGATGGTGACGTGAGCGGCGCCATCGGCTGCGGCTTCGACGGCACCGGCACCCATGCCCTGATGGGCATCGGGGCCGCTCCCGAGGGGGTGATCTCCGCCGCTGCCATGCGCTGCCTAGGCGGCCACTTCCAGGGCCAGCTGGTCTACGATCCGGCCGTGGCCCAGACCAAGGAATGGGAGGGTCTCACCCGCGAGGGCAACCTGGCCCGCCTGAGCGAGATGGGCATCACCGATCCCGACAAGGTCTACGAAGCCGAGGAACTCGCCAGCGGCGAGCACGTGGTCTTCGCCGCCAGCGGCATCACCGATGGCCTGCTGTTCAAGGGTGTGAAGTTCGAGCGTGACTGCACCCGCACCAGCAGCCTGATCATCTCCACCCTCGACAGCACGGCCCGGTTCATCGACACGGTGCACATCAAGCCGGGCGCCAAGCGCGTGGCCCTGCGCTGATCCCCTGGCCACGCCAACGAGGGCTGCCTGACATGCACATCGCCGTCGTCGGTCTCAGCCATCGCACGGCTCCGGTCGAGATCCGCGAGCGCCTGAGCATCCCCGAGCAGGTCATGGAGGACTCCCTCCAGCGGCTCCGCTCGGATGAGCAGGTGCTCGAGGCCTCGATCCTGAGCACCTGCAACCGGCTGGAGATCTACACCCTGCTGCGCCATCCCGAGAGGGGGATCGCCGCCATCGGCGACTTCCTCAGCCAGCAGTCGGGTCTGGCGGTGGAGGAGCTGCGCCCGCACCTCTTCACCTACCACCACGAAGAGGCGGTGGGGCATCTGCTGCGGGTGGCCGCCGGGCTCGACAGCCTGGTGCTGGGGGAGGGTCAGATCCTCTCCCAGGTGAAGAAGATGGTGCGCCTCGGACAGGAACACCGTTCCGTGGGTCCGATCCTCAACCGCCTGCTCAACCAGGCGGTGAGCACCGGCAAGCGGGTGCGCAGCGAAACCAACCTCGGCACCGGGGCGGTCTCGATCAGCTCGGCGGCGGTGGAGCTGGCCCAGCTCAAGGTGGGCCAGGCCCGCGGCCAGGACGAACTGGTGCCCCTCGATCAGGAGCAGGTGGCGGTGGTGGGGGCGGGCCGGATGGCCCGTCTGCTCCTGCAGCACCTCCAGGCCAAGGGCTGCCGCGGTGCCGTGCTCCTGAACCGCACCGTGACCCGGGCGGAGGCCCTGGCGGCCGACTTCCCCGAGCTGCCGGTCCAGTGCCGCCCTCTGGAGGATCTGGATCACTGCCTCAGCACCTGTTCGCTGGTGTTCACCAGCACCGGGGCGGAGGAGCCGATCATCACCGCCCAGCGGCTGGAGGGGCTGAACCGCCGTTCCAGCCTGATGCTCATCGACATCGGCGTGCCGCGCAACATCAGCGCCGACGCGGGCGATCTGCCGGGTGTCGAGAGTTTCGACGTGGACGACCTGCAGGAGGTGGTGGCCCGCAACCAGGAGGCCCGCCGGGAGATGGCCGCCGAGGCCGAGGGGCTGCTGGCCGAGGAGTCCCGTCTGTTCCTGGAGTGGTGGGACGGGCTCGAGGCGGTGCCCCTGGTCAACCGTCTGCGCCTGCAACTGGAGGACATCCGGGAGCAGGAACTGCAGAAGGCCCTGAGCCGCATGGGCCCCGACCTCTCCGCCCGGGAGCGCAAGGTGGTGGAGGCCCTCAGCAAGGGGATCATCAACAAGGTGCTGCACACCCCGGTCACCCGGTTGCGGGCGCCCCAGCCCCGCCAGCAGCGGCTGGCGGCGATGCGCGTTCTCGAGGAGCTGTTCGAGCTTCACGACGATCCGGGGGAGGACTGAACCTCCGCGTCGGGGAGCCTCGGACACCCCGCCGGCGGATCCCCGCTCCAGCCGCTGCCCTCCCATCCCCATCACTGCAACGGAAGATGAACCGATCCGCCGCCGCCCAGCCGTCCGCTCCACCACGCTCCAGTACGGTCTGCCCAGCCAAGAACCGAGGTATGGACTCATGAAACGCGTTCTGGCCATCATCCTGGGTGGCGGTGCGGGAACCCGCCTCTATCCCCTCACCAAGATGCGGGCCAAGCCCGCCGTTCCCCTGGCGGGCAAATACCGCCTGATCGACATTCCGATCAGCAACTGCATCAACTCGGAGATCAACAAGATCTACGTGCTCACGCAGTTCAACAGCGCCTCGCTCAACCGTCACCTGACGATGACCTACAACCTCTCGGCCGGGTTCGGCCAGGGGTTCGTGGAGGTGCTCGCCGCCCAGCAGACCCCTGACAGCCCCAGCTGGTTCGAGGGCACGGCCGATGCGGTGCGCAAGTATCAGTGGCTCTTCCAGGAGTGGGATGTGGACCACGTCCTGATCCTCTCCGGCGACCAGCTCTACCGGATGGATTACAGCAAGTTCGTGAGGCATCACATCGAGAGCGGCGCCGATCTCTCGGTGGGGGCGCTGCCGGTGGATGCCGCCCAGGCGGAGGGTTTCGGCCTCATGCGCACCTCAGCCGAAGGTCGGATCCTGGAGTTCAGCGAAAAGCCCAAGGGGGCCGCCCTGGAGGCGATGCGGGTGAACACCGAATCCCTGGGACTGTCGGCGCAGGAGGCGGCCAGGCGGCCGTTCCTGGCCTCGATGGGGATCTACGTCTTCAACCGCCACACCCTCTTCAGCCTGCTGGCCAGCCATCCGGAGGCCACCGATTTCGGCAAGGAGATCATCCCCACCTCTCTGGCCCAGGGCGACCATCTGCAGACGTTCATCTTCGACGACTACTGGGAGGACATCGGCACCATCGGGGCGTTCTACGAGGCCAACCTGGCCCTCACCGACCAGCCCAATCCAGCCTTCTCCTTCTACGACGAGAAGTTCCCCATCTACACCCGGCCCCGCTACCTGCCTCCGAGCAAGCTGCAGGATGCCCAGGTCACCCAGTCGATCATCGGGGAGGGCTCCCTGCTCAAGGCCTGCAGCATCCATCACTGCGTGCTGGGCGTCCGCAGCCGCGTCGAGGACGAGGTGGTGCTCCAGGACGCCCTGGTGATGGGGGCCGATTTCTTCGAATCCTCCGAGGAACGGCTGGCCCTGAGGGAACGGGGCGGCACTCCCATCGGCGTGGGCCGGGGAACGACGGTGAAGCGGGCCATCCTCGACAAGAACGTGCGAATCGGCCGCGATGTCACGATCGTCAACAAGGACAGAGTGGAGGAGGCCGACCGGCCGGAGCTCAACTTCTACATCCGCAACGGCATCGTGGTGGTGGTGAAGAACGGCACCATCGCCGACGGCACGGTGATCTAGGGCGGGAGGCAGGGGGACTGGGCCAGCAGTTGCTGACATCCCTCCGCAGGAGACCGACGGCCCGTCGGCCGCTGGCCACACTTCCAGGGTGATCCACCAGCACGAAGGCTCCATGAGCAAGGCGCATTTCGGACTCATCGGCCTGGGCGTGATGGGTGAGAACCTGGTCCTCAACGCCGAGAGGAACGGGTTCTCGAGCGTCGTCTACAACCGCACCTACGCCAAGACCGAGGAGTTCCTGGCCGGGCGCGGGGCCGGCAGGGACATCGTGGGGGCGGCCAGCCTCAGCGAGTTCGTGGCGGCGCTGGAACGCCCCCGCCGCATCCTGATGATGGTCAAGGCGGGGGACCCGGTGGACGCCACCATCGCCAGCCTCGCGCCGCTGCTGGAGGAAGGGGACCTGCTGATCGACGGCGGCAATTCCCTGTACACCGACACCGAACGGCGGGTGGCGGAGCTGGAGAGCAAGAGCTTCGGCTACATCGGCATGGGCGTTTCCGGCGGCGCCAAAGGGGCTCTGGAGGGGCCGAGCATGATGCCCGGCGGCACCCGGTCGGCCTACGACGCGATCGAGCCGCTGGTGCGGAAGATGGCGGCCCAGGTGGAGGACGGGCCCTGCGTGACCTACATCGGCCCCGGCGGCGCCGGCCACTTCGTCAAGACCGTCCACAACGGCATCGAATACGGCATCGAGCAGGTGCTGGCGGAGGCGTACGACCTGATGAAGCGCATCGGCGGCATGGACGGCGACGCCATGGCCGACGTGCTGGCGGGCTGGAACCGGACCGAGGAGCTCGCCTCCTTCCTGGTGGAGATCACCGAGGTGTGCCTGCGCACCAAGGATCCCGAGACCGGCGGCGACCTGGTGGAGGTGATCGTGGACGCGGCCGGCCAGAAGGGCACGGGCCTGTGGACCGTGGAGAGCGCCCTGCAGATGGGGGTGCCGGTTCCCACCATCTATGCCGCTCTCAATGCCCGGGTGCTGAGTTCCCTGCGCAGCGAGCGGATGGCGGCCGAAGCGGTGCTGCATGGGCCGGCAGCCCACAGCTTCCCGCTGGGGGAGCCCGCCACTGGGATGGCGCCGCTCCGCGACGCCTGCATCCTCGCCTGCATCGCCAGCTACGGGCAGGGCATGGCCCTGTTGCAGGAGGCCTCCAGGTTGCACGACTACCACCTGGACATCGCCGCCATCAGCCAGATCTGGAAAGGCGGCTGCATCATCCGCGCGCGGCTGCTGCAGCGCATCCAGGACGCCTACGGCGCCGCTCCCTCCCTGGCCAACCTGATGCTGGATCCCTGGTTCGCCGCCCAGGTCAACCAGCGGCTGGATGGCCTGCGGCAGGTGGTGGCCGGGGCCGCTCTGGCGGGGATTCCCGTGCCCTGCCTGAGCAGCACCCTCGACTACATCGACAGCTACCGCACCGGTCGGCTTCCCCAGAATCTGGTGCAGGCCATGCGCGACTGCTTCGGCTCCCATACTTATGAGCGCACCGATCGCCCCGGTGCGTTCCACACCGAATGGCTCTCTTGACGGACCCCGCCAGCCGCTACCACCTGACCGTCGCAGCCAACCCCGAGGAGCTGGCCCGTCAGGCGGCCGAGCAGATCGCCTACGGCATCGACCTGGCCCTGGCCGAGCGGGAGAGGGCCCAGATCGCCCTCGCCGGCGGCGAAACGCCGAAATCCGCCTATGCCGTGCTGGGCAGGGAGCATCTCCCCTGGGAGCGCGTCGACGTGCTGCTGGGCGATGAGCGCTGGGTGGCGGCCGACGATCCCTCCAGCAACGCCCGCATGCTGCGGGAAACCCTGCTCGCCCAGGGGCCGGCCAGCCGGGCCCGGTTCCATCCGGTGCCCACCGATCGCGCCACACCGGAGGCCAGCGCCGCCGCCTACGCCGCGGAACTCTCGGCCCTCTGTCCGGATCCCCTGCCCCGTTTCGACGTGCTGCTGCTCGGGCTCGGGGATGACGGCCACACCGCCTCCCTGTTTCCAGGCACCGCGGCCCCGGGGGTGAGCGACCGCACCGTCACCATCGGCGAAGGCAAGGGTCTGCCCCGCATCACCCTCACCGCCCCGGTGCTCTCGGCTGCCCGCCGGGTCATCTTCCTGGTGAGTGGCGGCGGCAAACGCCAGGCCCTGGCCCGACTGCTCGATCCAGCCGAGCCCCCCGAGCGCACCCCGGCGCGGCTGGTGCGGCCCGCCGGCGAGGTGCTGATCCTGGCCGATGCCGCGGCGGCCGCCGATCTGGCCTCCGCCTGAGCCCGCCATGCTGGTGGTGGGCGGCGACGGGTTCAGCGGCTGGCAAGCCCTCAACGACACGGTGATGGGGGGACGCAGCTCCGGCCGCTGCCTGGTGAGCAGCCGCGGGCTGCGGCTGGAGGCCGAGGTGGTGGAGGCAGGCGGCGGCTTCGTGAGCTGCCGCTCGCCGCTGTTCTCTCCGCCTCTGGATCTTTCCGGCCACAGCGCCTTCGAACTGGAGCTGCATGGCGATGGCCGCCACTACAAGCTGGCCGTGGCCTGCGCCGACGGGGTGGCCGGCCTCACCGAACTGATCCCGGGCGGCCTGCGCTGGGTGGCCAACTTCGCCACCGCCGCCGATGGGCCCTGCCGGGTGCGCCTTCCCTTCGATCGGTTGCGTCCGTCGATCCGGGCGAAGCCCATCACCGGGCTGCCGCTCGGCCTGCCCCTGCGCTTCGATCCCAGCCGGATCACCCGTCTGCAGATCCTGCATTCGAAATTCGGCGACGATGGGGCGCCGAACCCCGGCTTCCGGGCCGGCCCCCTGACCCTGGAGGTGATGGCGATCCATGCCGTGGCCTGAAACGTCGCTCGGTAGCGCCAACACCGACCTCAGCCGGCTGGTGGCGGCGGCGGCCGACCTCTGCCGTCGGCCCCTCCGCCATGCGGTCGTGCCGTTGGAAGCGGACACTCAGGCACCTCCGGGCTCGGAAGCACTGGATCTGTGCCTGCGGCTGGAAGCGCGCACGGCCCAGGGTGAACGGCTGCCCCAGGAGGATCTGGACCTGGAGATCTATCGCAGCGGCGACGATGTCAGCCTGACCCTCAGCTGGTGCCACGGTGACGAACGGCCGCTGCTGTGGCATGGCAAGCATCCGGTCTGGATGGATGGCGCCACGGGGCTGCGCAGCAGCTGCCCGGCCGACGGCCTGCCCCTGGAGGCCCTGGCGCGCCGCCTGAAGGCTCTGCTGCGGCCCGATCCTGACTGACTCCTCAGGGCTGGTCGGGCGCAGGGGCCGTTTCCGGCTCCGGCATCTGGGAGGTGGGAATCACCAGCAGCAGCGATCCGGGATCCATCGCCGCCGGCAACCGCCAGAGCTCGGCCTTGGAGAGCAGGGTGCTGCCGTCGCGGTGTTGCAGGGGGAAGCTGTCCTCGACCAGCAGCGGACCCAGGGCGATCGGGTCGCTCTGCAGCAGGCCGGAAAGCTGGGGGAGGCTGCAGAACAGCGAAGCCGGTGAGCCGGTGAGGCTCTCGCGCTCGAAGCCGATCCAGCGGCAGAGGGTGTCGTTGACCATCACCACCCGCTGGTTGCCGTCGAATACCGCCAGGGCGAAGCTGGGGCTGCTGATGAGGGTCTCGAAGAGGTGGGCGAGATCCTGGCTGTGGCGCTCGGCCGTGCGCGTATCCGTCACGTCGGAGAGGGTGCCGACGACGTAGCGCTCCATCCCGTCGCTGAGCAGCCGGGCGGTCTCCTTCACCCAGTGCTGGCGTCCATCCCGGCTGGTGAGCCGGTACTGCAGGGACCAGCCGCCCTCGGTCAGATCGCGGCCGGCCAGGACCCGTTCGCGGTCCTCGGGGTCGATGGCGTCGTCCAGCAGTTCCGGGTGGGCCACCAGTTCGGCCGGGCTCCAGCCCGTCAGGGGCTGGAAGCGGCGGCTGGCATAGAGGATCCGGTGCAGGGAGGCATCCCGTTTCCACACCGCCTCGTCGAGGGCATCGGTGAGCGTGGTGAAGGCGTCGAGGGCGGCCTCGGCGGCCCGCCGCAGCGCCACCAGCTCCGTGACGTCGGTGAGTGTGATGATCACCCCGCGCCGCTGTCCCTCCGGCTCCTCGTAGGGGAGCACCTGGGCCAGGTAGGCCACGTCCTCGTTCTCCGCCTCGATGCTGCAGCGTGGAGCGCCGGCGAGCACGTCCACCAGCGCCGCGCGCAGGCCCGGCAGGTTCACCGTGGTGGGAATGCCCAGCAGAGGCTGGCCGATGTCCCGCTCCACCAGCGCGAAGACACGCACCGCCAGCGGGGTGTAACGGGTGATGCGCAGCTCACGGTCGACGATCACCATGCCCTGGTTGGGGCAGCGCTGGATGTTCTCCAGGTCGCTGCTGATCTGCTGCAGCTCCTCCGTTCTGGCCCGAAGCTGCAGGTTGAGGGTGGCCAGTTCCTCGTTGGTGGCTCGCAGTTCCTCGTTGGAGGATTCCAGTTCCTCGTTGGATGACTGGAGCTCCTCGGAGGACGCCTGCAGCTCCTCCGCGGAGGCCTCCAGCTCCTCGTTGGCGCCCTCCAGATCGGCCAGGGAGCGCCGCAACGAATCCTGGCTGGCCAGCAGCTCCTTCTCCAGCCGCGCGATCTCCAGGTCGTAGGGCTCATCGCGGCTGATCTCCGGGATGGGCTCCGGCGGCGCCGTGCCGTCGGGCGGCTCCGGCAGGAAGCCCAGCAGCGTGAGCCGCTGGTCACCGACCTGCAGCGGCCGGGCCTCCAGCCGCACGCGGATGTCGAACTCGGGCAGATGCAGCAGGCGGCTCCGGATCGGCTGCGCGTCGGCCCGAACGATCAGCAGCAGCGCCCGCGCCTCGGCCTGCAGCTCAGGCAGCAGAAAGGTTGTGAAGGCGGTCGAGATCCGGCCCTCCGGCAGCTGGCAGTAGGGCCTGACATCGCCGATCACCTCCACCAGATCGTGGTTCGCATCGAGCACCAGCGAAGGAGGGCAGAGGCTGCGGACGAGGGCCTCGAGGGTGGCGACGTGCTGCTCGACGACGGGCTCGCGCAGGATCGAGATCCGGCCGCCCGCCCCCGGCGGCAGCGCTGGCCGCTGATGAGGGAAGGTGACGGCGGCGGGAGTCAGGCGCTGGCGTTGCGTGTCCCGCGTGTAGATGCGGTGCTCGGCATCGGCCACCATGAACCCCGGGGTCCTGCTGCCCAGCGATTCGGACTTCCCGAGGAACAGCAGACCGCCCGGAAGCAGGCCGAAGTGGAACAGGCCGAACACCCGCTCCTGCAGGGGGGGGGTGAAGTAGATGAGCGTGTTGCGACAGGAGATCAGATCGAGGCTGGCGAAGGGGGGGTCCACGCCGACGTTGTGGCGGGCGAACACGGCGCAGTTGCGCAGCGCTTCGCTGATCACCACCTCCTCATTGCGACGGATCACGAAACGGTCCCGGAGGATCTCGGGAACGGCCTGGGCGGCGGCCAGGGGGTAGGTGGCCTGGCGGGCCACGATCAGGCTGTCCTCGTCGAGATCGGTGCCGAAGATCTTCAGATGATGGGAGAGATCCCGGGGGTGGTGGAGCACCTCGCTGATCAGCATGGCGAGGGAGAACACCTCCTCACCGGTGGCGCAGCCCGGCACCCACACCCTCAGAGGGCCCTTGCCGCTGCGCTCGGCCACATAGCGTCGCAGCAGCCCGCCGAGGGCCTCGAAGGCGTCGGGGTCGCGGAAGAAGGCGGTGACGGTGACCAGCAGGTTGCTGACCAGGGCGGAGGACTCGCCGGGTTCGAGGGTGAGGAGCTTGAGGTACTCCTCGAGGCTGGGGATCTGGCGGATGGCCATCCGCCGCTGCACCTGGCGCTGGAGGGTGGAGACCTTGTACTCGCTGAAGTCCAGGCCGCAGGCCTGCCTCAGCTGCTCCACGATGTTGCCGATGTCCGGGCTCTGGGCAGAGGCAAGGCTTTCTCCAACCCAATCGCCGCCGCTGTGGGCCAGGTCGTCCAGGTGCTGGCCGATCGCGGCCGGCTCCAGCACGAGGTCGGCGCCGCCGAGAACGGTGGCGGCGGTGGGCATGCCATCGAAGCGGGCGCTGGCCGGCTCCTGGGCGATGGTGAGGCCGCCCGCCGCGCGGACGGCCCTCAGGCCGCGGGCACCGTCGGAGCCGGTGCCGGAGAGCACCACGGCGGCTCCCCGCTCGGCCCACTGCTCGGCGATCGATTCGAACAGCCGGTCGACGCCGGGACTGGGACCGAAGCGGGGTTCGGGATCCGAGAGCACCACCCGGTTCCCCTGCACGCTGATGTCGTGGTTGCGGGGAGCGACGGTGATCGTGTCGGGCAGGAGCTCCGCCCCATGAACCGCCGTGAGCACCCTCAACGGGGTGGCCCTGGCCAGGAGATCGACGATCAGGCTGCGGGAGTCGGGAGCCAGGTGCTGGGCCACCACATAGGCCACCGCGCCGCTGGGGCTCAGCTGGCCGACCAGCAGCTGCAGGGCCTCCAGTCCACCCGCCGAGGCGCCGATCCCCACCAGGTGCAGCAGATCGCCGCTCTGCTGATTCGGGGTCTGCTCCTTCGGGGCCTGGTCCTCCGGGGCCTGGTCCTCCGGGGCCAGCCGTGGCTCCCCGGCAGGCATCGGCTCAACCGGCTCCCCTGAAGCCTCCGGGGAGGGATTGGAAAAGGACGGATCCTCGGCGGAAGATCCCTGCGCCATCGTCGTCCGCTCGGGCCGAGGGCCACCGTAGGGGGAAATCCGGAGCTTGCAGGACCGGCCCGTGAGCTGATCCAACCTGGCTTCCCGGCCACACCCCAACGGCACCAGCACATGTAGAAATGTATCCGGAGAAACCGAGAGACACCGATAGGATGGAAGCTTGAAGTTAGGGGAGTTCGACTAGCTCTGATCCAACCCAATCGGCAGTATCTGAACAGTCCAGACCGAGCAGCCTGTCCTGCTCAGGAACAGCTCATCAAGAAACACTTCATGGGTACCAGGACCATGATGACAAGCCACGGTTGAACCGCTGGAGGATTTTCTTGTGGGCATCACGATCAACTCCACGCTTCAAGGAGTCTGTGCAACGTATTCGCTACGGCTGATACTGCCTTGCTGCCGGTGAGGCCGTATCCTTGAGGCACGTCTAAGACTCCTCTGGAGCCCTCGACAATCCGACAGTCCACCCCCGTCATTCCGCAAGGGAGAGAGTCAGCCCACCCGACCATGAGTGACTCCTCCCCGATCCCGGAATTCGAGCATCCCGAAGCTGCCGTCTATGACAATCCTTTTCTTCCCAGCTTTCACCTGATCGACTCGCCGCAGGGCTGCACGGGCCTGATGGGCGCAACGCTGCCGCTGGTGGAGATGATTCCACTGGAGGGCATCCTGGGCTGGTGGTTCTATGGTGCCAATCACTGCATCGGCAGCATCACCGCCACGGCCTGGACCGCGAAACCGATGCGTCTTCTGTTCACCGCCCAGCGGCAACACATCACGCTGATCGGCTATGGGGGTGTGCAGCGGTTCCGCCAGGCCTCCCGAACCTGGAGATGCACCAGTGACAGCTGTCTGCTGATGGCCAGCGAGCCCTGCTCCATGGAGACGACCTTCTCCTCCGCTGTCGTCTTTTCGCTGTCCGAGGAGCGCCTGCTCAGCACGGCGATGGCGATGGGGGGACTGGAGCAGAAACCTCCGGACTGGCAACGCCGACTGGAGGAGGCCCATGGCTGGACGACGCCCGCCGATCCCGCGACTCCCTCGCTTCAGAGGGCATTGCGACAGGCGATGACCACCGTTTCGCAGTTGTCGGGATTTGGCCGTGGGCTGCTGAATCGTCTGAATCTCGACGATCAGATCTATCGCCTGATGGCGGCCATGGTGCTGCCGGAGCTGCTTCAGGAGCGGAGCCTCGATCGCCTGGTCCAGCGGCAGCGTCAGGGACGGGATGCCTTCGATGAATTGATCGATTACATCAAAGCGAATCTTTCCCAGCCCCTCTCCCTGACCCTGCTGGAATCCAGGAGCCATTATTCCCGGCGGGCCCTGCAGTACGCCTTCGTGGAACGGATGGGCTGCACCGTGACCCACTGGATCCGCAATCAGCGCCTCGATCTGGCCCGGCGGCGTCTCGAGAATCCTCAGCCGGCTGACACGGTGGGAAGCATCGCGCGCGAGTGCGGCTACCGCTCCCTGGGGCTTTTCAGTGTGGATTTCCAGCAGCGCTTTCACGTCAAGCCCTCCCTTCTGCTGCGGGAGTCGAGGGCCTCCTCCCCAGGGTCACTGGTCGGTTTGTCGCCGACGGATCCTGGGGAGAACAAATCCTCACCCACCTGAACGCAGCGGCTCAGCGCTGGGGCTGAACCGCTGGAGTTCAGCCAGGGTGGCCTCGTTCACCTTGCGCCTTTCGGCTCCCTGGCATCGGTGAACTCCAGGGCGGATTCCAGCAGAAAGGCGGCCAGATTGGAGAGGGAGCGGCCCTGCCGGTTGCTGCGCTCCAGCAGCGCCTGGTAGGCGTTGTGGGGGATGGTGATCGTGACGCGAACGGGCCGCAGAAAGGGACCAGCAGAGGAATGGCCCGAGGAGGACTGTCCCGAAGCAGAGGAAAGGGTCGTCATCGCAATGCTGTCACTGCGATGTCACTGTCCCATCGGAATGGGGTCCATGGAACAGCGCGCAGGAGCGGAGCCAACGACGTCACGGAGCCGCAGCGTCCGGGAGAGTCCTGTCCTGGCCTGTGATCCGGGGCGAGGAGGGGGGCAGCGGGGCCGCCGCGCCGTAACGGCAGGTCTGCATCAGGGTGCAGACCCTGCACGTCTCTGAAAAAGGGCGGGACCCTCGGTGAGCCTTCATGAATCAATCTCCATCCTCCAGGGAACAGGTCCCCTCGCCCGCCGAGCAGGGTCAGGGCTGATCGGTCACCGCCCCCACGCTGCTGCTGCTCACCAGGCGGGCGTACTTGCCCAGCACCCCCGTGCGGTAGCGGGGCTCGGGACGCTTCCAGGCGGCACGGCGGCGCTCCAGTTCCTCCGGCGCCACGTTCAACTGGAGGAGCCGGGCGGGAGCATCCACGGTGATGCTGTCCCCCTCCTGCACCAGGGCGATGGTGCCGCCCACGGCGGCCTCCGGTGCCACGTGGCCCACCACCATGCCGTAGGTGCCGCCGCTGAAGCGGCCGTCGGTGATCAGGGCCACCGAGTCCCCCAGCCCCTGGCCGATGATCGCGGCGGTGGGGGAGAGCATCTCGCGCATCCCGGGCCCTCCCACCGGCCCCTCGTAGCGGATCACCACCACATCGCCGGCCGCGATGGCACCGGCCAGGATGGCCTGCAGGGCGCTCTCCTCGCTCTCGAACACCCGGGCAGGACCGGTGATCACCGGGTTCTTGACACCACTGATCTTGGCGACGCTCCCCTCGCTGGCCAGGTTGCCCTTGAGGATCGCCAGGTGCCCCTGGGCATAGAGCGGGTTGCTGAGCGGACGGATCACGTCCTGGTCGGCGGGAGGCTGGGACGGGACATCCGCCAGCACCTCCCGGATCGTGCGGCCCTCGATCGTGCGGCAGTCGCCGTGGAGCAGGCCGGCGTCGAGCAGCAGCTTCATCACCTGGGGGATGCCGCCGGCCCGGTGCAGATCCACGGTCACGTAGCGGCCGCTGGGCTTGAGATCGCAGATCACCGGCACCCGCTCGCGGATGGTCTCGAAGTCGTCGATGGTGAGGGGCACCCCGGTGGTGCGGGCGATGGCCAGCAGATGCAGCACGGAATTGGTGGAGCCGCCCACCGCCATGATCACGCTGATGGCGTTCTCCAGCGCTTCCCGGGTGATCAGATCCCGCGGGCGGACGTCGCGGGTGATCGCCTGCACCAGCACCTCCGCGGAGCGGGCCGCGCTGTCGGCCTTCTCCGGATCCTCGGCCGCCATGGTGGAACTGCCCGGCAGGCTCAGCCCCATGGCCTCGAAGGCGGAACTCATCGTGTTGGCGGTGAACATTCCGCCGCAGCTGCCGGCACCCGGACAGGCGTTCCTCTCGATGGCGGTGAGCTGGGCCTCGTCGATCAGCCCGCCGGAGTACTGGCCCACGGCCTCGAAGGCGCTCACCACCGTGAGGTCGCAGGGGCCGAGGCGCCCGGGCTTGATGGTGCCGCCGTAGACGAAGATCGCCGGGATGTTCATGCGGGCCATGGCCAGCATGGCGCCGGGCATGTTCTTGTCACAGCCCCCGATCGCCAGCAGCCCGTCCATGCTCTGGGCGTTGCAGGCGGTCTCGATCGAATCGGCGATCACCTCCCGCGACACGAGGGAGTACTTCATCCCCTCGGTCCCCATCGAGATGCCGTCGCTGACGGTGATGGTGCCGAACATCTGGGGCATGGCCCCGGAGGCATGGGCGGCCTCCTCGGCCCGCCGGGCCAGGTCGTTGAGGCCGATGTTGCAGGGCGTGATCGTGCTGTAGCCGTTGGCGATGCCGATGATCGGCTTGCCGAAATCCTCGTCCCGGAATCCCACCGCCCGGAGCATGGCCCGGTTCGGAGAACGTTGGAGGCCCTGGGTGATGGCGTCGGAGCGCAGCATGGCCGGCGATGGTCGGGAGTGCAGCAACCTACCGAGCGGGGGGCTCAGGCCTGGGTCTGCAGCTGCTCGAGCTGGCGGCGCACATCATCGATGGCCTGGTTGAGCTGCTGGACCCGGTCGTGGAGCTGATCGCTGCTCATCACGGGGGGTTCGTCGATGCCGTCGGCCAGGCGGGACACATGCAGCATCCGCAGCTGCCGGCGACCGGGCCGCTGGCGGTCGGCGCGGCGCAGCAGCCAGACGGCCAGACCTGCGGCCCCCAGAACGGCGCCGGAGGCGGCGGCCAGCAGCACGAGGCTGCCGCCTCCGGAGGGTCGCTCCCTCGAATCAGCCATGGATCTGCATCAGCGGGAGAGCCCCGGATGGGTGGTTTCCAGCCTAGGCAGTCGCGGCAGCGGTTCCATACAGCCGCTCGCTCACCTCGCCGAAGCCCGGAACGATGCGGCCGTGGGTATCCACGTCGGGGTCGATGCCGCTGCTGTAGAGCGTGAGATCGGGGTGGCGCTCGCCGACGGCCTTCAACCCCGGGGCCGCCGCCAGGGTGGTGATCACCCGCAGCCGGGCCCCGCTCACCCCGAGTCCCTGCAGGCGCTCCAGAAGCGTCAGCAGGATCGAGCCGGTGGCCAGGGCGGGGAGGAACACCAGCACCCCGCAGCGGGGATCGACGACGGCGGGAAGATCATCGAGGAACCAATGGGCCTGATGGTCCGGGCCGCAGGCGTCGAGCCCCACATGGGCCACCCGGGCCGAGGGGAGCACGGACTGACCGCCCTGCCAGAGCCCGAGCCCCCCGCGCAGCACGGGCACCACCAGCAGGGGCACCTCCGGGTCGACGACCTGACCCTCGCTCGGGCCCAGCGGGGTCTCGACGGAGACCCGCCGGTGGGGCAGCCAGTCGCGCAGGGTCTCGTAGGTGAGCCAGCGCCCCAGCTCGGCCATGGCCGTGGCGAACAGGGGGGAAGGGGTGGAGCGATCCCGCAGCAGCGTGAGCCAGTGGCCGATGAGGGGATGGGGGGGCACCACCACCCGCAGGGACATGCTCATGACGGGCTCCGATCGGGCTCATGGCAGGCGCATCGCCGGGCCGGGCCGGCGGGGCCCGCAGAGGGGCGGACACCTGCCATAACTTGAACCGGCAGCGTACCGGTCCGGCATGGTCCCCAGCCCCCTCTCCAGCGTGATCGCCTCGCTCTGGCGTCCCGGCCGCCTCCGCGGCCTGCTGGGGGCACTGCTGGCGGTCGCCCTTCTCTGGGCATGCCTGCCGGCCGGCGGAGCGCTGGCGATCACGGCGCCGGAACTGCGGGCCCAGCGATCGTTCCAGGATCTCAACCCCGACCTGCGCGGCCGCAACCTGCAGCAGCAGGAATTCCTGAAGGCCTCGATGGAGGGCTTCGATCTGCGGGAGGCCGACCTGCGGGGTGCGGTGTTCAACGCCACCAACCTGCGGCAGGCGGATCTGCGCGGCGCCGACCTGGAGGACGTGGTGGCCTTCGCCACCCGCTTCGATGGCGCCGATCTGCGCGGAGCCCAGCTGCGCAACGCCATGCTGATGCAGAGTCGCTTCCGGGATGCCCTGATCGAGGGCGCCGATTTCACCGATGCGGTGCTCGATCTTCCGGAGCAGAAGGCGCTGTGCGAGCGGGCCTCGGGACGGCACCCGGTCACCGGCGTGGCCACCAGCGAAAGCCTGGGCTGCCGTTGAAGGGCAGCGGCGGCGACTCCCCTAGGTTGCTGAGTTCCCGTCGCCCCTCCCCCTGATGGTGGTCACCAGCGCCAGACGTCTGCCCGTCACGGTGGTGACGGGGTTCCTGGGGGCCGGCAAGACCACCCTGCTGCGGCACCTGCTCCTCGAGAGCGGCCAGCGTCTGGCGGTGCTGGTCAATGAGTTCGGAGAGGTGGGCATTGACGGCGACCTGATCGCCTCCTGCGGCTTCTGCCCCGAGGAGGAGCTCGACGGCCGGCTGGTGGAGCTCGCCAACGGTTGCCTCTGCTGCACGGTGCAGGACGAGTTCCTGCCGACGATGACCCAGCTGCTGGAGAGGGCCGACCGTCTCGACGGCATCGTGGTCGAAACCAGCGGTCTGGCCCTGCCCGAGCCGCTGGTGGCGGCCTTCGGCTGGCCGGAAATCCGCAACCGCACGCGCGTCCATGCCGTGGTGACGGTGGTGGACGGCGAAGCACTGGCCGCCGGACACGTGGTGGGGGACCCTGCGGCGGTGGAGGCTCAGCGCCGGGCCGATCCCAGCCTCGACCACCTCAGTGCCATCGAGGATCTCTTCGCCGACCAGCTGGGGGCCGCCGATCTGGTGCTGGTGAGCCGGGCCGACCGGCTGGAGCCGAGCGAGCTGGAGCGGGTCGGAGCGGCCCTGACGGAGCGCCTGCGGCCCGGAACCGTGGTGCTGCCGATGGCCCGCGGACGGATCCAGCCGGCCCTGGTCCTGGACGGGCCCGGCCGGGAGGAGCCACAGGATCGCCACGCCGACGACGACCACGAGGATCCTGCCCACGATCACGATCATCACGACCATGCCCATGTGGCCATGGAGGCGGTGGTGGTGCGTCGCTCAGGATCCTGGGATCGGGCCCGCCTGGAGGCCGAGCTGCGGCGGCTGCTGAGCGAACACCCGGTGGTGCGGCTGAAGGGGCGCCTGCGTCAGCCTGGCAAGCGCCTGCCCCTGCAGATCCAGGGGGTCGGGCGGCGCCTCGACTGCTGGTATGAGGAGCGCGAGGGGCCCAGCCGCGGCGCGGCTGCCCTCCCGGCCGATGCCGCCCCCGATCTCGAGCTGGTGGTCCTGGCCCCCCAGGGTGCCGCCGGCGCCCTGCGGGAGGCGCTGGATCGGCTCTGAGGCGCAGGCCCAGGGCTCAGTCCAGGGGAATGTCCCCCCGGGTGCAGACCCCGTCCCAGCAGAGACTGGTGTCCGCTTCCCAGCGGCTGCTCACGGGCTGCCAGCTCCCCGAAGGCCTCAGCATCGTCACACTGCCGCGACCGTTGTGGCGGAATTCGATCCGCTCGCCGGCCACCAGCAGAAACCAGTGCACGCCGATCTGATCCACCTGCATCTGGCAGGTCTGCCAGGGGCCGTCCGCCAGACGGCATTCCAGGGTGATCAGGGCAGGCACGGGATCGGCCCGCCCCGAGGGCACGCCGGGGGCGAGGCCCAGGCCCCCGATCAGCAGCAGGCCGGCCAGCGGTGGCAGACAGGACCGCGGCAGGGCAGGCACGACGGCCGTCGGGACGAGGAGTGACTCCAGGCTGGACAGCCGCCGGGGGTGGGGGAGGGCGGACTGCCAAGATTTAACAAACGCCCGTGGTGCCGGTGCCGATCTTCAACGCCCGCGTCCAGGTTTCCCTGCGACCCTCCGTGCT
The DNA here is from genome assembly GCA_000708525.1 of Cyanobium sp. CACIAM 14. GTDB lineage: Bacteria > Cyanobacteriota > Cyanobacteriia > PCC-6307 > Cyanobiaceae > Cyanobium. Next base: position 339,815 of record JMRP01000001.1, read on the forward strand.
CGACCCTGCCGGCGAGGCCACCAGGGCCGCCGCCGCCCGGCTGGGGGTGGAAGGGGTTCGGCGGCTGCGGATCGGCAAGGCGATCGAACTGGATCTGGAGGCCCCCGACCGGGCCACCGCCCAGGCCCGGCTGGAACTGCTCAGCGACCGTCTGCTGGCCAACCCGGTGATCGAGGACTGGTCCCTGGATCTGGCCGAAGCGGGCTGAAGGGAGCGGAACCTTGAGCGTCGGCATCATCGTCTTCCCCGGCTCCAACTGCGACCGGGACGTGGCCTGGGCCCTCGGCGGCTGTCTCGGCCTGCCGGTGCGCTTCCTCTGGCATGAGGAACGGGATCTGGCCGGCCTGGACGCCATCGTGCTGCCCGGTGGCTTCAGCTACGGGGACTACCTGCGCTGCGGCGCCATCGCCCGCTTCGCCCCCGTGCTGGAGGAGGTCCGGAGCTTCGCCGAGCGAGGTGGACCGGTGCTGGGCATCTGCAACGGCTTCCAGGTGCTCACGGAAATGGGTCTGCTGCCGGGGGCGCTCACCCGCAACCGGGATCTGCATTTCCTCTGTCAGAGCAGCGAACTGGAGGTGCGCCCCGGAGCCAGCCGCTGGCTGTGCGCCTACGGCGACGGAGAGCGGATCCGCCTGCCGATCGCCCATGGGGAAGGGCGCTACCAGATCGATCCGGAGCAGCTCCTGGGTCTGGAGGAACGGGGCTGCGTGGTGCTGCGCTACACCGCCAATCCGAACGGGTCGGTCGGTGACGTGGCCGGTCTGAGCAACCCCGCCGGCAATGTGCTCGGTCTGATGCCCCATCCTGAACGGGCCTGCGATCCGGTCACCGGCGGTCTCGACGGCCGGCGCCTGCTGGCGGCGGCCCTGGGCTGAACCGGGTGCTGCTTCACTGGCACCCGACCGGCGCCGCCCCACAGGGGGTCACTGGAGAGCGGCGAAGAAGTCGCGGCTGGCAAGCGGATCAGGCTGCAGGGTCCTGCCGCCGGGGGTCCAGCCCACCGGGCACACCTGGTCGGGGTGGGCCTGCACGTGCTGGAACGCCTGCAGCACCCGGAGGGTTTCATCCACGCTGCGGCCCACCGGCAGGTCGTTGATGGTGCTGTGGCGGATCAGGCCGTCGGGATCGATCAGGAACAGTCCCCTCAGGGCCGTGCCGGCCTCCTCGTCGAGCACATGGAAGGCGCGGGCGATCTCCTTGTTCAGATCGGACACCAGGGGATAGGCCACATCGCCGAGGCCGCCGCTGCGGCGATCGGTCTGTACCCAGGCCAGATGGCTGTAGGGACTGTCGACCGAGACCGCCAGGATGTCGGTGCCGAGCCGTGCGAACTCGCTCTGACGATCGCTGAAGGCGGTGATCTCGGTGGGGCAGACGAAGGTGAAATCGAGAGGGTAGAAGAACAGCACCACCCAGCGGCCCCGGAACTGGGAGAGGCAGATCTCCTGGAACTCCTGGTCCACCACGGCGGTGGCGCGGAAATCGGGAGCCCTGCATCCGACAAGCCTGGCGCTGCTGGTCATGGGTCGCGGATCCTGAAGGCTGGGGTGTCGCCCCATGCTGCCCTGGCTGCCATTCCCGGCGGGGCAGGCGCTGGGATCCCACGCCCTACGATGCGTCATCACCAGGGAAGATGGCCTCGATGGGCTGGGATCCGAGCGTTCTGCGCAAATACAACACCACAGGCCATTTCCGGCTGCTCAACCAGCTTCGCTCCGAACTCAAGGGCAACCCCCTGATCCGTCCCAAGGATGGGGAAACCGTGGGCGCCGCCAATCGCAGCCGCAGCCTCACCCGGGCCCTTCAGAACCGTTCCCAGGGCAGCGGCAGCACCCGCAGCCGGCGTTCCCTCCAGAACAGCGTTTCATCCGTCGGCCAGCCCCTCGCCGTCACCGCCCCGGCGTCGACGGTGCCGGCGGTCGGCGAAACCCAGGAAGCGGCGAATGCGCGGAGCTTCCGTGAACGCCTCAGTGCCATCCAGATGCGCTGAAGCATCGGGTGCTTGGTCAGCGCCCCCCGGCTGAGGACGGCGGCAAACCCCAGGAGCACTCGCAACGGGTTCGGCAGGACCAGCCCGTTTGGAGATGGGCGGAGCGGCCAGCTGGCATCAACCAGTCGCAGGGTCTCCATCAGGTCTCGAACAGGTCTCCGCTGGGACCCTGTTAGGGGGCTTCGTCAGCTCAACCGAGGAGTCAGGCACGAGAATGCAGGCGACAAGAGTGGAAAAACAGATTCTCAGAAGAAGAATCAGGCGACTGGTGTCCGGCGCTTCACGGCATGTCTATGGATTGCGCGATCACCTGCCTTGCCGTCGAGAACGTTGGCGGATCGACAGCGCGACAAGGAGAGAGCGCGACAACGAGAGAAAGAGAAAAGAACTGAATTGAGCTGGAAGAAATGGCTCGGGGGAGACTTGAACTCCCGACCTTGGGGTTATGAATCCCACGCTCTAACCAGCTGAGCTACCGAGCCAGGCGGAGGGACTCTAGACGATCGCCCCTCGCGGCCCCTGCCGATCAGGCCCGCGGTGGGAGCATCTGCAGGGGATTCACGGCGCCCTGACCGGGCGGATGGATCTCGAAATGGAGATGGGGACCGGTGCTGCGTCCGGTGCTGCCCATCTGGCTGATCACCTGGCCCTGGGAGACGGTGTCGCCCTTGCTCACCAGGAGACGGCTGTTGTGGGCGTAGAGACTGCGACTTCCGTCCGGATGGATGATTTCCACCAGGTAGCCGTAACCGCCGTCATGCCAGCCGGCGAAGGCCACCTGCCCCTCTCTGGCGGCCATCACAGGGGTGCCCACGTTGTTGGCGACATCGATCCCCTTGTGCATGCGGCCCCAGCGCCAGCCATAGCCGGAACTGAAGACGCCCTGGGTGGGCCAGATCCAGGCGGAGGAAGGGGCTGTGCCGCTGCTGCCGCCGAAGGAGGGCTGGGGCTCTCCGTATTCGGGTGTGTCGGGCCAGCTCAACCCGCCGCTCACCGAAGGTTTGAGGCCCAGAAGGAGCTGCGAACGGCCCGGTGCGGACTGGGCCAGGCGGATCTGACTGCCCACCACGAGTCGGGCGGTCTCCAGACCCGGATTCAGACGGATCAGTTCGGCCACGGTGAGGCCATAGCGCTGGGCCAACTGCAGGACCGTGTCGCCGAAGCGGACGATGCCGTTCCTCTCCACGGGCGGAGGCGTGGTGACGGGCGGCGTCTGGCGCAGAGCGGAGGGATCGAGCGCGGCGACGCGTCCGACTCGCTCCCTGCCGCGGGAGGGAACGACAAGCCAGTCGCCGGTGTTGAAGCGATGGTCCTCATCGACATCGTTGAGCCGGGCCAGCCGGCTTTCGTCGAATTCCAGTTCGGAGGAGAGCTCCTCGATGGTCACCGGACGACGGACCTTCACCCACACTCTGTCGGCCGATGGGGGGAGGGACGCCAGAAGCGTTTCGGTGGAACCTGTGCCGGCAGCGTCATTCGCAACGGCGGCCACGAGCGGCACGACGGCCGGTGCGGCAAGCAGGAATGGAAAGATGAATTGAACAGGCTTCATGCATTTCAAACCCAGCGGACAAATCCCGTCAGAGAAGCCAACATCTGCGAGACCGGCAGAGAGTAGCGCCATGAACCTGTGGCGGCAAGCATCTGCGGGCACCCGCTCACGGGTATCACAATGAGATCGCAGCGTCAGGCCCGGGAGTGTCTCAGCGCTCGAGACATCCGCGACGGCCCAGCTGACGCAGGGCCTCGAACAGCACGATGCCAACGGCGACCGAGAGATTGAGGCTGCGCACGCCGCCATTGCCTGCCCGCGCGGCGTGCGCCATGGGAATGGTGAGCCGGGCATCGGGCACCGTCTGCAGGGTGTTCGGTAATCCGTCGGTCTCGCGTCCGAACAGGAGCCAGTCGTCGGGGCCGAAGACGAAGTCGGTGTACGCGTCGGAGGCCTGGCTGCTGAGGGCCACCAGGCGTCCGCCCTGCAACTGGCGATGGTCAAGGAACGCCTCCAGGTCGGCATGGCGGTGCAGGCGGACCCATGGCCAGTAGTCGAGGCCGGCCCTGCGCAGGTGGGGATCGCTGATCGAGAAGCCGAGAGGCTCGATCAGATGCAGCTCCGAACCGGTGGCGGCACAGGTACGCGCCACATTGCCCGTGTTCGGGGGGATCTGCGGCTGGTACAGGACGACGCGCGGCATCCCCTCCGGGCCTCAGGGGACGGTGGGCACGGGGTGGCCGAGCGCCAGCAGATCCAGCGCACGCCCCTGGAGCACGAGCCAGGCCGCGTCGCAGCCGTGCTGGAGCCGCTCCTGAAGGGTCCCCAGCCGATCCCTGAACCGGCTTCCCACCGCGGTGGAGGGCACCACTCCCCAGCCGGTCTCCTCGCAGACGATCACCAGGGGCGCCCGGCAGTCGGTGATGGCGTCGCGCAGCCGCTGGCACTGGCGGGACCACTCCTCGGACTCCAGCGCGAGATGGGCCGCCACCCAGGTTCCGAGGGAGTCCACGAGACCGATCTGGCCCGCCATCAGGGCGGCGAGGGCCTGGGCCAGCTCCCCGCCCACCTCACGGCAGCGCCAGTGCCCAGGCCTGCGGTCACGATGCCGGCGCAGGCGCTCCTGCCAGGAAGGGTCGTCCGGCAGCTGGGGGCCGGTGGCCAGATAGACCACCTCGAGGGCGGTGCTGGCGACGAGATGCTCCGCCCAGCGGCTCTTGCCGCCCCTGGCGGGCCCGCTGACCAGGGTGAGGTGGGGATGGGCCCGGGGGCTGGGCTCAGCCACCACCATTCATGTTGCGCAAGGTCGCCACCGAGGATGGGGAGACACGGTTGAGGTAGCGGAAGATCCAGTACTTGAAGATCGTTGCAAGAACCACCGGAAAGGTGGCGATGAAGAGCATGATGAAATCTTCCTGGGCGGGAAGTCCCAGATGCTCCGCGATGCCGTCGAGCAGCACTGTCCAGCCTTCCGGACTATGGAATCCCACGAAGATGTCGGTGAAAAGGATGATGGCGAAGGCCTTGGCACTGTCGCTCAACCCATAGACGAGCTCATCGATGAAACCCCGCAGCACCTGAATGTCACGGCGGCCGAAGATGCAGACCAGCACGAAGCCGAGAAAGCCGCAGACATCGGCGAGAACGTTCTTGACGGCGTGGGTGCTTTCCTGATCGGCCTCCTCCTTCAGCATCTGTGCCCGCTTGGCCAGCTCGGCCTGCAGCTCCTCGCGGCTGGGAAGGGGTTTGCCCTGCAGCAGGGCATCGAACTCGATCTCGGCCTGGTAGACCCGCAGCTTCTCGACGGCCTTCTCCTCCAGCTGGGGCCTGGGGTAGGTCAGGAAGGCGTTGTCGGGGGCGAAGCGGTCCACCAGGGGGGACACCACGTAGGTGCGGCTCACCTGCTGGACGAGAACCGGTACCAGCACCAGCAGCAGCAGGATCCGCAGCGATACCAGGGTGGAGTCGCGCCGACGCCGGAAACCGGCCACCACACTGGCTTCAGCATCGGGATCCAGCTGGCGGCGGACCTGGTCCACGACACTGGCGATGCTGCGCGGCAGCACCTCCGGCGAGCGGCTCAGGGCCGGCAGCTCATCCCGTGATCCCGAGTAGCGGGCGGTGACGGTGTCGATCAGCTGGAACTGGCGGAGTTCCTGGCCGGAGAGTTCCTTGCGGTAGGGAATCAGAGCCTCCCGGGACTGACGGCAGACCTGCAGGGCAGCCCGGAAACGGCGCAGCACCTGAGCCTGCACCGCGCGGGGGATGCGCAGCTCCAGCTCGGGACGGACCGGCCGGTCGTTGTAATGCTCCATCTCGATGCTCTGGATGAGCAGGGCGGCTTCGTAGCCGCGCTCGAGATCGGAACTCAGATCGAGCGACTGGGCCCGTCCGAAGGCTCCCATCCAGTCAGTCAGTCCCATGCGCAGGAGAGGATCGGGGTGATCAGCGGGAGAAGACCCACCAGGTCAGCATGGGCACCACGGTCCCCACCACCAGCAACACCACCACCCAGGTGAAGGCGTTGCTGCTTGCCGTCTCCTCGCGGGTGGGAATGTTGGACACGGCGGCGACGGGTTCCTCGACCACGGGTTCACCGGGATCTTCACCCCCCTGGAGGACGGTGGCAAGACGATGCAGGGCGTCCACGACCGCCTGGCGGTACCGATCCCCGCTGCGGAGCGGCTGGGCCATCGTGGTGGCCGCGGTGCTCTCAAGGAGATCGAGGGGGAGCTGGCGGTCGAGAGGAGGTTGGGCCACGATCGCCGTCGCGCGGGTCTGAGTGTCGATGAGCAGCAGGAGCAGCGGATCGGGATTGCCGCCGCCAGGGGGAGCCGAGCTCCAGCGCTCCAGCAGCTGCGTACCGAGTGTGGGAAGGTCGAGGCCGTAGTCGAGGCGGTTGAGGGTGACCAGCCGGGCATCGACCCTCTCGGCGGAGAAGTCGTCCAGCAGCCTTTCGATCTCGCCGTTGCCGGCGCGGCTGAGCACGTCGGCGGCGTCGAGGACATGCCCGGCCGGAGGCTGGAGGGGAAGATCGGCGGCGGAGACGGCCCGGGCGGCGGCGACCGGCCCCAGGAGCACCAGGCCGAGGGCCAGGAGCAGGGAGAGCGCGGATCGCAGCAGGCGGGTCTGCTGGAAGGGGGCTGGAGCCGCTTCGGCGGACGGGGGCATCTCAGCAGCCACGGGCTTCGGGCGGGACGCCACCAGTCTGCCGGTGCGACTTCGCTCCGGCATCCTGAACGGACGTCCGGTCCGGAAGCCCCATCAATGGCGATGCCCACCGCCGCCCGTGTCGTCCTGGCCTGTGGCCTGACGGGACTGGCTCTGGTCGTGCTGAATCAGGTGACGGCGGCCAGCCTCGACCCTTCTCTGGAGCGGGCCTCGGTGCTGGGCAGCATCCTGGCGGTGCTGCTGCTGCTGGTGGCCCTGCTCTGGCAGCGGGTGGAGCCCCTGGCGCCGGAGCGGGTGGCCCTGCACGGGGAGGAGGGGCTGCGGCTGGCCGCGGATCTGGACGCCGCCCTGGCCGAGGAGCTCGGCTGGGGCAGCACCATGCTGCTCACGGCGACGCCGGCCGCGGTGGTGCTGCTCCACTGGCGTGGCAGGACCCTGCTGGAGCGGGGGATCCTGGGCCAGGGTGGCTTTCTCCCCGGGGATATCTGCCGGCGCAGCATGGCCCGGGGCCAGACCATCTCCCTGGTGGATCTGAAGCTCTATCCAGGACGGGAGGAGTTCCGCTCCCTGCCCGCTGGGATTCCGTCGGTGGTGGTGCAGCCCCTCGGCGAGGACGGGGTGCTGGTGCTGGGGGGCTGGTCGCCGCGGTGCTTCAGCCGCAGTGATCTGGTCTGGATCGAGGGCTGGGCCCGCCGCCTCACAGGCGAATTGGCTCGGGTTGGGGGCGCGGCGGAGCCGGCCGGGGGGCCGTCTTCGACGGCGGAACCTGGAACTGGCTGAACACCCTGCCCCCTGGAGCGCTCACCACGACGAACCCGCTGTCCCCCAACCGGCCCCGCAGCCGACTGCCCCGGGTGAGCTGGCGGCTGGCCGGCCGCTGAAGGAGAACGGCGCCATCGGCGGCGATCGCCTGGGTCTCCCAGTTCCAGGAACAGCTGTCGGCCTGAAGACTGGATGCTTCCTGCTGGATCACACAGCCGGAGGGGATGCTCACCAGCCGCTGGCCCGCATCCACCTGCAGGGCCTGGCCGCGGGCGCTGAGCCCCCCCTTCACCGCCGGATCCGAGAACTGCACCGGGGACCCGAGGTTGAACCGCTGTTTCAGGGTGTTGCCGCTCAGGGCGGTGGCGGTGAGGACCTGGGGGGGACGATCGGCCGGCGAACCGGGTGGCCGACGTTCTCCCAGGATCGGACCGCGGGCGGTGAGGGCCCCGCTGCCCGGTTTCCACTCCACCTTGCCGACCGTGACGACGATCTGGGGGGCACCGGCGGGGTTGGCCTGGAACGGGTCGAAGGCGCTGGCCCAGCGCTGCAGGCGTGGCCGGCCCTGCAGCTCCAGGGTGTCCCTGTCGATCCGGAAGGTGGCCCGCTCGGCGGTGAGGCGGGTGTGGGGATCGAAGCCCTCCGGACCACGATCGATCTCCATCAGGTTCATCGCGGGCACCCAGCGCACCCGGGAGCCCTGGATCATGACCGGCGCATCCCCCAGCCGCTGCAGGCGGATGAGGCCCTCGAGCAGGATCACGGCCCCATCGTTGACAACCGTTCCCGTGCTGGACTCCAGCCGATAGGAGGCCTTGCCGTCGACATAGATCACGCCACGGGGCTGGAGGGCCCTGGCGAGGCGGCGGCGCAGGTCGTAGCGGGCCTCCGGGCTGGTGAGTTCCCACTTCGGGCGGCCGAGCATGTCCTGCTGGCGAAGGTCGAGGGAGCGGAAGACGAAGGGGGTGGCGCTCTCCTCCCGCACCACCTGGGACCGGGCGCAGCCCGTCAGGAGCAGCAGCAGGACCGCCAGGCGCCAGGGTCGTGCGAGGGCGGGAAGGGTCAAAGGGGGGAATCCAGTTCCAGGCGGTGCATCACCGGGGTGGGCTCGGGCAGGGGCTGACCGCTGGCCAGCTTCCCCCAGTGTCGGGCCGCCGTCCAGGCGGATTCGGCCGGTGCAGGATCCTGCCCGGCGGCGGCAGAGCCCGGGAGCGTCGGCTGATCCAGCTGGGCGAGCATGCGGGCCGAAAGGTCCGGCAGGAGGGGGGCCAGCAGCAGGGCCACCCAGCGGCAGGTCTCCAGCACCGCGTAGAGGTCGGCGGCCACGGCGCCCCGTTCGGCCTCCACCTTGATGGCTTTCCAGGGGGCCCGGTCGTTGAGGAAACCGTTGGCGGCCTCCGCCAGCTGCAGGATCGCCGCCGCGGCGGCGCGGAAGTCCAGACGCTCCAAGGCACGGTCCACCTCCTCGCCACAGCTGTGGCAGTGCAGGGCCAGGGGGTGGTCGGCGGCGGCGGGGCCGGCCGGCGGCACCGCCCCCTCGAACCAGCGTCGCGCCATCGAGGAGGTGCGGTTGAGCAGATTGCCGATGGTGTTGGCCAGGTCATTGTTGACCAGGTCCATGAAGCGCTGCTGCTGGAAATCGCCGTCGTCGCCGAAGGGGATGTCCCGCAGCAGGTACCAGCGGACCGCGTCGGCGCCGCAGCGCTCCAGCAGCACCTCGGGATCGAGCACGTTGCCGAGCGACTTGCCCATCTTCTGGCCCTCCCGGGTGAGGAAGCCATGGCCGAACACCCGCTCCGGCAGCGGGAGGCCGGCCGAGAGCAGCATCGCCGGCCAGTAGACGGCATGGAACCGCAGGATGTCCTTGCCGATCACATGCAGCTGGGCCGGCCAGCCCCGCGCCGCCAGCAGGTCAAGATCGGGGGGATCCCCGGGGCGCAGCAGAGCCGAGAGGTAGCCCAGCAGAGCGTCGAACCAGACGTAGAACGTGTGCCCGCCATGACCCGGCACGGGGATGCCCCACGGCAGATCCAGTCGGGAAATGGAAAAGTCCCTGAGGCCGCCGGCGACGAAGTTTTCGATCTCGCGGCGCCTGGACCGCGGCGCAATGAAGCCGTCGCTGGCCACCAGCCGCTCGATCTGACTCTGGTAGCGGGAGAGGCGGAAGAAGAGATTGGGCTCGTCGCGCCATTCCAGGGGCCGCAGGTGGATGGGGCACTGATGGTTCCCCTCCTGATGGGATTCCTCCTTGAACTCCTCGCAGGCAACGCAGTACCAGCCCCGCTGATGCGCCTCGATCACGTCACCGGCGGCTTCCACCCGGGCGAAGAACTGCTCGACGATGGCGCGGTGGAGGGGATCGGTGGTGCGGATGAAACGGTCATGGCTGATGCCCCAGCGGCGCCAGAGGTCGCGGTAGGCGCCGCTGATGGCATCGCAATGGGCCTGGGGGGTGAGCCCGGCGGCCTCCGCCGATCGCTGGATCTTCAGACCGTGTTCGTCGCAGCCGGTGATGAAGGTCACCAGTTCGCCGCGCAGGCGGTGGAAGCGGGCGATGCTGTCGCAGGCGATGGTGGTGTAGGTGCTGCCGAGGTGGGCGCGGTCGTTGACGTAATAGAGGGGGGTGGTGAGGGTATAGGTCATCGGGGATCGACGGCGGCTGGGCCCAGCGGCGGATCGGGAGGTGGTCCCGCAACGCCGCCGGGCCTGGGCCAGGGGGCCGGATCCTAGCCGTGGCCCCTCCGGCGTCCCTGCCCGCCGCCGAGGGTCAGGGGCTCGGTACGCTGCTCTAGGCGCTGGCGGTGAGACGCAGCAGGTCGCGCAGGGAATCCACCTGCAGCAGCCGCACCAGCACTTCGTCACCGGGGGCGGGCGTGTCATGGCATTCGGCCGCCAGATCCATGGCCATGTCCTCCAGATGCACCAGGCCGAGCCGGTCCTGGGGCCGCAGCCAGCGCAGGAAGAGGCCCCGCCACTGGTGCTGCTGCTGCTGCTCGAACCAGACCTGCTGCCAGTGACGCTGGTCTTCCCGGGCGATCCGCTGGCCCTGGCGCACCGCCCCGTCCAGCTCGCTCAGCAGGGCACCGAGGTCGGCCTCCGTCAGAGGCGGCTGGCCCTGCCGCTGGGCCTGCAACTGGCGCTGGACCAACAGATCGCCGTAGCGGCGGATCGGCGAGGTGGCCTGCACGTAGCTCTCCAGGCCAAGGGAGAAATGGGGAGCCGGCGAGGTGCCGAGATGGCTGCGGCTGAGGCAGCGCTTGATGGCCGCGTTGCGCACCGGACCGGGCGGCAGCCGCTCTAGTTCCTCGGCGGGAGGGAGCTCCACCGGCAGCTGGCTGCGATAGGGCAGTGCCAGCCCGTGCTCCTGCCCATGACGGGCGATCACCGCACCGGCGAGAATCATCGCTTCGGCCACCATCCGGCGGGAGGGTGACGGCTCGGTGATCTCCAGCAGGGCGTGCTCGCCGTCGCCGCGAACCCTCCCCTCCGGCTGATCGAGGTTGAGGGCTCCCCTGGCCATGCGCCAGCGGCGGCGGAGCTCCATCAGGCCGTGGATCTCAGCCAGGTGGCGCTCCTGGGGCGGCGCCAGCTCGATCAGCTCATCGGCATCCGCATAGCTGAGGCGGTAGGCGGGCTTCACCCAGCTGCGCTCGACCCCCGCCGCCGCCACCGAACCGTCCTCCGCCAGCTCCACCCAGACGCTCCAGGCCGGGCAGCGCGCTGCCGGACGCAGGCTGAGGGGGCCGGTGCTGAGGATCTCGGGGAACATCGGCAGGGGGCCCCTGGCCAGGTAGAGACTGCTGCCGCGGCGGCGGGCCTCCAGATCGAGGGGACTGTCCGTTGCGACCAGGCGCCCGGGATCGGCGATGTGGATCCAGAGCCGCCCCGTTCCTTGCAGGCGGGCCTCCAGGGAGAGACCGTCATCGATGTCCCGGGTGTCGTCGTCATCGATGGTGACGGTGTGCAGCCCCGTGAGATCCAGGCGGTGTTCGTCTCCCGGCTGAGGAGCTTCGCAGAGGTCCACCAGTCTGCGGGCCTCGGCCTCGAGCTCCTCCGCGAATCCTCCATGCCAGATGGAGGTCTCCATCGACGGAAGATGGTGACGCTCCCACTGGGCCAGATCCACGAGCAGGTGGCGGATCGAGGCGGCGTCCGCATGGCAGTGGGCCGCCTGCAGGGCGTGCTGCAGATCGTCGGGGAGGGGGTGGCCGCAGACCCCACCGGCCCAGTCGCGCAGCAGCTGCAGCTGCTCGAGCTGCTCGGGCTCCAGATCCTCGACGTGCACCGGCCGCCGCTGGCGGAGGGCCTCCTGCCAGCGACGCCGCCGGTGTTCACGCAACCGCTGGCGGCGAGCGTCCCGCCGCAGCCTGTGAACATCCACCAGGGAGCGGGCTTCAACTCGCTCCTGGCGCCAGCGAAACAGGGTCTGGGACCCCTGCAGCCAGAGCCAGCAGGCGGCGGTCTGGGCGGGATCGGCGCAATCCCCTACGAGATCCACGAAGTCGGGGAGGCTGAGGGAGACGGACTCCTGGACCAGAAGCAACCAGGCCGCCCCCGCCTCCCTCGGGCGCGGGGCAGCCTGTTGCAGACGCTCCGGACTCAGCTCCCAGGGCACCTGGGAGAGCCGGCAGGGCGGTGGCTGCTCCGCCGGGGGGGAGGCCAGCAGGTCAAGCTGGCGGGCGCCCCGCTGGACGGGCCGGGCCTCGAAGCCGGCCCTGAGGTCGAGGCGACCGCCCTTCTCGCCCACCACGACGGCCAGCTGGGGCCGGCTGTCGTCCTGGATCCCGACCAGATCGCCCGCCCTGAAGCGCCGGGAGGCCGCCGTGGCTGGCAACTCAGCCTTCGGGGTTCACGAAGGGAAGCAGCGCCACGATGCGGGCGCGCTTGACGGCCGTGGTGAGGTCGCGCTGCTGCTTGGCCGTCAGGCCAGTGAGGCGCCGGGGCAGGATCTTGCCGCGCTCGGTGATGAACTTCTTGAGCAGATCGACGTCCTTGTAGTCGATCGGGTCACCGGGCTTGATCGGCGACAGGCGTTTCTTGAAGAAGGAACTGGACATGGCGGGGAACGGAGGAATCGAGGGGGGAAGCGGGCTGCGACTGCAGGATCCGGGGGCTGTCAGGCGAGGGGCTTCGCTGGGAAAGCGGACCTCACTTGATCTCCTTGTGGACGGTGGAGGCGTTGCAGTGGGGGCAGAACTTCTTGAGTTCGATCCGTTCGGTGGTGTTGCGGCGGTTCTTCTGGGTGGTGTACCGGGACACACCAGGGGACCGCTTGGCGGGGTTGGACCGGCATTCGGTGCACTCGAGGGTGATCACCAGCCGGACGCCCTTGTTCTTGGCCATGGAAGGACGTTGCTCCGCTTGTGCGTTGCAGTGAGACGATCCAGCACCTTACCTCCCGGTGGGAGAGGCACAGCCCGTTCCTTAAGGTGGGGAGCTGCGTGCACTGGATTCGATGCGGGTTTCGCTCCAATGGCTGCGGGAGCTGGTCAGCGTCGAGCCGGAGTGCCTCGATCCGGAGACACTGGCGGAACGGCTGTCGATCGCCGGCTTCGAGGTGGAGGCCATCGAGGATCTGGCGGCCCGTGCCGCCGGGGTCGTGGTGGGCTACGTCGAGGAGCGCCGACCCCATCCCAATGCCGACAAGCTGAGTGTCTGCAGGGTGGCCGTGGGCAGCGGCGAGCCCCTGCAGATCGTCTGCGGCGCAGCGAACGTGCGCGAGGGACTGCACGTGCCGGTGGCCCTGGTGGGCAGCACGCTCCCGGCGGTGGGCCTGACCATCAAGCCGGCGGAACTGCGGGGCGTGGCCAGCAGCGGCATGATCTGCTCCCTCAGGGAACTCGGCCTCGACGACGGCAGCGACGGCATCGCCGAACTGGACGGGCTGCTGGAGACCGTGCCACCCCTGGGCACCCCCGTGGGGCCCAGCCTCGGCCTCGACGATCAGGTGCTGGAACTGGCCATCACCGCCAACCGTCCCGACGGGCTGTCGATGCGTGGCATCGCCCGCGAAGTGGCGGCCCTCAGCGGCGGCAGCACCCGCTTCCCCCCTGACGCCGCCGCGGTGCCGGCCGAACCTCTGGCGGCGACCCCCGCCGACCTGAAGGCCATGGAGGCCGGTGGCCTCTTTAGCCTCACGGCCCTGACCGGAGTGCGGGTCGGTCCTTCGCCGGCATGGTTGCGTCAGCGGCTGGAGCGGGCCGGCGTCCGTCCGATCAACAACGTGGTGGACATCACCAATCTGGTGATGCTCGAGACCGGCCAGCCCCTGCATGCCTTCGACCGGGAACGCCTGGCGGACCTCGGCGGCGGGGAAGCTCAGCCGGGACGCATCGGCCTGCGCCAGGGCCGGAGCGGCGAAGCCTTCGTCGCTCTCGACGGACAGGAGCGCAGGCTCGGCGAAGAGAACCTGGTGGTGACCTACGCCGACCACCCCATCGCTCTTGCCGGGGTGATGGGGGGCCTCGGTGAGGCCGTGAACGAGGCCACCAGCAGCATCTGGCTGGAAGCGGCGGTCTTCGCCCCGGAGGCAGTGCGCCGCTCCGCCCGCAGTGCGGGTCTGCGCACGGAGGCCTGCAGCCGCTTCGAGAAGGGCGTGCCCTCCGCGATCACTCTGGCGGCCGCCGACCGGGCCGTCGGGCTGCTCCAGGATCTGGCCGGTGCCCGGGTGGAAGGTCGCTGGCTGCACCGGCGGCCAGCCGAACCTCCACCCGACCTTGTCCTGCGTCGCTCCGCCCTCCACAACCTGCTGGGTCCACTGGTGGTGGAAGGGGAGGAGATCGATCTGGACGATGGACGCATCACCTCCACTCTCGAAGCCCTCGGCTGCGCGCTCGAGCCCGCCGAGGAAGGCTGGAGCGTGCGGATTCCTCCGGAGCGGGCCAGGGACCTGAAACGGGAGGTGGACCTGATCGAGGAGGTGGCCCGGCTGGTGGGCTACGACCGCTTCGCCTCCCATCTCCCCGATCCCCTGGTGGCCGGGGGACTGGAGCCCGCCCAGCAGCTGGAACGCCGCCTGCGCCGTTCCCTGTGCGCGGCAGGCCTGCAGGAGATCTGTTCCCTCTCGCTGGTGGCGGGGGCGCCGGGCCGGGTGCCTCTGGCCAATCCGCTGCTCGCCGACTACGGCCATCTGCGGGACAACCTGCACCAGGAACTGCTGCAGGCCGCCCGGCGGAACCTGCAGGCCTCCCTGCCGGGCTTCTGGGGCTTCGAGATCGGCCGGGTGTTTCCCGGCAGCGCCGACGGGGATGGCGGGGGCCCTGCGGAGACCACTCTGCTGGTGGGGGTGATCGCCGGCGAACGCCGCAGCGAACGCTGGCGCAGCTCCGGCAAGCCCGGTCCGCCGGATTACTTCCAGGCCCGGGGGGCGCTGCAGGCAGGGCTCGAGCCGCTGCGGCTGACGGTGGAGGACCGCCCCTGGAGCGAGCTGCCCCTGCTGCACCCCGGTCGGGCCGCCCGGCTGCTGGTGGAAGGCCGGCCCGTGGGCTGGTTCGGCCAGCTCCACCCCTCTGAAGCCGAAGCACTGGATCTGCCCTCGGCCGCCTACGTCTTCGAGCTGGTGCTTGAGCCGCTCCTCACGGCCGGCACCCGCCGCAACCGCTGGCAGGCGACCTTCCGTCCGTTCCCCACCGTGCCGGCCTCCGAGCGGGACCTGGCCCTGGTGGTGCCCGCGGACACCACCGCTGCGGCCCTGCTCGCGACGATCCGCAAGGCGGGTCGGCCCCTGCTGGAGCAGGCCGAACTGATCGACCGCTACGAAGGCTCCCAGGTGCAGGAAGGTCACTGCAGCCAGGCCTTCCGCCTGCGCTATCGCGACAGCAGCCGCACCCTCACGGACGAGGAGGTGGAGGCGGCCCATCGGCAGGTGCGCGAGGCGCTGGAACGTCAGTTCGGGGCCGAGCAGCGTCGCTAGATCCGCTGGAGGGCCGCCAGGGCCTCCACGTGCGCGGTGTTGGGGAAGAAGTCGACCGGCTGCACCCACTGGAGCCGGTAGGTGCCCGACCCGCACAGCTGGGCCAGGTCGCGCGCCAGGGAAGCGGGATCACAGCTGATGTAGGCGATGCGGGGAGGCGGTAGGGCCAGGATCGCGGCGACCGCGGCAGGGCTGAGGCCCTTGCGGGGCGGGTCGAGCACCAGGGCCTCGACCCCTTCCAGCCGTTCCTGCAACGCCTGCGGCACGTCGGCCTGCTCGAACCGGACCCGCTCCTCCAGCTGGTTGGCAGCGGCATTCAGACGGGCCATGGCGACCGCCCGGGGATGCAGCTCCAGACCGTGCACCTGCCAGCCGGCGGCGGCGAGGGGCAGGCTGTAGGTGCCGATGCCGCAGTAGGCATCGAGCAGGAGACTCCTTCCGAGGCCGGAGCCAAGGGCCTCCCTGAGGCTGGGAATCAGCCGTTCCGCCTGGCGGGTGTTGACCTGGAAGAAGGTGTCGGCAGCGATGCGCAGACGGAGGCCGGCAAAGGTCTCGTGGATCCAGCCCCTCCCCACGATCGTACGGGTCTCTTCCCCCATCAGCCGATTGGTGGGCAGGGGCTGGAGGTTGAGACAGACCCCCACCAGATCGGGCCAGCGCCGCCGCCAGTCCGTGGCGAGTTCCACCAGACCCGGCAGGTCGGGATGGCTGCTGATCAGGGTGATCAGCAGCTCGCCCGTCGCGGCGCCCACCCGCAGCCCCAGGTGGCGAAGGCCAGCCTCCTGGCCCGCGTCGGCGCCCCCCCCATGGCGATCCACGGGCCAGTCGGTGGCCTCCAGATCGGCCTTGAGCGGGGCGATCAGGGCGTCGATGCGCGGATCCAGCACCGGACAGCGGGCCATGTTGACGATCCGGTGGGAGCCGCGCCGGTAGAACCCTGCGCGGAGCCTGCCATCGGCGCTGCGCTCGAGGGGGATCAGGGCGCGGTTGCGGTAGCCGAGGGTGGTCTCGGCGGCCAGCAGCGGGCGAACGGGACAGGACAGTCCACCGATGCGCGCCAGGGTCTGCTCCAGGCCATGCTGCTTCCACTGGACTTCGGCGCTGTCCTCGAGGGGCTGAAGGCTGCAGCCGCCGCAGTTGTCGGCAAGGATGCAGGGGGAGCGCCGGCGCTGGGGAGAGGGATCGATCAGCCGCTCCAGCTGACCCACCAGATGGCGGCGAGCCAGAGCGGTGAGCCGCACCTGGACGGTGTCCCCCGGCAGGGCGCCGCTGACGAAGACCACCTGCCCCTGATGGCGAGCCACGCCCTGCCCCTCATGACCCAGATCGGTGATCGCCAGCTCCAGCCTCTCTCCCACCGCGGCCATCGGCCTTCCACGCCACTGCTGAGACGTTATCGGTGGTCGTGCGAAGGGGCGTTACACCTTGCAGCCAGGGGCCAGGCAGAGGGTTCACGCTCGATAGGATGCCGCCGACTGTGGTCGCTGCTATGAGCGTCGTTCGCGATCTGATCCTCCAGGCCGATGATCAGCTCCGCTATCCCACGAGCGGCGAGCTGCGCTCGATGGTGGAGTTCCTCAGCGGTGGCGCCCGCCGTCTGTCGGTGGTGCGGGTGCTGACCGACAACGAAAGGAAGATCGTCGCCGAAGCCTCGAAGCAGCTGTTCCTGCGCAAACCCGACTACGTCGCCCCGGGGGGCAACGCCTTCGGCCAGAAGCAGCGCGCCCAGTGCCTGCGGGATTTCAGCTGGTACCTGCGCCTTGTCACCTACGGAGTTCTGGCCGGCAGCACCGAACTGATCCAGCAGATCGGTCTGGTGGGGGCCCGTGAGATGTACAACAGCCTCGGCGTCCCTCTGCCCGGCATGGTGGAAGCGATGCGTACCCTCAAGGAGGCCTCCATGGTGCTGCTGGGCAGCGAGGAAGCGGCCCTGGCCGCGCCGTACTTCGACTTCCTCATCCAGGGGATGCAGACCTCCACCTGAGCGCAGGCGTCTCGGTCGAGACACACCGCTGGACTTGCGGCTGGTCCCGAATGAGACGCGAGGGACCATGGTCGCGGTCCGCCGCGTTCCGATCCGAGCTGCACCAGCAACGCCTCTCCCCCTCGATGTGGCAGAGCTGCCACATCGAGGCTGCAACGACGCCGCCGGACAGGCTGGGAGGACGTCCGCTGGGCTTCCCAATCAGGGATTTCCTATGTCGGCAGCCATGGTCGTGCCGGCTGACACCGGAGTGGCGCAGCGGGTTCAAAGCATCAACCGGCCGCTGCCGTTGAGAAGGTGCACGACCGGATCGGATGCAACCCAACGATCCCGCATATCCCGAATGAGACGCCTTTCTGGTCTCACGCCAAGTCACGGTCAGGATAAAAAGGAACGGAAACCAGGGGCGCTTTGGCGAATGGTGCGAACCCGGGGAACGGAAGCGTCTCCCCGCCGGGAGAGAGCGGGCGTCCTCGGGGAGCGCCTCGACCTTCTCATCCGAGAATCAGAGCTGGTCCCGATCATGGACCAGGCCGCGGCGCATGGGATGGCCGCGCAACTCTCGCAGGCCGGGCTCCTCCTGTCCCAGTTGCACCAGCCGCCGCCCCGCCCACGCCAGCGCCCCCAGAGGGACTGGAGGGCGATGCGGCAGGACGACGTACCTGGCGTATCTGTGTCAAAGACAGATGCGCAAGCCCGATCAGATCAGATCCCGGAAGGGTTTTCGGGTGTCCAGATTCTGTCCATCGGCGCTGCCTGAGGGACTGTGGCCAGGACAGATCCTCTCGAAGTGCCTGGATGGTCCCGGAGCCAATGACTCATCCCGGAACCAGGGGCTTCGACACTCGCCATGGGGCCTCAAGGACCCACGGGTCAGCCCTCCGCAGTTGAAATCACCGAAAAATCACGATCCCCCTGGACGCACTGTTGACGCAGTCCTGGACCCGGTCCGCGTCTCAGGCTGGACATGTGCATCCGGTCATTGGCCAGCTGGCCAATGACCGATGGGACAGCGCCAAGGCGATGGAAGGGAAGGCACGGGAGCTCCCGGTGGGCATCCAGGCCAGATGCTTCCCGAGCCGCGCGGACCGGCGCGGAACAAGAACAGCCTCCAGATGGTCCCCGATGAGACACGAAACTGGTCTTGCCTGAGACGCAAGGCTGGTCTCTGCATGAGACCAGCCTGAGCTCCCTGGGACGCAGTCTTTGGGTTCTGTGCGTCAGCGATCCTCGGAGGCCCGTTGGCGGTAAAGCTCCTTGAGGAGCTGGTAGGCCTCGTTGAGTCGCCGCATCGCCTCCACCGACCCTCCCGCATCGGGATGGTGGTTCTGGGCCATCTCCCGGTAGGCCTCCCGGATCTGGGCAAGGGTGAGGCGCTGGCCGGGGTCGGTGGGAAGCTGCAGCAACCGCAGGGCGCCGTGCAGGGTCATGGTGTGCTCGAGCGTCTGGAAGGAGGTACCCCTGCGGCGACGACGGAAACGGTGCACGAAGCGACGAATCAGGGTGGGGATGCGCAGAGTCAGGGTGGATCCGCTGAAAGGATCCTCGAGCACCCCGGCGGTGACCATCACCCGCTCGAAGCTCGGTGGCCCCTCGCTCCAGCCGGGCACGAACTGCAGCATCACCTGACAGGCCGAGGACCAGGTGAACGTGCGGCCGTCGCTCTGGTCGGACTGGGGCCAGATGTCCTGAGCCAGCCAGACCATGGCCGCTTCCAGAACGGTGGCGGTGGCCGGCTGGCCGTACAGCGCCAGCCAGTGGTTGCTCACCTCCTCCATCGCCTGCTGCACCACGTCGCTGGCGAGGGGAGGCAAGGGAGGCGACCCCGAAGGCGAGGGAGCAGGGGAGCGCAGACTGCGCCGGATCACCTCGGACCGGCGCCGTACGAAGCCAGGCAGATCGATCCCCCCGCCACCGCGCCCGCTGGGGGCAGGAGTCTGCGCCGGCCCATCCCATTCGAACTCGGCCTGGAGAGACTCGATCGCCCCGCGGCCCACCAGCACCAGAGCGCCCTGCTCCTCGAGATCTCCATCACCCTCATGGAGGTGGGGAGCAGGTTCGAGGGATCCGCCGAGCTCGTCCCTCTCGTCGCCGGCGCCGGAGTCGAAGAGATCGTCGAGCAGCCGCTGGAGCACGTCGCCGCGGCTGCGGATGCCCCACTCCCGCCGCAGGTTGTCGAGATGGGAGACCAGCTCGCGGGAGAGATCGAGGCTGATCCTCTGCTTGGCGTCGTTCCTTCGCTCAGCCACGACGGCGGTCCTTCGGCGCTGGGGTCCGATGCATCCGGTGAATTCAGGGTGCCTGCTGGCCGCGCAGGAACTGCTGCTGCGCCTCCACCGCCTCCCGGTAGCGGTCCACCAGGGTGTTCCCCTGGAACCCCCTGCCGGAACTGCTCCGCAGCGGGGAGACCAGGGGAGAGGGAGCGAAGGGGGATCGGTTGATGGATCCGGGCACCGGCGGAGGCGGCTGCATCCAGCCGGGCGAGGAGGCCGGTCGGAGAATCTGGGGAGGAGGAACCAGGGGCCCGGTGCCGGGGCCTGGCGTGGGGACGTCGGACAGAGGAGCCGGGGCGATCGTCACCTCCGGCGGCGGCGCGGCGGGAGGCTGGGGAGGGCGTGTGGCGGCACCGGCCCGGGCCAGTTCCTGGAGCCGCTCCCGCTCCTGGACGACGGCCAGCTGACTGGCGCTCACGACACTCAGCAGGTGGCCGGGGGTGGCGTCGGCCGGATAGACCAGACTGACGCGCACAGGCGTGACCTCGCCAGGAACCAGATCGATCTGCCCCAGGGAGAGGCTCTGGCCGGAGCGGAGGCCGACATGCACCTCCCGCAGACCGGCAGGGGTCTGGATCTGGATCGAACCCCGAAAGGCCGTGAAGGGGCGACCTCCGATCATGGTGGGATGGCTCATGACCAGTTCGTAAGGCCCGCTTCCCCGCAAGTTCAGGGTGACGTCGAAGCGCACCCCGTAGGTTCCGACGTTGTCGAGCGATGAATCGACCATGCGGCTGGCCAGAGGATTCACCTGCACGTCCCGGGTGCCGAAATTGGTCCGGTCGGTGCTGGTGAGCGGCACGTGCAGCGGTCCTTCGGTCTGCAGGTCGTGGCTGATGGTCGCCTGGTAGGCATCGCCAAGGGCCACTCCACCCACCCGGGAGAAGATCAGACGGTTGTGGATGTCGTTGATCCGACTCAGATAGACCCGCCCCGGTGCCAGCAGCCCCTGATCCAGCACAGCCAGAACATCGGCATCGGAGCTCGGGTTCTTGGCCGCCACCACGGCCATCTGGAACGGACCGTCGCTGCGGCCGCGCAGCAGGGCGTTGGCGATGCCGAGGGCCGGCAGCTGCGTCTGGAAGAGGACGATGCGGCTGCGGGCGGGAATGGTGATCTCATCGGCGAGCCGGCTGTCCAGCCTGCCGCGGAGCATCTGCACCGCCGTGGCATCGCCCGGGCCGGTGTTCCACGGCCGCGGGCCCAGGGGCTTCACCCCCATCAGGTTGTTGGCGAGGTAGGGAGCTTCGAAGCTGTTGCGCACCGCGCCGGTCATGAAGCGGATGTGGACCGGACGCACGCCCGGATTGATGAGGATGGCCGCGAGGGTGAGTTCGTCGCGACGATCCGAGGGGGAGATGGAGCGGCGGTTGGGCGGGAAGTACTTGTGGTGCAGATGCATGCCGAAATCGCCGTTGAAGGTGTATTCGGCGTTGCGCAGAGGCTGTCCGCTCTCGCTGGCGTAGGAATAGCCGGGGGTGGTGCTGATCAGGATGCCCGGGCCCTCCACCTCCTCGGGCTGGTTCGAATGCAGCACCGGCACGTTGTTGAAGGTGCCGTTGAGGGGGCGTGCCCGCTGACCCGCCATCAGAGCCACGTAAGCCTGGGCCGGCAGGGGTTGCTGCAGGACCGCCGCACCCAGACCCAGGGCAAGCCAGATACCGATGGGACCAATGGGAGCGACCGATCTCAAACTGCGACTGGCTGGGTTGGCAGGACGACGATGGTGGAGTATCGCCTGTTGGCCCCTTCCTGCGCTGACGCGGAGAGGACCGGCGGGACCGCACGGCCTGGCAGGAACCCACGCCCACCAGGGCAGGGGTGGAGCTCTGGCCCACCGCTGCTCGGGTGAACCGCAGGCCAGCGATCCCATGGGATGGACCGCGGCGCCCCCGGTGGAAGCGTTGGGCTCGCTAGAACGTTCGGACTCTGCAGATTTTGTCATGATTCCTCCCCTCGGGTGCTGCTCCGGCTCGGAGTCCGGATCCGGCGCCCTGCGGCGGTATCAGGAACGCAAGCTGCGTCTGCTGAGCTTCTGGAGGGATGGGGTCGAGCGGCAGCTCGCCGCCCTCAACGCGGCCATCAGCACCCTGGAACAACAGATGCACCGGGATCAGAGAGATCCCCAGGCCTGACGCCCTGGATGTCCATGTGCTGGCGCAGCTGTTCCAACCCCTTGTGAAGCAGGCGCTTCACCGTCATCGGACTGACGGCCATCTGCCGTCCCAGTCGGCGGTAGCTCCAGCCGCCCAGGACCACCTGCCGCACGACCAGGCTCTGACGAGGCTCCAACAGAGCCAGCATCGCCTCCACCGGTGAAGCCTCCGGCGAAGACACCCGCCCGTTCGCCGCTTCGGACGGCAGTTCCGTAGCGACGGAGGTTGCCAGGGCTTCGGCCAGGGCCGGATCGTCCAGGTGCGCGGGCCTGGCCAGCTGACGCTGCATCTCCAGCCGTTGCCATTCCTCCCCGCTGACCCCCAGGGTCCGGCACAGGGCGGCGATGCCCTGGGTTCCCCCGGCGAGCACCGCCGGGTGATTCCTCAGCCGGTTGAAACGCTCCTGCAGTTCGGCCTGTCGCCGCGGCAGTCGCACCAGAGGAGCCGCATCCCGAAGGTAGTGGAGGATCGCCCCGCGGATGTGGGGGCGGGCGAAGGCCTCGAAGGGGGTCTGCCGATCCTCGCTGTAGAGCTCGGCGGCCCGGATCAGCCCCATCAGGCCGACCTGAAGCAGGTCCTCGACGGATTCGCGACTGCAGCGGGCGTAATGAACCGCCAGCGGCCGGACCACGCTGCGGTAACGCTCCACGCGCCGGTTGCGTTCCTGAACCGCGCTGGCCGGGATTGACCTCCGCCCGGGACGGCTGACCGCCGCCGTGGGACGGGTCTGGAGAGAGATGGAGACGGATGAGGCCATGGGACGAAGCCTTGACGACTGGCTGGAGACGTGGATGTGGATGGTGGAACCACCTGCCAGCGGATCGGGGTTGGCAGGCGGAACTTCTTCCAGAGAGCGCCAGGGTCAGCACGAGCCGCAACCGTGGAAACACGGGAGTTCCCCTCACGGGCAGGGTCATGGGCCTGGTGCCGGCTCAGCCGGCGGCGGCCACCGCTTCCAGGAGCGCCCAGGGGCCATGCCGCTCCAGCCAGCCGTGGTCGGCCCCATCGGTGCTGAGCAGATACCCCGCGAATCCCAGGGCATTGACACTGAACCCGGCGCAGTGTTCCCGCACCCGACGCACGGTCATGAACCACTGGTCGTCGAAGAGCAGGTTGTAGGGATGGAGCGGATGGGGGTGATGGGCGGGCTCTCCCAGCCCGAGGGCCAGGGCATGGGCCCGGTACAGCGTCTCCAGATCGGAACTTCCTGCGGGGTCGGTGCGCAGGCTGAGCTGATAGGCCCAGCGCCAGGGCGGATCACGTCCCTCCAGTTGCGCCAGCAGCCGGGGGGCGAGAGGGCAGCTGCTCTCGCCCGCGCGGCGGGGGAGGAGCTGGAGATGACGGTGGGGCTGGCTGGCCCCGGAGCGGGCGCCGCTGTTGAAGAACCACAATCCGCCGGTGTCCCGGCTCACCTGGGCCACCGCCTGCCAGTCGGAGGGCTCCAGCCAACCGCCCTGGGGCCGCCAGTCGCGGGTGATCACGAGGAGATGGGCCTCCTGAACCGGGAATTTGTTGAGGAGCAGTACATGCCCCGGCTCGAGCAGATCCACCTGCAAAGGCCGGTCCCAGGGCAGGAAGGGGTTCGGCCGGGGTCCTCCCCGACGCAGCTGGCGGGGTGGTGCGTTGAGCAGCCGGCGCACCACGAAGGGCTCGACGCCCGGTAGCGGGAGGATCTCCGTTTCGAGGGGCACAAGGGCTCCGAGCCGGCGTGCCCGCTCCGCCACCTCCCTCGCCCGATGCCACTGACGCTCAGCTCGCACCGGCCTGCAGACGGGCCAGGGAGGCGCCCTGGTAATAGCGCCCGAGAATCTCGTTGTATCGCAGTCCCTGCTCCGCCAGATCCTGGGCGCCGTGCTGGCTCATGCTCGCCCCCAGGTGGCCATGGGCCTCCTGGCTGATGCGGCTGGTGGCGGCGTAGAGGCTCTCGACGATCCCGCCCTGGTAACTCAGGATCACCCCGGAGGTGCTGGCGGTGGCCTGACGGGTGCGGGCGGTGACGCTGCCCAGCCCCCGGTAGGCCTGCCAGCGGGTGGTGTCGCCCAGATGCCAGTGGGTGCTGGCGGGCCTGGCCATGTGGGCCATGGCATAGGAGCGGGCCGCCACGGCCTGGGCCCTCAGGGCCTCCATGTTCCAGCCACTGGGCATCTCGGCTCCCACCACGGAGCTCACGTAGCGCTCCAGCGGCAGGTGATTCACCACCTGAAATCCCTCCGAGCCCCGCAGCACCCGCAGCCGGCCTTCGTAGGGCTGGCCATCCACCAGCAGGACATCCCCTGGACCGGTCTCCATCCAGACCTCGGACCGGCCGCTTAGGGCGGCCACGAGATCGGCGGCCATGGCCGTATCCCCATGCTGCAGGGCCTGGCCGCTGCGGTCCAGCAGGCGCCAGGGACCGGTGGCGGAGAGGCGGGGCGAGGCCGAGGCCCCCAGCAGGGCCACCCTGATCTCGAGGGGGACCTCCGGACCCGGTGCCGGCTCCGCCAGGGAGTGGTCGGGGTTGCTCAAACCGGCCCGGTGAGCCCTCAGCGAAGCAGCCGCCAGAAGGTCCCGGTCCTGGGGAGTCGGCACCGCTCGGGTCGGCCGGGACATCTCCCGGGGTTGGGCGATGAGGGCCTCGAGCAGCTCGGCATCGGAGGTGGAACGGTTTCCGGGAAGCAGCTCCTGGGAAGCGAAACCGGCACCGACCGCCAGGACCGCCATGGGAGCGGTGACCAGGAGCGGATGTCGACGTGCCCCCTGCAGCAGCCTTCGGCCGCTGGCACGGAGCATGGCGATGGTGGCCGCGACGTGCCGGCTCAAGGTGGGGGATCCAGAACGCTTCCGCCGGATCATGCCTGAGAATCCGCCCTTCGACGTGTTTCGGCCAGGACGGTCGACGCATTGCCCCCGGGGCCGCGTCGCCGAGGGGGGGCGCCTCAGCCGATCGCTTCGGCTTTCAGATCCCGTCGCATCAGCTCCTGAACCGCCTGCCGGGCCTCCACCCGGCCACTGAGCAGCCGCACCACCTGCCGGCAGATGGGCAGCTGCCAGCCTTCCCGTCTGGCGAGAGACAGGGCCGCCCGAGCCGTCCTGGGACCCTCGACGGTGGCGCCGATCCTCTCCAGGGCCTCACCCTCGCCGCAGCCCTGGGCCAGCAGGGTGCCGAAGCGGTAGTTGCGGCTGAGGCTGCTGTTGGCGGTGGCCAGCAGATCCCCCAGCCCCGCCAGCCCATAGACGGTGCTGCGCTGGCCTCCCAGCGCCCTGAGCACCACGGCGATCTCCGCCAGCCCACGGCAGAGCAGCGAAGCCTTGGCATTGGCCCCGAGGCCCAGGCCGTCGCTGACCCCGGCGGCCAGGGCCATCACGTTCTTGAGGGCGCCGGCGGCCTCGGTGCCGATCGGATCGTCGTTGGTGTACAGCCGCAGGTTGGGGGTGTTGAGCTGCTCCTGAAGCCGGCGGGCCAGGGCCGTGTCGACGCTGCTCAGCACGCTGGCGGCCGGCAGCCCCTGATCCAGCTCCTGGGCCAGGTTGGGACCGCTCAGCACCAGCAGCGGCACCCCGGGGAGATGCTGCCGCCACAGCTGGCTGGCAGTGCAGAGTCCCTCCAGGTCGATGCCCTTGCTGCAGCTGAGAAGCGGCAGGCCCGCGGGCCAGTGACCGCTCAGCCGTGCGGCCAGCGGCGCCACGCCGGCCATCGACACCGCAACCACCGCCAGATCACAGGCCAGCAGGAGCTCCCCGGGATCTCCTCCATCCCGCCGGGACCAGCTCCTGAGGCTGTGGCCGTGCCGCTCCCAGAGACGCAGCAGTGTGCCGCCCCAGGCGCCACGCCCCAGAACGGTGATGCGCAGAGGCATGGACCCAGGCGGCCCGGACCGCGGTACCGGGGCGGATCCCCGGATGGCCCTGCCATCATGCGCCATGCCGGACCCCGCCATGAGCACACCGAGGCAGCAGCGATGGCCCGCCTGGGAGGGTCAGGCCCTGATCGTGGGGCCCGGCGGGATCGGCGCCGCACTCGCCGTCGAACTGGCCCGGAGGGCCCCCGGGCTGCGGGTGCTCACCGCCGGGCGCCGCCATGCCGATCTTCCCCTCGATCTGGTCGAGGATGCCAGCCTGGCCCGGCTGGCGGCGACGGCCGCAGCGGAGCTGAGCCCCCTGCGGATCGTGATCCATGCGGCGGGGCTGCTGCACGACGGGGGGATCCAGCCGGAGAAACGCCTCTCCCAGGTCCGCCGCGCCGCCCTGGAGAGGAGTTTCGCCGTGAACGCCTATGGCCCCCTGCTGCTGGCCCAGGCCATCGAGCCGGCCCTGCCGAAGGATCGGCCGGTGCACTTTGCCAGCCTCTCCGCCCGGGTGGGCAGCATCGGCGACAACCGGCTCGGCGGCTGGTACGCCTACCGGGCGGCGAAGGCGGCCCAGAACCAGCTGCTTCGCACCCTCGCGATCGAGTGGCAGCGCCGTCTGCCGCTGGCCTGCGTCACCCTGCTCCACCCCGGCACCACAGCCACGCCCCTGTCCGCGCCCTACCGGGGCTCGGTACCCGCAGCGGGCCTGTTCACGCCGGAAAGGGCAGCCGCCCACCTGCTCGATGTGCTGGAGACCCGGACGCCCGAGACGAGCGGATCCTTCCTGGCCTGGGATGGATCCACGGTCCCCTGGTGAGGGGTCCTCAGGCGGCGTGGCGGCGAAGAATCTCGAGGGGGATCACCTCCAGGGTGGAGAAGGCGGAGGCCTCCAGACGCACCGGCGGTGCCATGCCGTCCTCGTAGGCCTCCAGCCAGCGGGCGGCACACACGCACCAGTGATCCCCGGGTCGCAGGCCTGGAAAGGCATGGGCCGGCACCGGTGTGGAGAGATCGTTGCCCTGGGCGCGGCTGTAGCTCAGGAACGCCTCGCTCACCACGCAGCAGACGGTATGGCGGCCGAAATCGGCGGCATCGCTGCGGCAGAAGCCGTCCCTGAACCATCCGGTGAGGGGCTGACATCCACACTCCTGCAGGGGATCTCCCAGTACGTTGAGGCTCTCGGCCTGGGGCGGCGGCAAGGAGGAGGCCACGGCACGGGCGGTGGGGTGACCGGGTGAGTCTGCCGGAGGACCGGCACAAAATGTCGTCAGGAGGTTGACGAATTCCGGGGGGTAGGCGTTAAAGATCTTTCAGCACGACCCCCTTCATGAGCTGGGATTTCACCGAGGATGCGGCCTTCCTGGCCCTCTGCGACGCCTACAAGGAAAGCGGTGAGCCCTCCGCCATGGAGTTCCTTGCCCATGGCGAAGGGGCTTTTCATTTCCAGGAACTCACCCAGAATGCCGCTGGGGAGGGCATCGACCTGAGCGATTCCGACGCCCTCGATGAGTTCCAGCAAGAGGTGATCGACAGCCTCGAGGAGATGTGCAGCTGACGCCGGGATGGCGTCAGTCATAGAAGAAGGCGATCTCCTTCTCCTTCAGCCCTTCCCAGCCGGCGTCGCGCAGTCGCTGATCGAGAGTCTCCCTGTCGAGATGTTTGGCTCCGGTGCGCACGATGCGGTTGCGCATCGATTTCTTCACCCCGCTGCGGGTTCGCCGGTTCTCCAGTTCCATCACCTCGGCATAGAGGGCGAGCATGGCCGCCGGGATCGGCGTGCCGTCGAGATCCACCCCTGCCGCGATCGCGTCATCGACGCCGCCGGGTCCTGCGATGGCCATGGCCTGGATTGCGAAGGTCGCCCAAAGCCTGCCATGGCCCGGAGGGGCCCCCTCAGGCGCTGAAATAGCGGGCCTGGCTGTGCAGGGCCACCAGGGCCGTCGTGCTCTGCTCCGGCTCCAGCTGGTCGCTCTCGTCCATCGTCAGGCCGATGCGGTCGGCGCCCAGCCAGGCGAGCTGCTGCCGCGAATCGGCCACGTTCGGACAGGCGGGATAGCCGAAGGAGTAGCGGCTGCCCCGATAGCGCTGGGCCAGGACGTCCCGCAGGGCCTCCGGTTCCTGGGCGGCGAAACCCATCTCGCGGCGGATGCGGGCGTGGGCCCACTCCGCCAGCGCCTCGGCCATCTGCACCGCCAGCCCGTGGAAATAGAGATAGTCGCTGTAGCGGTCGGCCCGGAAGAGCTCCTGGGCGAAGCTGGTGGCCCGCTCCCCCATGGTGACGGCCTGCATGGGCAGCACGTCGGTCGGTCGCAGGGCGCCCTCCGCGGAGACCTCGAGGTCGCGGTAGAAGTCGGCGATGCAGTAGCGGTTGCCGGCTCGCTGACGGGGCAGGAGGAAGCGTCCCAGCTCCGCACCGGCGCTGTTCGGCAGGGCACCGTCGGCCATGGCACCGGGATCGAACACCACCAGGGCGTTGCCCAGACGGCCGCAGGGGAAGTAGCCGTAGGCCACCCGGGGGGTGAGCAGCCGCTCCTCACGGCAGCGCCCGAGCCAGTGCTGCAGAACCGGCTCCGCCTTGGCGGCCAGCATCGCCTCATAGTCCTCGCGGCTCTGGCCCTGGCTCTTGCGCAGCTGCCACTGACCGGCGAAGAGGGCGTTGCGATCGAGGTAGGCGAAGACCTCGTCGAGGTCGATGGCCGCCTCGTCGATCACCCGGCTGCCCCAGAAAGGGGGCTGGAGCATCGCTTCGGCAGGCACCGCCTCGGAGCGCTGGTCTGCGATGGCCGGCGGGTCGACGCCGGGGAGTGCGGCACCGCGGCCTGCAGCGGGCTGGGCGGTCCTATCAGCCGCCGCGGGGTCGGTGGCGATGGAGGCATCGGCCCTGGCGGTGTCGTCACCCGTCGCCGACGGCGGTGGGTCGCCGAGCCCCAACCCCTCGGGGGTGCCGTCGAGGAAGCCTGCCCGGTCATCCCAGCGGCCGGCCGCCTTGGCCTCCATCAGGGCGTCCATGAAGCGCAGGTCGGCGAAGGCGTCACGGCCGTAGATCACCTGGCCCCGGTAGGCCGCCCGGCAATCACCGTTCACGAATCGGGGGGTGAGGGCCGCACCCCCCAGGATCACCGGCACGGTGATGCCCACCTCGTTGAAGGTTTCGAGGTTGTCCTTCATGAAGGCGGTGGATTTCACCAGCAGGCCGCTCATGGCGATGCAGTCGGCGCCGTGCTCCCGCTGAGCCTCGACGATGGCATCGACGCTCTGCTTGATGCCGAGATTGATGACCTCATAGCCATTGTTGGTGAGGATGATGTCCACCAGGTTCTTGCCGATGTCGTGCACATCCCCCTTCACGGTGGCGATCAGGAACTTGCCCTTGCTGCTGGCCTGTCCCTCCTGCCGCTCCATGTGCGGCTCGAGAAACGCCACGGCCGCCTTCATGGTCTCGGCACTCTGCAGCACGAAGGGCAGCTGCATCTGGCCGGAACCGAACAGATCGCCCACCACCTTCATCCCGTCCAGCAGAAAGGTGTTGATGATCTGCAGGGGCGGATACTGCTTGAGGGCCTCTTCGAGAGCAGGCTCCAGGCCGATGCGTTCGCCATCGATGATGTGCTGCTTCAGCCGCTCCTCGAGCGGTAGATCCGCCAGAGTGGGGCCTGAAGCACGGGCTTCCCTGGCACTCACCCCTTCGAACATGGTGGTGAGCAGAGTGAGGGGATCGTGGACGCAGATGTCGCCTTCGAAACGGCGTCGGTCGTGAATCAGATCGCGGCAGATCCGCTGGTGCTCCTCACTGATCTTCGCCAGCGGCAGGATCTTCGCCGGGCTGACGATGGCCGCATCCATGCCCGCCTCGCAGCAGTCGTGGAGGAACACGGAATTGAGAACGATGCGGGCGGCCGGTGAAAGGCCGAAACTGACGTTGCTGACCCCCAGCAGCACATGCACGCCGGGAAGATCGCTGCGGATCCTGCGGATCGCCTCGATCGTGGCGGCACCGTTGCCGCGGTCCTCCTCGATGCCGGTGGAGATGGGCAGCGCCAGGGGGTCATAGAAAATCTCGTGGGCCGGGATGCCGAACTCCAGGGCATCCCGGTAGGCCCGCTGGGCGATGGCGAACTTGCGCTCGGCGGTGCGGCCCATGCCCTCCTCGTCGATGGTGCCCACCACCACGCCGGCGCCGTAGGTCCTGGCCAGTTCGAGCACCTTGAAGAAGCGCTCATCGCCATCCTCGTAGTTGGTGGAATTGAGGATGCACTTGCCTCCGGCCACCTTCAGACCGGCCTCCATCTTCTGCCATTCGGTCGAATCCAGCATCAGCGGCAGGTTCACATTGGTGACCAGCCGGCTCACCAGTTCGTGCATGTCCCTGACGCCATCGCGTCCCACGTAGTCGACGTTCACATCGAGCACGTGGGCGTTTTCCTTGAGCTGGCTCCTGGCCACCGCCACCAGGCCGTCCCAGTCCTCGGCATTGAGCAGGTCGCGCACCTTCTTCGAGCCGCTGGCATTGAGCCGCTCGCCGATGATCAGGAAGGAATTGTCCTGGAAATACGGCGTGACGCCGTAGATCGAGGCCACCGCCGGCTCGTAGTGGAGCGGGGGTCGCTCGAGGCGCTGATCGGGGAGACGCACGTCCCGCACGGCGGGACGCAGGCCGCTGGCCATCTCCGCCAGCGCCCGGATGTGGGCAGGGGTGGTGCCGCAGCAACCCCCGATCACCTGCACCCCCAGATCCTCCACGAAGTGCAACAGCTGCATCTTCATTTCCGTGGGGGTGAGCCGGTAGTGGGCCACGCCGCCGATGTTCTCGGGCAGCCCTGCGTTGGGGATGCAGCTGACCACGAAGGGACTGTGCCGGCTGAGGTAGCGCACGTGCTCCTTCATCTGCTCGGGCCCGGTGGCGCAGTTGAGGCCGAGCACGTCGATCGGGAAGGGCTCCAGGATCGCCACCACCGCGGCGATGTCCGAGCCCACCAGCATGGTGCCGGTGGTCTCCATGGTGACGGAGACCATCAGCGGCCGCCGTTCGCCCGCGGCTGCGAAGGCCTCCTCGATCCCCTGCAGCGCCGCCTTGATCTGCAGCACGTCCTGGCAGGTCTCGACGATCAGGAGATCCACGTCACCGGCGATCAGGCCAGTGGCCTGCTCCCGGAAGGAGGCCTTCATCGTGTCGAAGTCGATATGGCCGAGCGTGGGCAGCTTGGTGGTGGGACCCATCGATCCCGCCACGAAGCGAGGCTTCTCGGGCGTGCTGTAGGCCTCCGCCATCTCGCGGGCCAGCTGGGCCGCACGACGGTTGATCTCGAAGGCCTTGTCCTCCAGACCGTATTCGGCCAGCACGATCGAGGCGGCCCCGAAGGTGTCCGTCTCGATCACGTCGCAACCTGCCTCGAGGAACTGGCGGTGCACCGCCTGAACCGCGTCGGGCCGGGTGAAGACCAGGTTCTCGTTGCAGCCCTCGAGCGCGGCACCGCCGAAATCCTCGGCCGTCAGCCCCATCTCCTGCAGCGACGTGCCGGTCGCCCCGTCGAACACCAGCACGGGCCGCTCCGGGCCGTGCAGCCTGTCGAGGAAGGAGATGCGGTCGGTGGGCCGGTGGGTGGCGGCGGTGGCGACCATCAGGTGTCGAGGCGAATGCGGGTGACCCAGTGGTCATAGGCGGGATCGCGGCCTTCCGTGATCGCGGTGAGGCGGTCGCGGAGTCGCTCCATCACCGGCCGGTGGCTGGGGAGGTCGGTGGATTCGATGCGACGCACCGGGGTGACGCGGGCGGCCGTGCCGCTGAGGAAGACCTCGTCGGCCACCATCAGTTCGGTCTTGTCGACGGCACGCTCGAGCACGGGGATGTCCATGGCCCGGGCCAGTTCCAGCAGACTCGCCCTGGTGATGCCCTCGAGGATGTCCTGGTCGACGCCGGGGGTGATCAGGACCCCGTCGCGGACCAGAAAGAGATTCATGCCGCTGGCCTCACTCACCTTGCCGCGGCTGTTGAGCAGCAGGGCCTCGTCGAAGCCGCTCTGGACCGCTTCCGTCTTGGCCAGGGAACTGGTGATGTAGGCCCCGCTGATCTTGCCCCGCAGGGGGAGAGAGCGGTCCTCCTGGCGGCACCAGCTGCTGATCCGGCAGCTGACGCCCTCGGGCGAGAGGTAGTCGCCCATCTCGATGCCGTAGATGAGGAAGTCGGTCTGGATATTGTGCAGCCGCGGCGCGATCCCCAGATCGCTGGTGTAAACGAAGGGCCTGAGGTAGATCGGACAGGTGGGCCGATTGGCGCGCAGGAACGCCTCGATGGCGCTGTGGATGGTCTCCTCGGGGAGATCGGCGAGCAGCAGCCGGGCGCTCTGGCTGAGCCGTCGGGCGTGGCGGTCGGCACGGAAGAGCAGGATCTCCGCCGGATCGGCCGGGTTGGGGAGGGCCCGCATGCCGCCGAACGCCCCGGTGCCGTAGTGCAGGGCATGGGTGGCCACCGACAGGGTCGCCTCGGCGAAGGGGACGCACTGTCCGCCGAACCAGGCATAGGGCAGGAACTGGTGCATGGAAGGCGGTGGCGACGCAGCGATCTTCTCATCGCGTTCGGCAGGATGGTGTGATGCATCGACTCGCGCCCATCCCCGGGGACCGAAGCGAGGACGAGGGGGTCCTGCTGGTGGAGCAGCCGCCGGCGCCGGTGGTGCTGCTCAGCAGCGCCGACACGGACCTCGTGGTGGTGGCGGAGCTGCTGCGCGCCGAACCGGAGCTGCTGCCTGTGCCGCTGCGGGCCCTGAATCTCGCAGCCCTCCAGCATCCGGCGGTGATCGACCACTACGTGGCCACCAGCCTGGCCTCCACCCGGCTGGTGGTGGTGCGGCTGCTGGGGGGGCGGGGGCACTGGAGCTACGGGCTGGAGTGCCTGCGCCACTGGGCCGGCGCCGCCGGGGGCCGGCAGCTGCTGGTGCTGGCCGGCACCGCCGGGGAGGACGGCGCCCTCGCGTCGCTGGGAACGATCGGCGGCTCCCTGGCCACGGCCTTCGCCGCCTGTCTGCGGGAGGGGGGTGCCGGCAATCTGCGGCTGCTGCTGCGGGGCCTGGCCACCCTGCTGGCCGGGGAGCCCTGCAGGCCGCCCCAGCCCGAGCCTGCCGTCGATCCCCTTCCCCATGACTGGCGCGCCGAAGCGGGACCCAGGGTGGGCCTGATCCTCTACCGGGCGCTCTGGCAGGCGGGCGATCTGGCTCTGGTGGAGGCCCTCCTCCAGGCCCTGCGCCGCCGGGGCCTCTGTCCCCGGGCCCTGTGGGTCAGCAGCCTCAGGGACGCGGCCGTGCAGCGCGGGGTGGGCGATCTGCTCGAACGGGAGCGGGTGGAGGCCGTGCTCTGCGGCACGGGCTTCGCCTCGGTGTCCTTCGAGGAGGCGGGTCTGGGGGCTCCCCTGTGGGAGCGGCTGGGGGTGCCGGTGCTGCAGGTGCTCTGCAGCGGCCGCAGCCGTGAGGCCTGGCTAAGCAGCAGCATCGGCCTGGCGCCCCTCGACCTCAGCCTGCAGGTGGCCCTGCCGGAACTGGACGGGCGGCTCACCACCCGTGTGGGAGCCTTCAAGGAACGGGCGACCACCAGCGAGGCCCTGGCCACGGCCCTTTACCGCTACGCGCCGGATGCCGAGCGGCTCGACTGGATCGCCCGGCTCTGCGGCGCCTGGATCGATCTGCGCCGGACCGCCGCCGGCGAGCGCCGGCTGGCCATGGTGCTGGCCAATTACCCCAACCGCAACAGCCGGCTGGCCAACGGCGTGGGCCTCGACACGCCCGCCAGCGCCGCCCTGATGCTTGGCTGGCTGGCGGAGGCCGGCTACGACCTGGGCCCGGCGAGCGCGCTGCCGGCGGATGGCGATGCACTGATCCACCGGCTCCTGGAGGGCCGCAGCAACGACCCGGAGAGCGGCCATCGCCCTCCCCTCGCCCACCTGTCCCTGGCCGACTACCAGGCCTGGTACGCCGCTCTGCCCCAGGAAGGGCGCCAGCGGCTGGAGGCGGTGTGGGGACCGCCGGAGGCGGATGCGGGCCTCGAGACGCTGACGGGCCCCGACGGCGCCGATGGCGCGGCCTTCCCGGTGCGCGGTCTGCGCTTCGGCAACGTGGTGCTGCTGATCCAGCCGGAACGGGGCTACGAGCGGGATCCGAGCCTCAGCTACCACAGCCCCGATCTGCCCCCCACCCATGCCTACCTGGCCCAGTACCTGTGGCTGCGGCAGACCTTCGCTGCCCAGGTGGTGGTGCACGTGGGCAAGCACGGCAATCTCGAGTGGCTGCCGGGAAAGGGCCTGGGGCTCTCGCAGGACTGCTTCCCCGAATGGGCCCTGGGCCCCCTGCCCCACCTCTACCCGTTCATCGTCAACGACCCCGGCGAGGGCAGCCAGGCGAAGCGGCGGGCCCAGGCCGTGATCCTCGACCACCTCACCCCGCCCTTGGGCCGGGCCGGCCTCCACGGGGATCTGCAGGCCCTCGAGGCCCTGCTCGACGAGTACTGGGAGGCGCGGCAGCTGGGCAGCGAGCGGGCGGCGCCGCTGCGGGAACGGCTGGACGGCCTGCTGCGGCAGCTGCGGCTGCCCGCCCTCTCGGCCGGGACTCTGGAGGCCCGCCTGGAGGCGGCGGACGGCTACCTCTGCGAGCTCAAGGAGGCCCAGATCCGGCTCGGCCTGCACACGTTCGGTACCCTGCCGGCGCCGGCGAAGCTCGCCGAACTGCTGCTCTGCCTGGCCCGGGCCCCCCAGGCGGGCCGGCAGGGCCTGACCCAGGCCCTGGCGCAGGACCTGGGGCTGGCTCTCGATCCCTGGGCCGATCCGGAGGAGGCCCCGCTCTCCGACGCCGACCGCCAGCGGCTGGGCGCCGATGCAGCGGCCCGCCACGCCGGCGATGGGGTGGCCCTGCTGGAGCGGCAGGCCCTGAGCCTGGTGAGCGCGGTGCTCGCAGACCCTGCGGCGCCGCCGCCGCCGGCGCCGGGCCCGGCCACCGCCAGCGCCCTGGAACACCTGCGGCAGACCCTGCTGCCGCCCCTGCTGGCCTGCGCAGAGGCGGAACGGCGATCCCTCCTCACCGGGCTCGCGGGCGGTCGCATCGCCGCCGGCCCCTCCGGTGCCCCCACCCGCGGCCGGCCCGATCTCCTGCCGACCGGTCGCAACTTCTACAGCGTCGACCTGCGCGGGCTGCCCACCGAGGCCGCCTGGGACCTGGGACGTCGCAGTGCCGAACTGCTGCTCCAGCTCCACCTCCAGGAGGAAGGCGAGGACCTGCGCCGCCTGGCACTCTCCGTGTGGGGCACCGCCACGATGCGCAATGGCGGAGAGGACATCGCCCAGGCCCTGGCCCTGATGGGGGTGCGGCCGGTCTGGGATGGCCCTACCCGCCGGCTGGTGGACGTGGAGGTGATCCCCCTGGGGTTGCTGGGGCGCCCCCGCGTGGACGTGACCATGCGCATCTCCGGCCTGTTCCGGGACGCCTTCCCCCAGCTGGTGGGCTGGTTCAACCGGGCCACCCGGCTGGTGGCGGCCCTGGACGAGGAGGAAGCCGACAACCCCCTGGCGGCCTCGGCACGCCTGGACGGTGGCTGGGGGCGGGTCTACGGGTCGGCGCCGGGGGCCTACGGCGCCGGGCTGCAGGGCCTCATCGACGGCGGCCACTGGGAGGAGCGGGCGGACCTGGGCGAGGCCTTCCTCAACTGGAGCGCCTGGCGCTACGACGGCGACCCCCTGGATCCCCTGGAAGCCGGCAACGGCGGCACCATCCGGGTCACGCCCGATCGGGCCGGGCTGGAGCAGCGCCTGCGGCAGGTGCAGGTGGTGCTGCACAACCAGGACAACCGCGAGCACGACCTGCTCGATTCGGACGACTACTACCAGTTCCAGGGGGGGCTGAGCGCCGCAGCCGAGACGCTGGCGGGCCGCGCGCCGGGGCTCTGGTTCGCGGACCATTCGCGCCAAGAGCGACCGCGGCTGCACCGGCTGGAGCGGGAATTCGACAAGGTGCTGCGCTCCCGTCTGCTGAACCCGCGCTGGATCGAGGCCATGCAGGGCCACGGGTACAAGGGAGGCTTCGAGATGGCCGCCAGCCTCGACTACCTGTTCGCCTACGACGCCAGCACCGGGCGGGTGCCCGACTGGAGCTACGGCGCCGTCAGCGAGGCGTGGCTCGAGAACGACGGCGTACGGGAGTTTCTGGGGCGCAGCAACCCCTGGGCCCTGAGGGACATGGCCGAACGGCTGTTGGAGGCCCACCACAGGGGCCTGTGGGAAGGGGCCGACCCGGAACGGCTCGAGCGCCTCAGGGCCTTGGTGCTGGAGAGCGAACGGCTCGTGGAGAACCGCTGAGTAGGCCTCAGAGATCCAGATCCTTCACCATGGAGCGGAAGGGATCGGTCGCGCCCGGCTTGGCGGCCTGCTGGGTGATCGCCGGCTGGCTCTGGGCGTCGGCCTGCTTCTGCTTCTTGACCGCAGCCGGACCGCCGGGCACGTTGGTGCCGCTGACGGCCGCCCCCTTCAGGCGCTGGCCCAGCTCGGCGGGACTGATCTGCTGAGCGAAGGTCTTCTTCACCGGCTTGGGGATGCCCCCGGTGATGCTCACGGACTCGTCGCTGGAGGGCATGACGCCGGCCAGCCCGGGGGTCACCTTCTCGACGCGGGCCTCCATCGAGCCCACCTCGGCGACCATCTCCTTCTCGCCGGGGTTGTCGGCGTTGCCGGGGAAGGTGTGACGGATCCGGTTGGACCGTTTCATGAACTGGACGTCCCCCAGGCTGGAGGAGGTTTCGGGGTCGAGGAAGAAGGTCTCGGCCTTGGCCCTGGGCTTGGAGTCAGCGGCGGGTTTGGTCACCGACGCGGCACGGGAACCGAACAGGCGATCGAACAGACCCATCGTCGCAAGGGGGGATGTGTCAGCAAACCCTAGCGGCCGCGGAGCCCCAGACCATGGGTATCCGTACCGCAACTCATCAGCAGGCCGCGGCGCTCCAGATCGGCCGCGATCGCTTCGCACACAAATGGCGTGGGCTGCCAGCGCTCCTGCATGCCGTAGTCGTACCAGACCTCGGCCCCATCGAAGCCCAGATCCGCGGCCGCGGCGATCAGCCGCTGATGGGGGAGGCGGTAGCGGGCGGGATGGGCCAGCAGCGCCAGGCCGTCCGCGGCCCGGATCGCCTCCACCACCGCGGCGGCCCGCAGGGCCGGACCCACCACGGCGGTGCCCTGGAGATAGGGCTCCAGGCTCGGATGCTCCTCGGCGAAGCCCAGAGCGAGAACATGCACCAGGCAGCCCTCCAGCAGGCAGCTGATCTCGACGCCGCGCCACAGAGTGGGTGCATGCCCGCCCCGCCGGCGGCGCGCCGCGAAGTCCTTGGCGACGGCCCCATGGGCCGCCAGCGCATGATGATCGGTGACCGCCAGGTGCTCCAGCCCGATGGCGACGGCCTCGGCGGCCAGCTCCGCGGGGTGGAGGCTGCCGTCGCTGCAGATGCTGTGGCAGTGGAAGTTGAAGCGGTGCGGACAGCTCTCCGCCGTCACCTGGCGGAGCACCGGCGTGAGCGGATGGTCGAGGGCTTCAGGCCGGAGCACCGCCGCTCTCCTGACGGGCCAGGCGCTCGGCCCGCAGCCGCCGCCAGCGGGCGTAGAACTGGATCGAGCCGGCCATGAACACCACCAGGGCCACCAGGAACCAGGTGGCGGCGCCGGTGGGGAACTGGCCCTTGAACACCACCAGCATCACCACCAGCACGAGCAGCAGGGTGGGGAGTTCGTTGAGGGCCCGCAGCTGGCGGCCGCTCCAGCGGCAGTCACCGCGCTGCAACTGGCCCATCAGCCGGTAGCAGAACCCGTGGTAGGCAAGCAGGGCGGCCACGAAGGCCAGCTTGGCGTGCATCCAGGACTGTTTGAGCCAGAGCGGCTCCACCAGCAGCAGCCCCACCGCCATGGTCACCGCCACCACCATCCCCGGAGTGGTGATGATGTTGGCCAGGCGCCGCTCCATCAGGCCGTACTGGGCGTCGAAGGCCTGGCGCAGGGGGGGATCCAGGTCGGCGGCCTCCCGGTGGTAGATGAACAGCCGCACCAGATAGAACAGGCCGGCGAACCACACCACCACCCCGACGATGTGCAGGGTCTTGAACCAGAGGTAGGCCTCGGGGGGCCAGCTCAGGGAGGACAGCAGCGGCAGGGGCATTGCAGGCCCGCAATTGGGTGGCGGACGGACAAGCTAGACGCCGCCGGCGACGCAGGCCCGGTGGGCGGCCGCCGTGCTGCGGATCGCCTCCAGCTCCCCCTCGGGGAACTTCTCCAGCTGCTTCATCACCAGGGCCATGCGCGGGTTCGCCCCCAGGCTCCCCCGGTGGCGATCGAGGAAGTCCCAGTAGAGCGTATTGAACGGGCAGGCGTGCTCACCGGTGCGCTGCTTCGGGTCGAAGCGGCAGCCCTTGCAGTAGGTGCCCATCCGGTTGATGTAGCTGCCGCTCGCCGCGTAGGGCTTGCTGGCCAGACGGCCGCCGTCGGCGAACAGCCCCATGCCCAGCACGTTGGTCTCCATCACCCAGTCGAAGCCGTCGATGAAGACCCGCCGGAACCAGCTGGTGAGCGCCGCCGGCTCCAGCCCCGCGATCAGGCCGTAGTTGGCCAGCAGCATCAGCCGCTGGATGTGGTGGGCGTAGGCCAGCTCCCGGATCGCGGCGAAGGTGTCGTCGAGGCAGGCCATGCCGCTGCCCCCCAGGCGCTCGAAGAAGGCCGGCAGGGGCTCGTGGTGGTCGAAGTGGTTGGAGGCGCCGTAGTCCTCCCCGAACCAGTGGTGGAGGCCGTGGGTGTACTCCCGCCAGCCGAGCACCTGGCGAAGGAACCCCTCCAGGCTGGCCAGAGGGGTGCGGCGGGCCCTCCCTTCGGCTTCCACCCGCCGGATCACCTCGAGGGGGTGCAGCAGGCCCAGGTTGAGATAGGGACTCAGCAGGGCATGCCAGAGGGTCGGCTGGCCGCTCACCATCGCGTCCTGGTGGGGGCCGAAGCGCTCCAGCCGTGTGTCGATGAAGTGCTCCAGCACGGCGTGGGCCTGGGCCCGCGTCACCCCCCAGCGGAAGGGCTCGAGGTTCCCGGGCAGGGGCGAGGCGCCCGCCGCCAGCCTCCGCTCGCCGAGGGCTGCCACCTTGGCGATCACCGCTCCGGTGATGGCATCGGGCTCGAACCAGAGCGGCTCGGGACCCACCAGGCCACGCCCCGGAGGCCGGCGGTTCTCCTGGTCATAGTTCCAGCGGTCGCCGAGGGGCTGCTCTCCCCCCTCCGCCATCAGCACGCCGAAGCGCCGGCGACCCTCCCGGTAGAAGGTCTCCATGCGCAGCTGGCGGCGCCCCGAAGCCCAGGCCGCGAAGGCGGAGCGGCTCCAGAGAAAGGCGTTGGAGGGTACCCAGACGAGGGTCACCGGCAGGGCCAGAGCCTCGACCATCCGGCGGAAGGGGCGATCGGCGGGCTCCATCAGGCGCAGTTCGCGGATGCCCTCCCGGGCGATCCAGGACCGCAGCGCCTCGCCGAAGTCCTCCACTTCCAGGTGATCCACCGACCAGCCCGCCAGGCGCAGTTCGGCGGCGAAGTGGCGCATGGCGCTCCACACCAGCACCAGCTTCTGGACGTGCACAGGGCGCCCGCTCGGCCAGGCGGCACTTTCGATCAGCAGCACCCGGACGCGGCTCCGGTCCTGGTCCGCCAGCGCCGCCTGACCGGGATGCAGCTGGTCTCCCAGCACCCACACACCCGTGGTCACCGGTCGCCCCGCTCAGGCTGCACCCGCCAGCCGGCAGAGCCTTCGCGCCACGGCCGCGGCATGACCTCGCTCCACCGGCCCGTAGCGCGGGCTGATGACCCCATCCCGGCAATCCACCACGATCCGCTCATGATGACGGTCCTGATCGCTCACCCGCAGCCTCAGCTGCCAGTGGTGGCTGGCGCTGCGGCTGATCTCATCGCCACAGACCGGGCCGACGCAGAGACCGGGCGATGCCCTCACCGGGGAGACCGGGGCTCCCAGCAGCACCCACAGACACAGCAGCAGGGAGGCCCAGAGCGAAGCGAAGCCCCTCATCCCGCCAACTCCAGAGGATGGCCGGGGCCTTCGAGGGCATCGGCCCCGGCGGCCATGGCGGCATCGTCACCGCTGCCGCCGGCCGGATGGAAGTAGTCCCAGATCTGGCAGGCCAGGGCCGGCCCCATGCCCGGCACCTCGGCGATCTGCCCGGGACTGGCCAGCTGGATGGCGTCGATGGAGCGGAAGTGGGCCAGCAGGTCCTTCACCCGCCGCGGGCCGACGCCGGGGATGTCGCTCAGCCTGGAGCGCTTCATCCGCTCCCCGCGCTGCTGGCGGTGGTAGCTCACCGCAAAGCGGTGGGCCTCGTCCCGCAGCCGTCGCAGCAGCACAACCCCCAGCTGGTCGGCGTCGGTGTCGAGGGGCTCGCGGGCACCGGGCAGGAACACCTCCTCCCGCTGCTTGGCCAGGGAGCACACCACCAGCTCCTCGTGCAGATCCAGCTCCCGCAGGGCCTCCATCACCGCCGACAGCTGGCCCTTGCCGCCATCGATCATCACCACGTCCGGCCAGTCGTTGAGGCCATCGGTGTGCAGGGCGGAGGCGCCGGCCCGCCGCAGGGCCGCCAGGTCGGCCCCCTCCGCCTTGGCCTGCGACCAGCGCCGGAAACGGCGGCGCATGATCTCCGCCATCGCCATGAAGTCGTCGGAGTGGCCGGCGCGGATGCTGCTGCTGCGGATCCGGTACTTGCGGTAGTGCTGCCGGGCCGGCAGGCCGTCGATGAACACCACCTGGGAGGCGACGGCATCGCTGCCCTGGATGTGGCTGATGTCGTAGCCCTCGATCCGCCGGGGCGGCACCGGCAGTTCCAGGATCTGGGCGAGGTCCTCGGTGGCGAGCTGCTGCTGCTCCGCCCCCCGCTGGGCCCGGGCCAGCTCGAAGCCGGCGTTGCGCTCCACCAGTTCGATCAGGTCCGCCTTCTGCCGACGCTGGGGCACCACCAGCTTCACCCGCCGGCCCCGCCGTTCCGCCAGCCAGTCGCCGATCAGCTCCTGGGCCGGCAGGGCATGCTGCAGCACCAGCTCCGGTGGGATCTCCACGGGCTCCACCTGGCTGTAGTGCTCCTCGATCACGCGCTGCAGCACCTGCCCGGGGGTGGCGATCGCCGCATCGGCGGTGTAGCCCAGCCGCCCCACCAGCTTGCCGGCGCGCATCTGGAACAGCTGCACCGCGGCCACCCGCTCATCCGCCGCCAGGGCGATCACGTCCCGGCTCACGGAACTGTCCCCCAGGCTCATCTTCTGATCGGCGGTGAGCAGGTCGAGGCCCTGGATCTGGTCCCGCACCCGGGCGGCGGCTTCGAAATCGAGGCGCTCGGCGTAGCGCTCCATCTGTTGCCGCAACAAGGACAGCAGCTCGTCGTTGCGCCCCTGGAACACCATCGCCACCTTGCGCAGGATGCGGTGGTAGTCCTCGGAGCCGATCTTCTCCTGGCAGACCCCCGGGCAGCGGCCGATGTCGTAGTTGAGGCAGGGGCGGTCGCGGTAGAGGGGCTGGGGGCGCTGGCGCAGGGGAAACACCCGCTTGACGATGGCCAGGGTGCGGCGAAGCAGGCCCACGTCCACGTAGGGGCCGTAGAAGCGATCCAGCGGGCTGCGCAGACGGCGGCGGCGGGTGATGAAGATGCGCGGATAGGGCTCGCTCCAGGTGATGCAGAGGTAGGGGTACTTCTTGTCGTCCTTCAGCAGGACGTTGAAGTGGGGCTGGTGGTTCTTGATCAGGTTCGACTCGAGCGCCAGCGCTTCGGCCTCGCTGTCGGTGACGATGAACTCGATCTCGCAGACCTGGCGCACCATCAGGGCGATGCGGGGGCTGAGGTCGTGGGAGTCGCGGAAGTAGCTGCGCACCCGGGCCCGCAGGCTCTTCGACTTGCCGATGTAGAGGATCCGGTCACCGGCATCCCGCAGCAGGTAGCAGCCCGGCTCGGCCGGCAGCTCCTTCAGGCGGGCCTCCAGCCGCTCCGGCCGCAGCACCAGGGGGCCGTCGGTGGCGGCAGCCGCCGTGGCGACCGGCTCAGCCATGGCGCCGCCTCAACCGCCGTACTGCCAGCCCGTGGCGGCCAGTTCCAGGGCGGGAGCGTCGCGGTGCAGGGTGGCCGTCTTCACCTCCCCAACGAAGACGGTGTGGTCGCCGTGATCCACCTGGCCCACCAGCAGGCATTCCACCGCCCCCAGGGCGTCGTCGAGAACCGGCAGCCCCAGAGGGCCCAGCTTGAAGGGAGCTGCCTCGAAGCGGCCGCCCACCCCCTTCTGAGGTTTGAAGAACACAGCGGCCAGGTCCTTCTGGTCGGCCGCCAGCACGTTCAGGGAGAAGCGGCCGCTGCGGCGGATCATGCCGTTGCTGGTGGAGTCGGCCCGCACCGCCATCACCACCAGGGGAGGCTCGAAGGACCCCTGGGTCACCCAGCTGGCGGTGAAGCCGTTGACCTCCTCGCCCTCGGCGACGCCGCAGATGAAGATCCCGTGGGGGATCTTGCGCAGGAGGGTCTTCTTGGCGGCCGCGTCCAGAACAGCTTCGGTCATGGGGCTTAGGACAGCGTCTGGGTTCGACTCTAGGAACCGGACCGGCGGCCCCTCCATAGGCTGGAGCCATGCGAGCCCTCTACCCCGGCAGTTTCGACCCCCTCACCCTCGGCCATCTGGATCTGATCGACCGGGCGGCGCGCCTCTTCGACGCCGTGGTGGTGGCGGTGCTGCAGAACCCCGCCAAGCAGCCCACGTTCTCGCTGGAGCAGCGGCTGGAGCAGATCCGCCGAGCGACCG
Source organism: Cyanobium sp. CACIAM 14 (assembly GCA_000708525.1). GTDB lineage: Bacteria > Cyanobacteriota > Cyanobacteriia > PCC-6307 > Cyanobiaceae > Cyanobium. The sequence goes on from JMRP01000001.1 coordinate 382,210, forward strand.
AGGGGATCCCGGGCATCGAGGTGGGCCATTTCGACGGTCTGACCGTCAACTACGCCCAGGCCTGCGAGGCCCAGGTGATCCTGCGGGGGCTGCGGGCCCTGAGCGACTTCGAGTTCGAGCTGCAGATCGCCCACACCAACCAGACCCTGGCCCCCCGGGTCGAGACCCTGTTCATGGCGACCGCCGCCCACCACAGCTTTCTGAGCAGCTCGGTGGTGAAGGAGGTGGCCCGCTTCGGCGGCGACGTGGGCCACATGGTGCCGGCGGGAGTGGCCATCGACCTGGAGAGGCTCTTTAATCGCTAGGCAGCTCCCGCATCCCGATATGGCTGAGGTCCGCATCACCGTTCTCGACCAGCTCGACCAGCTGGAGGAGATCGTCCTCGACGGCAGCAGGATCCCGTTCAGCGGCGGCCGGCTCGTGAACGAGCAGGACGCCATCGAGATGATGGACGCGCTGCGGGAGGCCCTGCCGGGCCAGATCTCCCAGGCCGAGGATCTGATCCGCCAGCGCGAGAGCTTCATCGAGAAGGCCCGGGTGCAGGCCGAGGAGATCGTCACCCAGGCCCGGCGGGAGCGGGAGCAGCTCATCCATGCCGCCGCCATCCGCCAGGAGGCCGAGCGCCAGGTGGCGGAACAGCGGGAGCAGGCCCGTCAGCAGTGCGAGCAGATGGTGCTGCAGGCCCGCCAGCAGGTGGCCCAGACCGAACAGGAGCATCAGGCGCGGATGGCCCAGATGGAGCAGCAGTTCGCCGCGCGGCGCCAGCAGCTGGAGCAGGAGGCCCAGCAGCGGCGCCAGCAGCTGGAACAGGAGGCGGCGGAGCGCAACCGCCAGCTGCTGGAGCAGCACGAGCGCAGCCGGGCCCAGGCCCTGCAGGAACTGGAGGGCATCCGCCAGGAGGGGCTGAGGATCCAGCGCGACAGCCAGGCCGAGGCCGAGCGCCTCCACGCCGATGCGCTCCAGTTCCGCCAGCAGACCCAGCAGCAGTGCGATGCCCTGGTCAACCGCAGCCGCCAGGAGGCGACGGCCATCCAGGAGGGGGCCAACCGCTACGCCGAGCAGGTGCTCGGAGAACTGGAGGTGCGCCTCAAGGAGCTCAGCCAGGTGGTGCTCGGAGGCCGGAAGGAGCTGGTGCGCCTGCAGGCCCAGGAGACCAGCCCCGTGAGCCGGTCGGTGGAGGCTCCGATCCCCCTCGAGAGCGGAACGGTCAGCCGGGCCCGTCGGGCCGCCGGTCGTCTGCGCCGTGCCGCCAGCCGTGGCCTGGCCAGCTGAGCGCTGGCCTCTGACGACGCTCAGGTCTGACGCTCAGGAGCTCGTCGGGCAGAGCCCGACGTTCTGCTGCACCACACGCAGCATCTCGCCGATCGTGGTGTTGGGAGACGCGGCGCCGGCGGAGAGGGCGCTCACATACCGGGGACCATCGGCGGTCTGGAGGACCCCACTGATCGAGCGGACGCCGGTGAGCGTGCCCGTCTTGGCGAAGAGCTGGCCGTCGAGGCTGGTGCCCTTGTACAGGTTGCGCAGCGTGCCGCGGCGGCCGGCGATGGCCAGGGAACTGACGTAGTCCCTTGCGAAGGGATGGTGGTCCATGCGCAGCAGGAGGGCCACCAGAAACCGGCTCGTGACCCGGTCCGAGCGGTCCAGGCCACTGCCATCGGCGATGCGCACCCCTTCCAGGGGAAGCCCCTGCGCGCTGAGCCAGAGATAGGCCCGCCGGGTGGCCTCCGTCACGTCCCAGGTGCCTGCCGCCTGGCGCAGGAGCACCTCGGCCGTGAAGTTGTGACTTTCCGTGTTGGCCAGGCTGAGCAGCCCGTGCATCGACGTGGAGGGCTCCTCATGCACCAGCACGGCATCGCTGGGCAGGGGCAGCCGCGCCGAGACCAGATCCAGCTGGACCTGCCGGCCGCCGCTGGCGATGAGGCTCCGGCGCAACAGGGTCTGGAGACGGGAAGGCGGATCGCTGACGGCGTCCTCGATGGCGTTGCTGGTCACGGCCAGCCGGGTGATCGGGGCGCCGTAGGCGTAGGACCTGTCGGCCACGTTCCAGCCCTGGGGCCACCAGTCCTGGGGGGATTCCTCGGCGAGCTGCAGGCGGACGGGGAACTGGGGGGAGGCCGAGGCGGCCCCGGCGGCGAGGGCCAGCTGGGCGAAACGCTGCAGCTGGGGCAGGGCGAGGTCGGGATCGCCCTGACCCGTCAGCCGCAGGGTGCCGTCGGCGAGGCGCCAGAGCTGGGTGGTGAGCCGGTAGTCGGGGCCAAGCCGGTCGAGGGCGAAGGCGGTGGTGACCAGCTTCTGGTTCGACGCCGGCACCCTGGGAAGCTGGCCGTTCACGTCGACCAGCAGGTGACCGCTGCCATCGGCGACGCTGAAGCTCCAGCGGGGGGCCTCGCCCCCGAGCACCTGAGCGACCTGACGCTGCAGCGAGGGACAGCTGACCTCACTGGCCAGCCTCGGCATGCCGATCGGCGGCGGTGCCGGCGGCAGTGCCGCCACCGGCAGGGGGCGCCAGAGACGTGGTGAAGGGAGCGCCGGCGAGCTGGCCGCGGGAGCGCTGCGGATCGGTGCACCGCCCTCGAACGGGGCGCTCTGGGCCCAGCCAGCCCTCCCGAGGGCGGCGCTGCCGGCGACGGCCAGCAGCAGGGCCGCCAGGAACGGACGGCGGACAAGGCGCTGGGGCCTGGGAGTTCCGGCGGGACGGGTCATGTCAGGAGGTTCCTAGCTTCAGGTCCGTGACGGTGCCGTTGAAGCGGTAGTTGGTGCCCTCCAGCTCGACGGGGGCACCGATCTTGATGGTCTGGTTGCCGAAGACCACACCGCCACCGGTGCGAAGGCCCTGGCCCTCGAGCACGAAGCGGCCATCGAAGGTGCTGAAGGTCTTCTGGTTGGGGTCGGGAGCGCTCACCACCTTGCCCTCAGGGTTGAGGGTGGAGATGATCCGATCCAGGGGAATGATCCGTTTGACGGCGACGTTGCCGTGGGGCTGGTTGCGGATCACGATCGCCACCTGACCCTCCTTGCGGGCCTGCTGCATCAGGCCGGCGGGGTCGGCGGCGGGCGCGCCGCGCACGTCGACCATGACGGTGACGGGCTCGAGGGATCCCGTGGCCCGGGCCACGGCACCGCTCAGCCGGGGGCTCCAGATGACCCCGCCGATCGCGAGCAGCGCCGCGGCGGCGGCACCGAGGTCGATCAGGCTCCAGGAGCGGGACTTGGGCGTTTCGCTGGACATGGGCACCGGAAAGCCCGCGAAGTGTACGCAGGCCCACCGGGAAGCACCAGCCGCCCCGGGCTCTCGCGACCGGCGCCGGAACTCAGCTCTGGAGATCGTCGATCATCTGCCCGAGGGCACGCAGCTGGCTGCCCAGACCCGGCGCGGCGCGACCGCTCAGGGCCAGGAGCTGCTGCTCGCCATCGGGCTTCTGCTCGAAGTGAGCGGCGAGTCGGTAGCCGTCGGGGTCGCGCCGGTAGAGCTCCCAGTCGCCCGGGTAGGCACGGCGCAGCGCACTCTCCGCCTGGGGCAGGAGGGCGTAAGCGGCGCTCCAGCCGGCCAGGAAGCCCCGGCGGCGCTGCCGCGCCACGCTGCCGATGCCCACAGACGCATCCTCCAGGGAGGGATTGACCAGCACCACGCTGCCCCCATGGCCGGCGCAGACCTGCTCCACCAGCGCATACTCCGCCTGACTGGGTTCGACCAGCAGCAGCACCCCCTCCGAGGGGTGCTCCTGCTGCAGGCGCCGCTGATCACCGAAGCTGGCGATGGCCTCGGCCAGTTCAGGGGCGTCACGGCGCGCCAGGGCCGTGGCGCCGGCATCCGGAAACAGCAGACGGGCGTCGGGCCGCTCCTCCCGAAGACCGGCAAGCAGGCGCAGGACCACCGGCAGCAGCCGCAGTCCCTCGAAACGGAGCTCCAGGGTCCAGCGGCCGGCGGATCCGGCGGCAAGGGACGCCCTCAGCGCCTGCAGGGCTTCGGCTTCGGCCGTGAGCAGATCGGCGGGCAGCATCGTCGGGCGCCAAGGGTGGGGGGACCCTACCCAGGCCCTTCCGCCAGCCTGCGGCAGGCCCGCTGCAGGGCCGGGACCAGGCCCTCCAGGTCCTCGTCGCCGAGCCAGGGTCCGAGACTGATGCGCAATCCGCTGGCGGCCTCCGCCGGGGCATATCCCATGGCGAGCAGCACGGCGCTGGCGCCTGCGGTGCCTGCCGCCCCTCCGGCACTGGTGCAGGCCGAACCGCTGCTCACCGCATAGCCCGAACGGGCGAGCTCCCGGACCAGCCGGCGGCCGCTCAGGGGATGCCCGTCGGTGCCGGACACCAGCAGGCTGATGTGGTGGGGCAGGCGGGAGTCAGGGCCGTCCGGGGAGGGGCCGCTCAGGCGCAGCCCCTCGAGACGCAGCAGGTCCGCCAGCAGGCGATCCCGGAGGGGCTCGATGGGATCGCGGCCAGCGCCGGCCTCCAACCGCTGCCCGGCCAGCTCCAGGGCGGCCGCGAAGCCCGCCACCAGCGCCACGGGCTCGGTGCCGCCGCGGCGCCCGGCCTCCTGCACCCCGCCGATGAGGGGCTCCAGCCGGAGCCCCCGTCGCACCAGCAGGGTTCCCACACCGCGGGGTCCCTGGAGCTTGTGGGCCGCGCAGCTGAGCAGGTCCACCGGCAGCGTGGAGAAATCGATGGAGCGGTGACCCACCACCTGCACCGCGTCCACGTGCAGGAGCACGCCGGCCTCCCGGCAGAGGCGACCGATGGTGGCGACCGGCTGGATCGTGCCCACTTCGCTCTGGCCCCAGAGGATCGATACGAGCCGTGTCGGAGGCGCCAGCAGGGCCTGCAGAGCCTCCAGGTCGACACGGCCCAGGGAATCCACCGGCACCAGCTCGAGCTGCCAGCCCCGTCGCACCATCTGGGCAGCGGCGGCGTAGCTGGCGGGGTGCTCCACCGCCGAGAGCAGCACCCGGCCGGGCTCCAGGGTTCCGGCACAGCCGATCAGGGCGGTGTGGATCGCCTCGCTGCCTCCGGAGACGATGACCAGTTCGTCGCTGCCGCAGCCCAGTCGGTCGGCAAGGGCCTGACGGCTGCTCTCCAGCCGGTCGGCGGCGGCCAGTCCGAAGCCATGGAGGCTGGAGGGATTGGCCCAGGCCTCCTCCAACACCCGGGCCATTGCCGCGACCACCGCTGCCGCGGGTGGACTGGTGGCGCAGGCATCGAGATAGACGCCGCCGGCGCGGACCGTCCCACTGCCCTGCTCAGGGAGCGGCAGGTTCATCACGGCTGAGCCGGTTGCGGGTGCGGGATTCCAGCGACGCGCTGGCCATGGCCAGCAGGTCATCGAGGGAGCGATCCTCCAGCAGGGCGGTGACCCTGGCCCGGGCCTCGGCGCTGGCACAGGCCTCGGGGCGGATGCAGCCGCTGACGCAGACGGTCGCGCAATCGATGACGGGCACGTCGTCGATGGCTGGCGCGCTGGCGATGGCGGGCACGTTGTCAATCGCAGGGGCGCTGGCGATGGCGGACCCTCCCGTGTCGGCAGGGTCATCCTCGAGCAGGGAAGGAGCCACCACCCCATCGAACACCGCCTCGGCCGGGCCGGTCATGAACACGTGGCCGCTGGCCTGGTCCCAGTCGATCTCCAGGGGGCCGCCCGGCAGATCGACCTGCGCCCGCCGCTCCGCCAGGCCCAGTGCGTGGCAGGCCACCAGGGTGGCGCAGGCGCCGGTGCCGCAGGCCAGGGTGGGCCCGGCGCCCCGCTCCCAGACCCGCATCACCAGATGGTCTGGGGCGAGCAGCTGGACGAAATGCACGTTGGTGCGGGCCGGGAAGGCCGGATGTACCTCCAGGGCACTGCCGAATCCCTCGAGGTCGACGGCACATACATCGGCCACCGGCACCACGGCGTGGGGATTGCCCATCCCGGCGGCCGCCACCCTCAGCCGCTGACCCAGCACCTCCAGCTCCCCCACCGGCACCCCCTCCGGTCCCACGGCCAGGGTGGTGGGCACGGTCTCGGGGGTCAGGAACGGGGGACCCATGTCGACCCGGATGCGCCCATCGCCGGCCAAGGCGGGCACGATCCGCCCCGCCAGGGTCTCGATCTGCCAGCTGCGGGGGGCTTCGTCCCCGTCACTGTCCGCCAGGAAACGGGCGAGGCAGCGGATGCCGTTGCCGCACATCTCCGGTTCGGTTCCATCCGCGTTGAAGATCCGCATCCGCAGTTCACCCCCCTCCCTGGGGGGCAGGGCCAGGATCACCCCGTCGCCGCCGATGCCGAAACGACGGTCGCAGAGTTTGCGGATGGCCTCGGGAGTGAGGCCAAGGCTCTCGTCATCCGTCGTTAAGCTTCGTCCGTCCATCACCAGAAAGTCATTTCCCAGACCCTGGTATTTGCTGAATGGGATGACCTGGCGCACCGTCTCCTAGGACCATGAGGTAAGAGCCGATCCTATGCAGAGTTTCTTCGAACGACGGGGCCCCAGGCTCGACACCACCCTGCCGAGCGTGCGCCACGTCCAGGAGCTGATCCGGATCCGCACACCCGTGAATGTGGTCCTTCTCAGCGGCCAGGAGGTGGATGGCACGATCCGCTGGCAGGACAACCACTTCCTGGCCGTCAGCACCGAACCGGGTACGCCGCTGCTGCTGATCAACCGGGACGCGATCGCCTCGCTGCGTGCCCTCAGCTGAGACCTCCATGGGCTGTGGCACGATCACTGCCTCTCCGGACGGCCCGTGACACAACCCTCCCGCTATCGGCCCGACGCCATCGAGGAGCGCTGGCAGCAGCAGTGGGAGCGACTGGGACTCCATGCCACGGTGCCCGAGCCGGCATCCGAGGACGTGTCCGCCGAGAGCGGCGCAGCGGACGACGGCTACTACGCCCTGTCGATGTTCCCCTACCCGTCGGGGAGCCTCCACATGGGCCACGTGCGCAACTACGTGATCACCGACGTGATCGCCAGGGCCGCACGCCTGCGCGGCAAGCGGGTGCTCCATCCCATGGGCTGGGACGCCTTCGGCCTGCCGGCGGAGAACGCGGCCATCGAGCGGGGCGTGGACCCCGGCGACTGGACCGACCGCAACATCGCCCAGATGCGCACCCAGCTGAAGCGCCTGGGGCTCTCGATCGACTGGGACCGGGAGGTGACCACCTGCCATGCCGACTACTACCGCTGGACCCAGTGGCTGTTCCTGCAGTTCCTCGATGCGGGACTGGCATACCGCAAGGAGGCCACGGTCAACTGGGATCCGGTGGATCAGACGGTGCTCGCCAACGAGCAGGTGGATGCCGACGGTCGCTCCTGGCGCTCGGGAGCGCAGGTGGAAAAGCGCCGTCTGCGGCAGTGGTTCCTGAAGATCACCGCCTATGCCGACGCCCTGCTCGACGACCTCCCCAGCCTGCAGGGCTGGCCCGAGCGGGTGCGCACCATGCAGGCCAACTGGATCGGCCGCTCCCTGGGGGCCGAACTGATCTTCCCGGTGGAGACCCCGGCGGGCGCGGGGTCCCCGGCACAGGCCGGCGAAGCAGCGGCCATCACCGTCTTCACCACCCGGCCTGACACGGTCTGCGGAGCCACCTATCTGGTGCTCGCCCCGGAGCATCCCCTGGTGGAACGCCTCACCAGCGACGACTGCCGCCTGTCGGTGACCGCCTTCCGCGACCTGGTGAGCCGCCAGAGCGACCAGGAGCGGACGGCGGAGGACCGGCCCAAGCGGGGGGTCCCGATCGGCGCGAAGGTCCGCAATCCCGCCAACGGGGAAAGCATCCCGGTCTGGATCGGCGACTACGTGCTGGCGGAGTACGGCACCGGCGCCGTGATGGGGGTGCCCGCCCACGACCAGCGGGACTTCCAGTTCGCCCGCCAGTACGGACTGCCGGTGCGGCAGGTGGTGATCCCGGAGAGCTCCGACCCCCACGACTTCGAAGGTCGGGCCTGGACCGAAGCGGGCGTGCTGATCAACTCCGGCCGCTTCGACGGCCTCGGCAGCGCCGAGGCCAGAACGCGCATCACCGCCGCCGCCGAAGCGGAGGGCTGGGGCCGGGGCCGGGTGCAGTACCGCCTGCGCGACTGGCTGATTTCCCGCCAGCGTTACTGGGGCTGCCCGATTCCCGTGATCCACTGCGGCAGCTGCGGCGTGCAGCCCGTTCCGGAGGATCAGCTGCCGGTGGAGCTGCCCCGGGACGTGGCTCTCAGCGGCAAGGGGGGCACGCCCCTGGCCCGGCTCGAGAGCTGGATGCACGTGCCCTGCCCCAGCTGCGGCGGCCCCGCCCAGCGGGAAACGGACACGATGGACACCTTCATGTGTTCCTCCTGGTACTTCCTTCGCTACAGCGATCCCCACAACATCCGGCGGCCCTTCGATCGTGCCGCCGTCGACCGCTGGCTGCCGGTGGATCAGTACGTCGGCGGCATCGAACACGCCATCCTGCATCTGCTCTATTCCCGCTTCTTCACCAAGGTGCTGCGCGACCGGGGGCTTCTGGGCTTCTCCGAACCCTTCGCCCGGCTGCTCACCCAGGGCATGGTCCAGGGGATCACCTATCGCAGCCCCTCCAGCGGCCGCTACGTGCCTCCGGCCGAGGTGAGCGATCCCGACGACCCCCGCGATCCCCACAGCGGCGAAGTCCTGGAGGTCTTCTACGAGAAGATGTCGAAGTCCAAGCACAACGGCGTCGACCCGGCGGTGGTGATCGACCGCTACGGCGCCGACACGGCCCGCATGTTCATCCTCTTCAAGGCTCCGCCGGAGAAGGACCTGGAGTGGGACGATGCCGATGTGGAGGGGCAGTACCGGTTCCTGCAGCGCCTCTGGCGACTCGTGGAGGGGGCCCATGGCCGCGGGCTTCGCCTCACCGGAGAGCCCGGCGGCTGGGCGGGCGCCATCGACCCCGCCGCCCTGAGCGACGGCGAGAAGGAACTGCGGCGGGCCGTCCACACGGCGATCGTCGCGATCAGCGAGGACCTGGAGGGGGAACTCCAGTTCAACACCGCCGTTTCGGAGCTGATGAAGCTCAGCAATGCCCTCACCGCCCACCTCGACGGGGCCTGCGACGCGGTGGCGTGCGAGGCCCTGGGCACCCTGCTGATCCTGCTGGCGCCCTTCGCCCCGCACCTGGCCGAGGAGCTCTGGCAGAAACTCCGGGCTGACGGCCCAGGGGAAGGGGGAGAAATTGGCGCCGATGCGAGCGTCCACCGCCAGCGCTGGCCCGTCGCCGACCCGGCCGCCCTGGTGAGGGACACCATCCCCCTGGTGATCCAGGTGAAGGGGAAGATGCGCGGCAGCCTGGAGGTTCCGGCCGACGCCGATGCAGCGACCCTGGAGCGGCTGGCGCTCGACAGCGAGGTGGCCCGCCGCTGGCTGGAGGGTCAGCCTCCCCGCAGGGTGATCGTGGTCCCCGGCAAGCTGGTGAACCTGGTGCCCTGAGCCCATCGGGGCGCGTTCGTTCAGCCCAGCAGGGCCGCCGCGTGATGGCGCAGGTGGTCGTCGATGAAACTGGAGATGAAGAAGTAGCTGTGGTCGTACCCCTCCTGATGGCGCAGCTCCAGGCGGTGCCCCGCCGCCGCCGCCGCCGCCGCCAGATCCGCCGGTCGCAGCTGCTCCTCGAGGAACGGGTCGGCGCTGCCCTGATCGACGAGCAGGGGAAGCCGCTCGGGGGCCTCGGCGATCAGCAGGGTGGCATCCCAGGCGGCCCAGTGGCGTTGGTCACCGCCCAGATAGGCCGCGAAGGCCTTGCGGCCCCACGGACAGGCGCTGGGATGACAGATGGGCGCGAAGGCCGAAACGGAGCGGTAACGGCCGGGGTGGCGCAGGGCGGCCACCAGGGCGCCGTGGCCCCCCATCGAGTGACCGCTGATGCCGCGCGCGGGGCTCAGGGGCAGCTCGGCCTCCAGCAGGGCGGGCAGCTCCTCCACCACGTAGGCGTGCATCCGGTAGTGACGGTTCCAGGGGGATTCGCTGGCGTTCACGTAGAAGCCCGCCCCATGGCCCAGGTCCCAGCCGCCGGAGGGGTCGGTGGGGACATCGTCGCCCCTGGGGCTGGTGTCCGGAGCCACCAGGGCCAGGCCCAGCGCCGCCGCGAGGCGATGGGCGCCGGCCTTCTGCATGAAGTTCTCGTCCGTGCAGGTGAGGCCCGAGAGCCAGTAGAGGGCCGGCACCCGCTCGCCGGCCAGGGCCCGGGGGGGCAGGAACACCGCCAAGGTCGCCGTGGCGTTCAGCTCGGACGAGCGGTGCCGGTAGCGGCGATGCACGCCACCGAAACTGCGGTTCTCCGCCAGCAGCTCGAGCATGGTCGGTTGGCCTCAGGGGTCGCCGGGGGTCAGAAATGGATCACCGAGCGGATGCTCTGGCCCTGGTGCATCAGCTCGAGGGCGCGGTTGATCTCCTCCAGGCCCATGGTGTGGGTGATGAAGGAATCCAGCGGGATCTCACCCCGCTGGAAGCGCTCCACGTAGCCCGGCAGTTCCGTGCGCCCGCGCACGCCCCCGAAGGCCGAACCCCGCCAGACACGACCGGTCACCAGCTGGAAGGGCCGGGTGCGGATCTCCTCGCCGGCACCGGCCACGCCGATGATCGTGGATTCCCCCCAGCCCTTGTGGCAGCACTCCAGGGCGGCGCGCATCACCTGGACGTTGCCGATGCATTCGAAGGAGTAGTCGACGCCGCCGTCGGTGCGATCGATCACCACCTCCTGGATGGGGGCATCGAAGGCGCTGGGGTCGATGCACTCGGTGGCGCCGAGCTGGGTGGCGATGGCGAACTTGGCGGGGTTGGTGTCGATGCCGATGATCCGCTCGGCTCCGGCCATCACCGCGCCGATGATCACCGCCAGGCCGATGCCTCCCAGCCCGAAGACGGCCACAGTGGAACCGGGTTGCACCCTGGCGGTGTTGAGCACCGCGCCGATGCCGGTGGTGACACCGCAACCCAGCAGACAGACCTTCTCCAACGGGGCCTCCCGCGGGATCTTCGCCACGGCGATCTCCGGCACCACGGTGTATTCGGAGAAGGTGGAGGTGCCCATGTAGTGGAAGATCCGCTCCCCATTCCTGGAGAAGCGGCTGCTGCCGTCGGGCATGAGTCCCCGGCCCTGGGTGGCGCGGATCGCCTGGCAGAGGTTGGTCTTGCCGGAGAGGCAGAAGGAGCAGGCCCGGCACTCCGGGGTGTAGAGGGGAATGACGTGATCTCCCTCCGCCACGGAGGTCACCCCCGGTCCCACCGCCTCCACCACCGCCCCGCCCTCGTGCCCGAGCACCGCCGGGAACACCCCCTCCGGGTCGGCGCCGGAGAGGGTGAAGGCATCCGTATGGCACACCCCCGTGGCCACCACCCGGAGCAGCACCTCGCCGCTGCGGGGACCCTCCACATCGATCTCGGTGATCTCCAGGGGCTGGCCGGGGGCCCAGGCCACCGCGGCACGGGAACGAACCATGGGAGTGCGGGAAAAGCGGTCAGGCGTGGCGGAAGCTGAGGCTCTCGGGCCGGCCCCAGTCCCCCTCGGCAACGTAGCCACGGGCGTTGGCACACAGATGGCGCAACGTCCAGAACAGCGGCTCCACGGTCCCCGGATCCAGCTCCGCCTGGATCGCCGCAAGGTTGCGGGGCACGCCGTCGGCCAGCAGGTTCTCCAGCCGGCTCTGGAGGGAGAGGATCCCGGCGGCGGCCTTCTTGCCGGCTTCCACCCCCGGCTGGTGATAGGCGTTGACGTTGATCAGTTCGCCGTAGAGCCCCACGGCCCGCTCGAACAGGGCGATGAGGGCACCTAGGGCACGGGCGTCGAAGCGGCGCAGGGTGATGGTGAGGCTCTGGCGGGCCTGCTCGGTGAGGGCCGCCCGGGTGCCCTGCAGAAAACCCTCGAGGAAATCCGCCGGCGACTCGCCCTCGAGAGCGGAAATCTCCTGCGGATCCTCGAGCACCTCGATGAAGGTCACGAAGAAATTGTCCAGGCCGTCGCGCAGCTGCTGCACGTAGGCGTGCTGATCGGTGGACCCCTTGTTGCCGTAGACCGCCAGCCCCTGGTGCACCACCTGGCCCTGACGGTCGAGCCGCTTGCCGAGGGACTCCATCACCAGCTGCTGCAGGTAGCGGCTGAAGACCTCCAGCCGGTCCCGGTAGGGAAGCACCACCATGTCCCGGCGTCCCTGGCCGTCACCGGCCACATGCCAGGAGGCGGCCAGAAGGGCGGCGGGATTGGCGCGCAGATCGGCCACCCTGGTGAGCCGGTCCATGGCGGCGGCGCCTTCCAGGAAGCTCCGGAGATCGGCGCCGATGAGGGCCGCGGGCAGCAGGCCGACGGCACTGGTGATGCTGGTGCGGCCCCCGACCCAGTCGAACATGTCGAAACGCCGCAGCCAGCCGGCCGCCTCCGCCTCCTGATCCAGTCGGCTGCCGGCCATGGTCACCGCCACGGCCTGTCCGCTCCAGGTTCCGCCCGCGGCCAGCAGGCGGGCACGGGCCTGCACCATGCCCAGATGCGGTTCCGGGGTGCCGCCCGACTTGCTCACCACCACCACCAGGGTGGTGGTGAGCCGCTCCTCCAGAGCCGCCAGGGTGCGGGCCATCCCGTCGGGATCCACGTTGTCGAGGAAGTGGAACGGCAGACCCACCCCCTGCTGCCGGAGCGCCCGCAGCATCAGCAGGGGACCGAGACCCGATCCGCCGATGCCGATCCAGAGAACGTCGGTGAAGGGGCGGCCGCCGGGAGCGGTGACCCTGCCGGAGCGGACATCGCCGCCAAAGGCTTCCAACGCATCCACCTGGGTTGCGATGGCGGCGGCGATCGCCGGGTCGGGGCCAGCTCCGGGGCCCGCAGCCAGTAGTGCCCCACCTGGCGATGTTCGTCGGCATTGGCGATGGCACCCGCCTCCAAGGCCTCCATGGCGCTGAAGGCACGGGCGAAGGGAGCCTGGAACGCCTCCAGATCCGCCTGCTCCAGCGCCATGCGGCTCACGTCCAGCCAGATGCCCAGATCGGCGTCATGCCACAGGAGTTGCTGGAAGCGCTCCCACAGAGCGGCGGAATCGTGGCCGTTCAACGGCGGAAGCGATGACATGGCTCCTGGAGCGCCGGGACGGTGAGCGAACCGTATCCAGGCGCCTCCACGTTCGGCAAGCAGCACGGCGGATGCACGCTTCCGGCGACAGAACCAGCGGGGCGACCGGGGCCTTGTGGAAGAAAATTGGAAACGTTCATTACAATTGCCGCGTCAGTCACGGTCTTCCCTTGCCATCCCGCTCCGAAGTTCCCCAGCCTCGCCGTCCCGGCAGGGGGATGGCGGCTTGGCACCCCTCGGAAGCCCCGGGGCCCCTGGCCTCTCTGACGGCAAGGCTTCACGACGGGCTGAGGCTCACCCTGCTGCTGGCCGCCGCCGGGATCACCGCGGTTCCTCTGATCCGGGAACCCCGTCCTCTTGGGCGAACGTCGCTCCTGCTGACCGGGGGATTCACCGCGACGGCCGGAGCCGCCACCATTCCCCGTCCGTTCACCAGCGAGGGCCAGCGCCCCGACCCCGTCGATTTCAGCTCCGAGGAGCTGAGCGAACTCAACCGACGCTTCGGGGTTCACGGACCCCAGCCCCGCCTCGCCCAGCTGTTCACCGAGGGGATCGACCAACTCCAGCCCCTGCGCAGCCACACCCTCGCCCGCCTGGAGGAACTCCGACCGGTGATCCTCAGCGAGAGCCGGCGTCATCGGGTCAATCCGATGCTGGTCACCGCCGTGCTGTTCGACGAACTGCAGCACGCCAAGCCCGGCGAGGACCTGCCGATCGCCGCCCGCAGCGGCCTGTTCAGCACCCACGGTCCCGCCCAGCTCAGCATCGGCGAGCTCGTCAAGCAGGGGCTGCTGCCGGCCGATGCCACGCCGGAGCAGATCGAGGAGGCCCGCATGGAACTGCTGGATCCCGATCACAACATCCGCTTCCTGGTCGGCAAGTTCGTGCGGCTCAAGCAGGCGCTGGGACTCTCCGGCAGATCCCTGCTGATGGCCAGCACCTCCCCGGCCGATGCCAAGGCCCTCGCCACCCTGGCCTATCTCCACAACGGCAAACTCGATTACCCCGGCCGGGTGCTGCGCTACATGCAGGATCCCGAATTGCACGCCCTCCTTTACGGCCGGCGCGAACCGATCACCAGCCCCCTGATCTGATGCCTGCGGCGCCAGGGCGGGTCGGCCGTTCAGCAGAGCACCCCGAGCGACGCGAGCCGCACCTTCAGTTCGCCCCAGTCGAAGCTGCGGGGGTCCATCCGCTCGCCTCCCAGATCCACGTGGCGGTGGGTGGTGATCTGGCTGGCCGGGATGCCGAAGCGGCGCATCCAGTCCGCCAGGACCACGGCCATCGCATCGTATTGGGCGGCGGTGTACCCGCTGTGGACCCTCTCGTTGTCCTCCCCGTCGCTGGGGGTCTCCAGGCTCAGGTGAAGGGCGAAGTTGTTGATCGACCCTCCCACCTCCGGATTGGTGACCACCCACTGGCCATTGAAGGCCGAGTAGCCGGCCCCGAAGGCCCGCCGGGAGGGATCGAGGGCTTCGACCACCTGGCCGTCGAGGCCGATCAGGGTGTGGTAACTGACCTGATCCTCGTCCCTGGGATGCGGCGTCATGAAGGTGTTGATCGCCGAGTCGATGCCGTAGACGGTCTCGTGCAGCACCACCACGCGGGGGGTGGGATCCACCGGCCTGTCGAAGGCATCCCTGCGGAACCGTTCCCCGTAATTGCTTGGATCGATGCGCAGGCGGATGGTCTCGTCACGCAGGCGCTTCGCCAGGGCATGCAGCCGGACGCGCACCTCCCGATCCGCACGACAGACTCCCCCCAGGGGCGGCTGCCAGGCGATCTGCCGGGGTGGCGTGGCCGCCGAAGCCGGCGGTTCCCCAGCGGACCGCGCGGGGGCCTGGCGCACCTCCTCGAGCAACTCCAGCAGGGAGGCGCGACCACCGGCATTGCCGGGCGTGCCGAGCAGGTCACGCCCCAGCCAGGTGAGACCGCCGAGGCTCACGACCCCGGCACCGGCCATCGCGAACATCAGCGGACGCAGGGGCTCGCTCATGCTTGCAGCGACAGCCAGCGCTGCCGGTTGCGCCTGGTCAGCTCGCTCTCGAGTTCGGGAGCGACCACCAGCCGCCAGCGCGTCACGGCGGGCGGATCGGGCGTGAGCCGGGTGGTGCGCACCCGTCCGCCGCGGCAGTACAGCAGCTCCCGTTCGGCGGTGGCCTGCGGCGCTCCTTTTGCCGGGTGTGCGCCGAAGGCGACCCTGAGATCCTCCGGACGCCGGAGCCGCAGGCCATCGACGGCCAGGAGCTCATCACCCGCCTGCAGACGAGCCCGCTCCGCCGGGCCGTCCCGATCCACCCGCCGCAGCTGCATCGGACTCTCCCCACCCGGCTCCAGCTGCCAGCCAAGGAAGACCTCCGTGGAGGTCTCGGGAACCAGGGCCAGTCCCACGTCAGCCAGGTAGGTGGTCAGGTTGGGGTCGTCGGTGCTCTCCAGCCAGACGGGCAGGAGCTGGGCCAGATCCGGCGCCTCGGCGGCGAAGGCGGCGATCAGATCCCCGTGGGTGTAGCCCCGGCTCTGAGCCCCATGGCTCCGCCAGAGGTGCTGCAGCACCAGCGCCAGGCAGGAACCGTGGCGCCTCAGGTGCAGATCGAGCACCAGCGCCACCACGGCCCCCTTGAGGTAGTAGCTGATCTGGCTGTCGGCGGAGGAGGCGTCCTGGCGGTAGAGCTTCACCCAGGCCTCCTCGGCGCTCTGACGCAACCCCTGGACGCGGCGACCGGGGGTGAGCAGGTAGCGGCTGAGGTCTGCCCCCAGATCCTCCAGCAGATCGTCCTCGGAGGTCACTCCGGCCGCCAAGGGAAGCATCTGGTCCAGATAGGAGGTGACGCCCTCGGCGAACCACAGCCCCGGCACGATCGTCACCCGGTCGTAGTCGACCGGTGTGAGCTCGGCCGGCCTCAGACGGCGGACGTTCCACTGGTGAAGGTATTCGTGGGCCACCAGCTGCAGGAGCTGACGACGTCCCTGAGGCTCCGCCAGGGCGCGGCGGCCGAACTGAAGGACGCTGGCGTGGTCGTGCTCCAGGCCGCCATAGCCCGCCTCGAGCAGGTGCAGCACGAAGAGGTAGTCGTCACTGGCTGGGCCCGGCACCCCCATCAGCCGGCAGCAGGCCAGGGCGACGCGCTCCACGTCGGCCAGCCAGGCCGGGTCGCGGGCCGGCAGGTCATCCCCCCAGGTGACCCAGCGATGCGGCACGCCGGCGACGCTGAAACGATGGCAGGGATGGGGACCCACCTCGACGGGACTGTCGATCAGACGGTCGTAGTCGGCGGCCAGGAAGGCACCCTGGGCGCTGCTGGGGAGAGGAACGAACGCCTGCCAGTCGGGGGGCAGCCGCAGCACGAGGCGGTGGGGATTCCAGCGCTCGCCGGAGACCTGCAGCACCACCCCCGCCAGCGCCAGGAAGCCGTGGTCGGCGCTGAGGTGGCAGGTGCGCACGCTCAGCTCTGTGGCCTGGATGCGGTAGCGCACCAGCACCGGATCGAGGCTGGGGAGATCGAGCCTCCAGCACGCCTCCCCCAGGCGCCTGAGTCCGACGGGCACGTCCCCCTGGCGGGCTTCCAGCCCCTCCAGGAAGCGAACGTGGTCGCGGATCAGGTACGACCCCGGGGTCCAGGCCGGCAGCCGCAGTTCCGGCTGCGGCATCCGGGGGGTGAGATGGAGGGTGACCCCGACAAGGTGGCGATGGGGTTCACGGAGATCGAGATGGAAGGTCGGCCCGGAAGCCGTGGCGGAGACGGCTGGATCCTCAGGCACGGAGTTCGATCGAGGCCGTCGGCAGAAGCTGGCGGGCTTCCTGGAGAGCCAGCCGGGCGGCATAGGCACGGGTGATCCGGCCCAGCAGCCGCTGCAGCGAGGCGCTGCGGCTCAGGCGCTGGAGATCCCCCACCAGCGCGAGCGATCCATCGCGCTGCCGGGTCCAGCCCAGGCACTGCCCATCCCTCAGCTCCAGCTGGAGGACCACTTCCCGTTGCTCTCCGCCGAAGCCGGACAGGGTGCCGCCGCGGCGCCAGGCGAGATCCAGTGCGCCAAGGGTGGCGGCGAGGCAGTCAACATCCCGCAGAACGGTGGGCAGGATGGAGAGATGGGACATGGACGCAATGCCCGATTCCGCTGACGTTAGCGATCCCGACGCGTCCCTCCAGTGGCCGTTGCCACAGCCCGCTCCGGCCGGAGCCCTCTCCGGTGGAGGCCCGCTGCGGCTGGCGGTGATGGCCAGCGGCGAGGGAAGCAACTTCGAGGCCCTGGTCGATGCCTGCGCCCGCGGCCTGGTCCCGGGACGGGTGGAGCTGTTGGCCGTGAATCGGGAGCGCTGCGGGGCCAAAGAGCGGGCCGGTCGGCTCGGCATCCCCTGCCACCTGCTCGATCACCGCCGCCATGCCTCCCGGGAGGCCCTCGATCATGCCCTCATCTCCCTGTTCCGGGAGAACCGCATCGATCTGGTGGTGATGGCGGGCTGGATGCGGATCGTCACCCCGGTGCTGATCGAGGCGTTCGCCGACCGGCTGGTGAACATCCATCCCTCGCTGCTGCCCAGCTTCCGGGGTGCCGACGGAGTGGGCCAGGCCCTGGACGCCGGCGTGACGCTGAGCGGCTGCACCGCCCATCTGGTGACAGCCGAGGTGGATGCGGGGCCGATCCTGGTGCAGGCGGCCGTGCCGGTGCTGCCCGGGGACGACCGGGAACGGCTGCACGCCCGCATCCAGCGGCAGGAGCATCGGATCCTGCCGCTGGCCGTGGGCCTGGCGGCCCAGCGGCTGGCGGGCGGAGCGCCGCCGCAGGGTCAGGGATAGAAGGGCAGCAGCGGCAGCCCGGTACCGGCCTCCAGGCCGGCGAGCAGGTTGAGGCACTGCACCCCCTGGCCGGCCTGCCCCTTCACCAGGTTGTCCACGGCGCTCATCACGATCAACTGGCCGGTCCGCTGGTCCACCTGGACCGACAGCAGGCAGCGGTTGGTGTGACGCACCCACTTGGTGGAGGGGTAGACGCCCACCGGCAGCACCTCCACGGCCGGGCTGTGGCGATAGGCGGCCTTCAGCAGGGTGGTGCAGTCGTCGGCGGTCAGACCCGGATCCCTCAGGCGCCCGTAGACCGTGGCCAGCAGCCCGCGCACCATGGGCATCAGATGGGGGGTGAACTGGAGCTGGATCGGCTGGCCGGCGGCCAGGGCGGCCATCTGCTCGATCTCGCTGGTGTGGCGGTGACCCACCACGCCGTAGGGGGCCACGGCTTCGGCGGCCTCGGCCAGCAGCAGGTGTTCCTTGGCCGCCCGGCCGCCTCCGGAGGTTCCGGTCTTGGCATCGATGACGATGCCGCCGGTCTCGATCAGTCCCTGCTCGAGAAACGGCAGCAGGGCCAGCAGGCTGGCCGTGGGGAAACAGCCCGGGGCCGCCACCAGGCGGGCCTGACGGATGCGTGTCTCCGCCACCTCCACCAGGCCGTACACCGCCTCCTGGCAGAGGTCGGCGTCCCGGCGGGCGGCCTTGCGGGCTTCGCTGGCATAGACCTCCTCCCACTGCGCCAGGGAGCGGTAGCGGTAATCGGCCGACAGGTCGACCACCTTGACGCCGAGCCGCAGCAGATCGGGCACCAGCTGGGCGGCCAGGCCGTTCGGCAGGCTGAGGACCGCCAGATCGGCGGCGGCGGCGATCGCTTCCGGTTCCGGCGAGCGCACCACCAGATCGTCGGCGAGGGGCAGGAAGGGCACCAGCTCGCTCCAGCGCCTGCCGATGCTGCGCTCCCCGCCCAGAAAACTCACGCTGAGCTGGGGATGGCCCTGCAGCAGCCTGAGGGTCTGGAGACCCCCGTAGCCGCTGGCACCGATCACCGCGACACGCTTGCCGGCCATGCGGAACCCTGAGGAACGGTGGATCGTACCGGCGCCCTATAAATGAACTCCGATCGGTGAGGTGCCATCGTTTCGGCGGTCGATCACGCCCATCGCCCCTGCCCGTGATCCCAGCACGCGCAGCATTTCCCCTTCCCTTCCGTCCCCTTGACCCTCCTGTCTGGCCAGCGCAGCCCCGCGGGTATTCATTTCGACGCCATCGCCGATGCCCTGGCGGCCATCCGCAACGGCGAGTCGGTGGTGGTGGTGGACGACGAGAACCGGGAGAACGAAGGGGACCTGATCTGCGCGGCCCAGTTCGCCACACCCCAGCAGATCAACTTCATGGCCACCGATGCCCGGGGGTTGATCTGCCTGGCGATGGAAGGTGAGCGACTGGACGCCCTCGACCTGCCCCTGATGGTGGATCGCAACACCGACAGCAACCAGACGGCCTTCACCGTCAGCGTCGACGCCGGCCCGGAGCAGGGCGTGAGCACGGGCATCTCCGCCGAGGATCGGGCCCGGACGATCCAGGTGGCCATCCATCCCGACACCCGGCCGGGCGACCTGCGCCGGCCGGGCCATGTCTTCCCCCTGCGGGCCCGCCAGGGCGGTGTGCTGAAGCGTGCCGGACACACCGAAGCGGCGGTGGATCTGGCCCGCCTGGCGGGTCTCTATCCCGCCGGGGTGATCTGCGAGATCCAGAACCCGGACGGCTCGATGGCCCGGCTGCCCCAGCTGGCCGAGTACGCACGGCGGCACGGGCTGCGGCTGATCAGCATCGCCGACCTGATCCGCTACCGCCTCGACACCGAGCGCTTCGTGGCGCGCCAGGCGGAGGCCGCCCTGCCGAGCAGCTTCGGCCAGTTCCGGGCCATCGGCTACCGGAACGAACTCGACGGCAGCGAGCATGTGGCCATCGTGAAGGGCTTCCCGGAGCGCTCCGACGGGCCGGTGCTGGTGCGGGTGCACTCCGAGTGCCTCACGGGCGATGCCTTCGGATCCCTCCGCTGCGACTGCCGGCCCCAGCTGGAGGCGGCCCTGCGGATGATCGAGGCGGCCGGAGAAGGGGTTGTGGTCTACCTGCGCCAGGAGGGACGGGGCATCGGGCTGATCAACAAGCTCAAGGCCTACAACCTGCAGGACGGGGGTCTGGACACGGTGGAGGCGAACGAGAGCCTCGGTTTCGCCGCCGACCTGCGCAACTACGGGGTGGGCGCCCAGATCCTCAGCGACCTGGGGGTGCGCCGCCTGCGGCTGATCACCAACAACCCGCGCAAGATCGCCGGTCTGGGCGGTTACGGGCTGGAGGTGGTGGACCGGGTCCCGTTGGTGGTGGACCCGGGGATCCACAACGCCGCCTACCTGCGGGTGAAGCGCACAAAGCTGGGCCACCTGATGGAGGCCGGCTCCCATGGCCTCACGGCCGTTCTCGGCTGGCACGGTCCCCTCGATCCCCTGGTGGGGGCCTCGCGTCTGGAGAGCCTGCGGGACTGGGCGCGGCGCAAGGGGCTGATCCTCGAGCGGGAGGAGGATCCCCGTCTGCTGGCCCTGCTCGACCGCCCTGGGCTGGCCCTGCTGCTGGCAGCGCACCAGAGCCGCCAGCTCACCGCCGCCGATCTGGCGGGCCCCCTGATGGAGATGGCCCGCTGGCCGGGCACCTCCGGGGTCTGCCTGCTTCTGGCGCCGGATGCACGCCGCATGGGCCATCCGAGCGTCGACCTGGAGCCGGAACGCCGGCAGCTGGCCGATCTGGTGCTCCTCGATCCGGCGTCACCATCCGGCAGCGGAGGGGATGCCACGGCCGGGATCGCTCCCCATACCCCGGCCTGCCCGCTGCTCAACCTCACCCCTGGCGCCTTCATCGTCTGGAACTGAGCGGGAACCACCCTCCGCCGTTTGACGATCGGTGAACCCGGTGCCCGGAATCACAGCGTCTCTGCAGCGCCCGGCCTACCGCCAGGCAAAACCAGGTTAAGGATGGAGGAGGTTCCGCGCGAAAGGGAGGGAGATGGGACAGACCATCCGCCGTTTCGGCAAGTCGATCAGTCTCCAGAACGATTCCGGCCGTCTGTCGCTGGAGAGCGTGCTGAGCGGAACGGCCCTCTGGCTGGCCGTCCTGTATCTGATGCAGGATGTGGCGGAGGCGGCCGGCAGAGTCCCGGACCCGCGGGCCGGGGC
>JMRP01000002.1 GCA_000708525.1 Cyanobium sp. CACIAM 14
GAGAGGGCTGGGGGCGTCCCGCCGGCGGGGCGGCCGGGCTGGGCGGGGAGGAAGGCCCCGGGGGTGCCGCCACCGGTGGAGAGGCGGCACGTGGAGCGTTGACCGGCACGGGGGAGGCCTTCTTCACGGCCAGGATGGCCTTGGCCGGAGGGGTGGGCGGCTGAGCCTCCGGCTGGGACGGGGCATGGGCACGGACCTTCACCCCGATCAGCGTCCGGATGCGGGAGGCCTCGTCATCGCTGATGGAGCTGCTGTGGCTCTTGGCTGCGATGGAGAGCTTCTCGGCGGCGTCGAGCACGTCCTTGTTGTCCAGGCCCATTTCCTTGGACAGCTCGTAGATTCTCACTTTGCCGCTGCTGGTCATTCAGGAAGGTCTCCGTACGGTGGGGCCGAAAGGGTCCCGGGGCCGTGCGCTGAGGACGGCCATGGTTCATCTTGCCTCAGAGGTCGCTGGCCCGAGCACGCGAGACGCGCCTCGAGGCTGCTGAGGAGGGTGTCACTCACGGCGCAGCGCAGGCCGCGCTGCAGACGCTTCCGGCGGCGGGCCTCCTGGAGGCAGGCCGGTTCGGGGCAGAGGTAGGCCGAACGGCCCATGCCCACATCGAGGCGCACCGTTCCATCCCCCTGACGCACGACGCGCCAGAGCTCGCTCCGGTCGCGAAGGCGCCGACAGGAGACGCAGCGACGCAGCACGGGCCGCTTCGCCGCGGCTGTCACCGCCCATCCTCCGTATCCGGCGTCTCCTCGCCGGTCTCCTCCTCCATGCCAACCTCGTAAGGGGGTTCATCCTCGGGGAGGGGGTAGAGCTCCCGCAGCCGCGCATCCTCCTCGGCCCGGGCGGCCTGTTCGGCCTGGAGCCGCGCCTCGGCCTCGGCCTGGAGGGCTTCCTCCTCCTGGCGCTGGGCGATCAGGGCCGCCACGGTCCGGTCCTCCGCCTCCTGGTCGTACTCGTGGGCGTTCTTGATGTCGATCTTCCAGCCCGTGAGTCGGGCCGCCAGCCGCACGTTCTGGCCTTCCCGGCCGATGGCCAGGCTGAGCTGGTCAGGGGGCACCAGCACGTGGGCGTGATGCCCCTCAGGATCCACCAGACGCACGGTCTCGACGCGGGCGGGGCTGAGGGAATTGGCCAGGTACTGGGCCGGGTCGGGGGACCAGCGGATCACATCGATCTTCTCGCCCCGCAGTTCGTTCACCACCTGCTGGATCCGGGAGCCGCGAGCGCCGATGCAGGCGCCCACCGGATCCACCTCCCGCTCCACGCTGTCGACGGCGACCTTGGTGCGGGGCCCCACGGCGCGGGAGGGGGGATTCGCCTCGCGGGCCACCGCGACGATCCGCACCGAGCCCTCCTGGATCTCGGGAACCTCGTTCTCGAACAGGTAGACCACCAGACCCGCATTCGCCCTCGACACGAACAGCTGGGGGCCGCGGCGGGGCACCTCGCTCACCTCCTTGAGAAACACCTTGAAGGTGGCGTTGGCACGGTAGTTGTCGTTGGGGAGCTGGTCGCGGCGGGGCAGTTCCGCCTCCACCTCCGGACGGCCCAGGCCGGAACTGACGGCCATGATCACGGACTGGCGTTCGAACCGGATCACCCGGGCGGTCAGGACGGGATCCTCGAGGTCGGCGAACTCCTCCTGGATCATGCGGCGCTGCTGGTCCCGCAGCTTCTGGGCCAGCACCTGCTTGGTGGTGGCGGCGGCCATGCGGCCGAAATCCTCCTTGTCGGGCGTCACGTCCAGAACCACGGTGTCGCCGATCTGGGCGTCCTCGGCCACCTGGCGCACCTCGTCGATCGCGATCTGGTGGTCGTCGCTCTCCACCTCCTCGACGATGATCTTGCTGGCCAGCACCCGGTAGCCCTCCTCCTCGAGATCGAGGGCCACGTCGAAGTTGCTGAAATAGTCCTCCTCGAACGGGTCCTCGCTGATGCCGAGGTAGAGGGTGCGGCGGTAACGCTCGTAGCCCTTCAGCAGAGCCTCCCGCAGGGCGGCCTCGACCACCTGGGGGGCCAGCTTCTTCTCTTCGCTGATGTCCTCGATCAGGTTGTTGAGACCGGGGAGCAGAACCAGGGCCATGGACTCGGAGGCGGGTGGGGAGGGAAAGGACGGTGGAACCGGGAGCGGCTCAGGAATCGGGTGGAGCTGCGGTGAGCCGCACCTGGAGCACCTCCTCGCGGGGGATGCGCAGGATCCGGCCGCGCGCGTTCAGCTGCACCACCTGCTCATCCCGGCCGAGCAGGTGGCCCCGGCGCCGCAGCTCAGCCCCTTCGACGGTCCGGGAGCGCACCTCGACGGGGAAGCCGCGGAAACTGGTGAAGTCCCGATCGGTGAGCAGATCCTCCCCGATGCCGGGGCTGCTCACCTCGAGGACGTAGGCCATGGGCAGCAGCCCGGCGGCTTCGAAGGCCTCCCCGAGCGGGGCGCTCACCGCGGCGCACTCGTCGAGGTTCACGTCCGTGCCGTCGGCACGCTGCACCCTGACGACGATCGTGAGGGGAATGTGATGGGTCAGCACCTCCACGGCGCGCACCTCGAGATGCGCTGCCTGGGCCACCGGTCGAGCCAGTCGCTCCAGGTCTTCGGGGAGGGGATGGGGCAAGGGAATGGAGCGTGGGGAGGGGACCCCGCGGGCGGGATGGTCCGCCGTGCGCTGCAGTGATCCACTGCCCCCGCCTCAGTGCAGTCTTCCGGTCAGGGGAAACGGCGCTGGGGAACAAGGGTGATGCCCGGCGGGCATGACTTCACCCTAGAGGATCGGATTCCGGCGCCCGGGGCACGGGCATCTCCAGCACCGGCGCCTCCGCGTAGTAGTCGCTGTCGCAGACGTCCCCCCGCAGGGTCAGATCCTGGTTGAGGCACTGGCCCAGCTGCTCCGGCGTGCGCAGGTACTGGCAGACCCTGGCCCAGAGCTTGGCCCGGCTGCCCGGCGCTCCCTGGCTGAAGAGGACCAGATCGTTGCCACCGGCCACCCCCTGGATCTCCACCCTGCAGAGGGTGCAGCGCTGCCGTGTGCCTGGAGGGATGCTGGCCATGGCCTCGGGGTGGACTGCGGGCAAAGTTAAGCCGATTCAACTGGTGCGGCCCCGGCAGGGCCTGGACGGGTGGCCCTCCGATGCGAATTCTTCAACTGAGCGATCCCCATCTGCTGGCCGATCCCGATGGTCGGTGCCAAGGCCGGCGGGCGCTGCCCCTGCTCCGGCATGGACTCCGGCAGGCCCTCGACCAGCTGTGTGGCGCCGGCGTGGCGCCTGACCTGCTGCTGATCAGCGGCGATCTCTGCCAGGACGAGAGCTGGGGCGGTTAC
Source organism: Cyanobium sp. CACIAM 14 (assembly GCA_000708525.1). Lineage (GTDB taxonomy): Bacteria > Cyanobacteriota > Cyanobacteriia > PCC-6307 > Cyanobiaceae > Cyanobium. The sequence goes on from JMRP01000002.1 coordinate 3,307, forward strand.
GTGCGGCTGGCGGAGCTGCTGGAGGAACTGACGGAGGAACGGCGGCGGGACGGTCCGCTGCCGGTGGCCCTGCTGGCCGGCAACCACGACCACCCGGCCCTGCTGCGGGCGGCCCTGGGGCGCCGCGCCCTGATCGCCCCGGCCCTGCTGCGCTGCGGCCGCTGGCGGCTGCTGCTGCTCGACAGCCATCGCACCGGCGACGTCGCCGGGGAGCTGGGCCACACCCGGCTGGCCTGGCTGGAGCGCCAGCTGGAGGCGCTGACCGCGGAGGGTCTGGCCGAGGAGGGCGGGATCTCCCTGCTCGTGGCCGTGCACCACCCCCCGGTCCCGATCGGCGATGCCGGCATGGATGCCATCGGGCTGCGCGACGGTCAGGCGCTGCTCAGCCTGCTGAGGCCAGTGGCCGCCCTGCGGGGCCTGATCTTCGGCCATGTCCACCAGCACTGGCAGGGCCACCTGCCGGGCCGCCCCGACGTCACCCTGCTGGGCTGTCCCTCCACCCTCTGCGGCTTCGGACCCGTGCAGCCCTGCCCCCTGGGTCGGGCCGACGATCCGGGCGGCCGCTGGCTCGACCTGGGGGAGGACGGGGTGCTTCGCCAGCGGTTGCTGCGCTGGGCCCCCGTCGACGGCCCTAGCCTCCTGACATGCAATGGCTCCTCTCCCTCCTCCCCATGAACCGGTGGCGGCAGGGTCTTCTGGCCCTCGCCCTGCTGCTGTCCCTGCTGGCCGGGGGGGGGCTGCCCGCCGCGGCTCTCGAGGCCGGTCCCCCGGCCCCGACCCCCCACAGCTTCGTGGCCGATGCGGTCCGTCGGGTGGGGCCGGCGGTCGTGCGGATCGACACCGAGCGCAACGTCACCCGCCAGTCCTTCGACCCTGCCCTGCTGGATCCCCTGCTGCGGGATCTGTTCGGCGACCCCTCCAGCAGCATGCGCGAGCGCGGCCAGGGTTCGGGCGTGATCATCGACGGGCGGCGGCGACTGGTGCTCACCAACGCCCACGTCGTCGACAGCGTCGACGCGGTGACCGTGACCATGGCCGATGGCCGCCAGCTCGATGGGGTGGTGGTCGGGACCGATCCGGTCACGGATCTGGCGGTGGTCAGGGTGCCCGGCAAGGGTGATCTGAGTGCCGCTCCCCTGGGGGACTCCGAGGCCCTGGAGGTGGGCGACTGGGCGATCGCCCTGGGGAGTCCCTACGGCCTCGAGCGCACGGTCACCCTCGGCATCGTCAGCAGCCTGCACCGCGACATCAACAGCCTCGGCTTCGCCGACAAGCGCCTCGACCTCATCCAGACCGACGCGGCGATCAACCCCGGCAATTCCGGCGGACCTCTGGTCAACGCCGACGGCGAGGTGATCGGCATCAACACCCTGGTGCGCTCCGGCCCCGGCGCGGGGCTGGGCTTCGCCATCCCCATCAACCTGGCCAGGCGGGTGGCCGATCAGCTGGGGGAGGGGGGCACCGTGGTTCACCCCTACCTGGGGCTGCAGCTGGTGCCGCTCACGGCCCGGGTGGCCCGTGACAACAACCGCGATCCGGATGCCCTGCTGCAGCTGCCGGAGCGGGATGGGGCCCTGGTCCAGAGGGTGCTGCCGGAGAGTCCGGCCGAGGCCGCCGGCCTGCACCGCGGCGATCTGGTGGTGGCCATCGCCGACCAGCCCGTCAACACGCCTTCGGCGCTGCTCCAGCAGGTGGAGCGGGCCCAGGTGGGCCAGCCCCTGCCCCTGCGGGTGGTGCGGGGCCAGCGCGAACTGCAGCTGTCGATCCGGCCGGCGGCCCTGCCCCGCGCCGGCTAGGGAACTCCCCCTTGCTACGGTCGCCGCCACCGTTGACAGGCACCGATGTCCGACCTTCAGGACCGCATGAAGGAGGCCGTGGCCGCGGCGGCCGTGGAACAGATCCGTGACGGGATGGTGGTGGGCCTGGGCTCCGGCTCCACCGCCGCCCTGATGATCCGCTCCCTCGGCGAGAAGCTCAAGCGGGGAGAGCTGTCCGACATCGTCGGGGTCACCACCTCCTTCCAGGGCGAAGTGCTGGCGGACGAACTGGGCATCCCGCTGAAGAGCCTCAACGCCGTGCGGCGCATCGACCTGGCCATCGATGGCGCCGACGAGGTGGATCCCTCCTTCCAGCTGATCAAGGGGGGCGGGGCCTGCCACGTGCAGGAGAAGCTGGTGGCGCGTCGGGCGGACCGCTTCGTGGTGGTGGTGGATGCCACCAAGCTGGTGGAGCGTCTGAATCTCGGCTTCCTGCTGCCGGTGGAGGTGATTCCCGGTGCCTGGCGACAGGTGCGCGACGAACTGATCGCAATGGGCAGCCGTGTCGAGCTGCGCATGGCCGTGCGCAAGGCCGGCCCGGTGGTCACCGACCAGGGGAATCTGGTGCTGGATGCGGCCTTCGACGGCGGCATCGGCGACCCCGCCGCCCTCGAGACGGCGATCAACAACATCCCCGGGGTGCTCGAGAATGGGCTGTTCGTGAACCTCGCCGATCAGGTGCTGGTGGGGGAGATCGAGGCGGAACAGCCCCGGGTGCGGGATCTGATCCGCCGCTAGCCGGCGCCGGCTAATCCGCTCCCGAAAGCCGCTGCCGCACCGAGTCGGCGTGGCTGTGCAGTCCCTCGCTCTCCGCCAGGGCCACCACGGCTGGGCCGGTGGCCTCCAGGGCCGCCCGGTTGAACTGGATCAGGCTGGTGTGGCGCAGGAACGTCTCCACGCCCAGGGCACCGGCGAAGCGGGCGGTGCCGGAGGTGGGCAGGGTGTGGTTGGGCCCGGCCAGGTAGTCGCCCACCGCTTCCGGTGACCAGGGCCCGAGGAAGATGGCGCCGGCGTTCCGGATCCGCTCGGCCAGGGGCTCGGGGTGCTCCACCAGCAGTTCCAGGTGCTCGGGGGCGAAGCGGTCGCTGAGGGCCGCGGCCTCCTCAAGGTCGCCGCAGACCACGATCAGCCCCCAGTCGTTGAGGGCCTGCAGGGTGATGGCGGCGCGGGGGTGCCGGTCCAGCTGGCCCTCGATGGCGGCGGGCACGGCGGCGGCCAGCGCCTCGCTGGTGGTGATCAGGATCGCCGCCGCCAGCGGGTCGTGCTCCGCCTGGGCCATCAGGTCGGCGGCCACCTGGGCCGGCCGGGCGGTGTGGTCGGCGATCACCAGCACCTCGCTGGGGCCGGCCAGGGCGTCGATGCCGACCCTGCCGTACACGGCCTTCTTGGCCAGCGTCACGTAGAGGTTGCCGGGGCCGGTGATCACGTCGACGGCGGGGATCGTGGCGGTGCCGTAGGCCAGGGCGCCGATCGCCTGAGCCCCCCCGACGCGGTACACCTCTTCCACGCCGGCCCGATGGGCCGCTGCCAGCACCGTGGCCTCGGGTTCGCCGCCGGGGCCCGGCGGGGTCACCATCACCAGCCGTTCCACGCCGGCCACCCGGGCGGGAACCGCATTCATCAGCACCGTGCTGGGGTAGGAGGCCCTGCCGCCGGGCACGTAGATCCCCGCCCGCTGCACAGGGCGCCAGCGGCGTCCCAGCCGTTCGCCATGGGGGCCGCTCACCGCCAGATCGGTCGGCAGCTGGCGGCGGTGGAAGTCGAGGATGCGCTCATGGGCCAGATCGAGGGCCTGGCGCAGGGGGGCGGGGCAGGACTCCCAGGCCTGGGCCAGCCGCTCGGCGGGCACCCGCAGCGGATCGGGCCGCAGACCGTCGAAGCGCTCGCTGAAGTCCAGCAGGGCCGCATCGCCCCGCTCACGCACCTGGTCAAGGATGGCCCCCACCCGTTCCTCCTCCTCGCGCATCCGGCCGCTCCCGGTGCGGGCGGCGATGGCATCGAGCCGCTCCGCGGCCTGGATCCCGTCCCGGAGACAGGACATCCGCAGCGGCGGCATCACCGTGTCCGCCGGGGTGGCGCGGCGGGGGCTGGCGCCCGTGCTGCTGGCGGGGGTGGAAGCGACCACAGGGCGGCGGCGGGAGCGGAGGACTGCATCGAAACTAGGCCCTGGGGATGGCCAGGGGGCCGGAAGGTAGGATGCGCGTTTGCCGAGCCAGCGCCCCTTACGCCTGTGGCCAATAACAAGTCTTCGAAGAAGCGCATCGAGGTCGCCGAACGCAACCGGCTGCGCAACCGCACCTACAAATCGGCGCTGCGCACCCTGATGAAGCGCTGTTTCACCGCTTGCAGCGCCTACGGACAGCAGCCCGGAGAGGAGACCAGGGCCGCCGTCCAGGCCTCGATGAACGCCGCCTTCAGCAAGATCGACAAGGCCGTGAAGGTGGGTGTGGTGCACCGCAACACCGGTGCCAACCAGAAGTCGCGGCTGAGCCAGGCGGTGAAGCGCGTCCTGGAGCCGGCTGCCGCCAGCGCCTCCTGAGCCTCCGTCGGCGGGTCGCCTCTGCCACGATGCCATTTCCGTCCGACGGGCTCCCGATCACCTCCCCATGAGCGCCACCCCCTGCGAGGCCGCTCCCGCCCTGGTGGACAGCCATTGCCACATCGTGTTCCGCAACTTTGATGCGGATCTCGACGAAGTCTCCCGGCGCTGGCGGGAGGCGGGGGTCAGGGCCCTGATCCACGCCTGCGTCGAACCGGCGGAGATCCCGGCGATCCGGTCTCTCGCCGACCGTTTCCCTGAACTGCGCTACGCCGTCGGTGTCCACCCGCTCGACTGCGGGCACTGGCAACCCGACACCGCCGCGGTCCTGGAAGCGGCCGCCCGCGCTGATGCGCGCGTGGTGGCGATCGGCGAGCTGGGGCTCGATCTCTTCCGGGCCACCAACCTCGAGGAGCAGCTGGCGGTGCTTCGGCCCCAGCTGGATCTGGCGGTCAGGCTCGATCTGCCAGTGATCATCCACTGTCGCGATGCGGCCGAACCGATGCTGGCCGAACTGCGCCGGCGTCAGGAGAACGGGGGCTGCCCCAGAGGGGTGATGCACTGTTGGGGTGGCACGCCGGAGGAGATGGCGGGGTTTCTCGACCTGGGCCTCTACATCAGCTTCAGCGGCACGGTCACCTTCCCCAAGGCCGAACCCATCCATCGCTGTGCCCGTCAGGTGCCGGCCGACCGCTACCTCGTCGAGACCGACTGCCCTTTCCTGGCACCGGTTCCCCGTCGAGGCAAGCGCAACGAACCCGCCTACGTGGCGGCCGTAGCGGCCAGGGTCGCCGAACTGCGGGGGGAGACCCTCGAGCAGGTCGCGGCGGCGACGACCGCCAACGCAGCACGATTGTTCCGCCTGCCTGCCCAGGTTGTATGATTCCTTATTGGCCTGGAAGCGGAAGCGCTCCTTTTGTCCACGACTTTGTCAACGGCTTTGTCCACGACGGCATCGATCGATTCGGCATCCCCTGAGTTGGCAGCCATCCAGCCAGCGAGCCCCCAAGGCGTCACCGCCTGATCGGCGGTCCGGTCTCCCGGATCCACCGGTCAGGCGGGAGCGCCTGTTGCCATGGCCCCCACCCGGGCCCATGTCCCAGGGGCGCCGTCAGCGGTGTTCCTCCGCCGCCGCCCCTTCCCCCGTCCAGGCCCGCCCTCCCACCACCGTTCCTGCAGGTCCACCGCATGAGCAGCGCGATCCAGGTCGCCAAGACCGTCACTTACCTTCCCGACCTGGTGGAGGTACAGCGGGCGAGCTTCAAATGGTTCCTGGAGAAGGGGCTGATCGAAGAGCTGGACAGCTTCTCGCCGATCACCGACTACACCGGAAAGCTGGAGCTGCATTTCATCGGCGACCAGTACCGCCTGAAGCGCCCTCGCCATGACGTGGAAGAGGCCAAACGTCGCGACGCGACCTTCGCCTCCCAGATGTACGTCACCTGCCGGCTGGTCAACAAGGAGACCGGCGAGATCAAGGAGCAGGAGGTCTTCATCGGCGAGCTGCCACTGATGACCGAGCGCGGCACCTTCATCATCAACGGCGCCGAGCGGGTGATCGTCAACCAGATCGTCCGCAGCCCCGGCGTCTACTTCAAGGACGAGCAGGACAAGAACGGCCGCAAGACCTTCAACGCAAGCCTGATTCCCAACCGGGGGGCCTGGCTGAAGTTCGAGACCGACAAGAACGATCTGCTGCACGTCCGCGTCGACAAGACCCGCAAGATCAATGCCCACGTTCTGATGCGGGCCATCGGCCTCTCCGACAACGACGTGCTCGACAAGCTGCGTCACCCGGAGTACTACCAGAAGTCGATCGAGGCCTCCAACGAGGAGGGCATCAGCTCCGAGGACCAGGCGCTTCTGGAGCTTTACAAGAAACTGCGGCCCGGCGAGCCACCCTCGGTGAGCGGCGGCCAGCAGCTGCTGCACAGCCGCTTCTTCGATCCGAAGCGCTACGACCTGGGCCGGGTGGGTCGCTACAAGATCAACAAGAAGCTGCGCCTCACCATCCCCGACGCGGTGCGCACCCTCACCCCCGAGGACGTGCTTTCCACGATCGATTACCTCATCAATCTCGAGCTCGATGTGGGCGGAGCCTGCCTCGACGACATCGACCATCTCGGCAATCGCCGCGTGCGTTCGGTGGGCGAGCTGCTCCAGAACCAGGTGCGGGTGGGCCTCAACCGCCTGGAGCGGATCATCAAGGAACGGATGACCGTGGGCGAGACCGAATCGCTCACGCCGGCCCAATTGGTGAACCCCAAGCCCCTTGTGGCGGCGGTGAAGGAGTTCTTCGGCTCCAGCCAGCTGAGCCAGTTCATGGATCAGACGAATCCCCTGGCGGAGCTCACCCACAAGCGCCGCATCAGCGCCCTGGGGCCCGGTGGCCTGACCCGGGAGCGGGCCGGCTTCGCCGTGCGCGACATCCACCCCTCCCACTACGGCCGCATCTGCCCGATCGAGACGCCGGAGGGTCCCAACGCCGGTCTGATCGGCTCGCTGGCCACCCATGCCCGGGTCAACGAATACGGCTTCATCGAAACCCCCTTCTGGAAGGTGGAGGACGGGGTCGTGCTCAAGCAGGGCGATCCGATCTACCTCTCCGCCGACCTGGAGGACGAGTGCCGGGTGGCCCCCGGTGACGTGCCCACCGACGCCGACGGCCGCATCACCGTCGATCTGGTCCCGGTGCGCTACCGCCAGGACTTCGAGAAGGTGCCCCCCGAACAGGTGGACTATGTCCAGCTGTCACCGGTGCAGGTGATCTCGGTGGCCACCTCCCTGATCCCCTTCCTCGAGCACGACGACGCCAACCGCGCCCTGATGGGCTCGAACATGCAGCGTCAGGCGGTGCCCCTGCTGCGGCCCGAGCGGCCCCTCGTGGGCACGGGGCTGGAAACCCAGGTGGCCCGCGACTCCGGCATGGTGCCGATCACCAAGGTGAACGGCACGGTCGCCTTCGTGGATGCCACGGCCATCGTCATCCGCGACGAGCACGGCCGTGACCACACCCATTTCCTGCAGAAGTACCAGCGCTCCAACCAGGACACCTGTCTGAACCAGCGGCCGATCGTGCGCCAGGGCGATCAGGTGATCGCCGGACAGGTGCTGGCCAACGGCTCCGCCTGCGAGGGGGGCGAGATCGCCCTCGGTCAGAACGTGCTGATCGCCTACATGCCCTGGGAGGGTTACAACTACGAGGACGCCATCCTCGTCAGCGACCGGCTGGTGCAGGACGATCTCTATACCTCGGTGCACATCGAGAAGTACGAGATCGAGGCTCGCCAGACCAAGCTCGGCCCCGAGGAGATCACCCGCGAGATCCCCAACGTCGCCGAGGAGAGCCTGGGGCACCTCGACGAGATGGGCATCATCCGCATCGGCGCCTACGTGGAATCGGGCGACATCCTGGTGGGCAAGGTGACCCCGAAGGGGGAATCGGACCAGCCCCCCGAAGAGAAGCTGCTGCGCGCCATCTTCGGGGAGAAGGCCCGCGACGTGCGTGACAACTCCCTGCGGGTGCCCAGCACCGAGCGGGGCCGGGTGGTGGACGTGCGCATCTACACCCGCGAGCAGGGCGACGAGCTGCCTCCGGGCGCCAACATGGTGGTGCGGGTCTATGTGGCCCAGCGCCGCAAGATCCAGGTGGGCGACAAGATGGCCGGCCGCCACGGCAACAAGGGCATCATCAGCCGCATCCTTCCCCGGGAGGACATGCCCTACCTGCCCGACGGCACGCCCATCGACATTGTGCTCAACCCCCTGGGTGTGCCGAGCCGCATGAACGTGGGCCAGGTGTTCGAGTGCCTGATGGGCTGGGCCTCCTCCCACCTGGACTGCCGCGTGAAGGTGGTGCCGTTCGATGAGATGTACGGCGCCGAGAAGTCCAAGCAGACGGTGCAGGCCTACCTGGAGGAAGCTGCCCGGCAGCCGGGCAAGGACTGGGTCTACGACCCCGAGAATCCGGGCAAGATCCAGCTGATCGACGGCCGCACCGGCGAACCCTTCGACCAGCCCGTGACGGTGGGCTATGCCCACATCCTCAAGCTGGTGCACCTGGTGGACGACAAGATCCACGCCCGCTCCACCGGTCCCTACTCCCTGGTGACCCAGCAGCCCCTGGGTGGCAAGGCCCAGCAGGGCGGCCAGCGTCTCGGCGAGATGGAGGTGTGGGCCCTGGAGGCCTACGGCGCCGCCTACACCCTGCAGGAGCTGCTCACCGTCAAGTCCGACGACATGCAGGGCCGCAACGAGGCCCTCAACGCCATCGTCAAGGGCAAGCCGATTCCGCGGCCGGGCACCCCCGAGTCGTTCAAGGTGCTGATGCGCGAGCTGCAGTCCCTCGGTCTCGACATTGCCGTCTACACCGACAACGGTGATGAGGTCGATCTCATGCAGGACGTGAATCCTCGCCGCAGCACCCCCAGCCGGCCCACCTACGAATCCCTCGGTGTGGCGGACTACGACGACGACTGATCGCTGACTCCCTCAGGCGCCGCCCCGATCCCGGTGGGGCGGGCGCCCCGGTCCTCCCCCTCCAGCCTCCTTCCCCACCGCGCGGCAGCCGCCATGTCCAACAGCAACCTTCGCACCGAAAATCACTTCGATTACGTGAAGATCACGCTCGCCTCTCCCGAGCGGATCATGCAGTGGGGGCAGCGCACCCTGCCCAACGGCCAGGTGGTGGGTGAGGTCACCAAGCCGGAAACGATCAACTACCGCACCCTCAAGCCCGAGATGGACGGGCTCTTCTGCGAGAAGATCTTCGGCCCCTCCAAGGACTGGGAGTGCCACTGCGGGAAGTACAAGCGGGTGCGGCACCGCGGCATCGTCTGCGAGCGCTGCGGCGTGGAGGTCACCGAGAGTCGGGTGCGCCGGCACCGCATGGGCTTCATCAAGCTGGCGGCCCCGGTCTCCCATGTCTGGTACCTGAAGGGCATTCCCAGCTATGTGGCGATCCTGCTCGACATGCCCCTGCGGGACGTGGAGCAGATCGTCTACTTCAACTGCTACGTGGTGCTCGATCCGGGTGACCACAAGGACCTCACCTACAAGCAGCTGCTCACCGAGGACGAGTGGCTGGAGATCGAGGACCAGATCTTCGCCGAGGATTCCGAGATCGAGAACGAGCCGGTGGTGGGCATCGGCGCCGAGGCCCTCAAGCAGCTTCTCGAGGACCTCGACCTCGAGAAGGAGGCCGAGCAGCTCAGGGAGGAGATCAACAACTCCAAGGGCCAGAAGCGGGCGAAGCTGATCAAGCGCCTGCGGGTGATCGACAACTTCATCGCCACCAATGCCCGGCCCGAGTGGATGGTGCTCGATGTGATCCCGGTGATCCCGCCGGATCTGCGGCCGATGGTGCAGCTCGACGGCGGTCGTTTCGCCACCAGCGACCTCAACGACCTCTACCGCCGGGTGATCAACCGCAACAACCGTCTGGCGCGGCTGCAGGAGATCCTCGCCCCCGAGATCATCGTCCGCAACGAGAAGCGGATGCTGCAGGAGGCCGTCGATGCCCTGATCGACAACGGGCGGCGGGGCCGCACGGTGGTGGGGGCCAACAACCGGGCCCTGAAGTCGCTCAGCGACATCATCGAGGGCAAGCAGGGCCGCTTCCGTCAGAACCTGCTCGGCAAGCGCGTCGACTACTCCGGCCGTTCCGTGATCGTGGTGGGCCCCAAGCTGAAGATGCACCAGTGCGGCCTGCCCAAGGAGATGGCGATCGAGCTGTTCCAGCCCTTCGTGATCCATCGCCTCATCCGCCAGAACATCGTCAACAACATCAAGGCCGCCAAGAAGCTGATCCAGCGGGCCGACGACGAGGTGATGCAGGTGCTCCAGGAGGTCATCGAAGGGCATCCGATCCTGCTGAACCGGGCGCCCACCCTGCACCGCCTGGGCATCCAGGCCTTCGAACCCAAGCTGGTGGATGGCCGCGCCATCCAGCTGCATCCCCTGGTCTGCCCGGCCTTCAACGCCGACTTCGACGGTGACCAGATGGCCGTGCACGTGCCCCTGGCGATCGAGGCCCAGACGGAGGCCCGCATGCTGATGCTGGCCAGCAACAACGTGCTCTCCCCCGCCACCGGCGAGCCGATCATCACGCCCTCCCAGGACATGGTGCTCGGGGCCTACTACCTCACCGCCGTCGACCGGGAGAAAACGAAGCCGGCCTTCCCGGTGAAGCCGACCGACGACCGCTCACGCCTGTTCGCCAGCCTCGAGGACGTGATCGCCGCCTTCGAGGAGAAGCACCTCACCCTGCATGACTGGGTCTGGGTGCGCTTCAACGGTGAGGTGGAGAGCGATGACGAGGACAGCGAGCCCGTCTCCAGCGAGACCCTCTCCGACGGAACCCGCATCGAGCAGTGGAAGTTCCGCCGGGATCGCTTCGACGAGGACGGCGCTCTGATCAGCCGCTATCTGCTGACCACCGTGGGGCGCGTCGTGATCAACCACACCATCATCGACGCCGTGGCCGCCACCTGATCGCCGCCGGCCGGGATCGCTCCTCCGGCCATCGTGTCCCGCTTCCCTCCAGCCATTCCCATCGCGCGCCGCCATGACCGCCAGCCCCGCCAAGAAGACCAGCAAGAAGAGCGCCAAGGCCGCCGTCGAACCGGCAGCCGCCAGCAGCCCAGCCGGCGCCTCCGGCCCGAGCAAGCAGGCGCCTCCGTTCCGCAACCGGATCATCGACAAGAAGGCCCTGCGCAACCTGGTGTCCTGGGCCTACAAGCACCACGGCACCGCCGCCACCGCGGCGATGGCCGACGAGCTGAAGGATCTGGGGTTCCACTACGCCACGCAGGCGGCGGTCTCGATCTCCGTCGACGATCTGCGCATCCCCGGCGAGAAGGCGCGCCTGCTCGAGGAGGCGGAACAGCAGATCACCGACACGGAGGAGCGCTACCGGCTGGGTGAGATCACCGAGGTGGAGCGCCACACCAAGGTGATCGACACATGGACCGAGACCAACGAGCGCCTCGTCGAGGAAGTCCGCCGGAACTTCAACGAGAACGATCCGCTCAACTCGGTGTGGATGATGGCCAACTCCGGGGCCCGCGGGAACATGTCCCAGGTGCGCCAGCTGGTGGGCATGCGCGGCCTGATGGCCAACCCCCAGGGGGAGATCATCGACCTGCCGATCCGCACCAACTTCCGTGAGGGCCTCACCGTCACGGAATACGTGATCTCCTCCTACGGCGCCCGCAAGGGCCTGGTGGACACGGCCCTGCGCACCGCCGATTCCGGCTACCTCACCCGCCGGCTGGTGGATGTGGCCCAGGACGTGATCGTGCGGGAGGAGGACTGCGGCACCCTCCGCTACATCCCCATCGACGCCGACGAGCGCGGACGCTACGGCAGCAAGCTGGTGGGCCGTCTGGCGGCCGAACCCGTCGTCGATGCCGACGGCGTCGTCATCGTCGAGCGCAACGGTGAGATCGACCCGGCCGTGTCCGCGGCCATCGAGAAGGCGAAGATCGCCACCGTGATGGTGCGCTCGCCACTCACCTGCGAGGCCTCACGCTCGGTGTGCCGCAAGTGCTACGGCTGGGCCCTGGCCCACAACGAGCTGGTGGATCTCGGCGAGGCGGTGGGCATCATCGCCGCCCAGTCGATCGGCGAGCCCGGCACCCAGCTCACCATGCGCACATTCCACACCGGTGGTGTGTCCACCGCCGAGACCGGGGTGGTCCGCTCCCTGTCCGACGGCGTGGTGGAGTTCGGTCCCCGGGCCCGGGTGCGGGATCACCGCACCCCTCACGGCGTGGAGGCCAAGCTGGCCGAGACCGATTTCACCCTCACCCTCACCCCGTCCGGCAAGGGCAAGGTCCAGAAGATCGACGTCACCAGCGGCTCGATCCTGTTCGTGGTCGACGGCGACACGGTCCCCCACGACACGATCCTGGCCCAGATCTCCTCCGGTGCCCAGGTCAAGAAGAGCGTGGAGAAGGCCACCAAGGACGTCATCTGCGACCTGGCGGGCCAGGTGCGCTTCGAGGATGTGATCCAGCCCCGGGAGGTCACCGACCGCCAGGGCAACATCACCCATAAGGCCCAGCGTCTTGGTCGCCTCTGGGTGTTTAGCGGCGACGTCTACAACCTGCCGCCCAACGCCCTGCCGGTGGTGGAGACCGACAAGCCGGTGAAGACCGGCGATGTGCTGGCCGAAAGCCGGCTCCAGAGCGAGTACGGCGGCGCCGTGCGGCTGCGGGAGTCCACCGGTGATTCCAGGGAGGTGCAGATCGTCACCGCCAGCCTCACCCTCAAGGACTGCAAGCTGGTGGCCGAATCCAGCCATTCCGGCGAGAGCTGGCACCTGGAGGGCAAGGACAACACCCGCTATCTGGTGCGCACCCAGCCCGGCACCAAGATCGGCGCCGGCGAGGTGATCGCCGAACTCACCGACGACCGCTTCCGCACCCAGACCGGCGGACTGGTGAAGTTCGCCCCCGGCCTGGCCATCAAGAAGGCCCGCTCCGCCAAGCATGGCTACGAGGTGAGCAAGGGCGGCACCCTGCTGTGGATCCCGCAGGAAACCCACGAGATCAACAAGGACATCTCCCTGCTGATGATCGAGGACGGCCAGTGGATCGAGGCCGGGACCGAGGTGGTGAAGGACATCTTCAGCCAGACCGCCGGCATCGTCACCGTCACCCAGAAGAACGACATCCTGCGGGAGATCATCGTGCGCTCCGGCGAGTTGCACCTGATCTCCGATGCCAAGGTGCTCGGCCGCTACGGCGACGAGGGCCGGATGGTGAATCCCGGCGAGGAGATCGCTCCGGGGCTGAAGGCCGAGGCGATGAAGTTCGTGGAGAAGGTCGACACTCCCGAGGGAGGCGCCCTGCTGCTGCGGCCGGTGGAGGAGTACGCCATCCCCGATGAGGCCCATCTGCCCGAGCTGGCCACCGTCAAGCAGCCCGGCGGCCCCTCCCTGGGGCTCAAGGCCACCCAGCGGCTCACCTTCAAGGACGGCGAACTGATCAAGTCGGTGGAAGGGGTGGAACTGCTGCGTACCCAGCTGATCCTCGACACCTTCGACACCACCCCGCAGATGACGGTGGACGTGGAGGTTGTCGCCGACAAGCGGGCCAAGACCATCGACCGTCTGCAGCTGGTGATCCTGGAGACCCTGCTGGTGCGCCGCGACACCCTCTCCGATGCCAGCCACGGCTCCACACACACCGAGCTGCAGGTGGAGGACGGTGACACCGTCAAGCGCGGTGACGTGGTGGCCACCACCCAGATCCTCTGCAAGGAGGACGGGGTGGTTCAGCTGCCAGATCCGGCGCCCGGTGAGCCGATCCGGCGTCTGATCGTGGAACGGGCCGACGACACCCGCCGCCTGGATCTCGGCTCGGCCACTCCGAAGGTGGCGGTGGGTGATCGCATCGTCGACGGCGACGTGCTCGCCGACGGCGTGGTGTCTCCCTGCTGCGGCCAGGTGGAGGCCATCGACGGCAAGACGCTGACCATCCGTCTGGGCCGCCCCTACATGGTGTCCCCGGATTCGGTGCTGCACGTGCGCGACGGCGAACTGGTGCAGCGGGGCGACGGCCTCGCCCTGCTGGTCTTCGAGCGCCAGAAGACCGGTGACATCGTCCAGGGTCTGCCGCGCATCGAGGAACTGCTGGAGGCCCGCCGGCCGCGGGAGTCGGCCGTTCTCTGCCGCAAGGGCGGCACGGTGCAGATCAAGCAGGGCGACGAGGACGACTCGATCACCGTGTCGGTCATCGAGGCCGACGACGTGGTCAGCGACTATCCGATCCTGCTGGGCCGCAACGTGATGGTTGCCGATGGCCAGCAGGTGAGCGCCGGCGAGATGCTCACCGACGGGCCGATCAACCCCCACGAACTGCTCGACTGCTACTTCGACGACCTGCGCAGCCGCAAGCCCACCCTGGAGGCTGCCCAGGAGGCGATCTCCAAGCTGCAGTTCCGCATGGTCACCGAGGTGCAGAACGTCTACAAGTCGCAGGGGGTCTCGATCAGCGACAAGCACATCGAGGTGATCGTGCGCCAGATGACCAGCAAGGTGCGCGTCGAGGATGCCGGGGACACCACCCTGCTGCCCGGCGAGCTGATCGAGCTGCGTCAGGTGGAGCAGGTGAATTCCGCCATGGCCATCACCGGCGGCGCCCCGGCCGAGTTCACCCCCGTCCTGCTGGGCATCACCAAGGCCTCCCTCAACACCGATTCGTTCATCTCGGCGGCCTCCTTCCAGGAGACCACCCGCGTGCTCACCGAAGCGGCCATCGAGGGAAAGAGCGACTGGCTGCGGGGCCTCAAGGAGAACGTGATCATCGGTCGCCTCATCCCCGCCGGCACCGGCTTCGGCGGCTTCGAGGAGGAGCTGCGGGCCGAAGCCGGCCCCCATCCCGACATCCTCGAGGAGGAGGCGGCCGGCTACCGCCGCAACCAGACGCTGCGGCCCGACTACACCGTGGAGATGCCCGCTCCCACCACCACGGCTGCCGTGCTCGACGATCCCTCCCCGGAGGATCTCGAGGCCCGGCGTACCCGTCTCGGCATCGAGGCCTCCGCCAGCGGCTTCGCCGCCTTCACCCGCCCCACCCTGGAGGAGGGTCTGGAGGAGGAGCTGATCGCCGATCCGGCGGCCCTCGAAGGCCTGCAGGAGGAGGGGCTTCTCAGCGATGACTGACGCCGCCATCGCCACTCCCGCAGCCCCCGCCCGGCCCACGCCAGTGCCGGTGCGCCGGGTGCCCCGCTTCGGCTTCCACACCCACATCGAGCGGCTGCACGGCCGTCTCGCCATGCTCGGCTTCATCGCCCTGGTGGCGGTGGAGTGGAAGCTGGGCCATGGCCTGCTGATCTGGCCCTGATGGCGGCCGCCGCTCCCCAGGCGCCCGCTGCGGCCTCTCCGCCGGAGGGAGCGCTGGGGCAGGCGCGGCCCCTGCTGGGAAGGAGCCTGGCCGCGCTGGAAGACTGGGCTGGCCGCCGGGGCCAGCCCGCCTTCCGCGGCCGCCAGCTGCACGACTGGATCTATGTCCGGGGGGCCCGTGGTCTCGAGGAGATCACGGTGCTGCCGAAGGCCTGGCGGGAACAGCTCAGCGCCGCCGGCGTCAGCATCGG
The DNA here is from genome assembly GCA_000708525.1 of Cyanobium sp. CACIAM 14. Taxonomy (GTDB): domain Bacteria; phylum Cyanobacteriota; class Cyanobacteriia; order PCC-6307; family Cyanobiaceae; genus Cyanobium. The sequence continues at coordinate 18,763 of JMRP01000002.1, forward strand.
CCGCTCCACCCTGCGGCACCGCAGCGACGCCCGCGACGGCACCACCAAGCTGCTGCTGGGCACCGCCGATGGCCTCGGCATCGAGACCGTCGGCATCCCCAGCGCCGATCGGCTCACTGTCTGCGTCAGCAGCCAGGTGGGCTGTCCCATGGCCTGCCGTTTCTGCGCCACGGGCAAGGGGGGGCTGCAGCGCTCCCTGGCGGTCCACGAGATCGTCGATCAGGTCCTCAGCGTGCGGGAGGCGATGGACCGCCGCCCCACACACGTGGTGTTCATGGGCATGGGCGAACCCCTGCTCAACGTGGACGCCGTGCTCGAGGCGATCGCCTGCCTCTGTGACGATCTGGGCATGGCCCAGCGCCAGATCACGGTCAGCACGGTGGGGGTGCCCCGCGCCCTGCCCACCCTGGCGGAGCGGGCCCTGGCTCGGCTGGGCCGGGCGCAGTTCACCCTGGCCGTGAGCCTGCATGCGCCGGATCAGCGGCTGCGGGAGCAGCTGATCCCCACCGCCCATGCCTACCCGTTGGAGGACCTGCTGGAGGACTGCCGCCGCTACGTGAGCCTCACCGGGCGGCGGGTGAGCTTCGAGTACATCCTGCTGGGGGGCGTGAACGACCATCCCCGCCAGGCCGACGCCCTGGCCCGGTTGCTGCGCGGCTTCCAGAGCCACGTCAACCTGATCGCCTACAACCCGATCGCCGAGGAGGAGTTCCGGCGCCCCAGCCCGGAAGCGGTGGAGGCCTTCCGCTCCCGGCTGGAGCGCCGCCACATCGCCGTGAGCGTGCGGGCCAGCCGCGGCCTCGACCAGGATGCCGCCTGCGGTCAGCTGCGCCGGCGGCTGATGGTGGAGCCGCCGGTCTGATCGGCCTCCTCGCCGGCGGGCGGATGGGTGCCGTCCTCGTTTTGGCCGGCCTGCTGCTGGGGGCGTTCTATCTGCTGGTCTGCGGCGCTCTCTTCCTGCTGCAGCGTTCCCTGCTCTACTTCCCCCAGCCCCGGGCTCCCGGAGCTGGGGGCGACCTGCTGGCTCTGCCGCTGACGGGCATCCAGGAGGAGGGCCGGGTCCTGGTCACGGTCCGCCGGCGTGCGGGGCCGAAGGCGCTGCTCTACTTCGGCGGCAACGCCGAGGACGTGGCCGCTCAGTTGCCTCTGCTGGAGGAGGCCTTTCCGCAGCACGCCCTCTACCTGCTCCACTACCGGGGCTACGGGGGCAGCGGCGGCCGACCCTCGGAGGCGGCCCTCTGCGCCGATGCCCTCGCCCTGTTCGACAGGGTGCGCGGTGAGCACCAGCGGATCGAAGTGCTGGGCCGCAGCCTGGGCAGCGCCGTGGCGGTGCATCTGGCGGCCCGGCGACCCGTGGACCGGCTGGTCCTGGTCACGCCCTTCGACAGCATCGAGACCCTGGCCAGGAGCCGCTTCCCCTTGTTGCCGGTGGGGTTGCTGCTCCAGGACCGCTACCGCACCTGGCGGGAGGCCCCCCAGGTGCGGGCCCCCACCCTGGTGATCGCGGCGGAACGGGATGAGGTCGTCCCCCGGGCCAGCACCGAGGCCCTGGTCTCCCGGTTCCGGCCCGGGCTGGTGTCCCTGGTGGTGCTGCCCGTCGACGGCCACAACGCCGTCGAGAACTCCCCCAAGTACCGGAGCCTGCTGCGGAGCCTCTCCTGAACTCTCCGCTGCCGGCCTCAGTCGCCGTCGTGCTCCCCGACATAGGCGCCGCGGGCGCCCCGGCCGTTCCAGGGGGTGAGCCGCAGCATCAGCAGGAAGGCCGGCAGCGCCGCCGCGGTGGTGGCCAGGAAGAAACCCGGCCAGCCGATCCTTTCGGCCACCAGGCCGGCGGGGGCGGCCAGCAGGGAGCGGCTGAGGGCATAGACCCCCGAGAGCAGGGCGTACTGGGTGGCGGAGAAGCGGGGGTTGCAGAGGCTCATCAGCAGGGCCACGAAGGCGGCGCCCACCATGCCGCCGCCGACGTTCTCCAGCCCCACGGCCATCAGCAGGGCGGGCATGCCCCCGCCGAAGCGGGCCAGCCCCCAGTAGGCCAGGTTGCCGGCCGCTCCCACCAGGGCGAACAGCCAGAGGGAGCGGTTCATCCCGAGGCGGCCGAAGAGAAGGCCGCCCAGCACCGTGCCCACGATGGTGGCGCCGATGCCCCAGCCCGCCAGCACCGACCCCACCACCTCCGGACGGAAGCCCCGCTGGATCAGGAACGGCACCGCCATCAGGTTGAGCAGGCCGTCGGGCCAGCGGTAGAGCAGCACCAGGGCGAGCAGGGCCGCGGCCCTGCCGAAGCCGGTGCGCTGCAGGAACTCCCGCGCCGGCCCGAGCACGGCCTGCCGCAGGCTGCGCACGGGGAATTCCAGGGGCTCCAGGCGCGGCGCCGTGAGGGTGAACGGCACCACCGCCAGCATCAGCAGGGCCGAGAACACAAAGGCCAGGGGCCAGTCGAAGCGCCCCGCCAGGATGAAGCCGCCGGCCCCCACGGCGAGCATCGCCGTGCGGTAGCCCAGGTTGGTGGCGGCGGCCCCGGCACCGCGCTCCCGATCAGGCAGCAGGTCGGTGCGGTAGGCATCCACGGCGATGTCCTGGGTGGCGCTCACCAGCGCCAGCAGCACCGCCATCCCGCCGATGGCCGTGAGCATGGCCGGATCACCGGAGGGCCGCAGCAGGGCCATGGCGCCGATCACCCCCACCAGGGTGAACTGCAGCACCAGCAGCCAGCCCCGGCGGCGATCGGGCCAGGGGAGCGGCCAGCGGTCGAGGGCGGGAGCCCAGATCATCTTCAGGGTGTACGGCAGCTCCGCCAGCCCAAGCAGACCGATGAGGCTCAGGGGGACCTGGCTGGCGGTGAGCCATCCCTGCAGCAGCTTGGACCCCACCATGTAGGGAGTGCCGCTGGCCACTCCCTCGGCGGCCACCGCCAGGAGGCGGCGCCAGGGGCGGACGCTGCGGGAGGCGCGGGGGGCCATGGCGGCACGCGGGTGGCCGAACCCTAGGGGCGACGGCTCGCGCCGCCGCTGCGGCTGCCGGCCTGGGTCAGCAGCGGGACCACAATGGAACCAGCCCCGCCGCCCTCCGCCACCGCCCCCACGATGCCCTTCCTGCGCTCCACCCTGCTGCCCATCGCCATCGTGCTGCTCTTCGCCCTGGCCCTGTTCGCCGTGAGCGCCCGCATCTGGTTGCCCGGCGACATGGCCGCCCCGGCCCCCCTGGGCTGATCGCCCGCGGTTCCGGCTTTTACGATGCCTCCACCTGGATGGCCCCATGCCGGACGACGGCCTGCCCTTTCCCGAGACCACCCACGAGCTGGCCCTCGATCCCGAGGTGCTGGCCAGGGAGTTGGCGCAGGAGCTGCTCGGCGATCCCCTCGATGAAATCGACACCGTCACCCCTTCCAGCTCCGATGTGGCCGCCGAGTGCGACCTTGGCATCGCTCTTCTGAAAGGGGGACGTGAGGAGCGGCTGCAGGGGCTGCGCATCTTCTGCGAGCACCGGGATCCCCGCGCCATTCCCCTGCTGCTGCCGCTGCTGGGGAATGGCTGTCCTATCGTGCGCATGAGCGCTGTGTACGCCCTCGGCCGCAATCCCTCCCCTCTGGCGGTGGAGCCCCTGCTCGGCCTGCTGGCCGCCGACGACAACGGCTACGTGCGCAAGGCGGTGGCCTGGAGCCTGGGCAACTATCCCGAGGCCCCCGTGCTCAACCCCCTGATGCGGGCGCTCGAGGTGGACATCGCCGCGGTGCGGCTGTGGGCGGCCAGCTCCCTGGCGGACGCCGGCGCCGCCGGCGTGGCCAAGGCCGACCCCGCTGCCGCCCAGCTGCTGCTCACGCTCCGCATCGACAGTGAGCCCGCCGTGCGCAGCAACAGCGCCTGGTCCCTGGGGCGGCTCTATGCCGACCTGGTGGAGCCGCGCCAGCGGGAGGTGGTGGAGGCCCTGCTCCACACCATGCTGCATGACACCGACTCCACCGTGCGGGACGAGGCCCGCCTGGCCCTCGAGCAGCTGGAGCAGCCGGAGGTCCTCGAGCGGCTCCAGACCCTGGTGGAGGAGGGGCTGATCAGCTGACCCCGCCGAGGCCGGTGCGGCCTGGGCACGACCTCCGGGAAACGCGGTTAGGATCCCGATCTCTCCTGCGCAGTCCCTCCGGGATGGCCCAACGCACCATCCGTTTCCGCATCCGGCCCGACGGTCGGGTCGAGGAGCTCGTGGAAGGCGTGCAGGGCGAGGGTTGTTCCAGGCTCACGGAGCGGATCGAGGCCCGTCTGGGCAGCGTTCAGCAGCGGCGGAGCACGTCTGAGGCGTTCCAGGGCCAACCCCTCGATCTCCACGATCCCCAGGTGCTCCTGCAGCCGCAGGGATCCTGAGGCTTCGCTCCCCTTCCCCCATCCGTTCCATGTCGCACTTCAGCACCGTCAAGACCGAGCTGCGGGATCGCCAGGCCCTGGTGGACGCTCTGCGCGATCTGGGCCATCCCCCGGCCGAGGGGACCTGCCAGGTGCGCGGCCACCGCGGCCAGACGGTGACCGCCGACCTGACCATTTCCCAGACCGATGGTGTCGACATCGGTTTCCGCTTCAACCCCGAGAGCGGCAGCTACGAACTGGTCACCGACCTGGAGCTCTGGAAGCAACCGATCCCCGTGGAGCGGTTCCTGGCCCTCCTCACGCAGCGCTACGCCCTCCGCACCATTCTCGCCAGCACCGCCGAGGAGGGCTTCCAGGTCAGCGAGCAGACCAGCCATCACGACGGCAGCATCGAACTGGTGGTCACCCGCTGGGACGCCTGAGGCCGTGACCCCGACGACGGGCCCTGCCGCCGCCGTCGACCCGGCCCTGGCCTTCCTTGCCTCTCAGGAGCCGGACGCCACCCCGTCCGGCCACGAGCCGGTGCTCGGAGGCGCTCTCCGCCAGAAGGCCGTCTGGGTCGACGAGGCGGTCTGCATCGGTTGTCGCTATTGCGCCCACGTGGCCGGCAACACCTTCGTGGTGGAGCCCGACTGGGGCCGATCCAGGGCCGTCCGGCAGGACGGGGACAGCACCGAGCGCATCCAGGAAGCGATCGACACCTGTCCGGTGGACTGCATCCACTGGGTGGCCTACGAGCAGCTGCCGGCCCTGCGGGCCCAGCTCGACCAGCAGGAGATCCAGCCCCTGGGGCTGCCCTCCCAGGGTCGCCGCCGCACCCTTCCCCGCGCCGCCGCACCGGCGTCGTGACGGTCCCGACGCGACGTTTCGGCCGTACCGGTCTGGCGATGCCGGTGCTCTCCCTGGGGGGCATGCGCTTCCAGCAGAGCTGGAGCGACCTGCCGGCCGAGGCGGTGGAGGCCGCCAGCCAGGAGCGCCTGCGTGCCACCCTGGTGGCCGCCCGGGCGGCGGGCCTGCATCACATCGAGACCGCCCGTCACTACGGCACCTCGGAACGGCAGCTGGGCTGGCTTCTCCCCGAGGTGCCCGATCCCCGTCGCCTGCTGCAGACCAAGGTCCCCCCGTCCGCCGACCCGGCGTTCTTCGAGGCCGAACTGGAGACCAGCTTCGAGCGTCTGGGCCTGGCGGGAGCCGGGGGGCGGGTCGACCTGCTCGCCATCCACGGGCTCAACACGCCGGAACTGCTGGAGCAGACCCTGCGGCCCGGGGGCTGCCTGGAGGTGGCCCGCCGCTGGCAGGAGGAGGGCCGGATCGGCAGCGTGGGCTTCTCCACCCATGCCCCCCTCCCCCTGATCCTGGAGGCCATCGCCAGCGACCGGTTCGACTACATCAACCTTCACTGGTACTTCATCCGTCAGGAGAATCGGCCGGCGATCGAGGCGGCCACCGCCCACGACATGGGGGTCTTCCTGATCAGCCCCACCGACAAGGGGGGGCATCTGCACACCCCCTCCGAGCGGATGCAGGAACTGTGCGCTCCCCTGCATCCCATCGTCTTCAACGACCTCTTCTGCCTCTCCGCTCCCGGCGTCCACACCATCAGCGTGGGCGCCGCCGGCCCCGAGGATCTGGCCCTGCATCTGGAGGCGGTGGAACTGCTGCCGCGGGCCTCCGAGCTGCTGCCGCCGATCCTGGAGCGGCTGGAGGCGGCCCGCCGCCTGGCCCTCGGCGACGCCTGGCTGGCCAGCTGGCCGGAGGGTCTGCCGGCCTGGCAGGACACACCGGGGCAGATCAACCTGCCGGTGCTGCTCTGGCTTCACAATCTCCTCGAGGCCTGGGATCTGGAGGGCTACGGGCGGGCCCGCTACGGCCTGCTCGGCCAGGGCGGCCACTGGTTTCCCGGTGAGAACGCCGATGCCCTCGACGGGGCGGTGAGCGAGGCCGACCTGCTGGCGGTGCTGGGGGCCAGCCCCTGGGCGGCCGAGATCCCGGCCCTGCTGCGGCGGCTGCGTCAGCGCCTCGGGGGCGAGACGGTGCGCCGGCTGCAGGTGGCCTGAGGAGCCGGTCTGGGTTCGGGGGCCGCTCGAAGGGCCGATGCGGATGTGAGGGCTGGCGGCCTGGAGTCGGTTCCTGCGCACTGGAGTGGATTCCTGCCCAATCCTGGAGGGGCTCATCCTTATCTTCAGGTTGCAATACAGGGTATCCGTTGATGTTTGAAACGATGCTAAATTGGCACAGAATCAGGTCTGGTCATGGGGCGACAACGTCGGGTCCGCAGAGGGAATCGTGACGGCGATGTCGCTGGACAAGCCACCACCGTGAATCGAACGAGAAGGAGAAGGAACCGGCGAAGAGGCGGGCTCATTGTGATGGGGAATCTTGCTTTGTTCGCCAGTGGGCTTCTGTTGGGCGGTTACCTCGCCAATGGATACACATCCATCGACCATGCGCTCAAGAATGCGGCTTATGAGCTGGATCCATCGCTGTTCAACAGGAAACGGGTCCTGGTTCTCGGCACCGACCAGAGTTCAGGAAGTACGGATGTGATGTTCACGGTTGAATCCGACGGTGCCATGACGGAGATTGAGCAGATCCCCAGAGATACCATGGTCCAGAGCGGCAGGTTTGGGGTTGTCAAGGCCAATGCTCTCTATGCCCTTGGAGGGGCTGAGGCGGCTGAGGATGAAGTGTCAAGACTGATCCATGGGAAGATCGACCACTTTGCGCGTGTCAATCTGGAAGGCGTGAGAAGAGCGGGAGACGCTTTGGATGGAATTGAGGTCAATGTTCCCGTAAGGATGAAATACGATGACTACTCTCAAAATCTGCATATTGATCTCTACCCCGGCAGACAGGTGCTGAAGGGGGCTGGTCTGGAGGGTTTCATCAGATTCCGTCATGATGGTCTGGGCGACATCGGGAGAATGGAAAGGCAGCGAGTCGTCTTCAATGCCCTGTTCGAGAAGATCCTGAGCCCAGGCGCACTGGTGCATCTGCCCGACTTGATCCGAATCACGCAAGAGGACGTGAAAACGGATCTTTCTCCCATGGAAATCGGAGCCCTGCTTGGCCTCATGAAGGGCAACCACCTCAAGATCACCCGACTCGAGGGAAGGCCGGTGTGGTACAAGAATCTCAGTTTCTGGTTGCCTTCGGAAGAGTCACTACCCCTATGAGCCAGGGGATGGTCACTGAGTGAAGCTCTTGATTCCGAGGATCACCAGGATCGATCCACCAATGAGTTCAAGGCTCTTCCCTGTCGATGATCGCATTCGTTTGGCAAGGGCAAGGCCAAGAAGCACGGCAAGAAGGGCGCCGAAACCGATGGCCATGGAATAGTCGAGGATGGGTTTGCCGGTCAGGCCCAGAGTGATGCCAACACCAAGGTTGTCAATGCTGGTTGCGATGGAAACGAGAAGAATCGTCAGGTAGCGATGCTTCCTCGGTTGCGCTGTCTGGGTTGTCTCTGAATCGGGGTGCGAAAGTCCATTCAGGCACATGCGAACTCCCAGAAGGGAGAGGAAAAGAAAGATGATCCAGTGCTCATAGATGCCGATGATGTTCCTTGAGGCCTGCCCCGCCAGGAAGCCAGCCGCTGTTGCGAGCGTTCCTGAAAGAGCTGCCGTGACCCCATAGGACGAGGCTCGCTTGAACGAGAAACGCCGGAAGCCCATGGCAAGGGCGGCACAGAACGAATCTATGTTCAGGATCGTCGTGAACAGCAGGAGTTCGATCATTTCGTGGTCTGGAGACGATGATCCGACAAATCCAAGTGTGGGGCTTGATTTCCTTTCGGCAGGCCCGGGCGATTCCTCCAGGATGGAAACTCTGGAGGAGATCGTGACTCCCTCAGGTCGTCAGGTCCGCTCCGCAGCAACGGATGCCGGCGTGGGATCAGCCCTGCCCTGCGATCGGCTGTTTCTGCGGCACCCCCACGGGGCGGGGGTAGGCGGCCGGGCAGGGGCCGGCGGGGCGCAGCCACAGCCCGTGACGCACCCCCCGGCCCCCCGGCAGGTCGCGGCGCTGGGCCGGTTCCACCCTGGCCTTCAGCATCCTGGCCGCCGCCTCCAGGGCCTGCTGGTCGGCCGGGCCCCATTGCCCGCGGTAGAGCAGCGCCTGGCCGTCCGGCCTGAGCAGGGGCATGAGGTACTCGGCCACCACGGGAGCCCCGGCCACGGCGCGGGCCATGGCCCGGTCGAAGCGGCCACGGCAGTCCGGGGAGCGGCCCGTGCGCTCGACCCGTTCACAGCGCAGCTCCAGTCGCCCCTCCAGCCCCAGGCTGGTGGCCATGGCCTGCACCGCCTCCAGCTTGCGCCCCACCGAATCCACCAGGGTGAGGCGCGCGGTCGGCAGGGCGATGGCCAGGGCCAGCCCGGGGAAGCCGCCGCCGGTACCCACGTCGATCACTTCCAGACCGTCGGACACTCCGCCGGGGGCCGTGAGCAGCGGTACCCAGGGCCAGAGGCTGTCGAAGACCTGGGCGATCCAGAAATCGTCGCCCTCCACCAGCCGGGTCAGGTTGACGCGGCCGTTCCAGAGGCGCAGCTGGTCCTGCAGGGCCAGCAGCGCCGCCAGCTGGCCGCTGTCGGGGGTCCAGCCCAGCTCCTGCCAGAGAGCGGGATCCGGCTCCTCCCCGGGGCGGCTGCCGGGCTCTCCGGAGGGGGCGCTGGGCTGGAGGCGGGCGGCCATCCGCGAAGAAAGCGGTGCTTCTCCCTAGGATCCCTCACGCCGGGCAGGCTGCCAGCGCCGCCTCTGGACCATGTCCTCCACAGCCAAGCCCTCAACGCCCACTTACTATCAGGTGCTGGAATTGTCTCCCGGCGCCACGGATCAGGAGCTGCGCCAGGCGTTCCGGGGCCTCAGCAAGCGCTACCACCCCGACACCACCACCCTGCCGGCGGGGGAGGCCGAAGCAGCGTTCCGGCGGCTCAGCCAGGCCTACGCCGTGCTCAGCGACCCGGACGCCCGCCGGATCTACGACGCGGGGCTGCTCCGCCCTGAGCCTCCCGCGCCGCTCCGGCGACCCCAGCCCGTGGTCGTGTCCCGCCCCGTGCAGGTCCGCCGAGCCCTCTCCGGCGGCGAGTGGTTCGCCCTGCTGCTGCTGGCCCTTGCCCTGGTGCTGAGCCTGGTGCTGGGCATCGGCGTGGCCTGGGCCCGGGGCGTCGAGATGATGGCCTGGCCCAGCTGGTGGGCCGACCTCGCCCAGGCTTCGGCCCCGGCACCGCCGACCTCCGCCGCCGGGGCTGAGCGGCAGGCCCCGGCGGCGGTGACCCCGGAGTTGCCGACGCTGCTGGAGCCGGCCGTCCAGCCGGCACTCTGACGCGACACTCCCGCTGTCCTTCGCGATCCGATGGCGACCCTTCCCCCCGCGCCCACGCCCCTCTACAACCATCCCCTGCCGGCCCTGGAGGCCTGGCTGCGGGAGCTGGGGGCCAGCCAGTCGCGCACGAACGTCTCCCACTGGGACCTGCACCGACCCCAGTGGAGCGCCCGCATCGAGATGGACGTGGAGGAGCTGCGTGTGAGCTGGCACCAGGAGGGCCGCACCACGGCGCGCCAGTTCCCCTACGGCCTCTCGCGGGCCGATGTGGAGGCGGCGATCCTGGCGGGGCCCTGAGGGCCGCCGGGGCAAAGAGGACAGCGAGCTCAGAGGGTGTCGAGGGCTTCGGCGATCACGGCGAAGCAGCGGGCCAGCTGGGCGTCGTCGATGCAGAGGGGGGGCAGCAGGTAGACCACCTGGCCCAGGGGCCGCAGGAACACTCCCCGCTCCAGAGATTGCTTCTGCAGCCGCCGGCCGATGGGGTTGAGGTAGCCCGGATGGTCCGTGGGCAACTCGAAGGCGGCGATGCTGCCCAGCAGGCGTGGACGCCGCACCAGCGGATGACGCGCCAGGCCCTCCAGATGGGGGCGATGGCGCGCCTCCATCGTCTGATGGCGGTGGGGCTGGCGTTCCAGCAGCGCCAGGCTGGCCAGGGCGGCGGCGCACCCCAGCGGGTTGGCCGTGTAGCTGTGACCGTGGTACAGGGTGAGGGCAGGGTCGGTGCCGACGAAGCCCTCGTAGAGCGCCTCCCGCGCCAGGGTGGCCCCCATCGGCAGGAAGCCGCCGGTGAGCCCCTTGGAGAGGGCCATCAGATCGGGCTGGAGGCCGGCGCGGCCGCAGGCGAAGAGGTGGCCGCTGCGGCCGAAGCCGGTCATCACCTCATCGGCGATCAGCAGGGCCCCGCTGGCGCGCACCAGAGCCTCCACCCGCTGCAGGAAGGTCTCGCGCACCAGGGCCATGCCCCCGGCCCCCTGCACCAGGGGCTCGAGGATCACCGCCGCCGTGGGGGTCTCCAGCAGCTGCTCCAGGCGCTCGAGCGCCGCCGCCTCCCGGGCCTCCACGCCGTCGTCGCCCCACCAGGTGGCGGGCCAGGGGGCCCGGGCCACGGCGAACAGCAGCGGCTCGAACGCGGCCGAGAAGACACAGCGCTCCCCCACCGCCATCGCCCCGAAGGTGTCACCGTGGTAGGCCCCCTCGAAGGCGATCAGCTGCCGGCGGGGCTCGCCGCGGTTGTGCCACCACTGCCAGGCGATCTTCAGCGCCACCTCCACCGCCGTGGAGCCGTTGTCGGAGAAGAACAGCCGCTCCAGGCCGCTGCAGGCGGCCAGGCGCTCGGAGAGGCCCTCGGCGGCGGGATGGCGGAAATCCGAGAAGCCCACCTGCTCCAGGGTGCGGGCCTGCCTGGCGATCGCCTCGGCGATGGCGGGCTCCCCATGGCCGTGCAGGGTCACCCACCAGCTGCTGATCCCGTCGATCAGCCGGCGGCCGTCGTCGAGCTCCAGCAGGGCTCCTTCCCCGCGCACCACCCGCAGGGGAGGATCCGCCGTGGCCACCTGGGTGAAGGGGTGCCAGAGGTGGGGATGCCAGCCGGGACGGTTCACGCCGGTGCCTCAGCGGCACACCTCGGAGCGCCGTTCGCCGCCGCTGGCGAGCGGACCGCAGTTGACCCAGCGGATGAAGCTGGTGTCGATGTGGGTGAAGAGCACCAGGATGCCCGTGCAGATCACCGCCACGGCGCCGGTCACCAGGAGATGCTTGCGGCTCATGGCTGCAGGCTACGGGCCAGCCGGCTGCGTTGCCATTGGCGTTGCAGGCCGTCGCGATCGAGGGGATCCAGGGGCATCAGTTCCGCCAGCACCGGCACCCCGCCCAGCTCCTCCAGGGTCCGGGGGTTGTCGGGATGGGGTTCGCCGTTGAGCACCAGCCCCAGCACGGGGATGGAGCGCCGCGCCAGGGCCTCGAGCGAGAGCAGCGTGTGGTTGAGGGTGCCCAGGCCGCTGCGGGCCACCAGCAGCACCGGCAGACCCCAGACGGCGATCTGATCGATCTGGAGCCAGTCGCGCCGGAGGGGCACCAGCAGCCCGCCCGCCGTCTCCACCACCAGGGGGCCGTCCACGGCCGGCAGGGCCAGGCGGTCCCGGTCGATCGTGATCCCCTCCCGCTCGGCGGCCCAGTGAGGGGAGACCGGGGCCGCCAGCCGGTAGGCCTCCGGCCACAGCCGCTGCGGCGGCAGGTCAAGCAGGCGCCGCACCCGGCCGCTGTCGCCGCCTCCCTCCAGCCCGCTCTGCACCGGCTTCCAGTAGGTGGCCTCCAGGCCCCTGCACCACCAGGGCGCTGACCACCGTCTTGCCGACGTCGGTGTCGGTGCCGCAGACCACCAGCCGGCGCGGGGGAGGGGGCGTGGGGGCGGATCCGCGGGTCATGGGATTGAAGTCTCGGTCTCGCGCCGGCCCAGCAGCAGCAGCACCTCCCAGGTGAGCGCCTCCTGGCGGGGCCAGTGGGCCAGCAGCCGCCGCAGCTCCCCGGGTGCAAGAGGCGGCCGTGGGCTGGCGTCGGCCCCCAGGCGCCGCAGGTGCCGCAGGGCGGCCAGGCCCCCCTGGTGCGGCCGGGAGAAGCGCAGCAGCCGCTGGTGCCGGACCCGCAGACCGGCGGCGGTGACGGCGCCGATCAGGTGGTGGACGGCCGGCAGCTCCAGGGCCGTGCAGGGCACGCCGGCGGCGCCGGCGGCCCGGTGCCACTGGGGGAAGCTGCCGGCGGTGGGCACCGCCAGCGCCAGCCAGCCCCCCCGGCGCCAGAGCGTCGCACCACGCGGCCAGCTGGCCGGCGGGATCGTCGAGCCACTGCAGGGCGAACCCGGAGACCAGCAGCGCTGCCCCCCGTAGCCGCGGCGGCAGGCCGGCGTTGAGATCCCACACCAGCGAGGGTTCCAGAGGATTGCGCGCCAGCAGCTCGGGGCAGAGGTCGACCTGCAGCAGCCCCGGCAGCTTGAGAGCCCGTGACAGCAGGCCGCTGCCGGCGCCCAGATCGGCGCGGGGGCCGACGGGCAGGGGCAGATCGCGGCAGAGGCGGGCCAGCCGGCTGGCCACGCCCTGCTGCAGCAGGGCGTGGCGCTCGTAATCGGGCGCCCGCCGGGCGAAGTTCCGGCGCACCCGATCGCTGAGGCCGGCGCGACCGTCGGTGGGGGGGAGGAGGGTGGTCATCCCTCGGGCAGGCGCTGCAGCCAGTCGATCACAGGCGCCATCAGCGGGCCGCGCAGCAGGCAGTGGCCGGCCCCTTCCAGGCGCAGCACCTCGGCCTGGGGCAGCTCCTGCCGCAGCAGGGCCCGCACCGGGGGACTCACGATCCGGTCGGCCTCCGCCTCCACGATCAGTACCGGAACCCCGGCGGGGAACCCCGGCGGCAGCCCCTCGCAGCGCTCCAGCAGGGCCAGGTCCCGCCGCAGCCGGGCCCGGCCCGCCGTCCCCACCGGCGCATCGGCGGGCCCGGGGGGCAGCAGCTCATAGGGATCGGGGCGGGCAGCCTCGGCCAGGAAGCGCCGCAGCAGCGCCTGGGCCCGCAGCGCCGCCTCTATTTCACTTGGGCCGTCGGCCAGCTCGGCGGCCATGCCGGCGAGGGCCGCCCGCAGCCTGCGGCCTGCGGGTCCCGGCGGCACGAAGCGCCCGAAGCCGGCCAGCAGCACCACGGCGTCGGCCGCGGCGAGAACCTCCGGATCCAGGAGGTGGGCTCCCATCGAATGGCCGATCACCACCCGCCGGCCCGCCCCGCTCCAGGCGGGGTCCACGGGAGACCTGGCGCCGTAGCCCCGCTCGCCGCAGCTCCACTGCCAGCCCAGGGGGGCGGTGGCCTCCAGCCAGGGGCCCCAGTTGGCGCCGTCGCCCGCCCAGCCGTGCATGCCGATCACCTGGACGCCGGAGGGATCGCGGGGGGCCATCAGGGGTGGGCAGGGGCGGGGGCCGGACCGAGGGCCTCGATCAGGCGGGGGAGGGTTCCTCCCGGCAGATCCTGCCGCAGCACCAGGCGCAGCCGGGCTGTTCCGGCCGGCACCGTGGGAGGGCGAATCGCCACTGCCAGCAGCCCGGACGCCTCCAGCCGCTCCTGCAGGGCCAGGGCGGCGCCGTCCTCTCCCACCAGCAGCGGCAGGACCGGTCCCGAGCCCAGGGGCCGGGGCCAGCCCGCCGCCTTGAGGGTGGCGCGCCAGCGCTCCGCCCGTGCCAGCAGCTCCGCGGCCTCGGCAGGCCTGGACCCGATCTGCTCCAGGGCCGCGAGGGCACCGGCCGCCAGGGGCGGCGCCAGGGCCGTGGTGTAGCGGAAGGCGCCGCTGGTCTGCAGCAGCCAGTCGCCCAGCAGGGCCTCGCCTGCGAGGAAAGCCCCGCCGCTGCCGAAGGCCTTGCCGAAGGTGCCGCTCACCAGAGCCACTCCCTCCACGCCGTGGGCCAGGCCCCGGCCGCCGGGGCCCAGCACCCCCAGGGCATGAGCCTCGTCGAGCAGCAGCGGGGCCCCGTGGCGGGCGCAGACCGCCGCCAGCGCCAGCACATCCGGGCTGGTGCCCTCCATGCTGAACAGGCTCTCGCTCAGCACCAGCAGGCGCTGCTCGGGTGCCCGGAGGCGGATGGCGGCCAGACGCCTCTCCAGATCGTCCAGATCGTTGTGGGCGAACCGCTGCAGCCGGGCTCCGCTGGCCCGAACTCCGGCCAGCAGCGAGTGGTGCACGAGGCGGTCGGCCAGCACGAGGCTGTGGCGATCGGCCAGGGCGGTGACAGCGGCGAGGTTGGCCTGGAAGCCGCTGGGGAAGAGCAGCACCCTCTCCCTTCCCAGCCAGTCGGCCAGCGCTCCCTCCAGCGCCTGGTGCACCGGGCGGGTGCCGGTGACCAGCCGGGATCCGCCCGCCCCCAGGCCGCTGGCCTCGAGTTCGGCGGCGGCTGCCGCCAGCACGGCGGGATGGCGGCTCAGGCCCAGGTAATCGTTGCTGGCCAGATCCAGCAGGGGCGTCGCCGCTCCCTCCTCGGTTCGAGCTGTCGCCGTGGCCAGGCGACAGCCCTCCGCGGCCTGAAATCCACGCAGCCGGCGACGCCGCTCCGGTGCCATCTCCTCCAGCGCCATGCGGAGCTCCCGCCGCCAGCCGCTCTCCCCGGGCACGGCGCCGGCGGAGGGATCGCTGCTGGCAGGGAAAGGGGACAACCGGAGGTGGGGATCGGGGGAGTCCGCGGGGCAGTCTGGGTCCCCCCGGACCGCTCGCCGTTGCCGGGGCTGGCTATCCGGCCGGTGGGCCGTCGGCGGTGATCCGGCCGTCCTGGATCCGCACGATCCGCCGGGTGCGCCGCGCCACCTGGGCGTCGTGGGTCACCAGCACGATCGTGAGGCCCTGCGCGTGGAGGCCGGTGATCAGATCCATCACCTCCCTGCCCGTGCGGGAGTCGAGGGCGCCGGTGGGCTCGTCGGCCAGCAGGAGTTCCGGCTGGTTCACCAGGGCCCGGGCGATCGCCACCCGCTGCTGCTGGCCTCCGGAGAGCTGGCTGGGCAGGTTCGCCATCCGCTCGGCGAGTCCCACATCCGCCAGCATCTGCCGGGCGCGCTCGAGCCGTTCATGACGGGGATAGCCCGCGTAGACCATCGGCAGCATCACGTTGTCGAGGGCCGTGAGGCGGGGCAGCAGGTTGAACTGCTGGAAGATGAAGCCGATCTGGAAATTGCGAAGATCGGTGCGTTCGTTGTCGCTGAGCGTCGTCACATCCCTGGCATCGAAGTAGTAGCGACCTTCGCTCGGCTGCTCGAGGCAACCGAGGATGTTCATCAGGGTGGACTTCCCCGAGCCCGAGGCTCCCATGATGGCGATGTAGTCGCCCCGCAGCACGGTCAGATCGATGCCGTGCAGGATCGGCACGTCCACCTCCCCCATCCGGTAGGTCTTGCGGATCTTCTCCAGCTGGAGCATGGTCAGTCGCTGCGCAGGGCCGTGATCGGATCCAGCCGGGCCGCCTTGCGGGCCGGGTAGGCGCCGAAGAAGACGCCGATGCCCAGACAGAACAGAAGGGAGAGGATCACGGCATCGACGGCGATGCCCCCCTTCCAGCCGAACACCTGATTGAGGCTCTGGGAGGCGATGACCCCCAGGGCGATCCCCAGCAGGCCGCCACAGAGCGAGAGGACGACCGATTCGATCAGGAACTGCCAGAGGATGTCGCTGGAGCGGGCGCCGATGGCCCGGCGGATGCCGATCTCCCGGGTGCGCTCCGTGACGGAGACCAGCATGATGTTCATGATGCCGATCCCTCCCACGATCAGGGAAATGGCCGCCGAACCTCCCAGCAGGGCTGTGAAGATCCCCGCCACGGAGTTGGACGCGCTGACCAGATCGGCCTGATTGCGGATCAGGAAGTCGTCCTGCCGGGGGGGCACGATCCCGTGGCGCAGTCGCAGCAGGTTGGTGATCTGGTACTGGGCGGCATCCATCTGATCGGGCCTGGTGGCGGAGGCCGAGATGCTGTCCACCGCGATTCCGGCGATGGAGTTCACCCCCACGATCCGGGTGGCCATGGTGGTGAGGGGAATGAACACCTGATCGTCCATGTCCCGGAAGGAGTTGACGCCCTTGAATTCCATGGTGCCGATCACGCTGAAGGGCTCCCCCTGGATGCGGATGGTCTGCTTCAGGGCGCTGCTGGGCGTCAGTCCGAGAGCGTCCACCACCGTCTGGCCGAGCACCGCGACCCGGGCGGCCCGCTCCACTTCCGCCTGGTTGAAGAACCTTCCGGTCAGCGGCAGGAAGTCCCGCACCGGCACGTAGGACGGCGTGGTGCCCACCACCTGGGTGCTGGTGTTGCGCTCGGCGAACACCACCTGGACCCGGCGGTTGAGCACCGGCGCCACATCCGCCACCGCCGGGCTGGAGGCGGCGATCGCCCTGGCGTCCTCCCAGACCAGGGTTGAGGCCGAGCCGGCCCCCTGGGAGACGGGACTGCCGGTGGTGGCCACGCCGCTCTGCACGAAGAGCAGATTGGAGCCCAGGGATTTCAGCTGGCTCTCCGTCTGCGTCTGGGCGCCCCGGCCGATGGTCACCATCGTGATCACCGCGCCGATGCCGATGATCACCCCGAGCATCGTCAGAACCGAGCGCAGCCGGTTGGAGAGAAGGGATTCCCAGGCGAGGGGGATCGTCTCGGCCAGGTCGGCCCGGCGCCGATCGGATCGGGCACGCCGCGGCTCCCCCGCTCCCGGCCGGGACAGGGGGGAGGGGGAAGGCGCGGGATACGGATGGACGGTCATGGCAGGTCTGTTCGGAACGTCCCGTCTCAGCGGATCTGCCGTCCGCCGCCACCGGGCTGCTGGAAGGGGGAGGAGGGCCGCACCGGCCTGTCGTTCGGCCTGCGCTGCCCGGGGAAGGAGAGGAACACCCTCTCCCCCGCCCGCAGGCCGCTGACGACTTCCGTCATCGCGCCCACCGTGCTGCCCACCTTCACGCGGCGGAACACGGGTCGCCGCTCCGGTGAGAGGACGTAGACACCGGTTCCTCCTTCCTGGCTGACGATCGAGGGCGTGGGGATGAGCAGGGCGTTCGGATGCTTTCCCACCAGGAAGTTGGCCGTGAAGTTCATGCCGCTCATCAGCGGCGGCTGGCCCACATCCGGGGTGGGAGTGATCCGCACCTGGAAGCTGGTGACGTTCTGGAGGACGACCGATTCCGGCGCGATCAGGCGAACCTTGCCGTGGAAGATCCTGCCGGGATAGGCATCCACCTGGAGGTTCACGCTCTGACCGGGATAGATCGAGCGGATGTCGGTCTCGGCGACGTTGGCCATCCCCTCGAGGGGGCCGGCCATCGCGAAGATCGAGGAGGAGGTGGCCGAACTGGTGGCGCTGGCCGAGGTGGTGGGGGTCACGAAGGCGCCGACGTCGGCATATTTCTGGGTGATCACGCCGGCGAAGGGAGCGCGGATCACGGTGTCGTCGATCTGGGTGCGGACCGTCTCCAGGGCGCCCTCGGCCTGGCGCAGCTGGCCCCGGGCCGCCTCGATGTCCTCCCGGCGGAATCCGGCCTGCACCAGATCCAGCTGGGCCTGGAGGGCCTTGATGTGATTCGCCAGGGCGAGGTACTGGGACCGGCTGCCATCGAAGGCGACCCGGCCGATGGCGCCGTACCGGTAGAGCGCCTGGTTGCTCTGGTAGGTGGAGCGAACGGCGATCATCTGGGCTTCGGCGTCCCTGAGGTTCTGGCGGGCCTGCCGGATCTCCTCGGGCCGACTGCCGTCCTCCATCTTCCGGAGATTGGCCCGGGCGGCCTGGAGATTCCCCTGGGCCGTGAGCAGCTCGCCGCGCAGATTGCTGTCATCCATGCGGGCCAGCACCTGGCCCCGCTGCACCCGGTCTCCCTGATCCACATAGAGGCGGCTGATCCGGCCGGGCTGCTTGGGGCTGATGTTCACCGGGGTGATCGGCCGGATCACACCGGTGGCCGAGACCCGGATCACCACGTCCTGACGGACCACCGCCGCGGTCTGGGATTCCAGCCTCCTGTCGCGCTCGCTCCTGCGGGCCTGCTGCCACAGGAGGCCACCGGCGACGGCCGCGGCGAGCAGGCCGAGGAGGATCCCCCAACCACCCGGTCCCAGTCGGGCACCAAGCCTGCGGAAATCGGGTAGCAGCATGCCTGGGCAAGCCGGCGAGCGGCCCTCAGACCCTCACGCTAAGGGGGGACAGCACCCCACCGGGCCCCGGAGTCCAGGCCGCCCCATAGGATTTCCCCATGCCCGATCGCCGCACCGCAGGCCGCGCCGCCGAAACCGTCACGGCCGCCGCCGACCCGGCCGGTGCGGAGCTGGTCCGTGACGGCGGGGGCAGCGGCAATGGGGTGCCGCCGCTGGAGCAGCTGTTCCCCTTCCCCCTCGACGGCTTCCAGCTCGAGGCGATCGACGCCCTCAACCAGGGCCACTCGGTGGTGGTGAGCGCCCCCACCGGCTCCGGCAAGACGCTGGTGGGCGAGTACGCCATCCACCGCGCCCTGGCCCATGGCCAGAAGGTCTTCTACACCACGCCGCTGAAGGCGCTCTCCAACCAGAAGCTGCGGGATTTCCGCGAGCAGTTCGGCCACGAGCGGGTGGGCCTGCTCACCGGCGACCTCAGCCTCAACCGGGAGGCCCAGGTGGTGGTGATGACCACCGAGATCTTCCGCAACATGCTCTACGCGGAGATCGACCACCCCGACGACGATCCGCTGGCCGACGTGGAGGCGGTGGTGCTCGACGAGTGCCACTACATGAACGACACCCAGCGCGGCACGGTCTGGGAGGAATCGATCATCCACTGTCCCTCGCGGGTCCAGCTGGTGGCCCTCTCGGCCACGGTGGCCAACGCGGGGCAGCTCACCGACTGGATCGAACGGGTGCATGGCCCCACCCGCCTGATCCACAGCGACTTCCGGCCGGTGCCGCTGGCCTTCAGCTTCTGCAGCGCCAAGGGGCTGCACCCGCTGCTCAACGATGAAGGCACCGGCCTGCATCCCAACTGCAAGGTGTGGCGGCCGCCGAAGTCGACGCGTCGCAAGGGTCCGAAGGAACCGCGGCCGCCCCAGCCGGAGGCGCCGCCGATCGGCTTCGTGGTGGCCCAGATGGCGGAGCGGCAGATGCTGCCGGCCATCTACTTCATCTTCAGCCGCCGCGGCTGCGACCGGGCCGTGCGCGATCTGGCCACTGCCTGCCTGGTGGATGCCGAGGAGCAGACGCGCCTCCGCCACCGGCTCGACGCCTTCATCGCCGCCACCCCCGAGGCGGTGCGCGAGGGGGGCCATGCCGATGCCCTGCTGCGGGGCATCGCCGCCCACCACGCCGGCGTGCTGCCGGCCTGGAAGGAGCTGATCGAGGAGCTGTTCCAGCAGGGGCTGATCAAGGTGGTGTTCGCCACCGAGACGCTGGCCGCCGGCATCAACATGCCGGCCCGCACCACCGTGATCTCCGCCCTCTCCAAGCGCACCGAGCGGGGCCACCGGCCGCTGATGGGCAGCGAGTTCCTGCAGATGGCCGGAAGGGCCGGTCGCCGCGGGCTCGACACCCAGGGCTACGTGGTGACGGTGCAGAGCCGCTTCGAGGGAGTGCGGGAGGCTGGGCAGCTGGCCACGAGCCCGGCCGATCCGCTGGTGAGCCAGTTCACTCCCAGCTACGGCATGGTGCTCAACCTGCTGCAGCGCTACGACCTGGCCAAGGCGCGGGAGCTTGTGGAGCGCAGCTTCGGCCGCTACCTGGCCGGGCTGGACCTGGCCGAGGACGAGGCCCGCATCGCCGAGCTCACCGCCCAGTTGGCCTCCCTGGAGTCGAGCGGCGGCGAGGTGCCCTGGGATGACTTCGAGGACTACGAGAAGCTGCGTGGCCGGCTGCGGGAGGAGCGCCGCCTGCACCGGATCCTGCAGCAGCAGGCGGAGGAGACCCTGGCCCACGAGCTCACCCTGGCGCTGCAGTTCGCCAGCGAGGGCACCCTGGTGAGCGTCAAGGCGCCCGCGCTGCGCAGCCGGGTCACGCCGGCGGTGATCGTGGCCAAGGTGCCGGGGCCCGGGCAGTTCCCGCTGCTGCTCTGCCTCACCGAAGAGAACGTCTGGATCCTGCTGCCCTGCCATGCGGTGGTGAGCCTGCACGCCGAGCTCAGCTGTCTGCAGGTGAGCCAGCTGACGCCGCCCGAGCTCCACCACCCCGGTGAGCTGCGCCACGGCGACAACGCCAGCGGCGGCCTGGCTCTGGCGGTGGCGTCGATGGCCCGCCGCCACGACATGCACACCCCCCGCTACGACCTGGCCGGCGAGGTGCAGCAGCAGGGTCAGCTGGTGCGGCAGTTGGAGCAGGAGTTGGAGGTCCACCCCGCCCACCGCTGGGGCGACCGCAAGCACCTCAAGAAGCACCGGCGGCGCATGGAGGAGCTGGAGGCGGAGATTGCCGAGCGGCAGCGGCTGCTGCACCACCGGGCCAACCGCCACTGGGAGACGTTCCTGTCGCTGATCGAGATCCTGCGCTTCTTCGGGGCGCTGGGGGGCGAGGAGGGGCTGGAGCCCACCGAGGTGGGCCGCACCGTGGCAGCCCTGCGGGGCGACAACGAACTCTGGCTGGGGCTGGCGCTGATGAGCGGTCACCTCGACGCCGTCGATCCCGCCGAGCTGGCGGCGGTGCTGGAGGCCATCTCCACGGAGGTGAACCGGCCCGACCTCTGGTGCGGCTACCCGCCGCCGCCGCTGGCCGAGGAGGCTCTGCACGACCTGCGCGGTCTGCGGCGGGAACTGCACCGCCAGCAGGAGCGGCGGGCGGTGGTGGTGCCGGTGTGGTGGGAGCCGGAGCTGACGGGCCTGGTGCACGCCTGGGCGAAGGGGGCCAGCTGGAGCGACGTGATCGCCAACACCTCGCTGGATGAGGGCGATGTGGTGCGGATCCTGCGCCGCACGGTGGATCTGCTGGCCCAGGTGCCTTACGCCGAGGCGATCAGCGAACAGCTGCGCAGCAACGCCCGCCGGGCGCTGCGGGCGATCAACCGCTTCCCGGTCTGCGAGATCGAGGACCTGCTGGCCGGCGCCCCTGTGCAGGCGCCGGTGCCGGAGGCCTCGCCCGATCCTGCGCCGGGGCGGTGAGCCGCCGGCTGGGGGATAGACGGAGCGGGATAGGGGCGGCAAGAACCGACTGATGAAGCCACCTCAGAGCTCGATGGCTGAGGTACAGCGGCATCGGTGTGAGTGCCGGCAAGGATGGAATCCCCGGGATGCAGGACTTGCGGGGCCATTGGGATGTGATCACCCCCATGATCTGCACCGATGTGCTCGACTGAGGCCCCCAAGAGAGTGGCCTGCACTGCCGACCGTCCGTAGCGCATCGAACATGCCCTTACAGGACCCTGTAATCATGCCCGCCAACTCACATGGAGCATTGGCCATGACTGCCCGCCAGCTGTTCTCGGTAATGGTGAGCGCACTTTCCGATGTGGTTACAGGGCAAACGGTTGGAAACCCCGGCACTTACGGGATCCGCCCATTTAGCGTTAGCTAGAAAGCCATGACGTTATCGGACTCTTTCGGATTCCTTGAACATCCACTTACTCTTGAAATGAATGAAGGCCGAAGTAGCCTTTACCTCTAACACAGATGATCCTTACATTCCACTTAGAGTATTTCAGAGCGTGAACGCGGCCGCCAAAGCAGGCCCAGGCTGTTAAATTAATATTATGCGATGTATTCCATGGCTCCAGACTTTATTCCTACATTTTCCGCGGCAGCCGGGAGTTTGGCTGGATATGCTTTCCGCGAGTATAGAAATCGCATAACCCCTTTTCTTCAGATAATCAACGTTACTGGAGATAACTTCAGGAATTATGACTCTTGCAACGTTGACGTAAACGTCATCAATAAGCTGAAGGCGGCAGATTTGGCTGAGCCGCTTTCAGAGAGATCGACTCTCAGGGAAGTCTATGGAGCGTGGGATAGCATGTCTGATATTTCTACAAAATGGCCAGCATACAAAGATAAGGTTCAAGCATTTCTTGCTAATAATACAATAGATGAATCTCGCTTGCTGCTTTGGCAGCTATTCAAATATCAGCATTTTGATGACACTCTGACAAAACTTTTGACTGCTGGGAAGCTGAGCGTTCCTTCCGCTGATTCAACACTCCAACCCATACTTGACTCATTTTATGACGCCGATGGCGCTTGGATAGTCTTTCCAAATGGAAATGCGAGCTTAGGGACAAGCTTCAAGACCGATTCTCAGATTGTTCAAAAGAGGCTATCTCCATTTCTCGACCTCGTCATTCGACTTGAAATTCCGAAGATCAAGTCTGTCCTTGCAAGCTATGAGAAGATTCTTAGCGATAATTACTACATTGCAAACGAGGTTGGAGCCCCACTGAAAGCAATTTTAGATTTAAGCTCAAGGTGGATGCTTGACTGCTATGTTGCCAATGTAGATTCCACGCCGTTAATAATAGAGCCAAATGCTTCTATTCTTGTTCGAGATCGAAGAACAATAAGTTATGTCCTTCGTGGAAGTCTGCTCACTGCTTCTTATGACGAGAGTGGTGATAGCTTACGGTATCACTCAACTTCGACTCCACTCATCATTAGATCTGGAGAGGATGCTAAATTTGCGATTGTGACCAACGAAACCCAAGGGGAGTTGGTTGATGGTTCAGCTGTACGCGAGTGCTTCAGTCGGGGACTTGCATTATGTCGGGTTAAAGTGTGTCTTCGGAAGGTTGGTCTTCTTCGTCGACAGGCATATCTTTCTCCATCTATCCCCTTTGCAGAGCCCAAATCCTCTCCGCAGTAGCAAACATGCGATTGTCATGACATTTAGATCGTGTTTAAGGGTTCTCCACTCAATCCATGAACGATGACGAATCTTTAATCTGGTAAGCCTGTGATAGTGATAATCCAACATATTTAGATTGACCTTGCTCCCACATTGCGAATACTTGAAAGATGAACTGTGATGGCTTTGGAGTTACTGGAAAATTTCTTAGTCCATTCCCCCTGCTACCACTGCATCCCTAAGCCAGCAGAGAAAATGAATGAGTCGCCTTTGTGGACAATACTGCCAATCCAGCGATTCGTGCACAACTATAAGGCACTTCTCCACCCCGTCAAGACCCCCTGTTCCAAGGAGTAGGTGGCCGATTCCGGGAATACCGGAACCAGCACCTGCGACTGCTCTCCATGCCCTTCTCCACCGCCGATATCTCTATCCAGCTGCTGATGGAAGTGGCAAATGGCCTACAAGAGATCAAGAGCCCCGCATGACCGCCATAGCCTTCGGTGCCGTCCACCCCCGAAGCGCGCTCCTGCAGCGTGCTGGGTACTGGGACAGATGCTGGAGGCTGTCGCGTGAGCGGGCTGGATTTTCCAGAGTCTCATAAGCACTTTGAAGCCCCGTATGACAACAATCAACCCAATTTAATCTATGAGTTGCGTAATGAGTAGTTTCGCGAAGCTTTATGGGATGGGGCAACATCTGACCTTAATCCTAAGCCTGGCAATTCATTTCATATCGTAAATTAGCTTGATCGACTTAATTCAAGGCTCATTGTTGCCATCACAGGATATCGAAAAAGCTATACAAGATCTGGGTGGTGGTTTTTCGGGTGGGAGCCCTTTGGGAAATCTAGCTAACATCAAGATGCAGAAGACGGGAGCGAATAGTGCCGACTCCTCCAAAGTCATCACCCGCTTCTGATCTTGGCGTTGGCCGGTCCCAATCAGGGGTTTCCTGCACAGGGAAGGTTGGAACTGAGGCCACGTGTGATGAGTGCCTGCCCTGGCAAGGCGGTTCGATGTCGCTGTCGAAAAAGACCCAGAGGCTGTTTCGTTGCGAGTGTGCCAGCACCCTCTGGCGTTCATGCTCAGACGCGTCCTCTTGATGGGCCTGGATCAGCGGCCTGGCCAGGAGCGCCCGAAGCCGCAGCGTGACCGCCTCTGTCGGCGGATGCGCCCGACGCGGCTCATTGAGGGCCCTGCTCCGCCTCAGATCCCCAGCCGCTCCCAGATCACTCCCAGGTTGGCCCGGTGCAGGTCGGTGGAGAAGCAGTCGGCCAGCTGCGCGGCGCTCAGGCGTGATGTCACCTCCGGATCGGCCGCCAGGTTGGCGCGGAAGTCGCCGCCGTCGCGGTTCCATGCCTCGTGGGCATGGCGCTGCACGATGCGGTAGGCCTCCTCGCGGCTCAGCCCCGATTCCACCAGGGCCAGCAGCACCCGC
Source organism: Cyanobium sp. CACIAM 14 (assembly GCA_000708525.1). GTDB lineage: Bacteria > Cyanobacteriota > Cyanobacteriia > PCC-6307 > Cyanobiaceae > Cyanobium. The sequence goes on from JMRP01000002.1 coordinate 43,146, forward strand.
TGGCTGAACACCACGCCGCCGTAGACATTCATATTGCGGGCCATGTTCTCGGGGTACACGCCCAGCCCCTTCACCACCTCGGTCATCTCCCGCAGCATGAAGTGCAGGGTCACCGAGCAGTCGGGCAGCATCATCCGCTCCACCGAACTGTGGCTGATGTCCCGTTCGTGCCAGAGGGCGCAGTTCTCCAGGGCGGCCACGGTATAGCTCCGCAGCACCCGGGCCAGACCGCTGATGCGCTCGCTGCGGATCGGGTTGCGCTTGTGGGGCATGGCGGAACTGCCCTTCTGGCCCTTGGCGAAGTTCTCCTCCACCTCCAGCACGTCGGTGCGCTGCAGGTTGCGGATCTCGGTGGAGAACCGCTCCAGGGAGGCGCCGATCAGCGCAAGAGTCTGCACGTATTCGGCATGCCGGTCGCGGGAGATCACCTGGGTGCTGGCGGTGTCGACCGCCAGGCCCAGCAGCCGGCAGGTGATCGCCTCCACCTCGGGGTCGGTGTTGGCGTAGGTGCCCATGGCGCCGCTCACCTGCCCCACGGCCACCACCTCGGCGAGACGCTCCAGCCGCTGGCGGTTGCGCTCCGTTTCGGCCAGCCAGCCGGCCACCTTGAAGCCGAAGGTGATCGGTTCGCCGTGGATGGCGTGGGAGCGGCCGATCATCACCGTGTCGCGGTGGCTGCGGGCCAACTCCCGCAGGGCGCCGGCGAGGGCATCGACTTCCTTCCGCAGCACCTCCACCGAAGCCTTCAGCTGCAGGGCCAGTCCCGTGTCGAGCACGTCGGAGCTGGTCATGCCCACGTGGATGTAGCGCCCCGCATCGCCCACGTGCTCGTTCACATTGGTGAGGAAGGCGATCACGTCGTGTCGCACCTCCGCCTCGATCTCCAGGATCCGGCTCACCTCGAAGGCGGCCTTCTCGCGGATGGTGGCCATGGCCTCGGCCGGCACCCGGCCCAGTTCGGCGTTGGCCTGGCAGGCGGCGATCTCCACCTCCAGCCAGCTGCGGAACTTGGCTTCCTCGCTCCAGAGGTCGCCCATCTCCGGGAGGGTGTAACGCTCGATCAAGGCCGGGCCGGTGCCAGAGGACGTCCCAACCTATCGGCCGATCCTGCCCCGCCTGACGGGGCTCAGGCCGCGGCGGTGAGGCGGCGGTGGGGAAGCTCGAGCTGGACCATGGTTCCCCAGGCCTGCTGGCGCACCCAGCAGCGGCCACCGTGGCAGCGGATCAGCTGGAACGGCGGCAGATCCTCCGGATGGTCGCGCAGCCTCACGAAGCTTCCCGGGTGGAGCATCTCCACCACGTTGGATCCGGGGCCAGCCATGGGAGGAGACGCGGGGCGGGAGGAGCATCCTCAGACGGCCGGCCCGGGAAGCGACCGCTCGTCGTTTTTTGTTCCGCAGTGGGTCTTGATTCGATGACAGCATGCCGTGGTACGGGTGGTCCCATGACCGCGACCATGACCGCGAGGACGGATGGCCCCTAAGCAGCGCCTCGACCGGCGACTGGTGGACCTGGGCCTGGTCGCCAGCCGCCAGCAGGCCCAGCAGCTGATCCGGGCCGGCCGGGTGCGCGGCGGCGGCGAGGTTCTCGACAAGCCCGGCACCGAAGTGGCCGAGAGCCTGCCACTGGAGGTGGAGCAACCGCCCCGGTTCGTGTCCCGGGGGGGGAGAAGCTGGTGGCCGCCCTGGAGCAGCTGCCGATCCGTGTCGCGGGCCGGGTGTGCCTCGACGGCGGCATCTCCACAGGTGGTTTCACCGATTGCCTGCTGCAGCACGGTGCCGCCCGCGTCTATGGCATCGACGTGGGGTACGGCCAGACCGCCTGGAGCCTGCGCACCGATGAACGGGTGGTGCTCAGGGAGCGCACCAACCTGCGCCACCTCACCCCCGAGGCGCTCTACGGCCCAGGAGATCCCTGGCCCGACCTGGCCGTCGCCGATGTCTCCTTCATCTCCCTCACCCAGGTGCTGCCGCCCCTGAAGGCCCTGCTCACGGAAGCGGCGGAAGCGGTGCTGCTGGTGAAGCCCCAGTTCGAGGTGGGGCGCCAACGGGTGGGCAAGGGGGGGGTGGTGCGCGACCCTGCCGCCCACGCCGATGCCATCGCCCACGTGATGGAAGCCGCCTGGGCCATCGGCTGGTCTCCTGCGGGCCTGCTGGCCTCACCCCTCACCGGACCGGCGGGCAACCATGAATATCTGCTCTGGCTGGCGCCCCCGGCCAAGCCTGCCGCTGCCGTGGTGCCGGCGGGCGACTGGCCGGGCCGCATCGCGGCGCTGGTGGCCGCCACCCTGGCCCGGAGCTGAGGGCGGCCAGCTGGGAGGCGGGGGGCGGACCGGGCAGCTCAGATGGCGCCGCTGTCGCGGTCGCCGGTGCGGATCCGGATCACCGAATCGACGGTGCTGATGAAGATCTTGCCGTCGCCGATCTCCCCGGTGCGGGCCGCGTCCTGGACTGCCTGCACCACCGTGGGAACCTTCTCGTCGTCGACGACGATCTCGAGTTTGAGTTTCTGCAGGAACTCGACGGTGAACTCGGAACCGCGGTATCGCTCCACCTGTCCCTTCTGCCGACCGAAGCCGCGTACCTCGCTGACCGTCATGCCGACGATGCCGGCATTGACAAGGGCAATCTTCACATCCTCCAGCTTGAAGGGGCGGATGATGGCCTCGATTTTCTTCATGGCTTTGCTGCGGTCAGGAAGGCAACGGGTGGAGTCTCTCAGAGTCCCCGCGGAAGCGGGGTGGTTCCATTAGCGCCGAGCTCTGCCGGGGTCGTCGTAACGGTTGCTACGCCGGCCTTGGGCTCCTGACCGGCGCTCGGCCTGACGCCTCCTGTACGGTCGGACTTCGCTTCGCTTCACCCACCGACCATGGCCTCCGGTGTCGCCGACCAGACCGTCACCCCCCTCTACGGCCAGCGGGCCATCGCCGAGGCCCAGCTGATCTGCTTCACCAACCCGCGGCAGGGACGGGCCTACGAGGTCTCGATCGAACTGCCGGAGTTCACCTGCACCTGCCCCTTCTCCGGCTATCCCGATTTCGCGGTGCTGCGGCTGCTCTATCAGCCCGGCCCCCGGGTGCTGGAACTCAAGGCCCTCAAGCTCTACGTCAACGGCTACCGGGACCGGGCCATCTCCCACGAGGAGGCGGCCAACCGGATCCTCGATGACCTGGTGAGCGCCTGCGATCCGGTGTGGATGCAGTTGGAGGCCGATTTCAACCCCCGCGGCAACGTGCACACGGTGGTGCGGGTGAGCCACGGCAGCCGCCAGCCCTGCTGAGCCCTCAGGCCTCCAGCCGCTGCAGCAGGGCCGGCAGTTCGCCGGCGAAGGCGGTGAGGTTGCGGTTGCACAGCCCCGCCACATGCAGGCGCCCGGCAGGGCCATCGGCGATGGCCCAGAGCTGGCGGGTGGCCACCAGGCTGAGCCCTCCGCCGAGCAGGGCGACGGCGAAGCCGGCGTAGACCAGAGGCACCCCGGGGTCGCGCTTCAGCAGGATGCCGCTGGCGGGCAGCACACTCTCCACCCGGATCGGCAACCCCTTCACCTCCCGTGCCTCGCCGCCCGGCACCAGCTGGGCCAGCGCCACCCCGTCGGGGCCGAACACCTGCACAGGCCCCTGCTCGCTGCTGAGGCTCAGCAGCACGGGATCGGAGCCGTCCGGACGGGTGGGCAGCACCAGGCCCCAGATCTGATCGCCCAGCTGGGGGAAGCTCTGCAGCGGCAGCTCCAACACCGGACTGCGGCCCAGCTGCAGGCGGATCGCCGCCAGGGACCAGTCGGCCTGGTAAAGCGTCATGCCCCGGTAGCGGAGGGGATGGTTGACGCTGATGGCCGCGCGGGGGGCGTCCGCTGCCGGAGGCCCCCCGCCGTCGGCGGGGGGATGGATCAGCCGCAGGCTGGAGGAGAACTGCTCGGGACGGCCGGCCGGGTCCCTCTGGATGTGGAAGTCATCGAGGGCCAGGGTGAGCTGGGTACGGCCGCGGCTGTCCAGCAGCTCCAGCTCCCGTCCGGGGGCCAGGAAGCGCTCGACGCGCTGTCCACCCAGGGCGCCCCAGGCCGCCCCCACCATCAGCACGACCAGGCCGGCGTGCACCAGCAGCGGACCTACCCGACCGGGCAGCCCCCGCCGGGCCGCCAGCCGGCCGTCCTTGCGCCGGATCTGCCAGCCCCTGCCCCGCAGTTCGGCCTCCAGCCGCTCCAGGCCGGCGTCGGGGCGGTCGGTGATCAGGGTCTCCGCCACGCTCAGCTTGCTGAGCTGGCGCGGGGTGCGGTAGTCGATCCAGCGCAGGGAGGCCTGCAGGGCGGGCCACTGGCGCCGCCAGCTGCACAGGATCAGGGACAGGCCCAGCCAGGCGAGCAGCCCGAGGAACCAGCCGCTGGAATAGATGTGGTCGAGTTGCAGCCGCAGCACCCCTTCCGCCTGCAGCAGCCCCAGCCAGGGCTGGGGGTCGTAGAGCTTGTGATAGAAGTCGGCGTCCTCCTTCTGAGGGACGGCCGTGCCGATGGCGCTCGCGACGGCGATCAGCAGCAGCAGGCCAATGGCCAGGCGCAGGTCCGAGATCCAGCCGGCCAGGCGTTGCAGGGGGCGCCAGGCCCCGGCACCGGCGGCGCTCATGGCAGCACCGACAGCAGCGTCAGTCCGCCGCTGGCGAGCAGCACCACCCCGCTGATGGGCGGCACCCAGCGGCCCAGCTGGCGCAGCTGCAGCAGCCGGGGCAGGGAAGCGGCCACCGTGCCGGCCAGCAGCAACGGCATCACCTGCCCGGCCCCGAAGCTGGTGAGCAGCACCATGCCCACCAGTGGCTGGCCGCTCTGGGCCATCCAGGCCAGCAGCACGGCGAGCACGGGGGTGGTGCAGGGGGTGGCGGCCAGGCCGAAGGCCAGTCCCGCCGCCAGCGGGGCCAGCGGAGCGGGCACCCGCTGCCGCCAGCGCTCCGGGTCCGGGCCCGCCGGCAACGGCACCCGCAGGAGCCCCAGCAGGTTGAGGCCCATCACCACCGCCACCACCGCCACCACCAGCGGCAGTTGGTTGGGCAGGCGGCCGTAGAGACGCCCCATCAGGCCACTGGCCAGGCCGAGCAGCACCAGGGCCGCCACGATCCCGCCGGCAAAGCTGACGCTGCGCTGCCAGGGCGGGCGTCCCTGCCCCTCAGCACCGAAGCCGGCCAGATAGGCCAGGGTGACGGGCAGCAGGGAGAGGGAGCAGGGGCCGAGGCTGGTGAGCAGCCCGCCGCCGAACACCACCGCCAACGTCACGGGGCCGGGGTGGGACAGGGAGCCCTGGAGCAGCTGCTCGCTGCTGCGGGCCCACTCGGCGAACGGCAGCCCGGGACTGAGCATGACCGGTGGAGAATGCCGGGAGGGCTCAGCCTATCGGGGCGGGCCGGGCGGGCCGCCGGCGCGGCCGACCCGACTCCAGGCCCGTGGACTCCAGCGAGCAGCGCAGCAGCAGCCCCACCACGAACAGGCTGCTCAGCAGGGAGTTGCCCCCGTAGCTGATCAGGGGGAGGGGCAGGCCGGTGGTGGGCATGGAGCCGCTCGCCACGGCGATGTTGAGGATCGACTGTCCCACCAGCAGGGTGGTGCAGCCGATGGCCACCAGCCGGTGCTGGTTGCTCCGGCACCCCAGGGCCGCCCGCAGGCCGACGAAACCGAAGATCGCCAGGAACAGGAGAAGCATGAGCGAGCCGACGAAGCCGAACTCCTCGGCGAAGACCGCGAAGATGAAGTCGGTGGTCTGGATGGGCAGGTACTGCAGCTTCTGGGTGGAGAGCCCGAAGCCGGCCCCGAGCGGGCCACCCGAACCGATGGCCAGCAGGCTCTGCACCAGCTGGTAGCCGTCTCCCTGGGCGACCCGCCAGGGATCCAGGAACGAAGTGACCCGGTCGAGCTGGTAGGGGTTGATCAGGATGCTGGCCGTGCCCAGCAGGCCGCCGCTGATCGCTGCACCGACCAGCAGCATCAGGGGCACTCCGCCCGCCAGGGCCATCAGCCAGAGCAGCAGGCCCATGAGCGCCGCCGTGCTGAGGTTGGGCTGCTTGAGGATCAGCAGGATCACCACCGCGAAGATGGCCAGCCAGAGCAGCTTCTGGTCGAGGGCGATGCGTCGCCAGTGGGAGAAGATCACCGCGCCCTGCAGCACCAGGAACGGCTTCACCAGTTCCGATGGCTGCAGCTGGATGGGGCCGAGCACCAGCCAGCGGCTGGCCCCGTTCACGGTGCTGCCCACCACCAGCGTGGCGGCCACCAGCAGGGCGCCCACCAGCAGCGACGGTCCGGCCAGGTGGAGCCAGCGCCGCATGCTGGTGCGCAGGGCCAGCCAGAGCAGGCCCCAGCTGGCCACCAGCCAGATGGCCTGGCGTTTGAGGTAATAGGCCCCGTCCCCCATCTCCCGCTCCGCCACCCACCAGCTGGCGGAGGTGAGCACCAGCAGACCCACCAGGCTCCAGAGGGCCGCCAGACCCAGCAGCAGGCGGGCTTCGGCGGGCCACTGCTGCCACGCCAGCGGGATCAGGCCGGCCGACGGACGACCTTTGGAGGGGCGGGACGGTGTGGAAGGCAAGGCCGCGCGGGCAGGGGGCGGGAGGAGCCCATTCAGCCGTGACCGGGGTGGGTTTGTCGAGTCGCGGCGGAGAATCGCCACCCGATCGATGTCGATGCCGCCGGAACGGGCGAGGAACCATGAAAAAGCCCGACCTGGGGCCGGGCTTCAGAGACCGCCTTGAATGGCGCTGCGTCAGTTGCCGCAGTTCTGCTGGCGACGACCTGTGGCCAGTTCCACCTTCAGGATCCTGCCGCCCTGCTTCATGATCCGCTGCTGCTCGGCGAACCAGCTGTGGTAAGGCACCCACTTGGTGAAGTAGGTGTTCTGCAACTCCCTCTGGGTGCGCACCTTTTCGGGGCATGGGATGCAGGCAGTGATCTTGAACAGGCGCATGGAGTGATCCTCGGAAGACGTGCCGTGGTGGGGGCGTTGCTGGGGATCAGTTGCCCAGGCCGGAGCTGATGTAGTCGAAGTAGACTCCCATCTCGCGACCGGCATCCGGACCGACCAGGGCGGCCGTGGCTTCCTTCATGGCCTGGATCGACTGCACGGTGGCGCCGATGGGCACGCCCAGGGAGTTGTAGGTCTCCTTGAGACCGTTCAGAACGCGCTCGTCGAGAATCGACGTGTCACCGGCCAGCATGGCGTAGGTGGCGTAGCGCAGGTAATAGTCGAGGTCGCGGATGCAGGCTGCATAGCGACGGGTGGTGTACATGTTGCCGCCCGGACGGGTGATGTCCGAGTAGAGCAGGGCCTTGGCGACGGCTTCCTTGATGATGGCCGAAGCATTGGCGCTGATGGTGGCGGCGGCACGCACCCGCAGCTCACCGCTGGCGAAGTACTGCTCGAGGCGCCCGATGGAGCTGCCGTCGAGATAGAGCCCCTGAACGTCGGCCTGATTGATGACGTTGGTGATGGCGTCTTGCATGGATCCTGGGTTTGGTGGCTATGGACGATGGGGAGGTGAAACCTCAGGAGAGGGCGCCGACGACGTAGTCGAAGTAGAAGCCGGCCTCTTCGGCATCGGAGCCGGTGAGGAGGCCCAGGGCCGCGGTCTTCATTTCGCGCACGGCTTCCGCCATGGCTTCGAGAGGGGTGCCCAGGGCGCGGTACATCTCGCGGGCTCCGATGATGCCGATCTCTTCGATCGGGGTCACATCCCCGGCGACCACGCCGTAGGTGACCAGGCGGAGGTAGTAGTCCATGTCGCGCAGGCAGGACGCCGTCATCTCCTCGCCGTAGGCGTTGCCGCCGGGGGAGACGAGATCGGGGCGCTTCTGGAAAAGCTGGCCTCCGGCCTGCTTCACGATGCGCTCCCGGCTTTCGGCCAGGACCTGGGCGACGCGCAGACGGCGCTGACCCCCTGCCACGAACGACTTGATCTGGTCAAGTTCGCCAGGGCTGAGGTAGCGGGCTTCGGCGTCCGCGTTGATGATCGAGTTGGAGACGATGCTCATGCAGTTCTGCCTCGAAACAAGCGGTCACCGTTAAGGAGACCGGTATCCGGTGGGTAAGGGTTGATCGGCTGGGCCGACCGCCTAATCATTCTGTGGCAAGGCCCCTCGCTTCCCTGGGGACCGGTAACAGTTCTTCACGGCGGATCCGTCGGCAAGATCCCTTGGCTCGCAACGGCTTTCGCCGGAATTCTTATCACCGACGGGTCGCAGCAATTGTTCATCTTTTCGTGCAGGCTGCGGCTTCCCCACGCGACTCATGACAAGCCAATAGGCCCGCCTCGTTGTAGAGACGGGCCCAAACAAACACCCTGGGAGGATCCCAGGGAACGGGTGGTGGTTCAGATCGCGTCGCGCAGCGAGGGGGTGAGTCCCGCGTTGCCGCCATAGAGGGCGGCGGTGCGGTTCACGGTGGCCAGGGGCACACCGTCCTCGGTGGCCAGGCCTCGCAAGTAGGGGACCGTGTCCTGGCCGAAGGCTGTGGCGTATTCGCCGCCGTCGACCAGTTCGGCCACGGCCGCCTGCTGGCCGGCGGTGGCGCGGATGGCGAGGAAGCGACTGACCTCCGCCGGCATGGCGGCGCGCCCCAGGAGAGCCAGGTAGGCCGCAGAGGCCGCGCGCAGGGGGGCCATCCGCTGCAGGCGCTTCTGGAAGAGCTCGCCTCCGGCGATCTGGGCCACGAACCCGGCCACCGAGAGCTGGCCGTCCCGCAACTGGGATTCCGCATCACTCAGGCGTTCAGCCGCGAAGGGCACCCGGTTGAGCAGTTGGCGGTAGACCGCCTGCAGCACTTCCTGAACCTGGCTTTCGCTGGGATCACGGGACAGCTGGACGGGCCGGGGCAGGCTCTGTCGGCGGCGGAAGCCCTGGGGGGTGCCCGGTCGCAGGGCCCTGGCCATGGCTCCGTCGGGGGCCACCGCCAGGGTGGTTAGCAGGGAAGTGCCCACCAGAGCCCTCCAGGTGCCTGGGATTCCGATGGCGGCAGGAGTCGCGAAACCGTTGCCGGAGGGGCGGGGCTGACGCCGCTGCGCCAGACCGGGGCAGCGGCGCCGCCGGGCTGCCAGCGGGTCTGGCTCCAGCTGCGGGCGGGGGCAGGCGGTTGTCTCACGGTCTCAGGACCGGAGGGGATCGCGGCGGTGGCAGCTCCGCTCTCGCCGCCGGCCAGCTGGGCCTTCCAGAAGCCGCGCACCGGAGGTTTGGCGGGCAGGTTGCGGGGCACCAGATCGCCCACGGTCCGAAGCGTCTGGGCGACGGACACGGTGGGTCGCTGGATGGGGGTGAGGTCGGGGATGGCCTCGAGGGCTCTCACCAGACCGGGCACCTTGCGGGCGTTGCGGTCGGCAGGGGTGAGGAAGCGTTCGTAGGGAACGGTGTCTTCCCCGAAGCAGTCGTTGTATTCGCGGCTCTCGATCATGGCGTCGACGACGCCGTAGAAGCCCTTGCGGGCGGCGGTGTCGAAGTAGGCGTTGATCTCCCAGCGGCCGAAGGAGGGCCGACCCAGGATCCGACGGTGCATCACCTCGATCGCCTTGGTGATGTAGAGGCCGCTCCAGTAGCGGCGGCGGAAGGCCTCGGAGCGCGCCACCTGGCGCACGAACTCCCTGAGGCTGATGTCGCCATTCTCGAGCTTGATCTCCTCAACCTTGTTGCGCTCGCCTTCGTACCCCGCCGTGCCCAGCACCTGCACGTAGACCGCATTGATCACGGCCTGGGTGCTGGATTCGGTGCCGCGGATGCTGGGCTGCCCGCCACGGCGGGGGGTGGAGCTGCCGCCGGTGGCGATCTGGCGCAGGCGCATCACCCTTGGCCCCACCCGGCGGGGTGTGGCCTTGCGGAACTGGGCGCTGTTCATGGGCCCAGGCTGGGCCATGCCGTTGCCGATCAGGATCCGGCGGGTGTCGTAGGTGAAGGGGGCCGGCCGGGTGGCCACCGACGCGGTGCCGGAGGGGAAGATCGCCCCATAGGTGAGGGCCAGGGGATCGTTGCCGCCGCCGTAGGGGTGCTGGTCGGCCAGGGGCTGCCGGTAGGAGGCGTAGAGGGTGATGTACTGGGGAGCCCCTTCGAACGGGGCGCTGAAGCGGAAGAGCTTGCGGTTCGAGCCCCAGCCGGCACTCTCCTGAGCCTCCTCACCGAGGTCGCGCAGGTACGGAACCGTTTCCTCGCCGAAGACCCGGGCGTACTCCATGCCGTTCACCAGGGCGTCCACCAGTCCGTTCAGTCCCTTGGCGCTGACGATGGCGAAGTACTGGCGGAATTCCTCGATCGAGCTGACACCGCGGCCGAGGAAGTGACGGAAGGCCAACTCCACCACCCGGCTGTTGGAGAAACGGCCGTAGAACTGGCGCCGGTAGACCTTGCTGCGGCCCAGGGCGCGGATGAACTCCCGCATGGAGAGCTGTCCCTGGCGCACCTGGGTGGCCTCCACGGGGCAGACCACCTGGGAATAGCCCTTGACGATGTCCCGCTCGAAGACCTGGCGGTAGGCCGCGCGGATCACCTCGGCCTTCTCGCTGCCCGAGAGGCCCGGCTTCATCACGAAACGCTGGGCACCGTCGGCGGCGAGGGCATAGGTGGCGGGCAGCTGCAGCCCCTGGTTGACGGGGCTGCCGAGCCGGGCCCGGGTGGATGGGGTGGGGATCTCGAGCTCCTTGAGCAGCACGTTGAAGCAGTCGATCACCAACTGGCGAGCCTCCGGCTCGCCCTTGAACAGACCGGCGGCGGCGGCGCGCATCTCCTGAAGCGCCACGTTGGTGGCCGCCAGGGAACAGGCCTTCTCGAGCACGTCGCGGAGGCCGCGGGTGTTCACGGCCAGGATGCTGGGGTCGCCGGCGATCACGGCGTAGCCCACATAGCGCAGGAACCAGGCGAGGTCCCGCAGCGACTTGCGCATGCGGGCGTTGCCATAGATCGGCACCGAGATCGGGCTGAAGCCGCTCGGGAGCACGACCCGCACGTCAGCATCGGCCTGTACGCCCTCCAGGATGCGGCCGAGCAGGCCGCTGCCTCCGGACCCCTGGGCGAAGGTGCGCACCGAGCGCTGGAAGGCGGCCTGGTCGGCGGCCAGCGGGGTGGCCTCGCCGGAGCCCACGGCCGGGGTGCTCAGAGGGGCGTCGAGATAGGAGAGCGGGGTGCCGCCGGTGAAGATGCGGTTGGCGGCCCGAGCCACGATCACATCGGCGTTGGCGGAGATCCGCCGTGCTGCCTCGACACGGATCTGGCCGCTGCGGAAGAAGGTCGTCAGGGCGTCCAGTTCGCCGCCGTCGGGGAAACGGTCCTGCTGCTCCGCCTGACGGACGCTGGAGAGCGGCAGGGTGTCGTAGCGCTGGGGGGCGACCCTGGTGCTGCCGCTGCTGGCGGTCACGGTCATGAACGAGAGCGAGCCGGGCTGGGCCACGTTACGGCTGGCCCCCGGGCCCTCCGCTGGGGGATGAACAAATGTTTGCAGCCGTTTCGGAGCCCCTGCTCGAACGGGAACCGGCGCCGTGGAATGCTGCCGGAGACCCGCACCGAGGCGCCCATGGATGCCCCGCTGGATGCCGCCACACCGGTGGTGAGCGCCTTCTACGACCGCTTCCCCTACCCGGGGGATCCCCTCCAGGACGGCCCGCCGCCCGGATACAACTGGCGCTGGTGCGTGGATTGCGTGGTGGCCGCCGTGGAGGGGGTGCTGCCCCCGCGGCCGCGGCGCTGGCGCATCCTCGACGCCGGCTGCGGCACGGGCGTGAGCACCGACTATCTCTGCCACCTCAACCCCGGCGCCGACGTGCTGGCCGTGGACATCAGTGCGGGAGCGCTGGCGGTGGCCCGGGAGCGCACCAGCCGCTCCGGCGCCGCCGGACGGGTGGCCGCCCTGCGCATCGAGCAGCGGAGCCTGCTGGATCTGGCGGGCGAGGGCCCCTTCGACTACATCAACTCGGTGGGCGTGCTGCATCACCTCGACCGGCCCGAGGCGGGTCTGCTTGCCCTGGCGCCGTTGCTGCGGCCGGGGGGACTGATGCATCTCTTCCTTTATGCGGATGGCGGACGCTGGGAGATCCATCGCACCCAGCGGGCCCTGGCCTTGCTGGAGGTGGGCACCGGGGCGGCCGGCCTCCGGCTTGGGAGGGAGCTGTTCACCACCCTGCCGGAAACCAACCGGCTGCGGCGGCACCACGAGCAGCGCTGGGCCCTGGACACCGCCGCCGATGCCAACTTCGCCGACATGTACCTCCACCCCCAGGAGACCAGCTACGACCTCGAGGGCCTGTTCCGCTTCATCGACCAGCCCGGGCTGCGGTTCGCCGGGTTCTCCAATCCCGAGGTCTGGGATCCGGCCCGGCTGCTTCAGGGGGAACTGCTGGAGCGGGCCCTTGCCCTGCCGCTGCGGCAGCAGTGGGCGCTGGTGGAGGCTCTCGATCCCGACATCAGCCACTTCGAATTCTTCCTGCAGCGGCAGGACGAGGACGGTGAGGCTCCTTCTCCGGCGTCGGGTTGGAGCGACGCGGAGTTGCTGGCGGCCGCCGGCGAGCGCAATCGCTGCCTGTGGGGCTGGCCCTCCACCTCCCTGCTGGGTCCGGATCTGCGGCCTCTCTGCATCGCCGCGGAGGATCTGGCGCTGATCCAGGCTCTGGAGGCGGCTCCCGCCGGCACGCCGATCGGAGCGCTGCCGCTGGAGCTGGGAGCGGCGGAGCGGGTGGCGGCGATCCGGCGCCTTCTGGCGGAGCGGGTGCTGCTGGCGGTCCGGGCCTCCTGAGGCTGCCTGGCAGCGCCGATGGGCCCCGAGGGCCAGAAGGGCCAAGTGATAAAGTCCGCACGCCAAGTCGGAGTCTCGACGGTTGCGGGCTGCCCCGATCCCTTCCACGGACACCGTCTCCCCCGTGGAGACGACCACCGCGGAGGTCGGAGTCCCGGGTTCCGTCGACTCATCCGCCCACTCCGGAGACGCCGGCGCTTCGCCGCCGGTTGACAACGGGATGGACCACTACCTGCGGCTGCAGCGTCGGTTGCTTCTTTCCACGGTCTGTGCCACCGCCCTGGCGGTGCCCGTCACGGCCCTGTGGTTCGATTTCCCCGCCGCCTTCAGCCTGCTGGTGGGAGGACTGGCGGGACTCCTGTATCTGCGGCTGCTCTCCCGCAGCGTGTCGCGCTTCGGTGTCGACAGCAAGGCCGTGGGGAAGCTCCAGCTGCTGGTGCCGGTGGTGCTGGTGCTCGCCGCCGCCAGGCTCCCCGCCCTCCACATCCTGCCTGCCCTGGTGGGATTCCTGCTTTACAAGCCCGCCCTGATCGCTCAGGCCGTCCTCGACACCTGAACCCATCCCTGAAAGGCCGCCCCGGCGGCCCAGACGTTCCGCCAGGCCCTATCCCCGATGGCTCCGTTGCCCCTCGCCCTGCCCTTCGCCGCCCTCGAGGTCGGTCACCATCTCTACTGGCAGCTCGGCCATTACAAGATCCACGGCCAGGTCTTCCTGAGTTCCTGGGTCGTGATCGCCGCCCTGCTGGCTGTGGTGGTGACCGGCACGCGCCGTCTGGAACGGGATCCCCGCGGGATCCAGAACCTGCTGGAGTTCCTGTGGGACTACCTGCGCGATATCGCCCGTGAATACATCGGCGAGAAGGCTTACCGCGACTGGCTGCCCTTCATCGGCACGCTGTTCCTGTTCATCTTCGTGAGCAACTGGGGGGGCGCCCTCATCCCCTGGAAGGTGATCCACCTCCCCAATGGTGAACTCGGCGCACCCACCTCCGACATCAACACCACCATCGCTCTGGCATTGCTGGTGTCGCTGGCCTATTTCTATGCGGGGCTGAGCCGCAAGGGTTTCCGGTACTTCGAGTACTACGTGGAACCGACGCCGATCATGCTCCCGTTCAAGATCGTCGAGGATTTCACCAAGCCGCTCTCCCTCTCCTTCCGTCTGTTCGGCAACATCCTCGCCGACGAACTGGTGGTGGCGGTGCTGGCATTCCTGGTGCCCCTGGTGGTGCCGCTGCCGGTGATGTTCCTCGGCCTCTTCACCAGTGCCATCCAGGCACTCATCTTCGCCACCCTCGCCGCTTACTACATCGGTGAGGCGGTGCACGAGGAGCACCACTAGGTCCTCCTCCGCCGGCCCGGACCCCCGGTCTGGCAAACTCTGCGCGCAGGTCCGGCTCGATCCGGGCCCGCCTTCCAAGGTGTCCCCGGCGCAGGGTTCTCGACAAGGTTCCTCCCGCGCTTCTCCGGCGCCCCACATTCCCAACTCCCCCATGGATTCCATCACTTCCGCTGCGTCCGTCGTGGCTGCCGGTCTCGCCGTCGGTCTCGGCTCCATCGGTCCTGGCATCGGTCAGGGCAGTGCCTCCCAGGGCGCCGTCGAAGGCATCGCCCGCCAGCCCGAAGCCGAAGGCAAGATCCGCGGCACCCTGCTGCTGTCCCTGGCCTTCATGGAGTCGCTCACCATCTACGGCCTGGTGGTCGCGCTGGTGCTGCTGTTCGCCAACCCCTTCTCCTGATCGGGGGCAACGGGGAGGACGGGGCCGCCCACCGGTGCGGCCCATCCGCTCCATCCTTTTCTTTCCCGGCTCCATCACCGCCCCCTTAACGTCCCATGACCAGCTGGCTTCTGCTTGCCGAGGCAGGTGCGACCGCAGGATCGCCCGAGGGAGGTCTGTTCGACCTCGATGCCACCCTGCCGCTCATGGCCCTGCAAGTGGTGATCCTCACCTTCATCCTCAACCGCCTGTTCTTCCGCCCGGTCGGCAGGGCCGTCGAGGACCGTGAGGGTTACATCACCACCAGCCGCACCCAGGCCAAGGAGAAGCTCGCCCAGGCCGAGCGCCTCGAGGCCGACCTCAGGGAGCAGCTGAAGGAGGCCCGCCTCGAGGCCCAGAAGGTGATCCTCTCCGCCGAGCAGGATTCCGACCGGCTCTACCGAGAGGCGCTGGCCGTGGCTCAGGCGGAGGCCATCGCCAGCCGGGAGAGCGCCCGCCGAACGATCGATGCCCAACGGGCCGACGCCCTGAGTCACCTCCAGGCCGATGCCGACAGGCTCGCCGACCTGATCGTCGACCGCCTCCTGCCTGCATCATGACTTCCATCCTTCTTCCCCAGCCGATGGCTGCGCTCCTGGCCAGCCACGGCAGCTTCGGCCTCAATTTCGATCTCTTCGAAACCAACATCATCAATCTGGTGATCGTGATCGCCGGTCTGGTGTGGTTCCTGCGCGGCTTTCTCGGAGGCATCCTCGAGCGTCGTCGCGAGCGGATCCTGACCGACCTCAAGGACGCCGAGGAGCGCCTGAGCGTCGCCACCGTCGCTCTCGCCGAGGCCCAGAAGAGCCTTGGTGAGGCCCGCGCCCGCGCCGAGAAGATCCGGGCCGACGGACAGGCCCGGGCCGAGGCCATCCGGCTCGAGAGCGAGAAGCGCACCGTCGAGGAGATGGCACGGCTCAAGCAGGACTCCCAGTCCGACCTCGACTCGGAGGTGTCCCGTGTCAGCAAGCAACTGCAGCGTCAGGCCGCCGAGATGGCCATCGCCAAGGCTCTCGCCAGCCTCCCCGGACAGCTTGATGCCACCACCCAGGCCCGCCTGATCGATCAATCCATCCAGACCCTGGGGAACGCCTGATGCCACTGCTCAACACCATCACCACCCCCTACGCCGAGGCGTTCCTGCAGGTCTGCAACGCCAATGGGGACACCGAAGCGGTGATCGACCAGGCGCGGGCGATCCTCTCCCTCTGGCACGACTCCAGCGAGCTGCGCGAGGCGATGGCCTCCCCGGTTCTGGCGGTGGATGCCAAGAAGGCCGCCCTCGAGAAACTCTTCGGCGGAAGCATCACCCCCGCGTTCCTGAACCTGCTCAAGCTGCTGGCCGATCGGCAACGGATCGGCTTCCTGGATGCCGTGCTGGAGCGCCTGCTCGAGCTCTACCGCGAGCAGAACAGGATCGCCCTGGCCACGGTGACCTCCGCCACCCCGCTCAGCGAGGAGCAGCAGGCCAGGATCGCCGAGCGGGCCAGGACCGTCGCCGGTACCGACAAGGTGGAGATCAACCTCGCGGTTGATCCCTCCCTCATCGGCGGCTTCATCCTCAGCGTCGGATCGCAGGTGATCGACGCCAGTCTTTCCGGCCAGGTCCGGCGGCTGGGTCTGGCGCTCGCCAACGTGAGCTGACCCTCCCTCCCCACCTTCCCTCCTCCATTCATCGCCTCCCCTCCAGGGACTCCCTTCCATGGTTTCCATCCGCCCCGACGAGATCAGCGCCATCCTCAAGCAGCAGATCGCCGACTACGACAAGTCGGTCTCGGTCAGCAACGTCGGCACCGTGCTCCAGGTCGGCGACGGCATCGCCCGGATCTATGGCCTGGAGAACGTGATGGCCGGCGAACTGGTGCTGTTCGAGGACGGCACCGAGGGTCTGGCCCTCAACCTGGAGGATGACAACGTCGGCGCCGTGCTGATGGGTGAGGGACTGGGCATCCAGGAAGGCAGCAGCGTCAAGGCCACCGGTCGCATCGCCGCGGTGCCGGTGGGTGACGCCATGCTCGGGCGCGTGGTGAACGCTCTGGGGCAGCCCATCGACGGCAAGGGAGCGATTCCCACCACCGAGACGCGGCTGATCGAGTCGATGGCGCCTGGCATCATCCAGCGCAAGTCGGTGCATGAGCCCATGCAGACCGGCATCACGGCCATCGACGCCATGATCCCCATCGGTCGGGGACAGCGGGAACTGATCATCGGCGACCGCCAGACCGGCAAGACCTCGATCTGCATCGATACGATCCTCAACCAGAAGGGTGAGGACGTGATCTGCGTGTATGTGGCGGTGGGCCAGAAGAACGCCTCCGTCGCCAACGTGGTGGAAGTGCTCCGCGAGCGAGGCGCTCTCGACTACACCGTGGTGGTCTGCGCCAGTGCCTCCGACGCTGCGGCCCTGCAGTACCTGGCGCCCTACACCGGCGCGGCCATCGCCGAATCGTTCATGTACAAGGGCAAGGCCACGCTGGTGGTCTACGACGACCTCACCAAGCAGGCCCAGGCCTACCGCCAGATGTCCCTGCTGCTGCGCCGCCCGCCGGGCCGCGAAGCCTATCCCGGCGACATCTTCTACTGCCACAGCCGCCTGCTGGAGCGCGCCGCCAAGCTCTCCGACGCCATGGGCAAGGGCAGCATGACCGCCCTGCCGATCATCGAGACCCAGGCCGGCGACGTTTCCGCCTACATCCCCACCAACGTGATCTCGATCACGGATGGTCAGGTGTTCCTGAGCTCCGACCTGTTCAACTCCGGTCTGCGGCCCGCCATCAACGTGGGCATCTCGGTGAGCCGGGTGGGTGGCGCCGCCCAGACCAAGGCCATCAAGAAGATTGCCGGCACCCTGAAGCTGGAGCTTGCCCAGTTCGATGAACTGGCCGCCTTCTCCCAGTTCGCCTCCGACCTGGATGCCGCCACCCAGGCCCAGCTGGCCCGGGGCAAACGGCTGCGCGAACTGCTCAAGCAGCCCCAGTTCAGCCCGCTGATCCTGGCCGAGCAGGTGGCCGTGGTCTACGCGGGGGTCAAGGGTCTGATCGACGAGGTGCCCGTGGACCAGGTACCCCAGTTCGCCCGGGAGCTGCGCGAGTACCTCAAGACCAGCAAGCCCGAGTTCATCCAGAAGGTGCAGACCGACAAGGTGCTGAGCGACGAGTCGGAAGCCATCCTCAAGGAGGCCATCCGCGAGGTCGTCTCCTCGATGCTGGCCGCCGCCTGAGGAGACCCCAGCCATGGCCAACCTCAAGGCGATCCGTGACCGGATCAGTTCGATCAAGAACACGCGCAAGATCACCGAAGCCATGCGACTGGTGGCCGCCGCCAAGGTGCGCCGGGCCCAGGAGCAGGTGCTGCGCACCCGCCCCTTCGCCGATCGTCTGGCGCGGGTGCTCCAGAACCTCGAGTCCCGCATGGGCTTCGAAGGCTTCGATTCACCCCTGATCGGCGAGCGGGGGACGGTGAAACGGATCACCCTGCTGGCGGTGACCGGTGACCGGGGCCTCTGCGGTGGCTACAACGCCAACGTGATCCGCAGGGCCGAACAGCGTTTCGCCGAGCTCAAGGGCCAGGGCTTCGACGTGGACATGGTGCTGATGGGCCGCAAGGCCATCACCTACTTCACCAACCGCTCCTATCCGATCCGGGCCACCTTCACCGGGCTCGAGCAGGTGCCCACCTCCCAGGAGGCCGGTCAGATCGCCAACGAGGTTCTGGCCGAGTATCTCTCGGGCAGTACCGATCGGATCGAGATCATCTTCACCCGGTTCATCAACCTGGTGAGCTCCCAGCCGGTGGTGCAGACCCTGCTCCCCCTCGATCCCCAGGGCATCGCCACCCCGGACGACGAGATCTTCCGGCTGATAACGCGTGAAGGTCGTCTGGGTGTGGAAAAGGAGAAGCTGGAGAACGCGCAGCCGGCCCTCGAGTCCGACTTCGTCTTCGAGCAGAACCCTGAACAGCTGCTCAACGCCCTGCTTCCTCTCTATCTGACCAACCAGTTGCTGCGCTCCCTGCAGGAGGCCGCCGCCAGCGAACTGGCCAGCCGGATGACGGCGATGAACAACGCCAGCGACAACGCCAAGGCACTCGCCAAGACCCTCACCCTCGATTACAACAAGGCCCGCCAGGCGGCCATCACCCAGGAGATCCTGGAAGTGGTGGGCGGTGCGGCGGCCATGGGCTGACCAGAGCCGCTGAAGTCTTTTGCAGGGCCCCGGTGGCACGCCACCGGGGTCTTTTTGTGGTCGGACGGGCGGTCGTCCGATTCAGTCCTGCTGCGGTCCTGTCGCGGCGGCGTGGGCCTGGAGCGCCATGGCGAGATGGGCCTGGAGCGCACCGAGCGCCATCATCTGCCGCTGGGAACGGCCTTCCCCCACCACCGCTCCCGCTCTGCCGAGTGCCGCCAGAAGCTGGTGGCCGCTGCGGCTCCATTCGGCCAGCAGGGTCTCGAAGGCCTGGCGCTCCAGCGATGCCCCTTCTGAAGGGGAGGGGGCCGGCTCCGGTTCGCTGGGGGCCTGCTGCATCAGACCGGCGAGCTGGCGGTAGCTGATCGATTGGGGGATCAGGGATTCGGGGATGGCGTTCCGTTCCTCCATGACACGAATGGTGACGATGAAATGACCCTATGGGGCTTCGCCGCCAGCGGAAAGGGAGTGGGATGGGCGGAAGTCCGTCCCTTTGCAGACTCCGGCGTGGCGGAGAAGGCGAACGCTCTCAGAGCGGTTGCCGCGAGAGATTCCCTTCGATGGAGCGGCAGAACGCCTCCACCTGATCCGGGGATCGGAGGTGATGCACCGATTTGCGGTTCCTGGCGGTGTGCACGTACTCCCGGTACCTCGGCGTGAGTTTTGTGTGGCAAAGCCAGACGGCGAGGTAACTGTTGATGGTGCCTCGCAGGAGCGGGCTGTTCTCCGGCCAGTTGGTGGGCGGCACCTGGAATCCCATCAGGAAGCGTTTCGTGGCCCACCAGACATGCAGGAGAACCGGCAGGTCGATGTAGATCAGCGTGTCGGCCATCTCCAGCCTTTCCCAGAGCGTGTCCATCGAGCCGAAGCCATCGATGATCCAACGGTTCTCCCGCAGCAACCGGTCGTGAGCGGCTCTGTATTCGTCGTCGGGAACTTCACCGCCTCCGCGCCTGTACTTCAGCTGGTCGAGCGCGTAGACCGGCAATCCAGTGATGGCTCCCAGGCGGTTGCTGAGCGTGGACTTGCCGCCTCCAGCGTTGCCAAAGACAGCGACTCGCTTCACGGGGGATGGTTCACGGGTGCGCCCAGGCGATCTTCCGCTGGCGCCACCGGCGGGTGGGCGCCGCTGGGGCGAGGAGGTCACTGGCGCGAGGACGCAACTGGGGCGACTCTCGTGCTGCCTGGCCATCAAGGTCCCGGATCTTACCCTCCCTTCCTGGTGGAGGCTCCGGCTGCCTGCAGATCCTGCGTCGGCCGGCGCTCAAGTCCTGTGACGCCGCCCAGGGCACCGCTCCCTTGCGAAGAGAAGCTCACCGGCTGGGTTCCTGTGCGGTCCCCGTGCGCGTCCTCAGGCCGTGGGGGAGGGCTCGAGCGCGCGCTGGAGGGCGTGGATCGCCTTCTTGACGGTGGTGAAGCTGCCGGCACTTTCCTCGCCCGCGCCGATCCCGAAGCGCTGGATCTGGCCGACGATGGTTTTCGATCCCGTCACCACCGCCGTACGGATGCCGCGGCGGCGCAACTGCCTGCTCAGCTCCTGCAGGGCCTTGCCGGCGGAATAGTCGATGTCGTCGATGCCGGAGGCATCGATCACCAGGGCGCGCACCGGTTCCCTCTGCTGGGAGACGATCCGCAGGACTTCCTCGCTGAAGCGGTTGGCATTGGCATAGAAGAGATTGGCCTCGAAGCGGTAGGCCAGGATCCCGGGGGCCGCGAAGATGCCCAGGTCCACGGGGACGGTGTGCCAGCCCTTGTCCTCGCTGTTCGGACACCACAGCCGGGTCCGCGGGCGGTAGGTGTGCCGGACCTGCTCGATCAGCGACAGCACCATCGCCAGCAGGGTCCCCTGCATCACGCCGATCTGGGCCACGGTGACCACGGTGGCGAGGGCGATCAGGAACTCCGCGGGCCGCAGCCGCCGCAGCTCGGCCATCCCGGCCAGGTCGATCAGCTTCAGGCCGATCAGGAACACGATCGCGGAGAGCACCACCGACGGCATCCGGGCGAGGGGGCCGGTGAAGAACAGCAGCACCACCAGCACCACCCCGGCGGTGGTGAGCTGGGCGATCTGGCTGCGGCCCCCGGCGCCATCCACCATCTCGGTCTTGGTGGGGCTGCCGTTCACCACGAAGGTGCCGCTCAGGCCCGCGACGACATTGGCGCAGGCCAGACCGATCAGGTCGATGTTCTCGTCGCAGCGCTCCTCGTAGCGCTGGGCGTAGGCCCGGGAGGTGGCGGCGCTCTGGGCCAGGATCACCACGAAGCAGGAGGCGGCGGTGAGCAGAACGTGGTTCCACTGCGAGGCCTCCAGCCGTGGAATCGCGAGGTGGGGCAGACCCACGGGGAGAGGCCCCACCACCGTCAGTCCGCGGGCTTCCAGGTTGAACAGCCAGCTGGCCGCGATGCTGCCGGCCACGGCGATCAGGGCCCCGGGCAGGCGGGGGTTCCAGGCCCGGCAGCCCACGATCACGACGATCACAGCCAGTGCCATCAGCAGATGGGCGGGCCTGGCCTCCCCCAGCCGGGAGAGCACCGAGCCGATCTGCTGCAGGGCGCCTCTGCCCTCCCTGGCCAGCCCGAGCAGCCCCCCCAGCTCGCCGGCGGCCACCTGGAGGCCGATGCCGGTGAGCAGGCCGATCAGGGCGCTGCGGGAAAGGAAATCGGCCAGGAAGCCCAGCCGCAGCACGGCGGCGAGCAGGAGAAACAGCCCCACCACCACCGCCACCGCCATGGTGAGGCCCACGTACTCGGGCGACCCCGGCGCCGCCAGGCCCAGGAGGGTGGCCGCCAGGATCGCCGCGGTGGCGGAGTCGGCCGCCACCACGAGGTGCCGCGAGCTGCCCAGCAGCGCGAAGGCGACCATCGGCAGGAGCATGGTGTAGAGCCCCGTCTCCACCGGCGTCCGGGAGATGCGGGTGTAGCCCATCACCTCGGGGATCGCCAGGGCCGCCAGGGTGAGGCCGGCCAGCATGTCCGCCGCCAGCTGCTCGCGCCGCACCGGCAGGAGGCCGCCCAGCCAGGGGGCAGGGAGGACGCGGGGGCTCATCGAGAGGGGCCGGGTAGGGACCGGCGGGCCTGCACCTGCCGGGCGATCAGCTTCTGGCTCACGGCGACCGGCGGTTCCGCCCCCAGCCTGCCACCAGGCAGGCGCTGGAGCGGACCGTGCCGGATGTGCAGAGATTCCGCACCATGCCGAAAGGCCAGTGGGTCAGCGGAGCAGGCTGGAGCGAGGCTGGCGAGCGGCCATGGACACCGGCGACTGGATCCGACGGGACACCTGCCTCTGGGAGCTGCCGCCCAGCGGGGCGATGCGCGTGCCGGTGCGGATCCACGCCGGGCCGGCGCTGATGGAGGCCATGGACGAGAAGGTGCGCCAGCAGGCCGCCAACGTGGCCTGCCTGCCGGGGATCGTGGGTGCCAGCCACGTGATGCCCGACGGGCACTGGGGCTATGGCTTCCCGATCGGCGGCGTGGCCGCCTTCGATGGGGCCCGGGGCGGGGTGGTCTCGGCAGGAGGGGTGGGTTTCGACGTGTCCTGCGGCGTGCGCGCTCTGCGCACCGGCCTCACCGACGCGGCTCTCGATCCCGTCCGCAGGGAGCTCGCCGATGCCCTGCAGCGGGAGATTCCCGCCGGGGTGGGCAGCCAGGGCTCCATCCACCTGGATGGACCGGAGATGCGGGGCATGCTCAGCGGCGGCGCCCGCTGGGCGGTGCAGAGCGGCTGGGGGGCGGCGGCCGACCTGGAGCGCATCGAGGAGCACGGGCGGATGGAGGGGGCCGATCCGGGGGCGGTTTCGGAGACGGCCCGGCAGCGGCAGCGCGATGCGATGGGCACCCTGGGCAGCGGCAACCATTACCTGGAGGTGCAGGAGGTGACCCGCGTCGTCGATGCCGCCATCGCCGCCGCCTGGGGCCTGCGTCGGGGCGAGCTGGTGGTGATGATCCACTGCGGCTCGAGGGGCCTGGGCCACCAGATCGGCACCGAGTTCCTGCAGGAGATGCTGGCGAGCGCCCCGGCCCACGGGCTTCACCTGCCCGATCGGGAGCTGGCCTGCGCGCCCATCGATTCGGAACTCGGCCAGCGCTATCTGGGGGCGATGCGGGCCGCGATCAACTGCGCCCTGGCCAACCGCCAGATCCTCACCCATCTCACCCGCTCCGTGTTCGGCCGCTTCTTCCCCGGCCTGGCGATGCCGCTCCTGTTCGACGTCTCCCACAACACCTGCAAGCTGGAGACCCACACCCTCGAAGGGGTGGAGCGGCAACTGCACGTGCATCGCAAGGGGGCCACCCGCGCCTTCGGGCCAGGCCACCCCTCCCTCCCCGACGACCTGCGAACCACCGGCCAGCCGGTGCTGATCGGCGGTTCGATGGGCACGGCCTCCTGGATGCTGGCCGGCACCGCCGCCTCCGAGGCCGTGGCCTTCTCCTCGGCCTGCCACGGGGCCGGCCGTGCCATGAGCCGCCAGCAGGCGCTGCGCCGCTGGAACGGCCGCCAGCTGGTGGATGAGCTGGCCGGCCGGGGCATCCTGATCCGCTGCCGCTCGTCGCGCGAGGTGGCCGAGGAGGCGCCCGGCGCCTACAAGGACGTGGACGCTGTGGTGGAGGACGCCGACCGGGTTGGGCTGGCCCGGCGGGTGCTGCGGCTGGAACCGCGCATCACCGTGAAGGGCTGAGCGCCGATGGATCCGCGCGTTCCTGACCTGCGGCGGCCGGCCACGGTCCGGCTCCTGCTCACGGGCGACGTGATGCTGGGCCGGGGCCTCGATCAGGTGATGATCCATCCGGTGGAGCCGACCCTGCACGAGCCCTCGGTGCGGGATGCCCGCGACTACGTGCGGCTGGCGGAGCGGGTCAACGGCCCGATCCCGGCCCCGGTGGCGCCGACTTGGCCCTGGGGGGAGTCCCTGGCGGCCATGGAGCGGCTGCGCCCGGATCGGCGGCTGATCAACCTGGAGACCGCCGTGACGGCGGCGGGCCATCCCTGGCCCGGCAAGGGGGTGCACTACCGCATGCATCCGCGCCATCTGGACAGCCTGCGGGTGGCCGGCATCGACGCCTGCGTGCTGGCCAATAACCACGTGCTCGACTGGGGCGCGGAGGGCTTGGGCGACACCCTGGGCGCCCTGGCGGCTGCCGGCATCGCGGCGGTGGGCGCCGGCGGCGATCGCCGCGATGCCCAAAGCCCCCTGGCGCTGCCCCTGAGCGGCGGCGGACGGCTGCTGGTGTCGGCCTGGGCCCATCCCTCCAGCGGCGTGCCCCGCCAGTGGGCCGCCAGTGAGCACTGGGGCGGGGTGGCGATGCTGCCGGACCTCGATGCGCGGGGGCTGGCCCGGATCGCGGCCTCCCTGAGCCCGCTCCGCAGCAGCGGTGACCTGACGCTGGTGTCTCTTCACTGGGGCGGCAACTGGGTGCGGGAGATCCCGGCGGAGCAGCGCCGCTTCGCCCGGGCGCTGATCGATGAGGGCCTCGCGGATGTGGTGCACGGCCACTCCTCCCACCATCCGCTGCCGCTGGAGGTGCATCGCGGCAAGGCGATCCTGTACGGCTGCGGGGATCTGATCAACGATTACGAGGGCATCGCCGAGCCGTGGGGGCAGCCCCCGGGTCTGCGCTCCGATCTGGCCTGTCTGTACCTGCTGGAGCTGCGGCGCAGCGACGGGGCGCTGGAGCGATTGGAGGTGGTGCCGTTCCGGCTGCGCCGCTTCCGGCTCAGCCACCTGGAGCCGCCCGATCGGGAAGACCTGGAGCGGATGCTGGGGCTGCCGGCGGCGCTCTGGCGTCGCACGGCCGGCGATGGGGGCGGCGGCGGGGTGCCGCCGGGCTGGGTGTGGGAGGCGGGCGCCGCCGGAGGAGCGCCGTGAGCACGGGGCGAGGGCGGTGAGGTCGGTGCGGCGGCGGCAGGTGCTGCTCGGCCTGGCGGCGCTGCTGGCCCTGGCCGGCCTGGGACTGGCGAGCCGCATGATCCACGAGGCGGGCGCGGGCCGGGAGGCCACAGGCGTCGTCGGACCGGCCCGGCGACTGGGCGGGCGGGGTGGCGGCCCTGCCATCTGGAGGTTTCCGGCGCTGGTGCACGGCGACCCGGCGGATCTCTACCTGCCCGAGCGCGGTCCTCGGGACGGAGCCCTGCCGGTGGCGCTGCTGCTGCAGGGCGCCAATGTCGCGCGGCGCCACTACGCCCGCTTCGCGGCGTCCCTGGCGGGCCAGGGGTTCCTGGTGGTGGTGCCGGATCACTGGCGCACCTTTCCGCCCATTCCCCTGCTGGGCAGGCGCCTGCTGCTGGCCGATCAGCGCCAGATCGGCACCACCCTGGCGGCAGTGGAGACCCTCAACCGCGTGGGCCCTGCCCCGCTGCGGGGGGCGATCGACGACGGGCGCCTGGTGGTGATCGGCCATTCCATGGGGGGGCTGGCGGGCCTGGAGGCCCTGGCCGGCCGCTGCCGCTTCCCCCTCTGCCTCGGCACCTACCGGCGGCCCCCGGCCCTGCGGGGCGGGTTGTTCTACGGCACGGATCTGGTGGGGCACGGCGGCGGACCGGTGGGGCCGATCGAGACCGGCACCAGACCGGTGGCGATGATCAGCGGCAGCCGGGATGGGGCCTCAGCACCGGCGGATGTGGAGGCCACCTGGGAACAGCTCCGCAGCCGCCGCAAGGCCCTGCTCACGGTCGAAGGCGCCAACCACTACGCCATCACCGACACCAGCCGTCCGGTGAATCCCCCCTCCCTGCCGCCCATCCACCCGGATCCCAATGCGGCGAGCGGCGATCAGGCCGCCCGGATCGAGGCGATCGCCCGCTGGAGCGGGCTGTTCCTGAAGGGAGAGGTGCTGGGGGATCCCGCGGCACTCCAGCGGTGGCACCTCTGGCTGCGGGAGCGGCAGGGAGCCGATGGGGTGCGGGCGCGGCAGGGGGGCTGAGGAGGCCTGGGCCACAGCGCCACGCTCAGCGGGAGCAGGGATCGTGGGGCAGTTCTCATCGAGTGGTTGTGGGGGATCGGTTGAGAGGATCCAGAAGGGTCATCGATCATTGAGCGTCCGTCGTTCTGTGAGGCTGTCGATTCTCGTTCTTGGTAGCGACTTTCCCCGCACTCTCGGGTTATCACTTTCATCCCTTTGGCGACGGCCGGATCGTTGGGGGGTGAAAGGTCAAGGGGTGCTGTCCATCCGCGTGCGAGACAGGTTCAAGGTTTCTTGCGTTCATTGATCCTGGGCCTGGTGAGATCGCCGATCTGAGGTTGCTTCGCTAACGGCTAACCTTCGCCCAAACCGCTTCGTATCCTGAATCGATGCGATGTTTGCTCAGATCTTGTACTGTCAGCTTGGAGTTTCTGGCGATGACTCCAATGATGTTGCCTTGTCGCCCGCCCAGATCTCTGAGGTTGATCGAGGTGTTTGCCTCGATCGTACCTTTGATCGGAGGAATGGTTGCTGCTTTGATTGTTCTGTCATTCGCCAGTGTATTTGACCCGGTTGGTGCTTTGCCGAGGTAGATCCAGCCGCTGATGGTGGGACGATCTGATGTGAGTTGCTGCAAGAGCCTGACTTCCGTCTCGGCGCGGCTGGTCTTGTCTGTCTGCTCTTGGCTGGCTGATTCTCGTGATTGAGCTGTAAGGCGTTTTTGTAATTTAGATGAGATATCCTGCTTGAATGCGTCTGACGTGGATGGATCGCTCAGGATGAGATCGGAGATGGTTTGTCGTAAGGCCTCGTTTTCGCTGACTATGGCCACTGTGAACAGAATCGATTTGTCCGATTCTTTGTTTGCCAGGGCGTACAGGCTGGCTAGGGCGATCTTGGCTTTTGCGGGGCTTGAGGCCGTGAGGTTCGGGAGTTGTTCCTGGATGCGTTTGGCGAATTCTTGTATTCGCTGAGTCTCCTGTTCAACCTCCTTCAGTCGATTTGATGTGTACTGGGCATTCTGTGCGGCTGTGTAGGATTGCCAGGATGTCACTGCTCCAAAGAAGGAGACGAGGATTGCGGTAAAAATCTGTAGGCCTTGCAGGGAAAAAATGCCATCCACTGATTTTTGCTTGTGCTCCGTCTCGCTGGTCATAGGGTTGGGGTCGGATGCGGGGCCTGGGTTGATGCGTCTGAAAAGGGTGACTTGGTATTCGACGGATTCTTGGGGCGCCTGGCTGCCGAGCGGATCTTTAAGTCAAGCCGAACCTGAAATCGATTGAGATTGCGAAGCGGTTGAGCTGGCGAGCAATGTGGTTTCAGTCTTCACTTCTCAACGTTCTCCTTCCCAGCTTTTCTTTTTCGCGTTCTCTTCTCCGGGTTCTCCTTTCCGCCTTCTCTTCTCGATTCCGCTGGATATTTATAGCCGTGGTTGCCAGGGCTGACAGCCTTGTGCTCGCACTGGTACACAAGTCTTGATGGTCTTGGCCGATCCTGGAGATTGATCACCTGGTTGAGCGGAGTGAACGCTCGGTCTCCTTCGTGCCTGACGACCCAGGCACCGCGACTCGGCCCAAGCGATGCCAACAGAGCAATCGGAGTGCGCAGGCCGGGCGCCAAGCAGGACATGGAGCTCGGCATGGTTTCATCGCTGCTGCGCAGGGCGTCATGGGGTAGCCCCAACGTGCCTCAGCGGCGGCGCGACAGGCCAGGAGTCCGCTCTTCAGCGGAGATCGGCATGCAGAGGATCGCCCGGTTCCAGAGTCGCCTGGCGGAGACATCCTGTGCCCCTCACCCTGACCCCCGTCTGCTGCCTCCCATGGTCGATGCCCCCACCCCCCTGAGGATCCAGCCCCTCTTCCCGATGGCCCTCGGGCAGGTGCAACTGGCGCCCGATCCGCTCGACACCGCCCGGCTGCTGCAGCGGATCCTGGAGCTTCGGGAGGGAGCCTCCTGCGAGGAAGGGGTGGCCTGGACCGGCGACGTGCACGGGGCCGGGGAGCTGCACCACGATCCCCTGTTCGCACCCCTGATCACCGCCCTGGCGGGCCATGCCTGGGCCTATCTGGCGGCGCTGGGCTTCGATCGCCGGCGGCTTGCGCTGCACGTCCAGCGCAGCTGGCCCGTGGTGAGCGAGGCCGGCGAACTGGTCGGGCGCCATCATCACCCCAACGCCCATCTGAGCGGCGTCTTCTACCTCAATGGCGACGGCAGCGGCCGCAGCGGCTGTCTGCGGCTGTACGCCCCCCGGCAGGTGAACGAGCTGGTGCCGGGGCTGGCCGTGGGTCAGGACGGGCCGCTCGCCCCCTCGGCGGCCCTCAACCAGCCGTGGCAGGACGTGGCGCCCCGGGCCGGTCTGCTGGTGCTCTTCCCCTCCGCCGTCGACCACGCCGTTCTGCCCAACGAGGATCCCGACGAGACCCGCTTCTCGCTGAGCATCGACTTCGTGCTCACCGCTCCGGCGGGGGCCGCGGACCCGGGGGAGTACCTGGCCCCCCACCCCGGCCGCTGGCGGGCGATCGGGGAGGATGGACCCCCGCCGGGACCCTGAGCGCCGCTCCGCCCGGCGGCGCCGTTCCGTCCCGCCTCGCGCAGCCCGTCCGTGTCCGAGTCCCCCCTGACCGAGCCTTCCATCTTCCAGATCAGCGCCAGCCTCGACGGCCAGACCCATACCTTCTCCTGCCGCAGCGACCAGACGGTGCTCAGCGCCGCGGAAGCCGCGGGAGTGGCCCTGCCCAGTTCCTGCTGCTCGGGAGTGTGCACCACCTGCGCCGCCCTGCTGCGCAGCGGCACGGTGCACCAGCCCGACGCCATGGGCGTGAAGGCGGAACTGCAGGCCCAGGGCTACGCCCTCCTCTGCGTGGCCTACCCCCGCTCCGACCTCGACCTCCTCGCCGGCCAGGAGGACGCGCTCTACGAGGCTCAGTTCGGGCAGTTCCAGAAGTGAGTCCGCCGGGAACGGGGCCGGAGCCGCGGCCGCTCGAGCCGCTAGGCACCCCGCTTCAGCCGCTGGTGCTGTGGCTGCGGCCCGGGCCGGGACCGCTGCTGGCCCAGCTCCGCCCGGCGCTGCTGGCGGAGGCCCGGCGGCTGGCCGGTGCGGGGGCCGAACCGCTGCGCTGGGCGGTGACTGCGGTGGATGCCCAGAGGGGCCTGCGGCTCGAGGCCATCGTGGTGGGCCCCGGCGGGGAGCCGCGTTCTTGATCCCGGCGGCTCCGGTCCTGCCCACCCTGCTGGTGATCCCCACCGGCATCGGCTGCGCCGTGGGCGGCTACGCCGGCGACGGCCTGCCGGCGGCCCGGCTGCTGGCGGCCGCCAGCGGTTGCCTCATCACCCATCCCAACGTGATGAATGCCGCCGCCCTCTACTGGAGCGACCGGCGGATCCACTACGTGGAGGGCTGGGCGCTGGATCGCTTCGCCGCAGGAGCACTGGCCCTCGCCCCCGTCCCGTTCCAGCGGGTGGGGGTGTTGCTGGATGCCGGCATCGAGCCGGAGCTGGCCCTGCGCCATCGGCAGGTGGTGGAGGCCTGCCGCGCCAGCCTGGGGTTGCCCCTCGGCCCGGTGCTCAGCAGCGATGTGCCGCTGGAGGTGAGCCTCTCGCTCGGCCCCAGCGGCAGCAGCTGGGGCTGCCTGGGCCGGCCCGATGAGCTGCTGCGGGTGGGCGAGCGGCTGGTGGCCGCCGGTGCCACGGCGATCGCGGTGGTGGCCCGCTTCCCCGATGATCCCGAAGCGGCGGCCCTGGCGGCCTACCGCCACGGCGGCGGCGTGGATGCCCTGGCGGGGGCGGAGGCGGTGATCAGTCACCTGCTCAGCCGCCACCTCGGGATTCCCTGTGCCCATGCGCCCGCTCTGGCGCCCCTGCCGCCGGATCAGGATCTCGATCCGCGGGCGGCGGCCGAGGAGCTGGGCCACACCTTCCTGCCCTGCGTGCTGGTGGGCCTCAGCCGGGCGCCGGATCTGCGGCCGGAGCCCGCCGCCGGCGAGGGCCTGCTCCATGCCGATCAGCTCGGGGCGGTGGTGGCTCCGGCCGGTGCCCTGGGGGGCGAGGCGGTGCTGGCCTGCGCCGAGCGGGGGGTGCCCCTGATCGCGGTGGAGGGGAACCCCTGCCTGCTGCAGGTGAGCGGGGAGGCCCTGGGGCTGCCGGTGCTCCCGGCCGCCGGCTACGCGGAGGCGGCGGGGCTGGTGCTGGCCCTGCGGGAGGGGATCGATGCGGCGGTGCTGTCAAGGCCGCTGGCCCCGCTGGCGGCCCCGGACTGAGGCGGCCTCAGGGCTCGCCCAGGTAATCCCGCTTGCCCAGCTCCACGCCGTTGTGGCGCAGGATGTCGTAGGCGGTGGTGACGTGGAAGTAGACGTTGGGCAGCACGAAGACGAGCAGGAACGTCTGGCCGCTGAAGCGCAATGTCTCCCCGCGGATCGGCAGGTCGATCTCCCTGGTCTCGCTGCCGTCGATCTGCCCGGGCGAGAGGGTGTCGAGGTAGGCGAGGGTCTTCTCGATCCGCTCGATCAGTTCGTCGAAGCCGGTCTCGGTGTCCTCCATCGCCGGGCCCTCGGCGCCCGCCAGACGCGCTGCTCCCCGGCGGGCGATGTCGGTGGCGATCTGCACCTGGCGCACCAGGGGGAACATGTCGGGGTAGAGGCGCGCCTGCAGCAGCACGGCAGGCTCGATTCCCCTGGCTTCGGCGTGGGCGGCCCCCTTGCGCAGGATCCCGGACAGGTTGCGCAGGCTGCGGGCGAGAGGCGGAACGGCCGCCTCGTACATCGAGAGGGGCATGGCGCTGCGGTCGTGGCGGTGACGGCCAGGTGACCCTAGGCCGCCCGGCGGCAAGGCCGGAGCCCACCGCTTGCAGGTACAGGATGGGTAAAAACACTCAGTCCGTCGGCCGCTAAGGCGAAGCGGTTATGAGTTAAGCTCTTCGCGACCGCTGCCCTGGCGCGGCGCTTCGTCAAGTTGTTCTTCACACAATTACATGGCTGTCATCGAAAAGGTCCCCAGCGTCGTCTTCAAGACCCGCGTCCGCGATGAATCCGTGCCCGGTCCCAACCCCTTCCGCTGGCAGGACCTCACCACCGACGACATCTTCAAGGGCAAGAAGGTGGTGGTGTTCTCCCTCCCCGGTGCCTTCACTCCCACCTGCTCCTCCAACCACCTGCCCCGCTACGAGGCGCTGTACGACGAGTTCAAGGCCCTCGGCGTCGATTCCATCGTCTGCGTGTCGGTCAACGACGCCTTCGTGATGTTCCAGTGGGGCAAGCAGGTGGGCGCCGACAAGGTGTTCCTGCTTCCCGACGGCAACGGCGAGTTCACCCGCAAGATGGGCATGCTCGTGGACAAGGCCAACCTCGGTTTCGGCCCCCGCTCCTGGCGCTATTCGATGCTCGTCAACGACGGCGTGATCGAGAAGGTGTTCGTGGAGCCCGGTTTCGAGGACAACTGCCCCACCGACCCCTTCGAGGTCTCCGACGCCGACACGATGCTGGCCTACCTCAAGGGCACCTCCCCCGCAGGCGTCTGCGCCCCCGTGCGTGAGTTCGTCGGCTGAGGCCGACCCTCTCCCAGCGCCTCCCGGCGACGGCGCCCTCGGCCCCCCTCCGTCCGCGGCGGGGGGCTTCTTGCTGGCGGCTGTCCTGACGCTCCGGCGGGGCGGCGGGCGAGATCTTCGACCACCGGTCCTCTGGAGCACCCTGACCAGCGGGCAGGGGTCCCTTCCGGCCGTGCGGATCGTGCGGGTGCGGGGAGCGCTCACCCGGGCGGATCTCTGGGCGGTGGTGGCTCCTCCCACCGTGGTGGCCATCGCCTGTGGCTGGGGTCTGGTCTGGCTGCTCCTCGGCCGGCGGGTGGTCGGCCACCGTCGCCGAGGGGCTGAGACGAACGAGGACTCTCGGCGGCTGCCTTGCCAGGGCTGGCGCCGCCGCCTGAGGCGCGTTCAGCCCAGCTCGGCGCAGCAGGCCGCGAAGGCCGCCGCCGGATCGGCGGCGCCGCTGATCGGGCGCCCGATCACCAGATGGCTGGCACCGGCCGCCATGGCGGCCGCCGGGGTCATCACCCGCTTCTGATCGGCCGCCTCTCCGCCGGCGGGGCGGATGCCTGGCGTCACCAGAGCGAAGGGCCTCGGATGGGCGGCCCGCAGGCCCGCCACCTCCTGCGGTGAGCAGACAGCGCCGGTGAGGCCCGCCGCCGCCGCCAGCTCCGCCAGTTCGGCCACGTAGCGCTCCAGGGGGGTCGTGATCGCCAGTTCCCTGCGGAAGCGCTCGGCCTCCCAGCTGGTCAGCACCGTGACCGCCAGCAGGGTGGGGGGCTGGAGACCCTCGGCGGCGGCCCCTTCCAGGGCCGCCGCCTGGGCTGCGGCCAGGGCCTCGGAGCCGGCGCAGGCATGCACAGTGATCAGCTCGGCCCCCAGCCGGGCGGCGCTGCGGCAGGCCCCGGCCATGGTCGCGGGGATGTCGTGGAACTTCAGATCCAGGAACACCCGCAGACCCCGACGCCGCAGCTCCCGCACCACGGCGGGGCCGGCGGCGGTGAACAGCTCCAGCCCCACCTTCACCCAGCGCAGGCCGGGGATCGCCGCCGCCAGCGCCAGGGCCGCCTCGGCGTCCCCCCGATCGAGGGCGAGGATGATGTGACCGGCGGGGTCGGCCACTGCGGAGGCGGGGTGGGCGCCCTGCATCAGGCCACCAGCCGCCGGAAGGTCTTCCGGCCCAGCTGCAGCACCTTGCCGGCGAGTTCCTCCGGGCCGCTGAACTCCTGGTTGGGGTCGCTCAGCTTGCGGCCATCCAGCTTCACGCCGCCACCCTGGATCTGCCGGCGCCCTTCGCTGCTGCTGGCGCAGATCTCCAGGGCACTGAGCAGGTAGAAGGCCTTGAGCGGAAAGGCCAGGCCGGAGAGGGAAACCTCGGGGACCTCCGCTTCCGCCACGCCTCCGCCCCCCGCGCCCCCACCAGCCGGGCCGCGGCGGCCTGGGCCGCGGCGGCGGCCGCCGCTCCGTGGCGGTCGGCCGTGACCTGCAGTGCCATGGCCTTCTGACGCGCGCGGGCATCGGCGGGAAGGGAAGCCGGGTCCAGGTCGGTGAGCAGGGTGAGGTAGCTCTCCACCGCCGCGTCCGGCACCTTCTCGAGCTTCGAGTACATGGAGAGGGGGTCCTCCATCAGTCCCACCGTGTTGCCCAGGCTCTTGCTCATCTTCTGAACGCCGTCGAGGCCGGGCAGGATCGGCAGCAGCAGGCCGAACTGGGGACGCTGGCCGAAATGGCGCTGCAGGTCCCGGCCCATGGCCACGTTGAACTTCTGATCGGTGCCGCCCAGTTCCACGTCGGCCTCCACCGCCACCGAGTCGTAGCCCTGCAGCAGGGGATAGAGAAACTCGTGCAGGCTGATGGGCGTTCCGGCGCCGTAGCGGTTGGCGAAGTCCTCCTTGGCGAGCATCTGGCCCACGGTGCTGATGCCCAGCAGTTCGATCACCCGGGGCAGGTCGATGGTGGCCAGCCATTCGGAGTTGCGCCGCACCTCCAGTCTCCCGGGGGTGGTGAAATCCAGCAGGGAGCGTTCGGGATCCTGGCCCAGGCCCAGCTGCACCAGGTAGGTCTCGGCGTTGGCCTCCACCGTCGCCGCATCCAGCTGCACCCGGGTGCTGCTCTTGCCGGTGGGATCGCCGATGCGGGCGGTGAAGTCGCCAATGATCAGCACGGCGGTGTGGCCCGCGTTCTGGAAGGCCCGCAGCTTGCGGAACAGGATGCTGTGGCCCAGGTGGATGTCGCTGCCGGTGGGATCGATGCCCAGCTTGACCCTGAGGGGGCGTCCCTGGCGCTCCGCCTCCGCCAGCCGGGCCTCGAGGCGTTGATCGGGGTCCGCTTCCCGTCCGGCGGGGAACAGGTCGGCCACCCCCCTGGCGAGCGCCTCGCCCAGGGCCGGCAGCGTCGGCGATTCCGCCCGATCCGCCTGCATTCCTCCCGCCATCGATGCCAGTCGGTCGCCCGGCGATGGTAGGCAGCCGCGGTGCGCCGTCCGCTCAGGCCAGCAGGGCGGCCACATCGGCCGCGGCGCGCTCGCCGCTGCTCACCGCCCCTTCGAAGAAGCCGGGCCAGCGCTCGGCCGATTCCGTGCCGGCCCAGAACACCCTTCCGTGCGGACGGAGCAGGGCGTCGCCGCTGCGGGTCCACAGGCCGGGGGGCATCCAGCCGGCGAAGGCGCCACCCACGAACGACTCCCGCGGCCAGTCCTTCTCCACATAGTCGAGCGGCTCGAGCGCCGCCGGACCGAAGTACGCGGCCAGATCCTCCAGAACCGCCGCCCGGCGCTGCTCCGCCCCGAGGGCTGACCACCGCTCGCGGCGGCGGCCCACCACGAAGGCGGCGATCACCCCCAGGCCCGTTTCGGGGTCGGAACTGTCGGCGCACAGCTCGACCCAGGGCCGGTCACCGATGCCGACGCCGGAGAGCCCGGCCTCCCGCCACCAGGGCCGCCCGTAGGCGACCAGCACCTTGGAGCAGGCCCCCATGGCCATCCCCTCCTGGAGGGCGAGACGGTCGGCCGGCAACGTCGGGGTGAAGCGGATCCGGGCCGCCATCGCCGGCGGCATCGCCACGATCGCGGCCCGGCCGGCGTAGGTGGCCCGATCGGTGATCACCTGGACGTCACCGCCACCGTCCCCGGCATCGCGGAGGGGGGCGTCGGGCTGGTGGATCGCGCGCACGGGCTCCCCCAGCATCAGCGCCTCACCCAGGTCCGCGGCGAGCAGAGGCGGCAGCTGGCCGGCACCACCATGGATCAGCTCCTCCTCCGGGTGCTCGGCCTGGGGCGCCGTGCGCTGTCCCCAGGCGACGTGCAGCAGGGACACCTGGTCCGGTTCCGCCGGCCCGAGGAAGCCGACGGCCCGGCAGAAATAGGCGAAGTACCAGGCGGCGAAGGGGGTATGGGTGTGGGCATCGATCCAGTCCTGGAAGCTGAGCCGGTCGAGCGCGGCGGCGTCGGGATGGTGATGGGGATGGCCCGCTGGCAGGGACGCCACCAGCGCCTGGAACTGTTTCAGGGCCGCCATCGCGTCGTCCCAGTCCCGCGCCGGCAACGATGGCGGCAGCCCCTCCGGAAACCCCTGGAAGAAGCCGCTGAAGGTGCAGCGACGGCTCCCGAAGCTCAGGACGCTCTGGCCCTCGTGGGGGGAGGGGAAGCGGCGCAGGCCGTGGGCTTCGAGCAGGGCCAGGACACGGCTGTGGCTGGGTCCGACCCACTGGCCGCCGAGGTCCACCCAGGCGGGGCCGCCCTCCGGGGAGCGGAGGCCCCGCTCGGGCTTCAGCGGCGCCCGCAGCATGCGGCCGCCCACGGCCGGCGCCGCCTCGATCACCTGCATCGACAGGCCGGCGCTCCGCAGCTCCCGCGCCGCCACCAGACCCGCCAGGCCGGCTCCGACGACGATGACGTCCACCATGGTGGATCAGCCAGCCGATTCCAGCTGGCTCTTCATCCGCTCCAGGGTGATCTCCATCTGCTCGAACATCTTCTCGGGGGTGAGCCCGAACTGGCCCAGCTGGGTGCGCAACTGTTCGACGGTGAGCTTGGCCTGGAAGTCTTCGGAGAGTTCGAAGCGCTTCATGAACACCCGGTAGCGCTCCATCATCTCCTCCATCTTCTCGATGTAGAGCTTCTTGCCCTCCCGGTCGAACTTGCCGTAGTCGCTGCCCAGCTGCATGAGCTGCTGGTAGTCGGTGAACAGCCGCTTGGCCTCGTCCTGGACGATCTCGGAATCGAAGAAGGCCATGGGGACGATCGCGCTGGACTGCCTGAGTGCCGATTCTGCTGAGCCCTCCCGCCTCTGGGGAGTGCGGATCCACGTATCGGCGCCCGACCGCAGCTGCCATGGATACTGAAACTGGCCTGAAAGTCTGGTGAAAATCGCGTTTCATCAGCGGCTTGGCCGCGTCTCCGGTTGCCGTGGATCTCACGCCTTTCCTGTCCCAGGCCCGTGCCGATCTGGCGGAAGCGCTGGCCCTGCTGCGGGATCTGCGGCTGGTGGTCTGTCTCGGCAACCGCGCCCAGATCGCCCTTCTGCTGGGCGCACCCGTCCGGATCCTGGCTGCCACCACCGGCGCCGCGGAGGGGCTCCTCCAGGTGCGGCAGCACCAACCCGACCTGCTGCTGGTCAGTGATCGCCTGGAGGAGGGATGCGGCGTGGATCTGGTGGTGCGCGTCAAGCGCCGCCATCCCAGGGTCCGGACCCTGCTGCTGGTCTCCCAGGAGCACCGCCTGGCCCGCATCGCCGCGGCCCTGGCGGGTGGCTGCGACGGCATCGTCGCCGAGTCGCGGCTGCTGCAGGGCGATGGCCTGCAGGCGCTGCGCAGCGTGCTCGCCGGCGGCCTCTATCTCGACCAGAGTCTGTCCGCCGCCCTCCGCGGTTCCCCGGAACCCGGCGGCATCGGTCGTCTGGAGCGGCTCAGTGCCCGTGAGCGCCAGGTGCTCGCCCATGTCGTCCATGGCCGCACCAACCATGAGATCGCCCGGGATCTGATGGTTTCGGTGGATACGGTCAAGACCCACGTCCGCAACGTGCTGCTCAAGCTGCGGGTCCGCGGGCGGATCGAGGCGGTGGTCATCGGGCTCAAGCTCGGCCTGGTCGACTGGCCCGACCACGGAGCCAGCCGCTAACTTCAGGCCCGTCGTGCACGGATGCGGGCCTCCATGGCAGGGCGCCACTGGCTGGATCCCCTCGCCCGCCGGCTGCTGGTGGCCACCGGGCAGCTGCCGCCGGCCCCCCCGCCTCCTGCCCGTGAGGGGTCCGACCCGGCAGGCCCGGCAGGCCGCTCCGCCATGGCTGAGGACGTGGGGGTGGAGAAGGAGCTGCTGGCCCTCAAGCTCGCCCAGAATCCCGGCCTGCGCCTGCGGAGTGCCGAGGAGGTGCGCCATGCCGCCGACCTCGGCTGGCACCTCGACGTCAACCGCGCCTGCGCCGAGGACTGGTTGCGGCTGCCCGGCTGCCGGCCCGATCAGGTGGATCTGCTGCAGCGGCTCCGCCGCGGCGGTGTCCAGCTCAGCGGCCCCGACGATCTGGCCCAGGCCCTCCAGGTTCCGCCGGAGGCGATCCGCAGCTGGCTTCCTGTGCTCCGCTTCCGCTGGTACGGCGATGGCGGACCCGAGGCGGCGCCGGCTCCGCTGGCGATCAACCGGGCCACCGAAGTAGAGCTGCGGGACCGACTGGGCCTGACGGCGGAGCGCTGCCACCGGCTCCTGCGGGAGAGGACGCGCCGGCCATTCCGGGATCTGGCCGATCTGCAGCAACGCCTGCAGCTTCCCCCGGAGCTGGTAGAGCGCTGGATCGGCCGGGTGGGCTTCGAGCCTGCCCCCCCCGGACCGGTGCTGCCCCCGGCGCCGCGGCCCTCCCGATGAGTCGGCAGGGGGAGCTCTTCCCGGCCACGGTCGCCGCCGGCGCCTCCCCGCCGGCGCAGGAGCTGCCGCTGCTGCGGGAGCAACTGCTCGCCTGGCAGCGACGGCTCGCCGAGCATCAGGGCCCCCTCCATCACCAGGCCGGTGCCGCGGCCCCCCAGCGGCAGGGTCAGCTGTTCCCCGACACGCCGGACCCCGCCGATCCCCTGGAGCGGGCGCGCCGGTTCGATCCCCTGGTCCTGAGCCCCCCAGAGCCTCTCCTTCTGGCGCTGGCCCCGGCCTGCCCACCACGGGCCGGCCCTCTATCTGGTGATGGACCGGCCCCCCGATCTGGACGTCCCCCTGCTGCTCTACGTGGGCGAGACGGGGCGGGCCGATCAGCGCTGGAAGGGTGACCACGACTGCAAGTACTACCTGGCGGCCTATGGCGAGGCGCTGGCACGGGCGGGGCTGGAGGCCCGTCCGAGCATCCGCTTCTGGTGCGACGTGCCGGCGGCGATCGCTCCCCGCCGGGCCCTGGAGCAGGCGATGATCCGGCGCTGGCTGCCGCCGTTCAACAAGGAGACCCGCGACCGCTGGGCCACGCCGTTCACGGCCGTCCCCGCCTGAAGGGCGCGCCGGGGGCTGGCTACGATCGCCGCCCGCCCGTCCTGGCCGCATGGAGTTCCGTTGTCTTGCCGTTTCCGGTCCCCTGGCGGAGACCTGGACGGGTGACGCCCTGGTGGTGGGTCTGTTCGCCGAGGCCGGGGGGGATGGCCGTGCCCTGGTGGAGCCGCTGGTGGCCGGCGACCTCGAGGGCCTGCTGCGGCGCCGCCGTTTCGAGGGCAAACCTGGCCAGAGCCTGAGTCTCGAGAGGCCCGGGGGCGATCCGGCCACCCTGATCCTGATGGGGCTGGGGGATCCGGCGGAGTTCGGTCTCGATGCCCTGCGCCAGGCCAGTGCCGGCGCCGCCCGCAGTGCCGCGGCCGCCGGCGCCGAGGATCTGGGCCTGTGGATGCCGGTGGAGGGGCTGGAGGCCGGCGCCGCCGCGGCCGCGATGGCCGAAGCAGTGCGGCTGGGGCTCTACGCCGACCAGCGCTTCAAGAGCGACCCTGAGCCCCGCAGCGAGCCGCGCCGGGTGACCCTGCTCGGGCTGGGGGCGGAGGCGTCAACGGGGTTGGCCTCCTTGGAGGCCACCTGCGCCGGTGTGGAGCTGGCCCGCCGGCTGGTGGCGGCTCCCCCCAACAAGGTGACCCCCCAGGCCCTGGCCGACGAGGCAGCCGCCATCGCTTCGGCCTTCGGCATGGAGCTGAAGGTTCTCGAACGGGACGACTGCGAGGCCCTCGGCATGGGGGCCTACCTGGGGGTGGCCCAGGGGTCGGACCTGCCGCCCAAGTTCATCCATCTCACCTACCGCCCCGACGGGGAGGTGACCCGGCGGGTGGCCCTCGTCGGCAAGGGCCTCACCTTCGATTCCGGCGGCTACAACCTCAAGACGGCGGGCTCCCAGATCGAGATGATGAAGTACGACATGGGCGGCAGCGCCGCGGTCCTGGGGGGCTGCCCGGGCCATCGGCCAGATCCGTCCCGCCGGAGTGGAGGTGCACGTGATCGTGGCCAGCTGCGAGAACATGATCAGCGGTAGTGCCATCCATCCGGGGGATGTGCTCACGGCCTCCAACGGCAAGACCATCGAGATCAACAACACCGATGCGGAAGGCCGGCTCACCCTCGCCGATGCCCTCGTCTACGCCTGTGGGCTGGAGCCTGACGCCATCGTCGATCTGGCCACCCTCACCGGGGCCTGCGTGATCGCCCTGGGCGAGGAGATCGCCGGTCTGTGGTCCCCGAGCGACGCCCTCGCCGAGGCGCTGGTGACCGCCGGCAGGACCGGGGGCGAGGCCCTCTGGCGGATGCCCCTGCGCGGGTCCTACAAGGAGG
Source organism: Cyanobium sp. CACIAM 14 (assembly GCA_000708525.1). Taxonomy (GTDB): domain Bacteria; phylum Cyanobacteriota; class Cyanobacteriia; order PCC-6307; family Cyanobiaceae; genus Cyanobium. The sequence continues at coordinate 82,000 of JMRP01000002.1, forward strand.
GGCTCAAGAGCCCCATCGCCGACCTCAAGAACACCGGCCCGCGCCCCGGCGGCTCGATCACCGCCGCCCTCTTCCTCCAGGACTTCGTCACCAAGGGGCTGCCCTGGGCCCACCTGGACATCGCCGGCACCGTCTGGAACGACAAACCCCGGGGACTGGATCCGGCGGGGGCCACCGGCTTCGGCGTCCGCACCCTGGTGGCCTGGCTGGTCGGCGGTGCCCCCTGCTGAGACCGAGCACCTAGGTTTGGGCCCAGCCCAGAGCAACCCTCCCCATGGCCGTTCACAAGATCCGCTGGTATGTGAAGGCCCAGCTCGGGGTGCTGCTGCTGCCGGCAGGACTCTGCCTCTTCGGCGAAGCGGTGATCCGCAAGGGCATCCAGACCTGGTCGGCCCTGGCGGCCTCGATGGATCGGGGGACGTCACTGCCCCAGGCAGGGCCGTGGTTCTGGTACGGCACCCTGGGGCTGATCCTGATCAACGCGGGGGTGGGGCTGATGATCGAGAGCGGCCTGCTGCGTGGCTATCCCCGCACGCCCCCCAGACCCTGAATCTCAGACGGCCACCGGTTCGGGGCCGCTGCTGCCGGCCAGGCTGGCGCGGAGGTCGGCGGGGGACTCGAGCCGGTGGATCTGCCAGGAGGCCTTCTCGCCGCTGCCCGCCGCACTGTTCGCCTGGAATCTGTCGAGATCGTCGGCCGCCTCCCTCGTGCTCCCGTAGGGTCCGAAGTGGCGGGTCTGCAGACCGTCCCGGATGGTCAGCAGATACATAGGCAGGCCCCCACGGCGACGGAGAAACGCTAGGCCATCCGTCCTGGCGATGACAGGGGGGGCGGCCGATCGGAGGCTCTCCGGGTGATGCCCGTCACCTCCCTCAGCTGCCCTGCCAACGCTGGCTGCTGCGGGACCGTGGACCCCAGAGCGCATCGAGCCGTCGGTCCCTGCCGCAGGACCAGCGGTAGTAGCCGTAGAGGAGGCCGTTGCGCCTGGCGTAATCCTGGTGGTAGCCCTCCGCCGGCCAGAACCGCGACAGGGGACGGATGGTCACCTTGATCGCCGCCGCGGGCCTGCCGAGTTCCCGGGCTGCGGCCACCAGGCTGTTGCGGGCCTCCACGGCCTGGTTGGCGCTGGTGGTGAAGATCACGGGCCGGTAGGAATCCCCGCGGTCGCAGAACTGACCGCCGCCGTCGAGGGGGTCGATGTTGCGCCAGTAGGACCGCAGCAGGGTGTCGTAGCGGATCACCGTGTTGTCGAACCGCACCCGCACCGCCTCCTGATGGCCGGTGCCCCCCGCGGACACCTGCTTGTAGGTGGGGTTGGCCCCCTTGCCGCCGCTGTAGCCGCTCACCACGTCGAGCACGCCCGGGAGCTGCTCCAGGTCGTGCTCCAGGCACCAGAAGCAGCCTCCAGCCAGCACCGCCTCCTCGGTGGCCGCCAGGGCGGGAGCCACCGGCCCCCCCAGGGCGAGCAGCAGGCCCAGCAGCAGGGCGATCAGGCGCATGGTGTCAGGCGGGTGGTGTCAGGCGCATGGGGCAGGTTCCGCGCACGGTTCGAGGAACGGTTCCAGGATCGCCGCGGCCGCCCGGCGGGTGACACCCGGCTCTCCCAGCTTCTGTCTCAGCCGACCGTAGCCCTCCAGCACCCGCTCCCGGGCCCCGCAGGTGGGATCGAACAGGGGGGTCAGGGCCGCCACGATGGCTTCCGGGGTGAAGCCGTCCTGGAGCAGCTCGGGGACGAGGCGCTCGCCCAGCACCAGGTTCACCGGAGAGATGTGGGCGACGTTGAAATGGAGCACGTGTTTCGCCAGGAAAGCGGTGGGCCGGCTCACCCGGTAGCCCGTCACCTGGGGCACCCCGCGCAGGGCCAGCTCCAGGTTGGCGGTGCCGGACTTGGTGAGGGCGGCATCCGCGGCGGCGCAGAGCAGCGGGCGCAGCCCATCGGCCTCGCCCGCCGGGATCACCCGGACGGCGGTGGCGCCGGCGGCCGCCAGCGCCTCGCCCAGGGTCTGCTCGAACCCCGGCAGACCGGCGGGCAGCAGCACCTGCAGCCCGGGAAGGCGCCGCTGCAGCAGGGCCACCGCCTGGGCCATCGGCGGCAGCAGGTAGCGCAGTTCCTGCCGCCGGGAGGCGGGCAGCAGCAGCAGCACCGGGGCATCCGCCTCCAGTCCCAGCTGCCGGCGGGCCTCCTGGCGGGTGGGGGTCTGCTGGAGGGTGTCGATCAGGGGGTGACCCACCCAGGTGACCTGGGCCCCCCGCGCCCCGTAGAAGCGGGCCTCCTCCGGAAAGATCGCCAGGATCCGATCGGTGAACCCGATCAGCCGGGTGGTGCCGCCCTCGCCCAGCCGGAAGGCCCACTCCTGGGGGGCGATGTAATAGGTGATGGGCACCTGCGGGTAGAGCCGTTTCAGCCGCAGGCCCAGGTTCACGTTCGCCCCCATGTAGTCGATCAGCACCACCGCGTCGGGGGGGTGCTGACGGAGCCAGCGGCGGACGCGCGCCTGCAGCCGCAGGGTGGGGAGCACCAGGGGGATCGGTTCCCACAGGCCGATCGCTCCGAGCCGGGTGGTGTCCGCCAGAAGCCGGGCGCCGGCCCGTTCCATCCGGCTGCCCCCCAGGGCCACCACCTCCAGGGGCAGGCTGCGGCGCGCCGCCTCCTCGTGCAGGGCCTTCACCAGCAGCGAACCCTGCAGATCACCGGACACCTCCCCGGTGCTGATGAGCAGGCGCACCATCAGCGCTGGGCCGGCAGCGGTCCGCGCCGGCCCGGTCCCACCGAGGCCTCCAGGAAGGAGCACAGCTCATCGGCCGCGGCCAGCAGGGGCCTTTCCCGCGCCTGCCGCAGGGCCGCTGCCAGTACCAAGTCGCTGCGGTAGATGAGGGTCCAGAGATCCTGGAGCTGGCGGAACTGGGCACCGTCGTCGGCCTGGGCCATGCCGCTGCGGCGCAGGCCGACGCGATTGAGGCCGCGGATACGGCCCGGGTGCCCCTCCACGGTCATGAAGGGGGGCACATCCCGGTCGATCCTGCTCATGCCGCCCACCATGGCCAGCGTGCCGATGTGCACGAACTGGTGGATGCCCAGCACGCCGCCGATCACGGCACGATCCCCGATCACCACATGGCCCGCCACCGCGACGCCATTGGCGATCACGATGCGGTCGGCCAGCTGGCAGTTGTGGCCGATGTGGCTGTAGGCCATCAGCAGATTGCCGCTGCCGAGCACGGTCTGTTCCCCTTCCGCCGTGGCCCGGTTGATGGTGACGCATTCCCGGATCGTGTTCCCGTCCCCGATCACCACCTCCGTGGGGGCGCCGCCGTACTTGAGATCCTGGGGTTCGAGGCCGATGCAGGCGCCCGGGAAGATCCGGTTGCCCTTCCCCATCCGTACCCGGCCGTCGATCACCACGTGGGGGCCGATGCGGCTGCCCTCGCCGATCTCCACCTCCGGGCCGATCACGGCATAGGGGCCGATCTCCACGCCGGAGCCCAGCCGGGCTCTGGGATCGACCACCGCCGTGGGATGCACGGACGTCGCCATGGCTGCGCTGGACATCGCCTCAGTCCACGAGCGAGAACATCAGCTCGCCCGAGCAGACCTGCTGGCCCTCCACCCTGGCGTCGGCGCGCACCTTGCCGAAACGCCGGCGCTTGAGGCTGAGCAGTTCGCAGGTGATCAGCAGCTGATCGCCAGGCACCACAGGCCGCCGGAAACGGACCCCGTCGATCCCGGCGAAGACGAACAGGCCCTTGGGCAGATCGGGCATCTGGGTGACGATCAGCCCGCCGACCTGGGCCATGGCCTCAACGATAAGGACCCCGGGCATGAGGGGGCGACCGGGGAAATGGCCCTGGAACTGGGGTTCGTTGAAGGTCACGTTCTTGATCGCCACCGCCTTCTTGCCGGGCACGTAATCCACCACCCGATCCACGAGGGCGAAGGGATAGCGATGGGGAAGAAGGTTGAGGATCTGATCGCTGCTGAGAACCACCGGACTGGCCGATTCGCTGGCTCTGCAGGGGGACGCGGGGGTGGCCGGTGGGGCGGCGGATGGAAGAACGGTCAAGGAATCAGCGGGTGGGGACGGGCACGGGCGGGTGAGGCGCCTGGAACGCCAGAGCCGCGGCCATGGCGGTATGCAGGCCATGGGAACCGCGGTAGGCAAAGACGTGGGCCCGGGGCAGGCCCACCAGCGCCAGATCTCCCAGCAGGTCCAGCAGCTTATGCCGCACCGGTTCGTCGGTATAGCGGAGGGGCGGATTCAGCCAGCGGTCGCCGTCGCAGACCAGGGCATTGTCGAGGGCGCCGCCGCGGATCAACCCGGCGGCCAGCAGCTGCTCCACCTGCTCGCGGAAGCCGAAGGTCCGGGCCGGGGCGATCTCCGCCACGAAGCGCTCCGGCGTGAGCTCGAGGCTGAAGAACTGCCGGCCGATGGCGGCCTGGGGGAAGTCGATGGCCGCGGCCAGGAGCGGGCGGTCACTCGGCAGGGCCACCACGAACCCCTGACCCTGCTGGAGGGTGAGGGGCAGGGGCGGCAGGGCAGGCTCGGCACGCTCCCCCCTGGCGCTGAGGCCCGCCTCGCCGATCGCCTCCACCCAGGGCAGCCCCGAGCCGTCGAGGAGGGGCACCTCCTCGCCCTCGACCAGCAGTTCTGCCTGGCTCACCCCAGTTCCGGCCAGGGCTGCCAGCAGATGCTCCACTGTCGCCAGCCGGCGATCCCCGAAACGGAGGCAGGTGCACAGCCGGGTGTCGCTCACCTGGGCCGGGCCGAGCCGTTGCAGGGGGCGCTCCGGAGCGTCGAGCCAGCCCAGCCAGTAGCCCGGCCGCTCCGAGGGGCCGAGCCGGAGCCGGGAAACCGCGCCGCTGTGCAGGCCGACGCCGCTGCGCTCCACGCTCGAGGCGAGGGTCCAGGCCTGGCTGTAGTCGCTGGGCCAGTGCGTCACTAGAACTTCCAGCCCACACCGAGGTTGAAGCGCCAGTCACTGGAGAAGTCCCGGCTGGCGAACTCCAGCCGCAGGGGGCCCACCGGCGTGGTCACGATCAGGCCGGTGCCGACCGAGAAGCCGGAGCCGGGCTTGTCGAGCAGTCCGCCGGGATTGCCGGTCACCTTCGACTGGGTGCCGAAGGTGGTGCCGCCATCGACGAACAGTTCGCCGCTGACGATGCTGAACAGGGGGAAGCGGTATTCGATCGTGGCCTCGCCGAAGCTCGTGCCGACGCCGAGATCGCAGTCGTAATAGCCACGCACCGAGTTGCCCCCACCCACACAGAACGCTTCGTAGGGGGGAATCGTGCCGATGGTGGTGCCGGCGGAGACCTGGAAGGCCAGAGCCTGTTTGCAGTCCTCCGACTCACCGGCCCGGGGCCGGCAGCCCTTGTAGAACTTCAGCCAGCGCACGGGGATGTAGTGGGTGAAGCTGCCCCGGATGCGGTTGAAGCTGGGGGAGTCGGGGCCGACGGAGAAGAACTGCTCGGTGCCCAGGCTCAGGAAATTGCCCTGGGTGGGATTGCGGGCGTCGTTGAGCGTGTTCATCGTGGCGGCCAGACGCAGGCCCACCAGTTGGTTGCGGGAGGCGCAGTTGTAGGCCAGACAGATCACCGAGCTGTTCGGCACGCCGAAGACCAGGTTGGTGTTCTGGGTCGCTGCCAGGCCGTAGCGACGGGTGGTGCCTGAGTAATCCATGGGCGTGGCGACCTGGCCGGTGAGCCCCACCAGCAGGCTCCACGGGGCCCGCTTGAAGGGGTTGCCGCCGTTGAGGGGCCGCACGAACTGGACGTTGGCACCCACCCGCTGGATCAGGACGTTGTTGCCCTCGTACTGGAACCAGCTGAGGTTCTGGCCGCTGGATTCCGCGGCGATGCGCGCCGCGGTGACCGAGGCGAAGACCTGTCCGAGGGGATTGAACGGCGAGAAGATGTTGTTGGCAATCTTCGTTCCGGGAGCCTGGTAGAAGTCGGCGAGGGTGAAGATGTTGCCGTTGTTCTGGCTCTGGAACACCTGGGGGGCTTCCCGGCTGATGAAGGCCCTCAGGCGGAAGGCGGTGCGGTAGCGGTCGCCCTTGATCCAGGGATCGGTGAAGGAGATGTCCGCCAGACCGCCGAACTGGCCGTAGGTGAAGCTGGTGGACAGGTCCCAGGCCCTTCCGAACAGGTTGCTGTCCTGAAGCTGGATCTGGCCGAAGACACCCTGGCTCTGGCTGTAGCCCAGGCCGCCGGAGAGCGAACCGGTGGACTGCTCGACCACCCCCAGCACGATCACCACGGAGCCGGGATTCTCCGGCTCCGGCCGCAGGGTCACCTTCACGTCGCTGAACAGGCCGGTGCCGTAGAGCCGTTTGAGGTCGTCCTCGAGATTGCGGCGGTTGAACACCTCGCCGGGCTTGATGGAGATCTCGCGGGTGATGACCCAGGTCTTGGTCTTGCCCTTGATCGGCTGGCCCTTGTCGTTCGTGGCGGAGCCCTCCTTGTTGAGGAACTGCACCTCCACACCCTTCACCGTCCCCTGGCGCACCACCAACTGCACCTCGCCGTCGGGGCTCACCCGGGAGGGACCGGTGACCCGGGCCAGGGAATAGCCCTGATCGGAATACCACTTCTGCAGGTCCTGCATGCGGGTCTGCAGGGTGGCCAGGTTCAGGGTCTTGCCGAAATCGCTGGCGAACGTGTCCTGCACCACCGAGGCGGGCAGCTTGGCGTCGGCCGGATCGAGGCTCACCTTGGTCAGCACCGGATTGGGCACCACCGACACCACCAGGCGCACCCCGAGAGGGCCGTCCTGGGGCTGGATGCGCACGTCGGAGAACCAGCCGGTGGCGTAGATGGCCTGCAGGTCCGTCTCGAGTTCGCTGCGGGTGACCGCGTTGCCCGGCGTCACCGTCATCGCGTCATAGGCGGCCCGCTCCAGCCGTTCGCGCTCGGGATGGTCGGCCAGGCCCTCGATCACCACTTCGCTGACCAACACCCTGGGCTCGGCGGTGGCCGCCGGCGTGCCGGCCGGCCCGAGGGAGGGTTTGCCGGGCCGGTCACCGCCGCTGGCCGGGGGGCCGCCCGGACCTGCGGGGGCGACCGGTGTGGCCGGCGTGGCCGGGGTCGTCGGCGATCCCTGCGGAGCGGCAGGGGAGGCAGGCGCCGGCTCAGCGAAGGGATCGGCACCGGCCTGGGCCAGCGAAGCCGAGGGCGGCCGTCCCTCCCCGCGGCCGGAGGGCGCTTCGGCCGCTGAGGCAGGGGCACCGGTCAGCAGCAGGGCGCCCAGGAGGGGCAGGGAGGCCGTCGCCGCCCATGGCGTGGCCCTTCGAAGGATGTGGGGCCGGCCGGGGCGAACGCCAGTCATGGATGTCGTCTGGAGAGCGGCCTGGCCGCAAAGTGCGCTGACCTTACCGGTAGACACGCGGTTCCGGACAGACCCCTTGGACCCGTTTGAGGACCTCCCCGTAGGCCTCGACGACGCCGCCCAGATCCTGGCGGAAGCGATCCTTGTCCAGAATCCTCTCCTGCGCGTCGCTCACCCCAAGGTCCCAGAGGCGGCAGGTGTCGGGACTGATCTCATCGGCCAGCACCAGCTCCGCTGCCGCGGTGAACCCCAGTTCGATCTTGAAATCGACCAACTGCAGCCCCACCTGGCCGAACAGCCCCCGCAGGCCCTCGTTGACCCGCAAGGCCAGAGTCCTGATCGCCTGCAGCTGATCGGTCGTCACCACCCCCAGTCGCTCCAGACGGGCCTCGCTGAGCAGCGGATCGCCCAGGGCGTCGTCCTTGTAGTACAGGTCGATCAGGGGGGGGGCCAGGGGGGTGCCCGCCGCGATCGGCATCTGACTGCAGAGGGATCCGGCCGCCAGGTTGCGCACCACCACCTCCACCGGCACCACCTTCACCGGTCGCACCATCATCCAGTGGTCGCCGTGCAGACCGAGGTAGTGGGTGGGCACACCCAACCCTTCCAGGTGCTCGAACAGCAGGGCGGAGATGCGGCAGTTCATCGCCCCCTTGCCCAGCAGGCGGGCTTTCTTGAGGGCATTGAAGGCCGTGGCATCGTCCTTGTACTCCACCGCCACCACGTCGTCCCGGTCGGTGGCGTACACCCGCTTCGCCTTGCCTTCGTAGAGCAGGGGACCGGTGGCTGGGGACAGGGTCATGGCGAGGGCGTCGTGGAGGGCGGCGTCCCCGTCGGGACCACCGGCAGGTCGGCGGCATGGCCGCCGGGATCGCGGGGCGAGCGGAGCTGGATCTCCAGCTGACGGACACGAGCGGCGGCCGTCGGATCCTGGCGCAGCCAGCGCCATTCCCCGTAGGCGTCATCGATGCGGCCGCTGAGCCGCAGGCGTCGGGCCACGGCCCGCTCCGAGGGGAGGGCGGCCTGGGTGTCGAGCAGTTCCGCCACCAGACCCCAGGCGCCGGCCGCCGCCGCCTGCTCCAGCGCCGTCTCCAGCAGGGCGTCCCGCTGCGGGGCCGGCAGCTCCGCGAGCAGCGCCACCGCCTGCTGCAGCCGCAGGGCTCCGCTGAGACCGGGTCGGCGGGCCTGGGCCAGCAGTTCGCCGGCGATCCGAGGGAAGCCGCGGGACTCCAGGTGGGTGGCCAGCAGTTCCAGCCCTGACCGGCTGACCAGCGTGCCGTCCTCCCGGCGCTGCAGGGGCAATGTCAGGCCATCGAGGGGGGTGCCCCCTTCCCGCTGCAACCGTTCCAGGGCCAGGGCCGCCCGCCGGTGATCGAGGCCCGCCGCGGCGGCCCGCCACTGAAGTTGCAGCCACTGCACCCGTTCGGCTCCCGCGGCCGGGCCGTAGCGGTTGAGCACGGTCATCGCCTCGCTGGGCGCCCGGCAGCTGAGCAGCACATCGGCGTTGGCCAGTACCACCGGCAGGGGCTGGGGGGCCGGATGGATCGTCAGCAGCCGCTGCTGAAGCTGACGCAGTCGTTCCTTGCGGTCGGCGTCGGCGCTCTGGCGGCAGGCCGCGTCCAGCTGTTCGAGGTCGCCGCTGCGCAGCACCTCGGCGAACGCCTTCTCGCTCAGCAGCGGCGGGGCCTCGGGACTGGTCTCTGCCTCGGCGTTGTCCGGCCGGGCGGGCGCAGCCCGGCTCGCCGCCGGCTCCGGGGACGGAATGCCCGCCGCCGGTTGGGCCACGGCCGGCAGCGTCAGGCCGAGGGCGGCCAGGGCGAGGAGCGGCCGCGCGAGGCGCCGGCCCCGGGGGGACGGGGCGATCCGGTGGCCGGCTCCGGCGTCAGGGTCGGCGGGCGTGCCGGCGGTGATGGCGGCGGTCGAGGAGAATGGCAACGCTGAGCGGCGGCTAGGCAGGTGAGGGCGACCGGTGCAGCACCCGTGCCGGCGCTCAACCTAGGGGAGCTGACCGCACCGATCCAAGTTCTCGCTCCGCCCCTCCGACTGCCCTCCGCTCGACCCCATGGCGCCGACCACCGCCTTCGATGCTCCGCCGACACCGGCCCGGATCCTGGTGGTCGGAGGCGGCGGCCGGGAGAATGCCCTGGGCTGGGCCCTGGCCCGCTGTCCTGGGGTCGAGCAGGTGCTGGTGGCGCCCGGCAACGGCGGCACCGCGGATCTGGCGGGTTGCGTCCAGCTGTCCATCGCCGAAACCGATCACCAGGCCCTGGCCGAGGCCTGCCGCCTGCGGGCCATCGATCTGGTGGTGGTGGGGCCGGAGGCACCGCTGGCGGCCGGTCTCGCCGATCGTCTGCGGCAGGAAGGGGTGGCGGTCTTCGGGCCCGGGGCCGATGGTGCCCTGCTGGAGGCCAGCAAGCGCTGGGCCAAGGAACTGATGCAGGAGGCGGGGGTCCCCACGGCCCGCTACTGGGCGGCGGCGGATCGCCGGCAGGCGCTGGAGATCCTGGAACGGCACGGTCGGCCCCTGGTGGTCAAGGCCGATGGGCTGGCGGCGGGCAAGGGCGTCACGGTGGCCGAGAGCCTCGAGGAGTGCCGGCGGGCCATCGAGGAGGTGTTCGCCGGTCGCTTCCAGTCCGGAGGATCCGGCGGCGAGGCCGCCGCCCCCTCCCTGGTACTGGAGGAGCGGCTGCACGGGCCGGAGGTTTCGGTGTTCGCCCTCACCGACGGCCGCGGCATGGTGCTGCTGCCCCCCGCCCAGGATCACAAGCGGATCGGCGAGGGGGACACGGGCCCGAACACCGGCGGCATGGGGGCCTACGCCCCCGCGCCGCTGCTGGATGCGGCGGGGCTGGAGCAGGTGCGCCGCCTGGTGCTGGAGCCCGTGCTCGCGGCCCTGCGCCGCCGGGGCATCGACTACCGCGGCGTGATCTTCGCCGGACTGATGCTCACCGAGGCGGGGCCCAGGGTGATCGAGTTCAACTGCCGCTTCGGCGACCCGGAATGCGAGACCCTGATGCCCCTGCTCGGGCCTGAGCTGGCCAGCGTGCTGCTGGCCTGCGCCACCGGCCGGCTGGAGGCGGCCCCGCCGCTGTCGATCGAGCCCCGCTGCAGTGCCTGCGTGATCGCCGCTGCCGAGGGGTACCCCGGAGAGGTGCGCCGGGGGGATCCGATCCACGCGGAGCTCGGGGCTGGGCCCGCTCTGCAGCTGTTCCATGCCGGCAGCCGCCGGGGCGAGGACGGCCGGGTGGTCACCGCCGGCGGCCGGGTGCTGGCGGTGGTGGCCCAGGCGGGCGACTTCGACACGGCCTTCGCGCAGGCCTATGCGGCCCTGGGGCAGGTGGCCTTCGAGGGCATGACCTTCCGCCGCGACATCGGCCATCAGGTGCGCACCCGGTTGCCGGTCCCGCGGCCATGACGACTCTCGAGCCCGCTCCCGCCCAGCCAGGCGCCGATCCGGTGGACGTCCTGCGCGTCTGGCGGGAGCGCCTGCAGCGCTGGTGGGCCGAGTTCAGCCTTCAGACCAAACTGCTGGCGGTGGCCACTCTGGTGGTGAGCCTGCTGATGACCGGCATCACCTTCCTGGCACTCAATGGCATCCAGCGGGATGCCCGCATGAGCGACACCCGCTATGCCAGGGATCTGGGGCTGCTGCTCTCGGCCAACGTCACCCCCCTGGTGGCCCAGGGCAATGACCGCGAACTGGCGACGGTGGCGGAGCGGTTCTGGCAGTCGAGCCGCAGCCTGCGCTACATCTTCTTCGCCGATTCCGACGGCGTGATCTACCTGGGCATTCCCATGGGCGCCAGCTCCGGCACGGGCGAACGGGTGCTCAGCCGTCGCCTGGAGCTCCCCGCCGACATCCAGCGCCGCCCCGACAACCCGCTGATTCGCCAGCACCTCACCCCCGATGGCCAGGTCACCGACGTGTTCGTGCCCATGGTCAGCGACGACCGCTACCTGGGCGTCGTGGCCCTGGGCATCAACCCCAACGAGACCCTGCTGGCCAGTGCGGCCCTCACCCGCGAGGTCACCGTGGCGGTGTTCATCTCCATCTGGGTGCTGGTGATCCTGGGCTCGGTCTTCAACGCCCTCACGATCACCGAGCCGGTCAAGGAACTGCTGCGCGGGGTGCGCTCGATCGCCGGCGGCAATTTCGAGACCCGCATCGCCCTGCCGGTGGGGGGCGAGCTGGGGGAACTGCTCAACGGCTTCAACACCATGGCCGCCCAGCTGGAGGCTTACAAGGCGGCCAACATCGAGGAGCTCACCGCCGCCCAGGTGAAGCAGCAGTCCCTGATCGCCACCATGGCCGACGGCGCCGTCCTGCTCGACGCCGACGGCCGGATCGTGCTGGCCAACCCCACCGCCAGGCGGCTGTTCCGCTGGGAGGGGCGCAATCTGGAGGGCAGCGAGCTGGCCGCCGAGCTGCCCGACCGGCTGGCCATGGAACTCCACGATCCTCTGGAGAGCCTGATCACCTCCGAGAGCGACACCACCGACGTGCGCTGCAGCTTCGGCGAACCCCCCAGGACCCTGCGCATCGTTCTCCAGTCGGTGCGGGATGCCAGCGGTGAGAGCCTCAAGGGCATCGCCATGACCATCCAGGACCTCACCCGCGAGGTGGAGCTGAACGCCGCCCAGAGCCGCTTCATCAGCAATGTCTCCCACGAGCTCCGGACCCCCCTCTGCAACATCAAGAGCTACGTGGAGACCCTCCATGACATGGGGGACCTGCTCAGCCCAGGGGAGCAGAAGGAATTCCTGAGCATCGCCAATGCCGAGACCGATCGTCTGGCGCGGCTGGTCACCGATGTGCTCGACCTCTCGCGGCTCGAGTCCGACCGGGTCTGGCAGCTCGAGCCGATGGAGCTGGCCCCGGCGATCGAGCAGACCCTGCGGACCTACCGACTGAACGCGGAGGAGAAGGGGGTGAGCCTGATGTTCGCCGGCGAATCCCAGCTGCCGCGGGTGCGGGGCAACTGGGACCTGCTGCTGCAGGTGCTCGACAACCTGGTGGGCAATGCCCTCAAGTTCACACCCCGAGGTGGCCAGCTCCTCCTGCGGGCCTATCCCTGGCCCGACCACTGTCTGCTCGACCCTGCCGCCGTGCCCGGGGAACACGCGGCCTGCGCCTTCACCTCACCGCTGCCCCGGCTGCGGGTGGAGATCGCCGACACCGGCTGCGGCATCTCCGAGGCCGACCAGGAACGTATCTTCGAGCGCTTCTACCGGGTGGAGAACGCCGTGCACACCGAGGCGGGCACCGGTCTGGGGCTCTCGATCGTGCGGGGGATCCTGGAGAAGCACGACAGCCAGGCCCAGATGGTGAGCGAGCTCGGGGTGGGCACCACCTTCTGGTTCGACCTGCCCCTGGAGCAGGCCGACCGCGATGAACTCCAGGTGCAGGTGGAACGGCGGGGCATGGCGAACCACAGCTGAGCCCCCGCCTCAGCTGTCCCCTTCCACCCCCCGCATGATCCGCCCCAGGTCGGCCCTCTCGTCGCTGCTGATCCGGTGGGGCACCCCGCTGATGATGCGCTCGAAATTGGCGAAGGAGTCCTTGATCTCAGGACCGTTGCCCGTGATCACGAATTCCCGGATCCCCTTGTCGTGCCAGGAACCGCGCATCTTGAACACGTTCAGTGCCCGGGCCATCTCCCCACGGATCTCCACGTACTGCAGCAGCAGGATCGTGTCGGTGATGGTGGAGATGTGGGAGTCGGTGATCGAGTGGCTGCCCATGAACTCTTCGGAGGTGTTGGTGAAGAATCCGGCGATCTCCTCCTGCTTGGCATACCCCGTCACCCCGATCACGAATTGCCGGAAGGCGTTGTGACTCACCCCCCGGGCAAGGGCGGAGAGAGAATCGATCGCCATCCGTGATGGCTTGAACTGGCTGATCTCGGTCTTGATGATCTGCAGGTGATCCTCCAGGCCGGTGGATTCCGGGTAGGCGCAGATGATCTTGAGCAGGCCGTCCTGCTCCATCTGCTCGAAGTCGATCCCCCAGCTGGTGGCGTTGCGCAGCAGCTGGGAGCGGGATTCCTCGTAGGCGAACAGGATCGCCCGTTCCTTGCTGCGGCAGGCATCCTCGAGGAACTTGCTGACCAGGAGCGTCTTGCCGGTGCCCGTGGCCCCGGTCGCCAGGATGATCGAGTCCTTGAAGAAGCCGCCCCCGCACATCTCATCGAGCCGGGGCACACCGGAACTGAGGCGCACGTTGGAGGAGCGCTGGGTGAGCCGCATCGCCCCGAGCGGGAAGACACCGATGCCGTGGCTGCCCATGGTGAAGGGAAACTCCCCCTTCATGTGGGTGGTGCCGCGGAGCTTGAGGATCTCCACCGTGCGGCGGCGGCGCTCCCCCTCCAGCACGTTGCGCAGGATCACCACGTTGTCGGAGACGAACTCCTCGACGCCATAGCGGGCGATGGGTCCGTACTCGTCGATCCGCTCGGTGGTCATCACCGTGGTGACCCCGATCTCCTTGAGCCGGGCAATCAGCCGGAAGATCTCCCGCCGCACCACGGAGATGGCGTCGTACTGCTGGAAGACGGCGGTGATCGAATCGATGGCCACCCGCTTGGCCTTGTATTTCCGGATCGCGTAGTTGATCCTTTCGATCAGGCCGGAGAGGTCGAAACTGCCGGAGACTTCCTGACCGTCGGGATCCGGGGAGGCATCGAGCAGGAACAGCTTGTCATGCTCCACCATCTCCTGCAGATCCCAGCCGAAGCTGGCGGCGTTCCGCAGGATGTCGAGGGGGGATTCCTCGAAGGTCACGAAGATGCCGTGCTCGTTGAACTGGCGGATGCCATTGCAGAGAAAATTGAGCGAGAACACCGTCTTGCCCGTCCCGGACGTGCCGCTGATCAGCGTCGATCGTCCGATCGGCAGCCCGCCATGACAGATGTCATCGAACCCCTCGATTCCGGTGGGAATCTTCTGCACCTGCATGGGTCCGGCTCCTGAGGCCGGGGAGCTGAGACTCGGGCTGACGTCTGTGGGGTCCTGCATCGAAGGGAGGGACGGGGCGGAGGGAGAAGGTGGAGGGAAGCGGAGGGCTTGGGACGGAGTTCAGGCAGGTTCCGAGGCGGGGGGATCCCCGGTCGACGCCAGGGCGTCGATGTCCTGTTGGTATTCCTCCTCGGACAGTTCCTCGTAGAGAAGGTCCAGGCCGATCAGCACCCGTTCACGGTCAGAAAGGTCGCCGATGATCCTCCGGACCGGCGGCGGCAGGATCTTGGCGAGCGTTGGTGTGGCCAGGATCTTGTCCTCCTCGGCCAGCTGAGGATTCTTGAGCACGTCGATCACCTTGAGGGCGTAGACCCCTCGGAACTCGGTCTCGAGGATGTCGCGCAGCGTCTTCAGAGCCCGCATGGAATTGGGAGTGTTGCCGGCTACGTAGAGCTTCAGGATGTAGGTCTTGCGCAATGTCATGACGGAGGATCAGGCGGGAGGCAGGGTGGATTCGGGGAGGCCGGCTTCGGGCAGGGGAGCGGGCATGAGGGGGAGATCGGGAGGGATGGAGCGCCGGTACATCTCGCAGAGGTGGGCCATCACGTCGAGCAGGGCCAGGCGGTAGTCCTGAAGAAAGTCGTTCTTCTTGCCCTTGAGCATCAGCTGCTTGCTGAATTCCTCGATCAGATCCATGTGGATCTCCACCGTCTTGGTGATCGGCAGATCGGAGAAGAACGCCGTGTTGACGAAGCTTTCGATCGCCTGGTTGGCTGCGGCAGGATCCTTGAAATAGCTGATCAGCAGATCCCGGTAGGTCCGTCTCAGCGAATCCATCAGCTCACGCCGTTCCCCCGCGGCAAGGTTGCCGAGGAAGCGGGAGGGGTCCCGCTTGTAGTACACCCCCAGATAGCCCAGGCGGCCGTTGAGCCGGTTGGGCAGACGCCAGCCCTCCGGGGTGACGCCGCCGGCGTCGGCCGTCTCCTCGGCACCGGGCGGACTGGCCTGCGGCAGGGTGCAGCGCCGCAGGAAGCGGGAGACGGCGGCATCCAGGCTGTAGCCGAGCTGCTCCAGCTGGTCGGCGGGGAGGCGCAGTTCCGCCTCGTGGAAGAGCACCCTGCCGCTCACCGGACCGATGAGCACCGCCGGCCACTGCAGCCCCCGTTCGCGCAGGGTGGCGTACAGGCTCTCGGTCACGGCCCCTTCCTCCAGCAGGATCGCGTCGAACTCCTCGCGGCGGCGCTCGAGTTCGCCGACGGGATCGGCGCCAGGGTCGATGGCGACGAGACGGTGACGTCCGCCCTTCAGCCACTGGCCACAGGCCTCGGCCAGGGCGGGGGTGCGGATGAGGGAGGCGATGGTGAGAGCCGGTTGGGGCATCGACCGCTGGGGCGGGGGGCTCTCATGGACCGGCTGATTCTTGACGAAAGGGTGAGCGGGACAGGAGGATCTTCGTTCTGTCTTTCGATTCCGTGCGTCCAGGCCGAATGACGTTCTGCCGGAACCCCCTCCGGGGCGCCCTACCTGCTGACGTCAGCCTGGCCACGCCCCCTGAGCGATGACCCAAGCCCCATCCAAAGCCCCCCAGGAGGGATCCAGTCCTGCCACCGGCACCGCCAACGGCGGCAGCTATGCGATCGTCGAGGCCTCGGGCCGGCAGTTCTGGCTCCAGCCCAACCGCTACCTGGATCTCGACCGGCTCGATGCCGACGTCGACAGCACCGTCACCCTTGAGAACGTCCTGCTGGTGAAGGATGTGTCGGGCACCACCCTCGGCAAGCCCTACGTGGCCGGTGCCAGCGTGGAGCTCAAGGTGATGGCCCACCGCAGGGGTTCGAAGATCATCGTCTACAAGATGCGTCCCAAGAAGAAGACCCGGCGCAAGAACGGTCACCGCCAGGAACTGACCCGTGTGATGGTTCAGTCGATCAAGGTGGGCGGCAAGGCCATCGCCTGATCGGCCCCTCCCTCTTCTCAACCCCCTCCCTCCCGTTTCGCTTCCCTCCCATGGCTCACAAGAAAGGCACGGGTTCCACCCGCAACGGTCGCGATTCCAACGCCAAGCGTCTGGGTGTGAAGCGCTACGGCGGTGAAACCGTGACGGCCGGCTCGATCCTCATCCGTCAGCGCGGCACCTCCGTCCTCCCCGGCCTCAATGTCGGCCGCGGCTCCGATGACACCCTCTTCGCCCTGGTGGACGGGGTGGTCAGCTTCGACTCGATCAAGCGGGGCCTGCGCAACCGCAAGCGGATCAACATCGCCGTCGGCGCCTAGCCCCGAAGAGCGGCGCTGATCCGGGTGCCAGGACCCGGCACGTCCATCAGCACGCTCGGCAAGCCCGCCGACAGGCTGCTGGGTTGGCTTCCGAACGTCGGTCCGGCAACGTCATGGGCGTCCGAGCACGGGAGGTCTGACCATGGAAGCCCCGAGCCTGGGGGGAGATCCCAGCGCCGAGCCGCAGCGGCCCCCGTGGGGGTTCCTGGTGCTTGACAAGCCCGCCGGCCTCACCTCCCATGACGTCGTCGCCCGGGTGCGCCGGGCCTACGGCCTGCGGCGGGTGGGCCATGGCGGCACCCTGGATCCCGCCGTCACCGGTGTGCTGCCGATCGCCCTCGGTCCGGCCACCCGCCTGCTGCCCTACCTGAGCGGCGACAAGACCTACCGCGCCTTGGTGCAGCTGGGGCTGCGCACCAGCAGCGACGATCTGGACGGGGAGGTGCTCGAGCAGGCGGCTGTACCGCCCCTCGACCATGACGCCCTGCTACGGGCCCTGGCCCCCTTCCGCGGGGAGATCCTGCAGGTTCCGCCCCAGGTCTCCGCCGTCCATGTGAACGGTCGGCGGGCCCATGCCCTGGTCCGGGCGGGGGAGCGGCCGCAGCTGGCCGCCCGGCCGGTGCGTCTCCACAAGCTGGAGATGCTCGCCTGGAACCCGGCCAGCGGCCAGCTGGAGCTGGAGATCGACTGCTCGGCCGGCACCTACGTGCGCGCCCTGGCCAGGGACCTGGGGGAGGCCCTGGGCTGCGGCGGCGTGCTGGCCCGTCTGCGCCGCACCGCCGCCCTCGGCTTCGGCCTGCACCAGGCCATCCCCCTGGAACGCCTGGCGGCCAGCCCCCGGCCTCCCCTGCTGGATCCCCTCGTGGTGCTGACCGATCTGCCGCGCCAGCACCTCGATCCGGTCCAGCTGAGCGCATGGCGCTGCGGCCGTGCCCTGCCCAGCACGGTGGAGCGGCAACCGGGGGAGGCCGTCGCCCTGGTGACGCCGGATGGCAAATTGGCGGGCATCGCCCGTGCCGATGGCGAGGGCCTGCTCCTGCCCCGGCTGGTGTTCGACGCCGCCGGCTGAACCGCTCCCGATTCCGCTCCCGATTCCGCGATGGCCGGCCACAGCAAATGGGCCCAGATCAAGCGCACCAAGGCGGTGGTGGATGCGAAGCGGGGGGCGGTCTTCACCCGCCTGGGGCGGGAGATCACGGTGGCCGCCCGGGGCGGTGCTGATCCCGCCGGCAACTTCCAGCTGCGCACGGCCATCGAGAAGGCCAAGGCGGCGGGGGTCCCCAACGCCAACATCGAGAGGGCCATCGCCAAGGGGAGCGGCCAGGGGGGCGGGGACGCCGATCTGTTCGAGGCGGTGCGCTACGAGGGCTACGGCCCGGGCGGGGTGGCCGTGCTGGTGGAGGCACTCACCGACAACCGCAACCGCACCGCCGCCGACCTGCGGCTGGCCTTCGGCAAGCACGGCGGCAACCTCGGCGAGACCGGCTGCGTCAGCTACCTGTTCGATCAGCGGGCCGTGGTGCGGCTGGCCCTGCCGTCCGCCGACGAGGAGGCCCTGCTCGAGACCCTCCTGGCACTGGAGGGAAGGGGGGGGCGGTGGCGCTGGGCTACGCGATCGAGGCCGATGGCGTGGACGTGTTCGGGTCATTCGCCGATCTCGAGGCGCTGCAGGACGGGCTGAGGGACCTGGGGCTGCCGGTGGCCGGCTGGGAACATCGCTGGATCCCCTCTCTCCCCTGCCGGATCGAGGACGGGGCGGTGCTGGCTGCCTGCCTGCGCATGCTCGACACCCTGGAGGATCTCGACGACGTGCGCAGCGTGACCTCCAATCTGGAGGCGGACGATGCCCTGATGGAGGCGGCCATGGCCGGCTGAGCCGTCAGGCCATGGCGGCCTTGTCGGCGATCACGCTGAGGGCGCGATGGTGCTGCAGCCAGCTGGCGGGCAGCTCCGGGCTGGGCGGCTCCCACAGAGCCCGGCGCAGCACCGACGCCTTCTCGCCGCCCGTCACCACCAGAACCACTCGGCGGGCCGCGAGGATCTCCGCCAGCCCGAGGGTGATGGCCCGCCGCGGCACGGCCTCCGGATCCCCACCGAAGGCTGCGGCGTTCTGCCGGCGGGTCTGGTCGCTGAGTTCCACACAGCGGCAAGGGGCCGACGCCCCGCAGGGCGGTTCGTTGAAGCCCACGTGCCCATTGAGCCCGAGGCCCAGCAGCTGCAGACCGATGCCTCCCGCCCGCCGCAGTTCCGTGGCGTAGCGCCGCGCCTCGGCGTCCGGATCGGCCGCACGTCCGTCGGGGAGCCGCACCCGGCCCGGGGCGAGACCGAGCGGCCGCTCCAGCTGGTGGGCCATGGTGGCGGCGAAGGAGGCCGGGTCCCCCGGCGCCAGGCCCACGTAGTCATCGAGGTTGAAGCTCCACCATCCGTCCCGCACCACGGCGGCCAGCCCTGGGGGCAGGCGCCTCAGCCGGCGGGCCAGGGCGGCATAGACCGGGGCCATGGTGCGTCCGGTGGCCAGACCCAGGGGCCGGTCCGGCCGGAGGCGATCGGCCAGCAGCAGGGCCGCCACCCGCTCGGCCACGGCCTCGGGACCGGCCAGCACGACGGGGGTGATGGAGGAGTGGCTGGGCCTCAAGCGGTCCTGCTCAGAGGGACGAGTAGGGAAGGATCCTGACGCCCTGGTAGTAGTGCTGGAGGATCTCCCGGTAGTCCTCGCCACGCAGGGCCAGACCGTAGGCCCCCCACTGGCTCATCCCCACCCCGTGGCCGAAGCCGCGGCCGTTCACCACCAGCACCGGCGCCGCCGCGGGCCGGGGTGCCAGCCAGGGGGTTTGCAGCAGTCCGGCGGACAGGGAGTCCATGCCGGCGGGTGTGTACAGCCCCGGCAGGGCCGGCAGTGGGGGCGGGAAGCGATAGGCCTGGGGCGGAGCCTCGAAGGCGAAGCTGGCCAGGGTGCTGCGCAGGCCCAGCCGCTGGCGCAGCTCCGGCCCGGAGAGCAGCAGGGAGCCCCCGGGGCCCGTCACCCGGGCCTGGCGGATGCGGCCCGAGCTGGTGGTGGAGAGCACCTCGATGCGGAAGGCGCCGCCGATCTCGCGGAAGGCCGCCGCCAGCTGGTCGGGCTCGATGCGCACCTGCCAGGCATGGACCGGGCTGACCTCGTCGTAGTCGGGGACGCTCACCAGGTAGGGCAGCTGCTGGCGCCAGATCTCGCCGCTGTTCTCCGTCAGGCCGCCGCTGCTGCTGTGGAAGACCGCATTGATCAGCTCCGACCCGTGCACCAGCACCTGGGACCGCGTGCTGCGCACCGCTTCGCGGGTGGAGTCCGTTTCCGTTTCCACCCCCTTGTAGACCTGGCTGGCCACCGTGGCCTTCAGGTCGAAGGGAGCCGCCGGCCGCCGCTGGCGCAGGGCATAGGTGCGCGCCGCCACCGCCTGGGCCCGCAGGGCCGCCAGGGGCCAGGTGGCGGGCATTTCGCTGCCGACCACGCTGGGCAGGTAGCTCTCGACGTCGATCAGGTTGATCGCCTGCAGCCGGTCGCCCTCGCTGCGTACCAGCAGACGGCCGCGGTAGCGACGTTGCTTGAGGGTGAGAAGGGCCTCGTCGTCCCCGCCCGGCGCCGGCGCGGCATCGATCAGGGCCTGCTGCAGAGGCAGCGACAGGCGGCGCGGAGCCCCGGCCGGTCCCTGCAGCAGAGCCTCCATGGCGGGCCCGCTGCGGCTCAGCTGCAGCCGTTCCCCCGGGGCCAGCTCCAGCAGGGTGCGTCCCCGGCCGTCACCGACCCGCAGGGAGGCGTGGCCGGCCTCGAGCTCCAGGCTGGGGGCCTCCTGCAGCAGCACCCGCACCTCCGCCTCGGGGGCGGCTGCCTGCAGCGGCGGCGACGTCGCCAGGGCGATCGGGAGCAGCGCCAGGGGCAGGCCGGCGCTCCATCCGGGGCGGAGGAGGGACACGGGGGGGGCCAAGCGACAACGTCGCATTGTGACCGCGAGATCCGGCCGTGACCACTGCGCCGGCCGGAGGACCGGCCGCCTCATCGGCCGCCTCACCGGCTGCAGCGGCGGCCGCGCCGATGCCATGGCAGCATGCGGCCTGAGGCACCTTGGGTGTGCAGGTCACCTTCCTGGGAACCAGTTCCGGCGTTCCCACCCGCGGCCGCAATGTCTCCGCCGTGGCCCTGCGCCTCCCCCAGCGGGCGGAGCTCTGGCTGTTCGACTGCGGTGAGGGCACCCAGCACCAGTTCCTGCGCAGCGAGCTGAGGGTGTCCCAGCTGCGCCGCATCTTCATCACCCACATGCACGGGGACCACGTCTTCGGTCTGCCCGGCCTGCTGGCCAGCCTGGGACTGGCGGGGAACTGCCCGGGCATCGATCTCTACGGTCCCGATCCCCTGCGCGATTACCTCGACGGGGTGATGCGCACCTCCTCCACCCGCATCGGCTACCCCCTGGGCGTCCACCGGGTGCGGGAGGCGGCCGCCCGGGGGAGCCTGCTGCTCGACGACGACGACATCAGCGTGCGCTGCGCTCCGCTCACCCACCGGGTGCCGGCCTACGCCTACCGGGTGGACCAGAAGGAGCGTCCCGGCCGCTTCGACGTGGAGCGCGCCCGCGCCCTGGGCATCCCTCCCGGCCCGGTCTACTCCGAGCTGAAGGCGGGGCGCAGCGTCACCCTCGATGACGGGCGGGTGATCCGGGGGGAGACCCTCTGCGGTCCCCCAAGGCCGGGATGCAGCATCGTGTACTGCACCGACACCGTCTTCAGCGAGGCGGCGGTGACGCTGGCGCGGGGCGCCGACCTGCTGATCCACGAATCCACCTTCGCCCACGGGGAAGCGGACCTGGCCATCGCCCGTCAGCACTCCACCAGCACCATGGCGGCCCAGACGGCTCTGGAAGCGGGGGTGAAGCAACTGGTCCTGACGCACCTGAGCCCCCGCTACGTCGCCGGCAATCCCGTCACCCCGGACGATCTGGTGAGCGAGGCCCGGGCCATCTTCCCCGAGACGATCGTGGCCAGGGATTTCCTCAGCCTCGAGCTGGGGGCGGCCGGCTGAGCCTGCAACAGTTCGCGTGATTCCGTTCCGGGACACCCGTCGCCCGTGATACAAGTCCTCAGTCGCGGTCCGACCGCCATTTCGCCGGCTTCCTCCATGGCCCCCCTCTCTCCCGCAGCCGCCCGTCGTCCAGCCCTCCCCGGTTCCGCCGTCGGCCGCTCCGCCCTCCGTGCCATCGCCCGGGTTCTGCTGATCCTGCCCCTGGCCCTGATGGTCTGCTTCGCTGGCCCGGCGGCCGCGGCCCAGTGGAGCGCCGAGGATCTCACCGTGACGGCCTCCCCCGACGGCAGCCTGGTGACCTTCAGCGAGAAGGAGATCAAGACCGGTCGCAAGCTCTTCAACGAGAGCTGTGGCAGCTGCCATGCCGGTGGCATCACCAAGACCAACCAGAACGTCGGCCTGGATCCTGAAACCCTGGCCCTGGCCACGCCCGCCCGGGATTCGGTGGAGGCTCTGGTCGACTACATGAAGGACCCCACGTCCTACGACGGCGAATACAGCATCTCCGACATCCATCCCAGCCTGAGGAGCAGCGATGTGTTCGTGAAGATGCGCGACCTGGACGACGAGGATCTGCGACTGATCGCTGGCTACATCCTGGTGGCCCCCAAGGTGCAGGGCGTCCAGTGGGGCGGCGGCAAGATCTACTTCTGACCCACCACGGGATCCGCTGACCTTCCAGGGGCCACCCACCTCCTCCCTCCCAGCGGCCGGCGGCCCATGGCTCGCCGGCTTTTTCATGGCTGCGCGTTCAGAGCGCCGGCGTGGGGTCCGGAGGGGCCAGGTTGCCCGGGTCCATCGAGGCCGGCAGCTTGCTGTACCACCACTCCTGCAGGGCCGGCGAGAGCCGCTGGGGGAAGAGGGTGATCACGGTGCGGGTGGGCCTGGCGCCCGGCTGGAGCAGCTCCACCGCGTAGGAGGGGCAGCGGCGGGCGGCCAGGTCCGGCACGAAGCGACGGCCGACGCGGCGCCAGCTGGGCTCCTTGCTGTGCCAGGCAAGCCGGCAGCAGGGCCAGGGCAGCTCCTCGCGGTCGAACAGCCGGCAGCAGGGTCCGAGGACCCGGAAGCTGTACTGGCCGCCGGGGCTGGGGTGCTCGCTGCCGGAGGCCAGCACGCTGTCCACCTGGAGAGACATGAAAAAGCCACCCCGGAGGGTGGCGGAAAAGGACGGTGCGATCAAGGGCCGATCCCTGGGGACCGGCTCGGAGGGAGCTCAGTAGAGCTCTTCCTCGGTGTGGGTCTTGATGGTGCAGTCGGAGGTGGGGTAGGCCACGCAGGTGAGGACGAAGCCGGCCTCGATCTGGTCGTCGTCCAGGAAGCTCTGGTCCGACTGGTCGACGGTGCCGGAGGTGAGCTTGCCGGCGCAGGTGGAGCAGGCACCCGCACGGCAGGAGTAGGGCAGATCGATGCCCTGCTCTTCGGCGGCGTCGAGGATGTACTGGTCGTCGGGAACCTCGATGGTCTTGTTCAGGCCCTCACTTTCATTGACGAGGGTGACCTTGTAGGAAGCCATGGAAGAGATTGGAGCTCACAGACGCCTGGCAGCCAGGCCCTGTAGGACTCGCCCTTCCTACATCCGAAAGGGGGCGGATCTGGCCAACTGAAACGCTCAGGCCGGGAAGCCCAATCAAAGCCAGGACACACATCAGCGTGCCTTATGCAACATCCGGGGCGTTCCTGATGCGCAGCAGCGCCCAGCGATCCTGATCCACCCGCTGCGTGACCCGCCAGCCCGCTGCGGCCAGAGCCCTTTCCAGGGCCGGGATCTGATCCACCAGCAGGCCGCTGAGCAGACCCACGCCCGTCGGGGTCAGCAGCCGCGGGAAGGAGGGGATCAGCGCTTCGATCACCGGCGCCAGGATGTTGCAGAGCAGCAGATCCGCAGGGCGATCCTCCAGCAGTTCCGCCAGCACCTCCGCCGAGCCCGTCGCCACCGTGAGGCCCCGGCCCGGCGAGGCGGCGTCGAAGCCGTTGAGGGCGGCGTTCTCCCGCGTGGCCCGCTCCGCCAGGGAATCGGTGTCGGCGGCGGCCACGGAGGCCGCCCCCAGGCGCAGGGCGGCGAGCCCCAGGATGCCGCTGCCGCAGCCCAGATCGGCCACCCGCAGCCCCTGCAGAGCGGGCCCCTCAGCGGCCCGGTCCCTCTCGGCGGCGAGGGCTTCCAGCGCCTCCAGGCAGAGGCGGGTGGTGGGATGGCTGCCGGTGCCGAAGGCGCTGCCCGGGTCGATGCGGATCACAAGGCGGGCGCTGTGTTCGGCAGGAACCTCCAGCCAGGCCGGCAGCACCAGCAGCCGCTCGCTCACCGGATCCGGTTGCCAGTGGCGCTTCCAGCTGAGGCTCCAGTCCTCGTCGGCCTGCCGCTGCCAGCGGATCGGCCCAGGGGCCAGGCCGAAGGGAGCCCCCAGGGGCTCCAGGGCCCGCTCCAGATGCTGCCGCTGGTCGGCGGGCCAGTCGCTCTCGGGCAGCCACGCCAGCAGCTGCCGGTGCTCCGGGGTCTCGGGGGCGTGCTGCAGGGCGATGCGGCTGACGCCGAGCTGCGGCAGCTTCCAGAGCAGGGAATCCTCCAGCTCGGCCGGAGCGGCCATCTCCAGCCGCCACCAGACCGGACCCATCAGAGGGTGACCGGGTGGGCGGTCTGGATGCCGTTGATGGCGTGGATCACCGCCAGCAGGCGTGGGGGGATCGGATCGTCGAGGCTCAGCACCATGACGGCGTCCCCGCGCACGATGCGCCGTCCCACCTGCATCGAGGCGATGTTGACGTTGTGCTCCCCGAGCACCGATCCCAGCTGGCCGATGATGCCGGGCATGTCCCGGTGACGGGTGAAGAGCATGTGGCGGCTGGGGGTCACGTTCACCGGGAACTCGTCGATGGAGGTGATGCGCAGTTCCCCGTCGCTGAACACCGCCCCGGTGACGCTGTGGTTCCCCCGCGGGCTGCGGGAACTGAGCTGGAGCGAGCCGCCGGCGAAGTCCCGGCTGGCTTCATCCTTCACCTCCAGTACGTGGATGCCGCGCTCCCTGGCCTCCAGGGTGGCGTTGACGTAGTTGATGCTGTCCCCGAGCGCGGTGGAGAGGATCCCCTTGAGGGAGGCCACCACCAGGGGCTGGGGCGGATGGGAGGCGAATTCCCCCTGGAGGCGCACCTCCAGTTCGCTGATCTGGCCGCCGGCGAGCTGGCTGAGAAGCAGTCCCAGCGTTTCCGCCAGCTGCAGGTGGGGCTTGAGCTGCTCCATCACCTCCGGCGTCAGCCCGGGGATGTTGACGGCGCTGCGGGCCGGCAGGCCCAGCAGGACGTCGCGGATCTGTTCGGCCACGTCGATGGCCACGTTTTCCTGGGCTTCCTCGGTGGAGGCCCCCAGGTGGGGGGTGAGGATCAGGCGTTCCCGGACCCCGCGCAGGGGGGAATCGGCCGGCAGCGGTTCGGTGGCGTAGACGTCGAGGGCCGCGCCGGCGATCACCCGGTGTTCCACCGCCTCGGCCAGGGCCTGCTCGTCGATGATGCCGCCGCGGGCGCAGTTCACCAGCCGGGCCGTGGGCTTCATGGTGGCCAGCAGCTCGGCGTTCACCAGGTTCTCGGTGTCCGGCGTGCGGGGCAGGTGCAGGCTGATGTAGTCGGCCTCCGCGAACAGCTGGGGCAGAGGCAGCAGCCGCACCTGCAGCATCTGGGCCCGCTCGGCGGAGATGAACGGGTCGTAGGCGGCCACATCCATGCCCAGCGCCCTGGCGACCCGGGCCACGTGGGAGCCGATCTTGCCGAGACCGACCACCCCCAGGATCTTCTTGTAGAGCTCGTTGCCCACGTAGGTCTTGCGGTCCCAGCCTCCCGCCATCGTGCTGGCGTGGGCATGGGGCACATGCCGGGAGAGGGAGAGCATCAGCGCCAGGGCGTGCTCGGCGGCGGCGATCGTGTTGCCTTCCGGCGAGTTGACCACGATCACTCCGCGCCGGGTGGCGGCGCCGACGTCGACGTTGTCGACCCCCACCCCGGCACGGCCGATGATGCGCAGATGGCCGGCGGCCTCGATCACCTCCGCGGTCACCTGGGTGCCGGAGCGGATCATCAGGGCCTCGTAGTCGCCGATGCAGGCCACAAGCTCCGCGGGGCTGAGGCCCGTGCGCACATCGACCTGGGCGACCTGGGAGAGGATGTCGATTCCCGTCTGGTCGATGGGATCGGAGACCAGAACCTTCGTCATGTCCGGCAGCTGTGCGGGGGGCGGGGGCGGAGAGGAGTACGCCCCAGGGGGGCAGGCCGGAGGTGCAGTGTAGAGAGCGGTGTGTTGGCAGGTTCATGTCCCTGAGCGTGGTGGTCGTGCTGGACGACCGCGAGCGGCTCCGCGAGCTGCGGGAGCGGCTGGAGGCCCTCCAGCCGGCCTTGGGCCGGGTGCTGGCGATCGGCAGCGGTGAGGCGTCCCTTTCCGCAGCCGACCGTCTGGATCCGGCCGCCGCCCGGCGGCGGCGCCAGCGTTCGATGGCGCTCTGGCTCCTGCCCTTCGGCTTCCTGGCCGGGCTCACCTTCACCCAGATCACCGACCTGCGGACCTTCAGCTTCGCCGGGGCCTGGGGAGAGCCCCTGATCGGGGGGCTGCTGGGCATGGGATCGGGATGGCTGGGCAGCTTCGCCGCGGCCGCCAGCGTCAGCTCCGAGGCGGACGACCGCATCCGCATCCTGCGCAACCGGCTGGAGGAAGGCTGCTGGCTGCTGCTGGTGGAGGCCCTCCCTGGGCTGGACATTCCCTGGACCACGATCCAGCAGGCGCGGCCGAAGGCGGTCGTGCGCCTGGACGACACCTGATGGGCGCCAAGCTGCCGCATCGGGACCTGCTGGCGGGAAGCCGCCATCCCCAGGCTCTGGAGGATCTGCTCACTCTGGCCGAAACGGCTCTGCGCACCTGGGAGCCTCAGGCCAGCGGCTTCCTGGCGGCAGCGGTGCGGGAGGAGGCCGAGGCCCGGCTCGGGGGGCTCAGCGAGCTCAACCTCGCCAGCGAGGGCGGATTCCAGGGCGCCGAGCGCCGCTGCCTGCTGCTGGCGCGGGCAGGCTCGGAGCCGCCGGCCCCGGCGCTGCTGGGGCTGGAGATCAGCGGCAATTTTCTCTTCGATCCCGCCACCGTCGCCGACATGGTGGCGGGACTGGAGCGGGCCGGAGCCGCCGATGGCGATCTCGGCGATCTCTGGCTGCGGGGCGACCGGGGCGCCCAGGCCATCGTGTCGGCGGCCCTGGCCGCCCGCCTGGATGGGAGGGAAGGGCTGGTGCGCACGGTGCCGGTGCGCTTCGAGGCACGCCCGATCGGGGAGCTCTCGTTGCCTTCTCTCCGCAAGCCCCGGGAAATCACCACGGTGGAGGCGTCCCTGCGGCTGGACGCCCTGGCCTCCGCCGGCTTCGGTCTGTCCCGCAACCGCATGGCGGCCCTGATCCGCCAGGGGGCGGTCCGTCTCGACTGGCAGCTGGTCACCAGCCCCAGCCGGGAACTGGCCGTGGGCGCCAGGGTCCAGCTGGCGGAGAAGGGCGAACTGGTGATCCTGGCGATCGATCCCACCCGCCGCGAGCGCTTCCGCATCCTCATGGAGCGGCGCTGAGGGAGGCGGCGCGGCGCGCTCCGTTGCAGCGGAGGTCAGGCTGACGGAAGGTTGACAGGGGAGATGGCTCGCGAGTAGGAAACGTCGGTTGCCGAGGAGTCTGCCCCGATGGACTCCCTGCTCCTGAAGGGATTGATGAAGCCACAGCCCGATGACTATCAGGCTGTCATTCGAAACTTCAACAATCCATTCACCATCGGGCGATTAGCTCAGAGGTAGAGCACTACCTTGACACGGTAGGAGTCACTGGTTCGATTCCAGTATCGCCCATCTTTACTTGCCTCCCAACAGCTCTTCCCGCTGCATTTCGCGTGATCGGCTTTCACCTCGCTGCTACGGTCTCCCGACCATGAGCGGGAGCCTGACAGCGTGAGCCCGATCGAGGCAGCCGCCCGCCCTTCCTGCCCCCCTTCCTGCACGGTGGTGGTCGGCCTGGGGCGCTCGGGCCTGGGAGCCGCCCGCCTGCTCCATGCTCGTGGTGACTCTGTGATGGTGCTCGAGAGCGGCGACACGCCGGAGCTGCGCGCCCGGGCGGCGCTGCTGGAGGCCGAGGCGATTCCCGTGCACCTGGGGGTGCCTCTCAGCACCGAGGCCTTTCAGGCCCTTCCCCTCTCCCCGGCCGTGTTGGTGGTCAGCCCCGGCATCCGCTGGGACCATCCGGTGCTCGAAGAGCTGCGCGCCCGGGGCGTTCAGGTGCAGGGAGAGATCGTGCCCGCCTGGCAGGCCAGCCGTGATGTGCCCTGGATCGGCATCACCGGCACCAACGGCAAGACCACCGTCACCTGCCTGGTGCACCACCTCCTCGAGCAGGCCGGCAGGGATGCCCCCCTCTGCGGCAATGTCGGCGTGTCGGCGGCCGAGGTGGTGCTGCAGAGGCGCCTGGACAACGGTCCGCGCCCCGACTGGCTGGTGGTGGAACTCAGCAGCTACCAGCTGGAGGCCGCCCCAGCCATCGCGCCCGCCATCGGCGTCTGGACCACCCTCACTCCCGATCATCTCGAGCGCCACGGCACCCTCGCCGCCTACCGGGGCATCAAGCGGCGCCTGCTGGAGCACTGCCGGATCCGGATCCTCAACGCCGACGATCCCGATCTTCGCCGCCATGCCGCCAGCTGGGACGAGGCCGACTGGATCACCGCCGGCCCCCGGGAAGGCCTGCCGGCGGAGATCGATCCGATCCTCTGGATCGACCGCGAGGGCCTGGTGCAGGGGCGTCAGGGTCCCCTCTTCCCTGCCGCCGCCCTGGCGATGCCGGGGGATCACAACCGCCAGAACCTGCTGCTGGCCGTGGCGGTGGGGCTCCATGCCGGGCTCTCGCCTGGGGCCATGGAGGCCGCCTGCCGCTGCTTCCCCGGCGTTCCCCACCGGCTGGAGCGCATCCGCAGCCTGAAGGGCGTGACCTGGTTCAACGACAGCAAGGCCACCAACTACGACGCCGCTGAAGTGGCCCTGCGGGCCTTGGAGGGGCCCCTGGTGGTGCTGGCCGGTGGCCAGTCGAAGCAGGGGGATGCAACCGCCTGGCTGGAGCGGTTGCGGCAGCGGGCAGCGGCGGTGGTGCTCTACGGCGCGGCCCGGGAGGAATTCGCCGGTCTGCTGAGCGCCGGAGGATTCCCCGGGGCGGTGCACAGCTGCGAGGGGATGGCCGAGGCGGTGGCGTTGGCGGCGGAACTGGCCCCCGCGCTGGGCTGTGGGGGGGTGCTGCTCTCCCCGGCCTGTGCCAGCTTCGATCAGTACGCGGACTTCGAAGCCCGCGGCGAACACTTCCGCCGGCTGGTGCTGGCACTCTGAGACAGACGGGGAGGCAGACGGACCATGGCCTGGTGGTTGATGAAAAGTGAGCCGGACGTCTACGGCATCGGGCATCTGCAGGCCGAAGGCACGACCCTCTGGGATGGGATCCGCAACTACCAGGCCCGCAATTTCATGCGGTCGATGCAGGTCGGCGACCTGGCCTTCTTCTATCACTCCAACGCCAGCCCCCCTGGGATCGTCGGGCTGATGGAAGTGATCGAAACGGGGGTGGTGGATCCCAGCCAGTTCGATCCCACCTCGAAGTACCACGACCCCGCGGCGACCCAGGAGGCTCCTCGCTGGGACTGCGTGCGACTCGCCTACCGGCGCACCTTTCCGGCGATGCTCAGTCTGGATCGTCTGCGTGAGCATTTCAGCGTGGACGATCTGGCGGTGGTGCGGCGGGGCAACCGCCTCTCGATCCTGCCGGTGAGCGACAGCAGCGCCGAGCGGATCTTCCGCCTGATGGGGCTGGAGCCGGACGGCTGAGCCCCCCTGCCTCGAGGGGCTGGTCGCCTCAGGCCGCCGGCGCCGAGAACCCCTGGTGGCCGGGAAACAGGTTGGCCAGGTAGCAGCGCGTCACCCCCCGGTTCCGGATGCCGTTCTGCACCAGGAACCCCGCCAGGGCGGCCTGGAACAGCCGGTACTGGTCCCAGTTCGGGTGACGCTCGATGAACTGCCGCATGGCTTCCAGCAGGGGTTCCGGCACCTCGGCACGCAGGCTCACCATCGACTCGGCACGGTCCGTCGGCAGGCTTCCCGGGGCAGCCATCGCGTCATTTCTCCAGCAGGTCAGCCAGTTCTCCACATGGGAACGCCAACGTCAAACCGGAGGGGAGCCGGCGGCCGGAGCCCGATCCCAGCCTGAGACCGGAGCTGGGGCAAGGGCTCGGCAGCCTCGAACCGTCACGGGCGTGCGGCTCCTGCCGCGCCGGAGCGACCTGTCAAGCCATGGCCGCGGCCTCCGGGCCCATTCCCCAGATGGCGCCGCGGGCCAGCCACCGTCCCCGTCGCCCTGGGGAGAAGCGGTGCAAAACCGGGCCTTCGCCTGGGGAATGGTCAACGATCAGCAATCCTGATTCCTTCCATCAAGATCAGCC
This sequence comes from Cyanobium sp. CACIAM 14, assembly GCA_000708525.1. GTDB lineage: Bacteria > Cyanobacteriota > Cyanobacteriia > PCC-6307 > Cyanobiaceae > Cyanobium. The sequence goes on from JMRP01000002.1 coordinate 112,070, forward strand.
GGTCTCAGCCGCTCAAGAGCCGCCGCGAAGGCTCCGCTGGCGGCGATTCCCCAGCTTCCCTCGATGGCGCGGCAGCCGGGTGCCGGCGTGAGCACCAGCCGCAGCGACCAGCGATGGCGATCGCCACTCAGACCCAGCCACAGGGATCCACCATCGCCCCCGTGGCGCTTGGCGTGCTCCACGCCGGGGGCGTCACCCCTCTCGGGACCGATCCGCAGTTCCAATTCGAGATCGAGCGCCTCTTCCGCCATCAGCCCCCCTGCGAGGGCCCGGTGCTGCTCCAACAGCCGCTGGAGGCCCAGGCGCAGGGCCCGAAGCTCCGCGCCGGTCAGTTCGCTGGCCCAGCCATGACCCCCGATCAGGGCGGGATAGGGAGCCCGGGCCGGATCGACCTGCAGACGCCATCCCTCGCCTTCGAGGATCTCCACCGGCGTTCCCGGGGCTGGCGGGAGCCGATCCGCTCTCAGCCTGGGAGCAGATCGGGCTGGTCCTGCTCGTCGCTGAGTTCGATGATGGCCCGCTGGACCGGCTTGATCATCGAATCATCGAGCAGGCCGTCGAAATCATCGAAGCGGCGCTGCTTGGCCCGGAAAGCGATGCGAACGGTGGTCAGGTAGCGGTTGCTGGAGTGACGAATCAGGCTTTCGCCCCTCTGGGCCAGCTCCTTGGCGTTGAGTTCGCTGTTCGGCATCCGGATCTGACCAAGGTTGAGGGGATCGTAGTTCAGCCCCCCGGCCCGCCTGTCGCCGGCCTCGCGGCCTAGAAGGGAAGGCCTCGCCCGCCCCGGGCGCCTTCCTTACCCCATGCCCGGAACCCTCGCCATCGACCTGGGCAGCAGCACCACCGTGGTGGCCTGGCAGGAGCCGCAGGGCCCGGCCAGGCTGCTGCCCCTGCCGCCCTACAGCTGCGGCGATCCCTGCGTGGTGCCGAGCCTGCTGTGGCTGGAATCGCCCGAGGCCGAGCGGCCGCTGATCGGCCGGCAGGTGCTCGACGCCGCCCTGGCCGACGCGGAGCATCCGGGGCTCTGCCGGGATTTCAAGCGACGCATCGGCGCCGAAGTCCCTCCCGGCGGCTCCGGCTGGATCAGTGCGGAGCGGGCCGGTGCCCTGCTGCTGGAGGGCCTCTGGCGGGCCCTGCCGGCGGACATGGTGCCGGAGCGGCTGGTGCTCACCGCCCCGATCGAGACGTACCGCGGGTACCGCTCCTGGCTGCAACGGGCCAGCCGGGACCTGGTCGTGCCCGAGCTGGCGCTGGTGGACGAGCCCACCGCGGCCGCCATCGGCGCCGGGTTGCCCCCCGGCAGCCGGGTTCTGGTGGTGGACCTGGGCGGGGGCACCATCGATCTGTCCCTGGTGGCGCTGGAGGGTGGTGAGGGACGGGCCGCCCCGATCGCCCAGCTGCTGCGCTTCGCGGGCCGGGATCTGGCCCGGAGCGGCCAGGCGCTGCGCTGCGCGCGGGTGATCGGCAAGGCGGGCGTCGCCCTTGGGGGGCGGGACATCGATCGCTGGATCGCGGCCCACCTCTGCCCGGAGGCGCCCGCCGACGGCACCCTGCTGCACCTCGCCGAGCAGATCAAGTGTCAGCTGAGCGAGGCTTCCGAGGCCCGGCAGATCCAGGCGTTCGACGGCACCTTCCGGGATCTGCACCTGAGCCGGGAAGCCTTTGAGCGTCTGCTCGAGGAGCGGGGCCTTCTCCGGCAGCTCGATGGTCTGCTGGAGGCGGTGCTGGCCGCCGCCCGCCGCGAGGGCCTGGGGCCAGCCGACATCGACGCCCTGCTGCCGGTGGGGGGGAGCAGCCGCATTCCGCTGATCCGGCGCTGGCTGCAGAGCCGCTGTCCGGGGGTGCCCCTGCGTGGCGAGCGGCCTGTGGAGGCGGTGGCCATGGGCGCGCTGGCCCTCACCCCGGGCGTGCGGGTGCGGGACGTGCTGGCCCGCGGAGTGTCCCTGCGCTGCTGGGACCGTCGCAGCGGCCGTCATCGCTGGCATCCCCTGTTCCTCCCCGGCCAGAGTTGGCCCACCGAGAACCCCCTGGAGCTGGTGCTGGCCTGCAGCAGGGATGGCCAGGATCGGGTCGAACTGGTGCTGGGGGAGCCGCTGCCGGAGGAGCGGGCCGAGGTGGTCTTCGAGGCGGGCCTGCCGGTGCTGCGCGAACGGCCGGCGGGGGCGGCCCCGGTGCGGCCCTGGCCCTCGCCTCCGCTGGAGGTTCCCCTGGCCTCCCCCGGCCGGAGGGGCGTGGATCGCCTGCGGCTGCGGTTCCGCATCGATGCCGGCGCCCAGCTGCTGGTCGAGGTCCACGACCTCGAGGCCCCCGCCGGTGATGACTCCGAGGCCCTGGCGCTGGGGCCCGTGCGCTGAGGCGCTGGCCGTGGGCGCACCGGGCGGTGGACGCCGCCCAGGCTGCACCCGCCACCGGGCGCTGGTCGGCTTCGGTGCATACAACGGAAGGAACAAGCCTGCCTCCTCCCTCCTTGGCTCTTCGCCGGCACAGACTGCCCCGCTTCTGGCTGGCCATCACCCTGGGTTCGGTCGTCGCCGCCATCGGTCTGGGGTACTGGTGGGAGCGCCAGCTGCCGCGACGGCTGGAACAGGCCGTGAGCAGCGGTCGACTCGACGACTGTCTGCGCTACGGCGAGCAGCTGGCCGCCCTCAGCTGGCTCCCCGGCCGCGCGCCCCTCGATCGGGGCCGCTGTCTGCGGTCCAAGGCCGATCAGCTCTGGGCCGAGGAGAACTGGGGCGAGGCCCTGCGGCTGCAGCGGCAAGTGATCAACTCCACGGCCGGCACTCCCGCCGACCGCGAGCGGTTGGCCCGCTGGCAGCGCCAGCTGCGGGCGCTGGCCCGCAGCCGCTTCCAGGCTGGAGATCTCCAGGGCGCTCTGGCCGCCCTGGCGCCCCTGGGGGACGAGAGCAACGCCGATGGCAATGCCATGGGCGACGACCTGAGGGCGATCTGGGACCGCAACAGGGCCCAGCTGGAGAGGGCCTCCTCCCTGGTGAAGCAGCAGCGCTGGTGGGAGGCGCTCGACAGCCTCAATCGCATCGACCACCCCTGGTGGCGCCAGCAGAGCGATGGCCTGCGCGAGCAGGTGAAACAGGGTCTGGAGCAGATGAAGGGCAAGGACCGCGAACACGACAGCCACGGGTCACTGCCCCACACCGTGCCGGCCGAGAAGCTGGACGCCCTGGTGCAGCGCCGGATCGCTGCCGGCGTGAACGAGTGGAAGGCCTTCGAGGACGCCTGCAGGGAACTGGGCGGCAAGGTCGTCGAGGCGGGACCCGAGAGCGCCTGCCAGCGCTGACTCCACCGCGCTCCTGGGCCCATGACAGGATGGGCGCCCAGAGCGACCCAGCGGTCATGCAGCCAGGGGATCAGGTCAGGGTGTCCCGCAGCGTGGTGGTCTACAACCACCCCCAGCACCGGGGCGAGCCCTTCGACATGGAGGGGCAGGAGGGCGAGGTGCAGAACGTCCTCACCGACTGGAAGGGACGCCCCATCAGTCCCACCTTGCCGGTGGTGGTGGCCTTCGGCAGGTTCCGGGCCCACTTCCGCGAGGACGAGCTCGCCGCCGTCTGATCGAAGGTGCCCTAGTCCCGCAGCAGGTAGACCCCTTCCTCTCCATCCACGGCCTGGAGGCAGAGCTGGATGGTCTCGTGGCGGGCGGTGGGCACCACCCGACCACAGAAGTCCGGCTGGATGGGCACTTCCCGGTGGCCCCGGTCGACCATCACCAGCAGCAGCACCCGACGGGGCCTGCCCCAGGCCTGCAGGGCCTCGAGAGCGGCGCGCACCGTGCGTCCGGTGAAGATCACGTCATCCACCAGCACCACCTGGCGGGCGTCCACCGGGACGGGCAGCTGGGTGGCCTCCACCAGTCGGGTGCCCACCCGTTCCAGGTCGTCGCGGTGGAAGGTGGGATCCAGGCTCCCGTGGGCAATCGGATGGCCGCTGATCGCCTCCAGCCGGCCCGCCAGCACCCGCGCCAGGTCCACGCCCCGGGTGGGGATGCCCAGCAGCACCAGCTCCTGGCTGTCGGCGACCGCCTCCAGCACCTGGGAGGCGAGCCTGTCGAGGGTGCGTCCCAGCTCCTGGGCGGAAAGCAGTTCCAGACGGCCGGCGGGGGCCGGACCGGCTTGGGGCCTGGCCATCGGAAACGCGAACGGATCACTAAAGCCTGACGCATCCGGGGCGGCTGGGTGGGCAGCCCTGGGTGAGCTGTAGGTTGGGCAGGCGAAGAGCCGTGGGGAAGTTCCACCGGGTGACTGCTGCTCCTTCCCAGAAGCATTCCGTCAGTGGCAACGCTGGACGTGTCTCCTGCGAGGCGGATGGACCGGTCGCTCCTCTCGTGCTGGCGATCCTGGACGGCTGGGGGTACAGCCCCGAGCAGGATCACAACGCGGTGCGGGCCGCCGGCACGCCCGTGATGGACGCCCTCTGGGAGGCCTATCCCCACACCCTGATCGAAGCCAGCGGGGCGGCGGTGGGTCTTCCGGATCACCAGATGGGCAACTCGGAGGTGGGCCACCTCACGATCGGCTCCGGCCGGATCATCCGCCAGGAACTGGTGCGGATCGGCGAGGCGGTGCGCAGCGGTTCCATCGCGGCCAACGAGGCCCTCAACGCCCTGGGAGACACCCTCCTGGCCAACGGCCATCCGCTCCATCTGATCGGTCTCTGCTCCGACGGCGGCGTGCACAGCCACGTTGATCATCTGGGGGGTCTGCTGCGCTGGGCAGCCGGGCGCGGCATCCGCGATGTGTGCATCCACGTGATCACCGATGGCCGTGACACGGCCCCCAACGGCGGACCAGGATTCCTGGCCCGCATCCAGGCAATGATCGACGAGGCCGGGGTGGGGCGGATCACCACCCTCTGCGGCCGTTACTGGGCCATGGACCGGGACCACCGCTGGGACCGCACCGAGAAGGCCTACCGCCTGCTCACCGAACCCTCCGACCTCTGCCCCTTCACGCCCCAGGAAGTGCTGGAGGGTTCCTATGCGGCGGGCATCACCGACGAATTCCTCGAGCCGGTCCGCCTCGGCGAGGGCCTGCTGCAGCACGGGGACGGCCTTGTCTGCTTCAACTTCCGACCCGACCGGGTACGCCAGCTGATCCGCGCCCTGGTGCTTCCCGAGTTCGACGGCTTCGAGCGGGAGCGGATCGACCCCCTGCACGTGGTCACCTTCACCCAGTACGAGCAGGGTCTGCCGGTGTCCGTGGCCTTCCCGCCCGAGTCCCTCGATGGCCTGCTTGGGCAGGTGGTCTCCGAACACGGACTGCGTCAGTTCCGCACCGCCGAAACCGAGAAGTATCCCCACGTCACTTATTTCATGAACGGGGGCATCGAGCAGGCCTTCCCCGGTGAGGACCGCCATCTCGTGCCATCCCCCCGCGTGGCCACCTACGACCAGGCCCCGGCCATGTCGGCGGAGAAGCTCACCGACAGCTGCATCGCCGCCATCGCCAAGGGCATCTACTCCCTGGTGGTGATCAACTACGCCAACCCGGACATGGTGGGTCACACCGGTCAGATGGAGGCGGCCACGAGCGCCATCGCCACCGTTGACCGCTGCGTGGGCCGTTTGGTGGAAGCCACCACCCGCATGGGCGGCACCCTGCTGATCACGGCCGATCACGGCAACGCCGAGGTGATGCAGGGTCCCGATGGTCTCCCCTGGACCGCCCACACCACCAATCCGGTGCCGGTGATTCTGGTGGAGGGCGAGAAACGCAAGCTGCCCGGGCACGGCAATGACGTCCATCTCAGGGACCGTGGCGGCCTGGCCGACATCGCCCCCACCCTGCTGGAGATCCTGGGGCTGCCCAAGCCCGCCCGCATGACCGGCACCTCCCTGGTGGTGCCGGCGACCGCCGCCGCCAGCGGTGCCGGCCTGCTTCCCCAGAGCATGGGCGCCTGAGCGAGCGCCCTGGGCGGCCGCCAGGCCTGGCTAGTCTCACACCATGGTCAAGAACATCTTCTCCTCCCTCTGGATGCTCAGCGCCGTGCTGCTGATCATCAGCGTGCTGCTTCACAGCCCCAAGGGAGACGGCATGGGCGGTCTTGCGTCCAGCGGCGGCTCCATGTTCAGCAGCGCCCGCAGCGCCGAGAACACCCTCAACCGCGTCACCTGGACCCTGCTGGCCCTGTTCCTCGGCCTGGCGGTTGTCCTCAGCGCCGGCTGGCTGGGCTGAGCCGGATGGAACGGCGCCACTTCCTTTCCAGCCTCCTGGCCAGGGTGGGAGGCCCCATGGCGGCTCTGCTGCCGTTCACGGAGGGCTCTCCGGCCCTGGCGGCCTCGAAGGCCGGTGACCCCGCCTGGCAGCTGAGCCCGGCCGACTGGCGCAAGCGCCTCAGTCCCGAGGCCTACGCCGTGCTGCGGGAGGAAGCCACGGAGCGGCCCAACAGCAGCCCCCTCAACCGGGAGAAGCGCAGCGGAACCTACGTGTGCGCCGGTTGTCGCCTGCCCCTGTTCAGCTCGAGGACCAAGTTCGATTCCGGCACCGGCTGGCCCAGCTTCTGGGACCCCCTGCCGGAGGCGGTGGCCACCAAGACCGATTTCAGGCTGATCCTCCCCCGCACCGAATACCACTGCCGTCGCTGCGGCGGCCACCAGGGCCATGTGTTCGACGACGGCCCCCGGCCCACCGGCAAGCGCTACTGCAACAACGGCGTGGCCCTGGCCTTCGTGCCGGTGGGCTGAGGTCCGGGCCGCATCGGATGGATCCCCTGCCGGCTCTGTTGATCGCCCTGGGGATTCCCCTGCTGCTGGTGGTGGTCTCCACCCTGCTGCTCGAGCGGCAGCGCGAACGCCTGCCGGGTGTGCTGGCCCGCCACTCCCGCCGCGACGCCCTGCTCTGGAACACCGGGGTGGGGCTCCTGATCGGCCTGGGTCTGCTGCGGTTCCTGCTGGGCCGCTGAGCCGGACGCCTGCGGCGGCCCTGTCCGGGCGGGTGGGTCCCCATCGCCTTTGGCGGCTTTCCCTGAGATTCGGCGAACGTCTGACGTCACCGGCCTGTGCGGGTTTCGCGCTGGTCCGCTGGACTGGTGCGTTGGGCCTTCATGGCTCATTGCGATGACGAAGTTCGATTACCAGCTAGACGGCATAGTGAGCAAAGGCCCGAATGACCCGATTGTCTGAACCGAAGTGAAATACTTCCGCGACAAGCCGGCCCCGAGTTCCTTTGTAGTAGAGGGTAATGGAGCTGACGCCAACAAGAACTGAGAGAAGTTCAAATTGGAGGTCTGGGATGAGCCCTAGTGCCTTTGTCCAATATGCGCCAATGGCCTCCTTCCCTCGGAGCGTACCAGATGGCTCGCCGGCGACTTGAACAATCACAGGCGACGACATTTCGAAATCGTCAGCGTAGTGCGACAGGATTCGTTCCAAGTCGTGAGCATTCCAAGAGGCAATCCAATCCGCGGCGAAATGCTCAGCAAAGACTTTGTCCATCTTCAAGAGTTCCATTGGTGATGGCTTATCGAACGCTCAAGATCAGCAGCGGGAAGTGATTTCTGCTTTCCCATTTACCTTTCGCCCCCGGCTGCAGTATCTTGTTGTTATACGGGCTGCTGTTGCAAAACTAGACTTTTCAGAAACTCTGGCGCCAAGTCAGCACCATTTGGCCAGCAAACTGTTCGAAGCTCAGGATCTAAGTAGGCCTCACTGAACTTTTCGGGATCAAGAAGCTCTTCAAAGATTGGGCCATTTAGCTCGGCGGCAACGTCGGCTACTCCGTGAGTCCCATCGTCGAATTGAAGCAACAGGCGGTGTCCTGTAAGGACTTCAGCAGATGTGACGTGAAGCATGGTGTACCCAAAAGCAGGTCTACTCTAAAGCGGGAATCGGTGAGAGGGGCTCATGGCGGCGCGCTTGCTCCCAATCAAGTATCAACTCATCACGATGCTGCTGGTACCATTCCAATACGTGAGATGGAGCTCGTCTTGGAAACTGACCATTCACAGCGCCATCCATTATGTTGACTGTGATCTCATAATCGCCATAGATTGCATGGAAAGGTGGTGGATCCTGATCTCGATAGAGGATGGCTATCGTTATCCCAAGGAAGCGGCTAAAAACTGGCATCTCAAAACTATAGCGTCAAACTGGTAAGTTGCCAAAGGTTGCGAGGCAGCGATCTCGTGTTCAGTCGGTTGCCCTAGGCTCCATACGCTGCCCCTGAGTGGCAGGCAAAGAGCGTGTGGTGGCGTAGCTCAGAATTGTTTGGGGGCTGTCCACTCAAGAGGCTTGTTCGGAGGTCACGCTTCTAGACAGCCAGCAATTGCAGACATTCACACCTGAACCAGAGCTCAAGACACCTCCGCTTCACTTTTAACGCTGGCGGATTACTACAGTCCAATTTTACCTGAGATGCAATCTGTAAAGGAATCAATGTCAAGGATTCAGCAGGGTAGATGCCCGACCCGTGCCGTCCCGCTCCCTTAACAACTAGCCTACTTTATAGTGCCCAGAATGATGGCGCTGCGTCTGATCACCCAGGGTTGGTCGATCCAACCTCAGCGAACCCTGCAGCGAGCAGTCATCACCTAGGCATCTAGCCCAGAGCCGTGCCATGGCGAGTGCAATCTGACACGGTCCGCTGTACCCCGCCAACTCCGAATGATGCATTGGTGTGGGGCGAATCCCCTGAACTGTCCCCCTCTGGATCAGCAGTGAAAGGTTGCGTTGCACGGTGGCGGAGTGCGCAGAGCACCAGAGAAGGAGCTCAAGCGCGTTCATGTCTTACGTTCTGTATCGCCCGTTGCGGTAGCGAAGGGTGCTTGACATCATGAGCGTGGCAGTGCTGCGGGTTGGTTGATTGGGAGGCCTGGCTGTCCCGCCCCGCGGATCTTCGCGGGAGTCGTCACAGTCGAGTCCGCTCGCGCCGATCCTTCGTAAACTTTAAGCCGCTACTCTTCTTGCTTGGGAGTGTATTTCGATGTCGACTTTCGCCCATGGTGCCGTCGGGAAGCGGGAGCAGGACTTCACCCAGCTGATGCCGTTGCGCATCATCGGCTACAGCCCCCAATTGTTGGCCAAACTGGCCAATCTAATGAAGCAGGATTTTGATCCGCTCAGCGACTTCCCAGATCCAGAGGAGAATGTGCTGGTGCCTGCTGGCTACACCTACTTCGGCCAGTTCATCGACCACGACATCACCTTCGACTCTACCTCCAGCCTCATCCCGGACAATCAGGCGGCTAAGCCCACCAACCTGCGCACCCCGCGTCTGGATCTGGACTGCCTCTATGGCGACGGCCCGGCCTCGCAGCCCTATCTGTATGAGCCCGATGGGGTGAAACTGCTGCCCACCGATCCAGGCGCCACCGATCTGGAGCGCAACCGCCATGGCCGGGCGATCATCGGCGACAAGCGCAATGACGAAAACTCGATCGTCAGCCAGGTGCAACTGGCTTTTCTCAAATATCACAACGCCGTCGTCGATGAGCTCAAGACGAGCGATCCGGCCAGCTGGAATACACCTCAAGATCTGTTCACCTCGGCCCGCAACGAGGTGCGCTGGACCTATCAGAAACTGATCGTTGAGGATTTTCTGCCGCGCATCATCTGCAAGGACGTTTTGGCAGATCTGCGGGGTTGCAGCCCGGAGGAAAGAAAATGCCGCTATGCGCTGTATACGGAGGACAAGCGAGGCAACCTGCCGCGCGAGTTCGTGGCCGCCGCCTATCGTTTTGGCCACTCGATGGTGCGCACCGGCTATCGGATGAATGGCGGCCTGGGCAATCGCTTTGATATTTTTCCACCGAGCAACGACTTCAAGGAGGCGGCCGGTGACAGGAGCCTGTTGGGCTTTGATCCGGTTCCCGCTTACCAGATGATCGACAACTGGGGCCGCTTTTTCTCCGATCAGCCCCATGGCGATGGCCCTGCCAGCCCTGAGGTACGCACCCGGCCCGATAACGAGACGGACCTGGCTGCGGAGCAGCCAGGTGTGCGGCTGCAGCTGGCCTACAAGATCGATCCCACCATCGTCGATCCCCTGGCCGTGCTGCCGCGGGTTGCGGTTGCCGGCAGTGGCACCACCACGGAGGCGATCCAGCGGATCAGCCCCGAAACCCTTCCCGATGCCGCTGACCCACACCCGCCGGTAACGCCACGGCCATCGCTGGCGTTGCTCAACCTGCTGCGCGGTGACAGCTATCGGATCGCCAGTGGCCAGGTGTTTGCCGCCCACCTCAAGCATCTTGGCCATGCCTGCCAGTCCCTGCGTCGTGATCAGTTGGCCGTTCGTCGGAGTACGCCTAACGGCTTCAAGTTCTTCCCGATCGACCGGCCCGATGAAACGGGCATGGATCAAGGTCTGGCCCCGCTGGCCGATGACACGCCCCTGTGGTTCTACGTGCTCGCCGAAGCTCAGGCGCCCGTGCTGGATGCGCTGGTGCAGAAATATGGTGATGCCGAGATTCCCGAAGACGAGTTGCTCAACGGTCTGGGCACCAGCACCCAGCTGGGTTGGGTTGGCGGCCGAATCGTCGCCGAGGTGTTCTACGGAATGCTCGATTCCGATCAGGAGTCGTATGTTAACAGCGCCCCCGCTGGTTGGCAGCCGATCCTGGCTGGCGACGGCCAAGTGATCGTCCGCAACCTGCTCAAGCTGGCCGAGCCCGGAAAGGCCTGAACTCTGCCCTACGCCCGGCTGCAACCGGGCCCTGGCTGCCAAGTGTCAACAACGTAGGCGGGCGGCGTAATTATGTATGCGGGTAGGAGCCTCCACCTCCCTGTCATGGCAGGGGGATGGGCCGCCCCGGGTTTGCGGTCGATTGGTCCGAGAACCATATTTATAAAACTTCTACACAGCAGGCTGGCCCGTCTTGGCTATAAAAAACCGTCCACCCATGATGAGTGCCTGGAATGGGTTGCTTGTCGATCCTTCGAGCGCTGGCCATCGCCATCCCACAAAGTGGTGAAGGTGAAACCAGTTCATCTTGGCGGCGGGTCTGGTGTATTGCATTGTTCTGAAGACAGTCAGTTATTGCTGCTGGACTATTCTGGTGTGCTGTCCAGCAGAAGACGGATGATGTGTCGAGCGAGCGGTTCCTTGATCTCTCGATGCCTGGGGACTGGCTGCGAGACACCAGTGACTGGATTTCTGTACCAATCGTGTTTACCTCCATGGCGCATGAATACGCAACCACCGTTTTCAATCGTCCTGATAAGATCGACACGCTTCATGGCATGATCAGTTCACCCACTTTGCGAGCTCCCGGGATATGTCCGCCTGAGAGCTCAAGGTAAAGATCTTTGAGATGCTCTACCAAGTCAGACAGGGAGTTGCCCTGCGTCCAGTAATCAGGATATTCCTCCAGGTATCCAAGCCATGCATTATCCTCCTGCCAGTGGACGTACTTGATTGTTTGCATTGGTTGGCCTCCGAAACAGCTTGCAAATGACTTGTCAGGCAAGTTTACTCTGCCCGTCCCAGCTTCGCCCACTAATGGATTAAGGAACTGAACGCCCCTGTGCTGCAGAACGCTGCCCCTGAGTGGCAGGCAGGGAGCATGGGGTGGCGAAGCATAGAGTTTATGGTGGCTTGTCCACTCAAGGTGGGGCTTGTTCGACGATGAAGGCTGAGCCAAGCTCAGATATTCGATTCAGGTCCCTCCGATGCCTCTTGGGGCCTATTGCGGGCCAAGGGGCATGACGAATGTTTAGGCACGCCCTCTCTTTCCAACAATACATTGTCCTCAATATCAAGAAAGTCAATCAGTGATTCAACCGCTAGCCAGCAATTGGAGTGCACTCTATATGTGAGCATTGGAACTTTTCCATTCTTAGCCATGTCGTATATCTTCCATTCAATCGCCCACTCGGCCAAGCAGCTTTCTATAGCGTCCTCGTCTTTCCAGCTTTCTTCCTTTAAAGGTGCAGGCGGCTTTGGCAAAACTGTGTACAAGCTTCTCGCCCATTCAATTACTCTTATCTGCTTTTGCATTGCCTTCATATTGTCTTTTCTTGCTTCGTCGACCGACATCCTTCCCTCAATAGCCAGATTGACATAAGGGGCAAGCTTTACGATTCCATACTCCTGCTCTCTCGCTCGAAGAGTGAACTCATAGAGCATATCTCTGTCTTCTAGATAAATGGCTTCCTTGAGTTGGTCGAGCGCGTCCTTGTGTTTTTCACGGTGGTCAGTCGTTGATCCAAAAGCACCTAAATGGTAATCTCGCTCCAGAAGTGTCGCCATAAATTCGGGATACCGGCCTCCTCGCCGTTGATATTGCAAAAACTCTTTGGCGCTGTCGGGAGCATGCTTATGGCAAGGCCCGCAGAGCAAAATCGCATTTTCTACAGTGTCATCTCCTCCCATCGACAGAGGATGAATGTGGTGGACTTCGCCATCCCCACGGTAAGTGTTAAAAGCTTGGCAAAGCCACCATCTCTTCGGCGGACAACCCTAGGAATCCGGCTATCTCGCTTGCGCCGTCTTTCCTCGGCAAATGATCTATCTAGCGGTCTTAGTAAATAATCAAATTCCGAGAAGTTGTCTGGCATGGTCGCGATGATCATCAAGCATTAAACAACTCTAGCTTCATTGGTTACCCGCCAGCCGACACTGCAGTGACGACAATGCGTCGAACGCTAAATGGGCGGATCCAGCGAAGCGCCCGCCTGAGCCACTCTTGCCAGCGCCAGCGTGGCAAGGTCTGAGTACCACATCCTCAAAAACCAGGGCTTCGCAGGGGCCCGGCGGCAGCCTCCGGAAGCCGTGGCTTCTTATGCGGACCCGTGAACCACTGTTACAGCTGTTCCAGAAGATCTGCAGGGCTGCTCACGCCCAGCGGGCCGCGATTCAGTACGTGTTTGTAGATCATCGTGGTCTTCACATCACGATGTCCCAATCAGTTCCTGGATGGCGCGGATGTCCTCGCCGCGTTCCAGCAGGTGCGTGGCAAACGAGTGGCGAAGTGTGTGAGGGCTGGCTGGCTTGCTGATCCCTGCCGCGAGTTCCGCACGTCGCACGGCCTTCTGGATCAGGCTCGGGTCCAGGTGATGGCGTCCCTGCTGGCCGCTCGCCGGATCCTTCCACCGGTGGCGTTGGAGAAACACCCACTGCCATCCCCACTCCACCGGCGCGTTGGGGTACTTGCGCGCCAGCGCCTGGGGGAGGCGCACCCGGCCGTGGCCTTCGGCCAGATCCGCCCGGTGGATGTGGCGAACCCCCTCCAGATGCCTGAGCCGCTGCTCTCCCACGCGGGCGGGAAGGACTGTGCGGCGATCCTTGCCGCCCTTCCCGTCACGCACGGTCAGCTCACGCCGGTTGAAGTCCAGATCCTGCACCCGCAGCCGCAGGGCCGCCATGAGCCTCAGGCCGCTTCCGTAGAGCAGCCCGGCCAGCAGCGCTTCGTCCCCATCGAGGGGGGCCAGCACTTCCCGCACCTACCCGGCGTCAGCACCACCGGCAGGCGCCTGCGCGTCCGCGCCCGCACCACTCCCTCCAGCGCCAGATCCCGTTCCAGGAGCTCCCGGTGGAGAAACCGCACAGCCGCCATGGCCTGGTTCTGGGTGGAGGCGCTGACGTTCAGATCCACCGCCAGGTGGCTGAGCCAGGCGTTCACCTCGGCGCTGCCCATCTCCCGTGGCTGGCGCATCCGGTGAAACCGGAGGAACCGCCTGAGCCACTGCTCATAGGTTTTGACCGTACGACGGGCGTAGTGGCGCACCTGCAGCTCCTCCCGATAGCGCTGGATCAGACCGGGAGAACGGGCTTCGTTGACCATGGTGGCGCCCAGGGGCTGTCTGAAGAGTTCCACCACCTATTCACCACTGGCCAGCCGCCATGGAGGAGGCAACCCCTCTGTAACTTTGCATCACGCCTGCGCCATGGGCCCGCGGACCTCCGCCCAAGGATGGAGGCGAGGACCGCGCGAGCTCGGGGGATGGACTGGCACGACGTTCCCGAGGCGGTCTTCGAGCGGATGGTGGCGGTGCGGCGGGATCTGCATCGCCATCCCGAACTCGCCTTCGAGGAGGAGCGGACCGCCGGGCGCATCATCGACGAGCTCAAAGTCCTGGGGATTCCCTGCACCTACGGCGGCAGAGGCAGCGGTGTGATCGCCTGCCTGGAAAGGGACCCGGGCGGACCGATCGTCGCCCTGCGCGCCGACATGGACGCCCTGCCGGGGCACGAGAGCACCGAGCTTCCCTTCGCCTCCACGGTGGAGGGCAGGATGCACGCCTGCGGCCATGACGCCCATGTGGCGATGGTGCTGGGGGCCGCCCATCTGCTGGCCGCCTCGCCGCCCGACATCGGGGTGCGCTTCCTGTTCCAGCCGGCGGAGGAAAAGGGCGGCGGAGCCCGCACGGTGATCGCCGAGGGCGGCCTGGAAGGCGTCAGCGCCATCTTCGCGGCCCATGTGACCCAGCACTACCGGGTGGGCGAGATCATGGTGGCCGAGGGGGTGATCACGGCCCAGTCCGACCGGTTCAGCATCGACGTGCACGGGCGGGGAGGCCACGGCGCCCGGCCCCACGAGGCCATCGATGCGGTGGTGATCGCCGGCCTGCTGATCACGGCCCTGCAGACGCTGGTGTCGCGGGAGGTGGATCCGCTGCACCCCTCGGTGGTGACGATCGGCAGCGTCCATGCCGGAACGGCCCCCAACGTGATCGCCGAGACCGCCCGGCTCGAAGGCAGCATCCGCACCACCCTGCCCGAGGTGCGTGAGCACCTCCATCAGGGCATCCGCCGCATGGCGCGGGCCTTCGGGGAACTGCACAACGCCCGTCTGGAGGTGCGCATCGATCCCGGCTATCCGCCGGTGGTGAACACCCCGCGCGAGTCGCGGCTGGCCTGGCGGGCCGCCGCCGCCGTGGTGGGCGAGGGGGGAATGGTGCGGCAGGAACACCCCAGCCTGGGAGGAGAGGATTTCTCCTACTACCTGGAGAAGGTCCCCGGTTGCTACCTGCGCCTGGGCGCCCGCGGCGAGGGGCGGGAGTTCGTCCCCCTGCACAGTCCTGCCTTCGACATCGACGAGGGTGTGCTCCGGGTGGGGGCGGCCTGCTTCGATCAGCTGGTGCGGGACGCCGAGGCCCTCTACCGTCCATGATCCCGTTCCATCCCTCTCCTGCCTTCACGGTGGGCCTGGAGATGGAGTTCCAGCTGGTGGATGCCGGCAGTCAGGACCTGGTGGACGGGATCCTGCCCCTGTTGAAGGAATGCGCCGATCAGCCGTCGATCAAGCCGGAGTTCATTCAGAACACCGTCGAGGTCGTCTCTCCGCCGGCCCGCACCCTCTCGGAACTGGAAGGGGCGATGCAGGAACGGATCCGGCGGCTGATCCACGGCTGCGACCGCCTCGGCATGGCCGTATGCGGCAGCGGCACCCATCCCTTCGGCCACAGGCCGGCCCTGGTCTCGCCCGGTGCCCGCTACGGCGACCAGACCAGGGCGGCCGGCTGGCTGAGCCGCCACCAGGTCACCTTCGCGGCCCATGTTCATCTCGGCCTGGCCGACGGCGAGGAAGCGGTGCGTCTGATGCGGGAACTCAAGCCCTACCTGCCCCTGCTGATCGCCCTTTCGGCCTCCTCCCCCTTCTGGCACGGGGACGACACCCGCTTCGCGGCCTTCCGGCAGAGGGTCCTGGCCGCCTCCCGCTCCTACGGGCCGCCCCCCGATTTTCCCGACTGGGCCGCATTCGAACACTTCTTCGCCACCATGCGCCGGGCCGGCATGCTCGGCGCGATCCGTGACATCCACTGGGATCTGCGGCCCCGGGCCGACCTCGGCACCATCGAGGTGCGGGTGATGGACGCCCAGCCCACCCTGGCGGACACCCTCGCCTTCGCCGCCTTGCTGCGGGCGCTGATCCGCTTTCTGCAGCACACCCGGCCTCCGGCGGACCAGGACCGTCGCCTCCGTCCGCTGTTCTGGTGGTATCTGAAGGAGAACTGCTTCTGGGCCTCCCGGCACGGCATCGACGCCCAGCAGATCGTCGATGAGCGGGGCGCCGTGCTGCCCCTGCGCCAGCTGGCCATCACCACCCTGGCCAGCGTCGAGGCATTCGCCGCGGAGGATGAGCGGCCGGCCCTGCACCGGCTGCGGCGCAGCCTGGAGAGGGGGCTGCCCTACCAGCGTCAGCGCAGGTTGTTGCACCGCACGGGCTCGCTGCGCGGCGTGGTGCGGGATCTCTGCGGGGAGCTGCGGGCCGAGTGCTGCTGAGGCGGGCGCCGGGATGGAAGGGCGGCAGGGTGGGCTTTGTGGCCGGCCATGAGAGGCGATTCTGGGCAAGGCGCGGCAAGCTGGCTTTCGACGAGGAATCGCGGTCACCAGCTCTCAGTGGGCATGAGCCGATCGCCCCAGCGTTGAGGACCCTTCCCGGATCCTGAGGCTTCTCTGCTCCTTGCAACTGGAGAACCCGGGATCCACCATGACCAGGGGCAACAGCCCGTGCAGCAGATCAGCTCAAGGCCCTGCGTGCCCAACTCAGCACTCGCTCGGCTCCCTCCAGTGCGGCCGCCCCATCTTCCTGGTCGAACACATCCACTGGAGCCTCATCCCCGAGCGCGTCCGGATAGCGGGTTGGGGCGTGGAGCTTGTGGAGCAGCCGGGCTTCCCGCTGCCAAGGCTCATGGTCCCGCTGACCGAGTTCCCTCAGAAGTGCCGTCAGCGAATGGCTGGGCAGATCACGGTCTTTGGCAGCAAGCAGGGCCTTGAGTGCTTTTCACCGACCTGCCGCGTGCCCAGCTGCCGAACAGCCACAACCCTTCCGGGTGGAGTTCCTGCACGAGCCGGGCCAGGACCGGCGCCAGATCAGGTTGCAGGGGCTCAGGGATGCGTCGATCAGCGACACCGCCGGGGTGCCGCCGGCGCTGTCGATGGGGATGGTTGGGCGCATGTCCAGGTCTCCAGGCCTCGATCATCGCCGTGATGGACACGAAGGCAGAAAAAAGCGCCCCCGCAGGGGCGCTTGGTGCCGGTCGCGAAGGGATGTTCCGACGCTGATCGCGGCGACGATCAGTAGTCGAAGTCGCCACCCATGCCGCCGCCGCCGCCGGCGGGGGCTGCTTCCTTCTTCTCGGGCAGGTCGGCCACGATGCACTCGGTGGTGAGCACCATGCCGGCGATCGAGGCGGCGTTCTGCAGACCGGAGCGGGTCACCTTGGCGGGATCGACGATGCCGGCGGCCAGCATGTCGACGTACTCACCGGTGGCGGCGTTGTAGCCCTCGTTGAAGGGCTTGTTGCGCACGTGCTCGGCCACGACGGCACCGTTGACACCGGCGTTCTCGGCGATCCGCTTGAGCGGGGCGGTGAGGGACGAGGCCACGATGGTGGCGCCGATCAGCTCCTCGCCGGAGAGATGGGCCGCCGCCCACTCCTCGAGGGCCGGAGCCAGGTGGGCCAGGGTGGTGCCACCGCCGGGGACGATGCCTTCCTCGACAGCCGCCTTGGTGGCGTTGATGGCATCTTCCAGGCGCAGCTTCTTGTCCTTCATCTCGGTCTCGGTGGCGGCGCCCACCTTGACCACGGCCACACCGCCGCTCAGCTTGGCCAGACGCTCCTGGAGCTTCTCCTTGTCGTAGGAGGAGTCGGTTTCGTCCATCTGCTTGCGGATCTGCTCGCAGCGGGCCTTCACCGCCACTTCGTTGCCGTCGGCCACGATCGTGGTGGTGTCCTTGTTGATGGTGACGCGGCGGGCGGTACCCAGCATCTCCAGCTTGGTGTTCTCCAGCTTGAGACCGGCGTCCTCGGTGATCAGCTGACCGTTGGTGAGAACGGCGATGTCCTCGAGCATGGCCTTGCGGCGGTCACCGAAGCCGGGAGCCTTGACGGCGGCCACGTTCAGCACGCCGCGCAGGCGGTTCACCACCAGGGTGGCGAGAGCTTCCTTCTCGATGTCCTCGGCGATGATCAGCAGGGGCTTGCCGGTGCGGGCGATCTGCTCGAGAACAGGCACCAGGTCCTGCACCAGGCCGATCTTCTTGTCGGTGAGCAGGATGTAGGGCTCGTCGAGCACCGCTTCCATCCGCTCAGTGTCGGTGGCGAAGTAAGGGGAGATGTAGCCCTTGTCGAAGCGCATGCCCTCGGTGACCTCCAGTTCGGTGGTCATCGACTTGCCTTCCTCGAGGGAGATCACGCCCTCCTTGCCCACCTTGTCCATGGCGTCGGCGATCATGCGCCCCACTTCTTCGTCGTTGCCGGCGGAGATGGTGCCCACCTGGGCGATGGCGTTGCTGTCGCTGATCGGCTTGGCGTGCTCCTCGATCTTGCCCACCAGGAACTCGGTGGCCTTGTCGATGCCCTTCTTCAGGGTGATGGCGTTGGCGCCGGCGGCCACGTTGCGCAGACCGGCCTTGACCATGGCGTGGGCCAGGACGGTGGCGGTGGTGGTGCCGTCACCGGCGGCGTCGTTGGTCTTGCTGGCGGCCTGACGGATCAGGGCCACACCGGTGTTCTCGATGTGATCCTCGAGTTCGATCTCCTTGGCGATGGTGACGCCGTCGTTGATGATCTGGGGAGCGCCGAACTTCTTCTCCAGCACCACGTTGCGGCCCTTGGGCCCCAGGGTGACGGCGACGGATTCGGCGAGGATGTCGATGCCCCGCTCGAGCGCCCGGCGGGCTTGCTCGTTGTAGATGATGCGCTTGGCCATGGAAGGCGGGAAATTACGGTGTTGGAGTGAAAACGGTCGGGAAGGGAGTCGTCAGCAGGGCTTTCACCTCAGCTGACAACGGCCATCGGCTGGCAGCGGCGGTCAGTTGACGACGGCCAGGATGTCCTTCTCGGAGAGGAGCACGTACTCGTCGGTGCCGAGCTTGATGTCGGTGCCGGCGTACTTGCTGTAGAGAACCTTGTCGCCCACGCCCACTTCGGGAGCCTGGCGGGAGCCGTCGTCGTTCCGCTTGCCGGGACCGACCTGGACCACCTCACCCACCTGGGGCTTTTCCTTGGCGGTGTCGGGGAGAAGGATGCCACCGGCGGTTTTCTCCTCCGATTCGGACACCTTGATGAAGACGCGATCTCCGAGGGGTTTGACCGTGGAGACGCTGAGAGAAACGGCAGCCATGAATTGACGCGATGGAAGGACGCGAAGGCAGCGACGGGTTTGCGACCGGAGCCGGTGCGCGTCGCCATGACCGGCCTGGGGGAAGTGCCGATTAGCACTCAGGCCTGTCGAGTGCCAAGTTACGCGTCGGGTCCTTCGCCAGGCCATCCCCGAAGCTGTGCGGGTGACCGAACCGGCCGGCCCAGGTCCCCTGCGGTGGTATGGTTGCGCCGCTTCAGACGGGTGGATGGATCCCGCTGGGCGACCCACGTTCATTCCTTACGTATGGCTGCTGCCGCTCCCGCCGTCCCTGGTACCAAAGGCATCGTGCGCCAGGTGATCGGCCCCGTCCTCGACGTGGAATTCCCGGCGGGCAAGCTGCCCAAGATCTTCAACGCCCTCCGCATCGAAGGCACCAATTCCGCCGGCCAGCAGGTGGCTCTCACCGCAGAAGTGCAGCAGCTGCTGGGCGACCACCGGGTTCGGGCCGTGGCGATGAGCAGCACCGACGGCCTGGTGCGCGGCATGACCGCTCTCGACACCGGCGCTCCCATCTCCGTGCCCGTGGGTGAGGCCACCCTCGGCCGCATCTTCAACGTCCTCGGCGAGCCGGTGGACGAGCAGGGTCCCGTCAAGGCCACCATCACCGCCCCCATCCATCGCGAGGCTCCCAAGCTCACCGAACTGGAGACCAAGCCCAAGGTCTTCGAGACGGGCATCAAGGTGATTGACCTGCTGGCTCCCTATCGGCAGGGCGGCAAGGTCGGTCTGTTCGGCGGCGCCGGCGTCGGCAAGACCGTGCTGATCCAGGAGCTGATCAACAACATCGCCAAGGAGCACGGCGGTGTCTCCGTGTTCGGTGGCGTGGGCGAGCGGACCCGTGAGGGCAACGACCTCTACGAGGAGTTCAAGGAGTCGGGCGTGATCAACGCCGAGGACCTCTCCAAGTCGAAGGTGGCCCTCTGCTACGGCCAGATGAACGAGCCTCCGGGAGCCCGCATGCGGGTGGGCCTCTCGGCGCTCACCATGGCCGAGCACTTCCGTGACGTGAACAAGCAGGACGTGCTGCTGTTCATCGACAACATCTTCCGGTTCGTGCAGGCCGGCTCCGAAGTGAGCGCCCTGCTGGGCCGCATGCCTTCGGCCGTGGGCTACCAGCCCACCCTCGGCACCGACGTGGGTGAGCTCCAGGAGCGCATCACCTCTACCCTCGAGGGTTCGATCACCTCCATCCAGGCCGTCTACGTCCCCGCCGACGACCTCACCGACCCTGCGCCGGCCACCACCTTCGCCCACCTGGACGCCACCACCGTGCTCAGCCGCGGTCTGGCCTCCAAGGGCATCTACCCCGCCGTGGATCCCCTCGACTCCACCAGCACCATGCTCCAGCCGGCGGTGGTGGGCGACGAGCACTACCGCACCGCCCGGGCCGTCCAGTCCACCCTGCAGCGCTATAAGGAGCTTCAGGACATCATCGCCATCCTCGGCCTCGACGAACTCTCCGAGGAGGATCGCCGCACGGTGGACCGGGCCCGCAAGATCGAGAAGTTCCTCTCCCAGCCCTTCTTCGTGGCCGAGATCTTCACCGGTCAGTCCGGCGAATACGTGAAGCTCGAGGACACCATCAAGGGCTTCAACATGATCCTTTCCGGTGAACTCGACGATCTGCCCGAAGCGGCCTTCTATCTGGTGGGCAACATCGATCAGGTGAAGGCCAAGGCCGCCAAGATCCTCGCCGACACCAAGTCCTGATCCGGGAACCGACCCCATGACCCTCACCCTGCGCGTCCTCGCCCCCGATCAGAGCGTCTTCGACGGCCCCGCCGACGAGGTCATCCTTCCCGGTACCACCGGCCAGCTCGGCATCCTCACCGGGCATGTCTCCATGCTCACCGCCCTCGACAGCGGTGTGCTCAGGGTGCGTGAGGGCTCCAGCTGGCAGTCGATCGCCCTCACCGGCGGCTTCGCCGAGGTGGTAGCCAACGAGGTCACCGTCCTGGTGAACGCCGCCGAACTGGGCAGCACCATCGACCCCGCCGCCGCCCGGAGCGAGTTCGAGGCGGCCCAGCAGGCGGCGAGTGCCCTGGAAGGGGCCGAGCCCAGTGCGGAAAAGCTGAAGGCCCAGCAGGCCCTGGCCCGCGCCCGCGCCCGTCTGCAGGCCAGCAAGGGCGCCTGAGCATTCCCCCAGCGGCCTCGAGGCCGACGGCACCATGGGCAAGGGGCGGGAACTGGGTCTGCAGCTGCGCCAGTGGATCGCCACCGGGTCCGTCCCTCTCGACCAGCCCCAGGCCCTGGCCAACCGGCTGATCGACGCCCTCGGCGCGGAGGAGGCCCTGCGGGGACCCGTCCGCGATCTGGCGGCCCAGCCCCTGCTCCTGCGGGCCCTGCGGCAGCAGGGTGGCCCGCAGCGCAGCGCCGTTCAGGCTCTCGGCAGCCATCTGGCGGGCATCTACGCCCCTCGGGTGCTGGCCGAACTGCTCGATCTGCTGGAGGCCGCCACCGGCGTGGCGCCTTCCCGCCCGGACGGCGTGCCGGCGGGGTCCGCGCCTGCCGGCACGCCCACGTCCTCCACCGGGGGCAGGCCGCGCCTTCCCTGGCTGGAGAGCCTGCGGCCCGTGGGTCCGGGGCTGGCCCTGGCCGCTGCTTCGGCCCCGGTGCTCTTCTGGGCCGGTGGCGAGCTCGACCGCTGGCTCTTCGATCCCTGGGGCTGGAGCAGCGGCGTGGCGCTGGTGCTGGCGCTGGCCCTGATCCAGGCGCTGGCGCTCGGTCCGTTGCGGCGCCTCCGCCGCCGCTGGCCCCTCGCCCTCGAGGCCAGCGGCGATCCGCGCCGGGCCTGGTGCTGGATCACCGCCCCCTGGATCCATGCGGGTAACGGCGAAGCCCTGATCAACCTGGCGACGCTTCTGATCCTGCTGGGCCCGTCGAGCCTGCCCCTCTCGTCCCTGCTGCTGCGCTACTCGCTGACCGCCCTGGCCACCACGGCGCCGGCGGTGCTGGTGGCCCGCCGGGCCCGGGTGCTGCGGCAGTGGGACGGGGCCTCCGGCCCCATCGCCGCCCTGATCGCCCTGGCGGCGTCCCTCAGCCTGCTGCACTGGCGCGTGCACACCTTCGCCGCCGGTCCGGTGGCGATTCCGGCCTGGGTGCTGCTGGTGGTCTACGGGGCCCTGCAGCTGGGCGGGCAGCTGCCCCGCCGGGATCCCCAGGACACCAGCTCCCCCATGGCCCGTCTCTGGAGCAGCCCCTGGTGGTGGGGAACCGTGCTGGGAGCGGGCTGGGCCCTGCTCACCCGCGCCCAGGAACTGGCCCGGAGCCTCGGCTGGCTGGGCTGAGTCAGCTGGCGATGGCGCGCATGTACTGGCCCCAGAACCGGGCCACCAGGGCGC
The DNA here is from genome assembly GCA_000708525.1 of Cyanobium sp. CACIAM 14. GTDB lineage: Bacteria > Cyanobacteriota > Cyanobacteriia > PCC-6307 > Cyanobiaceae > Cyanobium. The sequence goes on from JMRP01000002.1 coordinate 134,454, forward strand.
CCGACGCAGCCTCGGCGGGGCGGTTGTCGTCGTTGCCCATCCAGATCCCCGTGAGGATCCGGGTGGCGGGGGAGTAGCCCACGAACAGGACGTCGACGCCGTTGTCGGTGGTGCCGGTCTTGCCGCGGGCATCGGCCACCACCCCGGCGGCGCTGCCCGTGCCGCCGCTGACGACCCCCCGCAGCAGGGCATCCATCTCGGCGGCCACCGCCGGCTCGATCAGCTGCCGTGGGCGTTCGCCGATCGGCGTGGTGACCCCGGCGGCGGGGCAGGTGGCCAGGGCCCGCACCGAGCCGCAGATGCCCAGGTCGTAGATGCGGATGACGCCGTGGAGGGGCACCGAGCGCCCGCCGTTGGCCACCACGGCATAGGCCCGGGCCAGTTCGTAGAGATAGGTCTCCTTGCCGCCGAGCACCATCGAGAAGCTCTCCTCCAGGGGTGTGCTGATGCCCAGCCGGTGGGCCATCGCCACCACCTTCGCCAGGCCGGCCTGCTGCGCCAGCCGCAGGGCCACCACGTTCTCCGAGCCGGCGAAGCCCGCCGCCACGCTGGTGCTGCCGCCGCCGCCGTGACGGCAGCCGGCCACATAGGCCAGAGGGGCGCAGGAGACCGCATCGCCGGGCTTCACCCCGGCCTCCAGGGCGGCCAGGAAGGAGAAGAGCTTGAAGGTGGAACCGCTCTGGCGCAGCGCCTGCACCCGATCGAAGCTGGAGCGGGCGTAGTCGCCGCCTCCCACGTAGGCGAGGATCGCGCCGGTGCCGTAGTCGATCGAGATCAGGGCCCCCTGGGTGAGTCCGGCCCGGCCCCCCGGCCCTTCCAGGAACGCCCTGAGCTGCTTCTCGGCGATGGCCTGCAGGCGCGGATCGATGGTGCTGATCACCGCGTAGTTGCCCTGGGCCTGACGGCTGCTGAGGTCGAGGGCGAAGCGGCGGCCCTCCAGTTCGCCGATCACGTAGTTGCTGAAGTACGGGTAGCTGGAGAAGCCCGACTCGCGGCAGGCGGAGGGGTCGATGTTGAGAGGCCGCCTGCGGGCATCGATCAGCTGCTGATCGGAGAGATAGCCCTCGGCGTGCATGCGTCCCAGCACCAGGTCACGGCGCTCCCGGCCCCAGGTGGGGTGCTCCCGGTTGCAGGGGCTGTAACCGTTGGGGTTCGGCAGCAGGCCCACCAGGAACGCCGATTCGGCCACGTCCAGCGCGCTGGCGGACTTGCGGAAGTAGAGCTGGGCCGCCTGCTCGAACCCCTCCGCCCCCAGACCGAGGTAGGCCCGGTCGAGGTACATCTTGAGGATCCGGTTCTTGCTGAAGCCCGCCTCCAGCTGCCAGGCCACCCACAGTTCACGGAGCTTGCGGGCCACCGACACGTCGTTGCCCACGGCCGGGTAGACCATGCGGGCCACCTGCTGGGTGAGACCACTGCCGCCGCCGGTGCCCAGCAGCAGCGAGCGTGCCGTGCCGAACAGGTCGATGCCGCTGTTCCAGCCGAAGCGGGCGTCCTCCGAGGCGATCAGCGCCTGGCGCAGGTGCAGGGGGTAGTCCGCCAGGGTGGGCAGGGCCGTGGAGGACCCCTCGGCCGCATCGATCTGGCGGCCATCGGTGGAGAAGACCTTCACCGGACCGCTGACCGAACGGATCGAGGAGCCACCGGCGACGGTGGTGGCCAGCAGCAGGCCGCCAAGCCCCACGCCCGAGCCCACCAGGGCGGCGACGGCGCCCCAGTGCAGCAGCTGGCCCAGGGGGCTGCGGGGATGGCGGTACACCAGGGTCGGAGCCTCCCCCTTCAGGGGGGAACCGAGCTGCAGCCGATCGCCGTCCCGCAGCTGGATGGCCCGGATGCGGCGATCCCCGTGGAACAGGCCGTTGGCGGAATCGAAGTCTTCGCAGCGGTAGTCCCGATCCCCCGGCCGCTCCTGCTCCACGATCGCGTGCACCCGGCTGACGCCGCTGACGTCGGCCTGCAGTTCGCAGAGGGGAGCCCGGCCGATGCGGTACCGGCCTCCCTCCAGGGCCAGCCGCTGGCGGCAGCTGCCGCCGATCCAGAGCTCCAGCCAGGCCCCATGGCGGTTGAGCGTCCCGAGGGCCGTCGTCACGGCCAGGCGGCGGCCGCCGGGCGGGGCCGGCTCCGTCAGCGCACGCCAGAGGGCCACCCAACCCCCCGCGCTTCCGGCCGCGGTTCCCGGCGCCAGCCCCTGCACAGGCGCTCCCGGCACCGCCGGCTCCTGCTGCGGTGCGTCCGGAAGCGCCGCCGCCGGCTCCGTCGTCCCCGCCATCCCCGGCCCAGCCGCCTTGCTCCCATACGCTACCGGCAGCGATCGGAGCGCCCCCCAGGTGGAGCATCGGCGGGACCCATGGGCACCCTTCCGCATCTGGACTGCCCTGACCCTCGGGGTCTATGCGGTGCGGGCCAGCTTCGCCGCCACCTGGGTGGGGGCGATCCCCGGCTGGGTGCTGCTGCTCATGCTGCTGCTGGCGCTGGCGCTGGCCGCCTTCGCCCTGCTGTTCCCCGGCCGGGTCATCCCCTGGCGGGAGGGGGAGCCCATGGACGGCTGGGGCCGCTTCCTCGCCGATCGGCGTCTGGGCCGGCGCCGCGGCTCCGCGGACGATCCCTCATGAGCGGCCGTCCCCGCCTGGTGCTGCGGGACGACCCCGGCCGCAGCGTGCCGCTGGATCCCCGGGTCCCCCTGTCCATCGGCCGGGATCCGGCCAGCGGGCTCTGCCTGAGCCAGGGGGAGGGGGTTTCCCGCCGCCACGCTCTGGTGCGGGTCTCCCGGACCCGGCCCGACCAGTGGCTGCTCTGCGATCTGGGCAGCGCCAACGGCACCTTCCTGGAGGGAGCCCGGCTGCGGGACTGCCGGCCGCTCTCTGACGGGGACGAGATCCGCCTGGGCAGGAACGGGCCGGTGCTGCTGTTCCGTGCCGGAGGCGGCTCCGTCCCGCCGGCCGACCGCTCAGGACCGCCGGCGGCGGCGAAGCTGCGGGCCGGGGTGATCGATTTCGAGGGCCATGCCCTGCCGATCGACCGGATCCGCTCGGCCTACGTGCGCAGCCGTCGCCGCCATCCCCAGGCCTTCAGCTGGTGGCTCCTGTTCTGCCTGGGCGGGCTGCTCCTGCTGCCCTTCCCCTGGCTGTTCTGGCCGCTGCAGCTGGGAGCCCTGGCGGGCTGGATCGTGCTGGGCTCCCGCTGGGAGCATCTGCTGGAGGTGACGCTGCAGGACGGCCTGGCCTATCGGCACCGCTTCGACAGCCTGGCCACGGCCCTGGCCCACCGCAACGGCATCCGCAAGGCCATGGGGCAGGCGCAGGCGTCGGCCCCGGTGCCCGGGAGGCGCCCGTGAACTGGATCCTGCCGGAGGGGGTCAGCCTCGGGTTCGAGGGCCTCAGCACCCCGCTGCGGATCGTGCGCGGCCTGGGGGGAGGCACCCAGGGCCAGGTGTACGAGGTGGACCTGGAGGGGGAGCGGCTGGCCCTGAAGTGGTACCTGCCGGCCTGCATCGCCCGTGACCCGGCACTGGAGAGGCGTCTGGGCGAAAGCATCCGGGCGACGGCGCCCAGCGAGGACTTCCTCTGGCCCATCGCCCTGCTGCGGCCCAGCCCCGCCAGCCGGCCCCTGATCCGCCTGCGGGAGGAGAGCTTCGGCTACCTGATGCCCCTGCGTCCCGCCTCCTTCGTGGGTGCCGGCGAGCATGCCGCCGGCCGTCTGACGATCGGGCTGAGGGAAGTGCTGCGGGCCTGCTTCTTCCTCGCCGACGCCTTCCATGCCCTCCACCTGGCCGGGCTCTGCTACAAGGACGTCTCCCTGGGCAACCTGTTCCTGGAGCCCGGCAGTGGCCGCATCCTGATCTGCGACAACGACAACGTCGCCGTCGACGGATCCGGCCAGGGAGCGGTGCTGGGAACCCCGGGGTTCATGGCCCCGGAGGTGCTGCTGGGGCAGGCCCGGCCGGGCGCCGACAGCGACCTGTTCTCCCTGGCGGTGCTGCTCTTCCGGCTGCTGACCCGCCATGACCCCCTCAAGGGCCAGATGGAGCTGGCGATCCGCTGCCTCGATGAACCGGCCCGACGGCGCCTGTACGGGGAGGACCCGGTGTTCATCTTCGATCCGGTGGACTTCCGCAACCGTCCCGACCCGATCGAGCATGCCGCGGCCCTGATCACCTGGCCCATCTACCCGCGCCCCCTGCAGGCGCTCTTCGAGCAGACCTTCTGCCGCGGCCTGAAGCAGCCCTCGCGGCGCACCCTCACCGGCCAGTGGAAGCAGGAACTGGCCCGCACCCTCGACCTGCGCGTCCTCTGCGGGGGCTGCGGCCAGGAGAACTTCCAGACGACCGGCGCTTCCCAGCTCTGCTGGAGTTGCGGCACTCCCCTGGCGGAGGGGATCACCCTGATCCTCCCCCGGGGAACGGTGCTGGCGGCCCCGGACAACGAGCTCCATCCCCACCACTTCGATCCCCTGGCGGGGGAGGACCTGCGCCGGCCGATCGGTCGGGTGGTGGCCCATCCCCGGGACGCCCGGCGGCTGGGACTGCACAACCTCTCCGCCGAGGCCTGGAGCGCCGAGCGTGCGGATGGCCGCGCCGTACGGGTGGAGCCGGGAGCCAGCTGTAGCCTCGCCGGCGTCACCCGGATCGAGACGTCGGCCGGCACCGTCGCCGTGCAGAGCCGATCCGGGCCTGGCCCTGCCGCCTGAGCCATGCCGTTCCCCGACGTCAAGCTGGCCAACCGGCCGCTCCACTTCCTCTACCTCTGCGACTGCTCCGGCTCGATGGCCGCGTCGGGCAAGATGCAGGCTCTCAACCAGGCCATCCGGCAGTCGCTGCCGGGCATGGCGGCGGTGGCGCGGGACAACCCGGAGGCGCGGGTGCTGGTGCGGGCCGTGAGCTTCGCCGACCACGCCGCCTGGCACATCGAGAGGCCCACGCCTGTGGACCATCTGGAGTGGCGCGATCTCCAGGCGGGGGGGCTCACGGCGATGGGGGAGGCGCTGCGGCTGGTGGCCGCCGCTCTGCAGACCCCGCCGATGGAGGTGCGCGCCCTGCCGCCGGTGCTGGTGCTGATCTCCGATGGCCAGCCCACCGACGATTTCGCCGGTGGGCTGGAGGCCCTGCTGCGCCTGCCCTGGGGGCAGAAGGCGGTGCGGCTGGCCATCGCCCTGGGCCACGACGCCGATCTGGAGGTGCTGCAGCGCTTCATCGGCGGCGAGCCGGAGGCGGAGGCCGGCCGTTCGCCCCGCCGCCCCCTGCAGGCGAGCAACGCCACCTCCCTGGCCCAGTACATCCAGTGGGCCTCCACCGCGGTGGTGGGGGCCGCCTCCATGCCGGCGAGCCGGGTGGCGGAGACCCCCCTGGGCCCCCCGGCGGGCAACATCCCCCTGCCCGATCTGCCTCCCACGGTGCTGGATCCCACCGACGACGTCGGCCCCCTGGTGTGGTGACCCCCTGGGTGGTGCCGATCGGTGCCAGCCGGGCCGGTGCCGCCCACCGGCGGGTAGGGCGTCCCTGTCAGGACGCCGTGCTCTGCCGGGAGCTGCGCAGCGCCGATGGCCAGCCGGTGATGGTGATGGCGGTGGCCGACGGGCACGGCGGCCGGCGCTACAGGCGCAGCGACGTGGGCAGCCGCCTGGCCTGCGAGCGGGCCCTGGCGGCGGTGGAGGCCGCGCTCGAGGCCCGGGCCGTGGGCGAGGGGGACGGGGGCTGGAGAGGCTGGCTGGAGCGGGAGCTGCCGGAGGCGATCCTGCGCGACTGGCTGGTGGCGGTGGAGACCCACTGGCGCGACGATCCCGGGGAGGGCCCCTTCCTGCCGCTGCTTTATGGCAGCACCCTGGGCCTGGTGGTGATGACGGAGCGCTGGTGGGGGCACACGGGCCTGGGGGACTGGGATCTGGTGAAGGTGGAGGCCGATGGCCGCGCCCTTCTGCTGGAGCAGGAGAACGATCCCGCCGGGCCGGGTGAGGCCACCTGCAGCCTCTGCCAGACCGGGGCGGCGTCCCTGTTCGCCCGCAGGGCGGCCCTGCATCCGATCCCGGGGGCGGACGCTGACTTCGCGCTGGTGCTCTGCACCGACGGCATCCGCAAATCCTGCGCCACCGATGCCGACTTCCTCACCCTGGCGGCCTGGCTGGCCCGCCAGGCCGTTGAGGCGGGGCCCGACGGCGTGGCGACCCTGCCGGCGGCGCTGGATCGGATCAGCCGCGAGGGCAGCGGCGACGACGTGACCGTGGCGATCGGCCGCATCGCTGGCCGCGGCCAGCCCCGGCCGGACGGAGCGGACGCGGCAGCCGTGGTGACGACCTCCCGGCGGCCGGCGGCGATCCAAGGGTCGAGCCGGCCGCTCCGATCCGGCGGACGGGAGGAGGGCACCCCCTCCGCTCGGCGGCATCCCGCCATCCTCCGGGCGGTGCTCGCGGGCCTGGCGCTGTCGGCCGCCGGCGGAGTCTTCCTGGCCCTGATCTGGCCGCGCCGGCAGCCCGGCACCGGAGCGATCCCCGCCTCACCCGGCCTCCAGGCGGCCCGCGACGAGGTGGCCCGCCTCTGCGCTCAGCCCGCCGCCATCCCGCTGGCGCTGCGCCGCCGCGCCGAACTCTTCAGCGCGCTGCGCCGGGGCCGGCAGGACCCTGTCCGCCTCAGGGCCGGCGCCGCCAGCGATCCCCTGGCGGCCCTGACTCGCGGCGGACGTCCCCGTGGTGGCCCCCCCCTCCATCCCGCCGCCCGGCGGCCCCTCCCTGAAGGCCGGGCCCGAGCCGCAGGGGAGGGGCGGGGTGGTCTCCCGGCGGCCGCTGCAGGCCCTGGGGGCCTGTCCGGCTCTGCTGGAAGCGCTCGACCGGCAGTGGGCCGCATCCCCGGCGGCCACCGGCCCGCGGCCGGAGGCTGGGGCTTCGCCTGCCTCCGCCTCTGTCCGCTGAAGCCCATGGCCCTGCGACTGCTGCTCGACAGCGCCGATCCCCTGGAGTGGCAACGCTGGCTGGCCAGCAGCCTCTTTCAGGGGGTCACCACCAACCCCACCCTGCTGCGGCGCGCTGCTCAGCCCTGCACCCTGGAGCACCTGGCCCGGCTGACGGGCGAGGCCGTCGCCCTCGGGTGTCGGGAGATCCATCTGCAGACCTGGGGCGACGACGGCGATCGCCAGCTGGCCAACGGCCTGGCCCTGGCGGCCCTCGACCCCCAGCGGGTGTACGTGAAGGTGCCCATCACCCGGGGTGGGGCCGACGTGGCCCGGGCGCTGATCGCCGAAGGGGTGCCCGTCACCTTCACCGCCTGCTATGAGGTGGCCCAGGTGCTGGTGGCGGCGGCGCTCGGTGCCGACGGCATCGCCGCCTACCTGGGCCGCATCGGCGACCAGGGCCGGGACGGCCACGGAGAACTGATCGCCATGCAGCGCGCGCTCGAGGGCGTCGGCTCCAGCACCAGGCTTCTGGTGGCCAGCCTGAGGCAGCCGGGAGATCTGGCCCGGCTTGCCGCCGCCGGGCTGGGCCACTACACGATCAGCCCCGGGATCGCCGAAGCCCTGTTCGGCTGCGAGGCCACGGCCGCTGCTGCCGAACAGTTCGAACGGGACGCGGCAGGCCTCTGACGACCGAAACGCCATTGGATCGACGCTCCGCCTAACCGGTGCTCCACCTAACCGGTGCTCCGGTGGCCGGGTGGGACCGGGTCGGGGCGGCTCAGGCGGTGCCGCAGAAGGTCACGTCGGGGAACTTGAGCTTGGCCTCATCCAGGGACTTGCCGCGCCCTTCCTCCTGCCAGTAGTTGATCACCTCGGTGGCTTTGTTGAGGATCTCGACCCGCTCGTTGTCGGTGATCCAGCTCTTGCCCTCCAGCTCGGCCTTGAGGGTTTCCCATGCATCCTCCCGGGGCCAGAAGAAGTAGGCGGTGAGCGGGCTGGGGCCCCCGCCCACGATCTGATCCACCGCCAGGGCGACGTTGTCGGGAAGCCAGAGGATCTTCAGCAGGAAGCGTCCCTCGTCGGCCTTGGGGGTGTACCCGGAGGGAACCCCGTCCTCGTCGATGGTGGCGGTGGCCAGGGCGGCGCTGCCGCCACGCAGCACCGGACGCCCTTCGGTGGTGTCGGCGGCGGTGGCCGCGGGGACGGCGCTCAGGGCTTCGGCCTCGGCACTCTCAGGGGCTTTCACAGGTGCAGCGCTCAAGGAGGATCAGCAAACCACCAACCTATCAGCCGGTTCGTAACCTACGCAGCGATCCGCAGCAACCCCCCTGGCCGTCGCTGCTGCCACTCCCCGCACCGTTCTGCTGTTCGACATCGACGGTGTGATCCGGGATGTGGGCGGCAGCTACCGCCGCGCCATCGTCGAAACCGTGCGGCACTACAGCGGCTGGGCGCCGGAGCCCGCCGCGATCGACGCCCTCAAGAGCGAGGGCTGCTGGAACAACGACTGGCAGGCCTCCCTGGAGCTGCTGCGCCGCCACGGCGCCTCCCCGATGCCGCCGTTCGAGGACCTGGTGGAGGTGTTCAGCGGCTTCTACTTCGGCGGTGATCCGGCGGGAGATCCCCGTCTCTGGAGGGGCTTCATCGGCAGCGAGCCCCTGCTGGTCGACAGGCCGTTCTTCACCGACCTCAGCGCGGCGGGTATCGCCTGGGGCTTCTTGAGCGGTGCCGAGCCCCCCTCGGCCCGCTTCGTGCTGGAGCAACGGCTGGGGCTGGCGAGCCCCCCCCTGATCGCCATGGGAGAAGCCCCCGACAAGCCCGATCCCACCGGTCTGCTCGCCCTGGCCGCCAGCCTGGCGGGGGTGCCGCTGGGGCCGGCGGCGCCACCGGTGGCCTATCTGGGCGACACCGTGGCCGACGTGGAGACGGTGCAGCGGGCCCGCGGCCGGGTGGCCGGGCAGCGGTTCCAGGCACTGGCGGTGGCCCCACCCCACCTGCAGGGGGCGGACCGGCTGGCCGAGCGGCTTCCCTACGAGGAGTGCCTGCGGCGGGCCGGGGCGGACCGGATCCTCTCCTCCACCCGTCAGGTGCTGGAACTGTTCAGCGCTCCATCGCCACCGGAGTCTTGAGGGCGGCGGCGGTGAGCACCTCGTGGCCATGGGCGGTCACCGCCACGTCGTCCTCGATGCGGATCCCGATGCCCTTCCAGCGCTCCGCGATGGCGGGCTGGCCCTCGGGCACCGGCAGTCGGTCGCTCACGTAGAGCCCCGGCTCCACGGTGAGCACCATGCCCGGCGCCAGCTCCACCGGATGCTCGCCCAGCCGGTAAGCCCCCACGTCATGGACATCGAGGCCCAGCCAGTGGCCGGTGCGGTGCATGTAGAGGTGCCGGTAGGCCCCCTGCTCGATCAGGCCGTCCACCTCCCCCGCCAGCAGACCCAGCTCCACCAGCCCTTCGACCAGCACCCGCACGGCGGTGTCATGCACCCCTTCGGCGGTCTGTCCTGGGGCCACCGCCGCCACGGCGGCCTCCTGGGCGGCCAGCACCAGCTCGTAGAGAGCCCGCTGTTCACCACTGAAGCGACCGTTGATGGGGAAGGTGCGGGTGATGTCGCCGTTGTAGTAGTCGCTCAGGCTGCAGCCGGCATCGATCAGCAGCAGGTCACCGTCGCGGAGCACATCGGCGTTGCTGGTGTAGTGCAACACGCAGGCGTTGTCGCCGCCGGCCACGATCGAGCCGTAGGCCGGCCCCCGGGCCCCCTGCTCGAGGAAGTGCTGCTCGATCACCGCCTGCACCTGCCGCTCGCTCAGGCCCGGCCGCACCACACGGCGGGCCAGTTCGTGGGCCTCGGCGGAGATGCGCGCCGCCTCCCGCAGCCGCTCCAGCTCCTCGGGTTCCTTGCGCAACCGCAGCTCGTGCAGCAGCGGGCAGGGCGCCACCAGCCCAAGGGCCGCCTTGCCGCTGCGGGGGGCCCGGTCAAGCTGGCGGCCCCAGGCCTCCAGCACCAGGGGTTCCACCGCCGGGTGACGGCCCACCCGGAAGGCGATGCCTTCGGCCCCCTCGAGATACTCCGGCAGCCGTTCGGCCAATTCGCCGCGGGGGTGGGCCATGGCGGCGCCGAAGCTCTCCACCGCCCCTTCGCATCCCCAGCGGAAGCCGTTCCACACCTCCGCCTTCGGATCCTTCGGCTCCACGAACAGCACGAAGGGGGTGTCGGGGCGGTGCGGCAGAAACAGGGCCACCGCCCCCGGCTCGTCGAAGCCCGTGAGGTACCAGAAATCGCTGTTCTGACGGAAGGGGTGCTCCACGTCGGCGTGGTGGCTCACAAGGACCGCCCCCGGAATCACCGCCGCCGCCCCACCCAGCTGCTGCAGGAACCGCTGACGACGGCGGGCCAGAACGGCGGCGTCGATCGGAGGGGACGGCGGCATCGCAGCACGGGACGGTACAGCGAGAAGATGGCACAGCCGATTAAATACAGGGGATCTCCCCGTACCCCAGCGTGCCGCCTCCCCCGGCCCCGGCCCCCCGCGGATGAACGATCTCCTGTTCCTGCTGCTGGCGGTGGTGGTGATGCTGCTGGGCTCCTTCCTCTGCTCCGGGGTGGAGGCGGCCCTGCTCACCGTCAATCCGGTGAAGGTTCATGAACTGGCGAGTCGGCCGCGGCCGCTGCAGGGGGCCCGGCGACTGGAAGCCCTGCGTCAGCGGCTCGGCCGCACCCTGGCGGTGCTGGTGATTGCCAACAACGTCTTCAACATCTTCGGCAGCCTGATGGTGGGCGGTTTCGCCAGCGCCGTGTTCGCCCGCCATGGGATCAGCGGTCCGGCCCTGCCGCTCTTTTCGGTGGCCCTCACCGTGCTGGTGATCCTGCTGGGGGAGATCCTGCCGAAGGCGATCGGCAGCAAGCTGGCCCTGCCGGTGGCCCTGGCCAGCGCCCCCAGCCTCGGTCTGTTCACCCGGGTGATGATGCCGCTGGTGCTGATGCTGGAGCGGCTCCTGCCCGCCATCACCGCCGAGAGCGAGATCAGCACCGACGAGAACGAGATCCGTCTGCTGGCCCGTCTCGGCTCCCAGAAGGGCCAGATCGAGGCCGATGAGGCCGCGATGATCGCCAAGGTCTTCCAGCTCAACGACCTCACGGCCAGGGATCTGATGCTGCCGCGGGTGTCGGCCCCCACCCTGGCGGGCCACCTCAGCCTCGACGCGCAGCGGGGCACGGTGCTCCGCCACCCCACCGCCTGGTGGGTGGTGCTGGGGGAGGAGGTGGACGAGGTGCTGGGGGTGGCCAGCCGCGAGCAGCTGCTCGCCGCCCTGGTGGAACAGCGCGGTGCCAGTGCGGCGGCCGATCTCTGCGAGCCGGTGGAGTTCGTGCCGGAGATGATCCGGGCCGACCGGCTGCTCACCAGCTTTCGCCGCAACGGCTCCGGGGTGCGGGTGGTGGTGGATGAATTCGGTGCCTTCGTGGGGGTGATCGGTCCGGAGGCGGTGCTGGCGGTGCTGGCCGGCTGGTGGCGCCGGCCCGTCTCCGCCGTGGAGGTGTCCTCGTGACGGCGACGGCCCCGGCCCCGGCGCCGATGCCGCCCGCGGCGGAGCGCTGCCGGCAGCTGCTGGAGCGCTGGCGCTCGGAGCTGGTGCTCAGCGGCAGGGAACGGGCGGTCCTCGCCCCGGAACTGGCCAGTCTCGATCGCCAGCTGGAGCGGCTGCGACGGCGGCGCCCCCGGGTGGCGGTCTTCGGCCGGGTGGGGGTGGGCAAGTCGAGCCTGCTCAACGCCCTGCTGGGCGAGGACCACTTCGCCACCGACGTGGCCCACGGCTGCACACGCCGCCAGCAGCAGCGGGCCTGGGACCAGCCGCTGCGGAGCCTCGACGGGGTCGATCTGGTGGATACTCCCGGCATCGACGAGATCGCCGCCGCCGCCCGTGCCCGCCTGGCGGCGCGGGTGGCGGTGGGGGCCGATCTGGTGCTGCTGGTGATCGACAGCGACCTCACCGAGATGGATGCGGAAGCCCTCGACGGGCTGCTGGCCAGTGGCAAGCCCCTGCTGCTGGTGCTCAACCGCAGTGACTGCTGGCCCCAGGAGGAGCTCCCCGATCTGCTCGCCAGCATTCGCCGGCGCCTGCCGGCGGGGGCCCGAGGGCTGCGTCCCCTGGCGGTGGCGGCCGCCCCTCGGAGGGCTCTGCTGCGCGCCGACGGTCGGGTGCGCAGCGAAGCGGCCCCCCCCGGGTCGAGCCCCTGCGCCGGGAACTCACCGATCTGCTGGAGCGCCACGGGGACCTGCTGCTCGCGCTCAATGCCCTGCGGGCGGCCGACCGCTTCAGCCAGTCCCTGCACCGCTGCCGGCTGCGCCATGGCCGCCGCCAGGCCCAGACCCTGATCGGCCGCTTCGCGGTCCTGAAGGCCACCGGGGTGGCGGCCAACCCCCTGCTGCTGCTCGATCTGGCCGGTGGTCTGGCCTGCGACAGCGCCCTGGTGGTGCAGCTGTGCCAGCTCTACGGCCTGCCGATGACCCGCAGCGGTGCCCGGGCGCTGCTGACCCGCCTCGGCGGCCACAACGCCCTGCTGGGCGGAGCCCAGCTGGGCCTGCAGCTGCTGCTCGGCGCTCTGCGCCAGCTGCTCCTGCTGGCGGCCCCCCTGAGCGGCGGGCTGAGCCTGGCGCCGGCGGCGCCGGTGGCCCTGGTCCAGGCGGCCCTGGCGGTGCACACCACCCGGCGCACGGGCCGCCTGGCGGCCGCAGAGCTGCTGCGCAGCACCACCGCGGCGGGCCAGCCGGGGGCCCTGCTGCGGCGGCTCGTCCGCCAGGATCCGGAAACCCGACGCTGGTTGAGCGCATGGCAGCAGGGGGCGGAGCGGCCGGCCGCTGGGGGCCTCTGGCCGTGATCCCCCTGCCCCCGGCCGTGATCCGCCCGTGACCCGCCTCGCCCTGTTCGGCACCAGCGCCGACCCGCCCACCCGCGGCCACCGGGCCCTGCTGGAGGGGTTGCTGCGTCTGTTCCCCCAGGTGGTGACCTGGGCCAGCGACAACCCCCTCAAGCGTCACGGCGCCCCTCTGGAGATGCGTGCCGCCCTGCTGGCGGCCCTGGTGGGGGCCATCGACGATCCTCGGCTCACCCTGGAGCAGGAGCTGAGCAGTCCCTGGGCGGTGGAGACCCTGGAGCGGGCCCGGGCCCGCTGGCCCAAGCGGGAGCTGGTGTTCGTCATCGGCAGTGATCTGGCCGGCCAGATCCACCGCTGGAAGCGGGCCGACGAAGTGCTGCGGGGCTGCCGCCTCGGCATCGCCAGCCGCCAGGGATGGCCCTTGCGGCAGGACGACCTGAACCGGCTGGCCAGCCTCGGGGCCACGGTGGAGGTGCTTCCCCTGGCCATCCCGCCCAGCGCCAGCTCCCGGATCCGGGAGCGGCCCGATCCCGCCCAGGTGCCCCCGGAGCTCTGGCCCGTGCTGCTGGAGCACAATCTCTACGGCCTGTCCGCGCCCTGATGCGTCTCGCCCTGGCCCAGCTCAACCCCCTGGTGGGCGACCTGGAGGGCAACGGCCGGCGGATCCTGGCCGCCGCGGATCGGGCCCGGGCCGCCGGAGCCGTCCTGGTGCTCACCCCCGAGCTCTCCCTGTGGGGCTATCCCCCCCGCGACCTGCTGCTGCGGCCGGCCCTGATCCGCCACCAGCAGCAGGTGCTCGAGGATCTGGCGGCGGCCTGCCCGGCTGATCTGGCGGTGCTCGTGGGGATGGCCGAACCGGCCGGGGGCGGGGGCCATCCGGGGCTGTACAACGCCCTGGCCCTGGTGGAGCGGGGCGGCTGGCGGGTCGTCTGCCGCAAACGCCTGCTGCCCAGTTACGACGTCTTCGACGAACGCCGCTACTTCCTGCCCGGCGACGCCCCGGCCCTGCTGGAACTGCCGCTGGGCGGACGCACCTGGCGGCTGGGGCTGACCATCTGCGAGGACCTGTGGGTGGCGGAGGACCTGCTCGGCGGGCGGCCGCCGGGAGCGGCGGACCCGATCGGCGATCTGGCGGACCGGCGCCTCGACCTGCTGCTCAACCTCTCGGCCTCCCCCTTCGGCCGCCAGAAAGGGGAGGTGCGGCAGCGGCTGGCGGCCCGGGCGGCGGAGCGGGTGGGGGCACCGGTGGTGTACCTCAACCAGGTGGGCGGCAATGACGAGCTGGTCTTCGACGGTGCCAGCTTCGTGCTCGATCGCTCCGGCCGCCCGCTGCTGCGGCTGGCCTGCGCCGCCGAGGATCTGGCCCTCTGGGAGCCGGAGCCGGGGGAGGAGGCCGCGGCCCCCGCCACGCCGGCTCCGCCCGCGCCGGACCCCTGGGAGCAGCTGCTGCGGGTGCTGGTGCTGGGGGTGCGCGACTACACCGGCAAATGCGGTTTCCAGAGGGCCCTGCTGGGTCTCAGCGGCGGCATCGATTCGGCCCTGGTGGCCGTGATCGCCACTGCGGCCCTGGGACCGGAGCGGGTGCATGCCCTGCGCATGCCCTCGCCCTTCAGTTCGGCCGGCTCCCTCGACGACGCCGCCGCCCTGGCCGGCCGCCTCGGACTGCAGATGAGCACCCTGCCGATCGCGCCGCTGATGGAGGCCTTCGCCGCCGCGCTGACCCCCGCCCTCGGGGGGCACCGGTGGGCGTCACCGAGGAGAACCTGCAGTCGCGGATCCGGGGCACATTGCTGATGGCGGTGGCCAACCAGCGGGGGGGGCTGCTGCTCTCCACCGGCAACAAGTCGGAGCTGGCAGTGGGCTACTGCACCCTCTATGGGGACATGAACGGGGGTCTGGCAGTGATCGGCGATCTCTACAAGACGACCGTCTTCGGACTCTGTGACTGGCTCGACACGGAGGCCTCCGCCCTCTGCCGCGCCTCCTTGGGTCTGCCGGCGGCCGGTGAGCTGATCGGCGCGGCGATCCGCACCAAGCCCCCCAGCGCCGAACTGCGTCCCGACCAGCGCGACAGCGATTCCCTGCCCGACTACGCCGTGCTCGACCCCCTCCTGAAGGCCTGCATCGAGGAGCTGCGAGCGCCGGAGGAGCTGGTGGCGGACGGGGCCGATCCCGAACTGGTGGCCCGGGTGGCCCGGCTGCTGCGGGGGGCCGAGTTCAAGCGTCGGCAGGCGGCGCCGGTGCTCAAGGTGAGCGGCCGGGCCTTCGGCAGCGGCTGGCGCATGCCCATCGCCTCGGCCTAGGGTTTGGCCACGACCGCCCCCGGGTGGCAACACTCTCCGGCCCATGCCAGCTCCCGGCCCGGCGCCCCTGGCCTCTCCGATGGCCAGCATCGGCGTGCCCACCGAGATCAAGCGCGACGAGCAACGGGTGGCGCTGACCCCGGACGGGGTGCACGAGCTGGTATCGCAGGGCATGGAGGTGCGCATCCAGGAGGGGGCCGGCCTTGGGGCGGGCTTCTCCGACGACGACTACCGTGCCGCCGGCGCCCGCATCACCAGTTGCGAGGACGCCTGGGCCGCCCATCTGGTGGTGAAGGTGAAGGAGCCCCAGCCGCAGGAGTTCGGCTTCCTGCGCAGCGATCTGGTGCTGTTCACCTACCTGCATCTGGCGGCCTATCCCGAGGTGGGCAAGGCGCTGCTGGAGGCGGGCACCACGGCGGTGGCCTACGAGACCGTGCAGCTCGAGGACGGCAGCCTGCCGCTGCTGGCGCCGATGAGCGAGGTGGCTGGCCGGCTGGCGGCCCAGGTGGGGGCCCGCCTGCTGGAGAAACCCCAGGGCGGCCGTGGCGTGCTGATGGGGGGCTGCACCGGCGTGCGGCCCGCCCGGGTGGTGGTGCTGGGGGCCGGCACCGTGGGCTGGAATGCGGCCCGGATCGCCGCGGCCATGGATGCCGAGGTGTTCCTGCTGGATCGCTCGCCGCAGCGGCTGCGGGGGCTGGAGACCGACCGGCGCGGCCGCATGACCAGCCTGGTGAGCAGCCGCAGCCTGATCGAGCGGCTGGTGCCGGTCGCCGATCTGCTCATCGGTGCCGTCCTCCTGCCCGGGGGCCGGGCCCCCACCCTGGTGGGGGAGGACCTGGTGCAGCGGATGCGGCCGGGGTCGGTGATCGTGGACGTGGCCATCGACCAGGGGGGCTGCATCGCCACCAGCCGCGAAACCACCCACACCGATCCGGTGGTCACCATTCACGGGGTGCAGCACTACGCGGTGGGGAACATGCCCGGCGCCGTGCCGTTCACCTCCACCGAGGCCCTGGTGAGCGTCACCCTGCCCTACATCCTGGTGATGGCGGGCCGGGGCCTGCTGGAGGCCGTGACCGACCGGCCCGAGCTGCTCTCGGGTCTCAACACCGTGGGCGGCTCGGTGTGCCACCCGGGGGTGGCCAGGGCCCTGGGAGTGGCGACGCGCCACCCGATGGCCTGTCTGCGCTGAGCGCCTGCACCCGGAGGTCCGGCACCGGACTGCTGCGCTGGCCTCAGGCGCTGGCGCGGAAGATGATCGAGGCAGGCTGACCGCTCATCACGTCGAGGGGCTCCCGCACATCCTGAAGGCGCAGGCCATGGCGATGGAACAGCCGCACCCAGGATTCAAGGGTGCGGAAGTACCACGGCGCCTGATCCCTGAAGCTGGCCGGCAGGTGCATTCCCGAGCTCTCCCGCCAGCCATCCGCATAGGGCTGGTCGGCGCAGGCGAGCAGGGGGTGCAGGGTCTGCACCAGCAGGTTGCCGCCGGCGCTGAGCAGCCGCGGCAGGGCCGCGAACAGCCGTTCCACCGAGTGATCTCCCAGCAGGGAGAAGTTGGCCACCACCACATCGAATCGCTCGCTCAGGCCGCCGGCGGCGATCTCCTGGTGGCTGAGGGTCAGGAACCGGGCGCCGGGCGGTGCCCCGTCGGCGGCGATGCTGGTGAAGTGGTCCACGGCATCGGTGCCGAGCACCGCGATCCCCTGCCGGGCGCAGTGGTGGGACAGCCAGCCTTCGCCACAGCCGAGATCCAGCAGCGATCGGGGGTTGCAACGGGCGATCGCCTCGAGGATCGCCGGGTTGGTGACCCTCACCCGGCTGAGGATGCGGCCCTGGCGGATGGCCCTGGTCCACGAGAGGGCGTTGCCGATCCAGGAGGCCAGGATCGCCGCTTCCGGTTCGTGAAGCGAGGCGTGCAGCCCGGCCCGGCCTTGAGCCCCCGGGCCGTCGTCGCAGTGGTCAGGCAAGAGCATGGTGACGCTCTGAGGGCGGCGCAGGAGAAAGGTCGAGGCTCCGGAAAGGTGTCGAGGAGGGAACGCATCCCAACGGCCCGCCCGGAGGTCACTACCAGAATGCTAAGGGCGCTGCCAGGCCAGGTCATCCGTCACCAGCAGCCCCACGAGGCAGGCCAGCAGACCCAGCGGACCGCCTCCCCATCAAGCCCAGACAACCCGACCACAGACGGGAGGCTTGACATCCGAGCTCGGCCATCCGGACCTGAAGGGGGTGTGCCCCCGGCCAGCAGGACCGGGGGGCCTGATGGACGCCCATCCACCCCGCCGCCTGCGGCAGCTCCACAAAGAACTTAAAAAAGGCTTATATCACCCTGGTTGATCTTCCTGCTGCTCATCGATTTTTCAGCCTGGCTTGGGGAATTCCATCTGCCTCAGGGGTCGGCATGGCTGACAGGTACAACGGCGTCTGGGAGCTCTTCGGAGCTGGGGGAACCGATCCTGCCGCGTTCTTCCTTCCCTACGCCCGGGTGTTGTCGGTGGAGGCGACCCCGGGCGGTGACCGCCTCACCGTCCGCTACGACGACGGGAGCAGCATCGCCTACCTGGGGACGGGGCTCGCCCTCTCCGGGCAGCTGCTCACCGGCACGATCACGGGCCTGGAGGTGCGCGATTCCGGCGGCCAGCTGGCGGCCCGCATGAGCTCCACCGCGGCGAACCCGTTCGTGCTCACCGGCGGAGCCGCCATCTTCGGTGGTGCGGCATTTCTCGATCAGCTGCTCTCGGGCGACAACCTCATCGTCGGCTCGGGGCTGGGCACGGCCGCGGCCCGCGAAGTGCTCAAGGGCAGCCTGGGTGCCGACACCTACCGGCCGGGCAACGCCTACACCGCCATCGTCGACGGCATCGGCCCGTCCACCCTCGATCTCTCCGGCCTGGCGGGCCCCTCGACGGTGCAGCTGGCCGATCAGACCTTCACGGTCGGGGGCGTCACCGGGTCGATGAGCGGCGTGGTCACCGTGATCGGCACCGGCGGCGACGACACCATCTTCGGCACCAACGGCGCCCTGTTCAGCCTCAGCACCGGCGCCGGCAATGACGTTGTCTATGCCTATGACTACAACCTGACGGAGTTCTACGGCGGCCAGTTCGTCGTTGATCTGGGCGAAGGCGATGACACGGTGGTGGCCAACCAGTTCGGTTATGGCCTGCTCCGGGGCGGACCAGGGGCCGACACGGTCCGGGCTACGGGAGACATCCGCTTCTATCGCTTCGAAGGGATCGAGACCCTGGCCACCTTCGCTCCGCGGGTGAACACCGACCAGCTGCGCAGCTTCGAGCGGATCACCAACCTCTCCGGACTCAGCGGCGACAGGGTCACCTTCGAGCTGATGACCGACGGCACCGTCGACTTCGGACGACGGATGGCGCCGGGGCTGAGCGTGAATGCGATCGCCTATGCGGCCGGCACGAATGTGATCGGCACCGCCGGCGACGATGTCTTCCAGGACGAGAGTCCCGCCGTGGCCAACGGCTTCCTGACCGCCAGCACCTTCTACGGCGGCGGCGGCAACGACACGCTCCTCAACAACAGCGGGGCGGGCGTGTTCATCTTCAGCGGCAATCTCGCTGACTACACCATCACGAAGGTGCCCTCGCTGGCCCAGATCTGGGAGATCGCCGACAACCGCCCCGGTGCCCCGGATGGTGTGGATCGGATCGTTGGCATCTCCTCATCGGCACCGGTGCTCCGCTTCGCGGATTACCAGGCATCGATCGATGAGCAGATCGCCTACAAGGCCGACCCCAGCCAGCTGCCGGCCACGATCCTCAACGGCCAGCTCGAACTCTTCGGCCCGGACAACTTCGACTACGAGGGCATGTTTCCTGCCCTGGATCTGGCCCGTTCCCAGCAGCTCGACCCCGCCGGCGCGATCTACAGCGTCACCTACGCCAACGGTCTTCGGGTGGACTTCAAGGGGACCGGCCTCACCACCTCGGGCGCCTATGCCCCCAGCGGCGGTGTCGTCGATGAGATCCTTCTCTCCGATACCACGGCGCCGGGTTCGCCGACACCGCTGGCGCGTTTCTCCTCCGATCCCGCCAGCGGGCATCGTTTCCGGGTTCCCTTCAGCCGTGCCCTGCTCAGCGGTGGCGCCAAGCTCTACCAGTGGCTGATGTCGGGAAACAACCGGGTGATCGGCAGCCCCAACGATGATGTGATCGCGGCCGATGTCGGTCGGAACACGTTCACCGATGTTCCCGGAGGCAGCGTCAACAGCCTCTTCCTGGGCCGGAAGGTCGACAGTTTCGATGTCGTTCGCAACGCCGCCGGAGAGATCCTCCAGGTGCGCTACGTGGATGATCCTGCCGATACCTACAACTTTGTCAACGGCCTCGGAGACCCCTCGGGTGGCATCGCCAGTGGAGTGCTGGGCTCCCTTGGTGATGTCGCCGGTCGGCCGTATGACCCGAACCATCCGAATCTCGTCCCTCCCTTCATTCAGGGGATCCTGAATGCCCTCGCCGGCGGTGATCCCCACCTCACCACGATGGATGGGGTGGGCTATTCCTTCCAGGCCGTGGGTGAATTCGTGCTCACCCGCAGCACCATCCCCGGAGACAGCTTCGAGATCCAGGCCCGCTTCATCCCCTTCCTCGGCTTCGCCAGCCTGGTGGGTCAGGCTGCGGTGCGGGTCGGCACCGACCGGGTCAGCTTCGATCCCAACCGGCCCGACGTGGTGCGGGTGAACGGGCTCGCAGTGGATTTCTCGGCCGGGCCCCTGCAGCTGGATGGCGCCGTGCTCAGCCAGAGCGGTACGGCCAGCTGGACGCTCCGGCGCGACGGCGGTGAGACGCTCAGCATCAGCCAGATCTTCGCCAGCCCCGTCTGGCTGAGCCTCTCGTTCGAGCCCGGCAGCCAGAGGCCCCCCGGCACCCTGGTGGGCCTGTGGGGCAACGCCGACCACAACCGCTTCAACGATTTCCAGCTGGCGGATGGCACGGTGCTGCAGCGGCCCCTGGGGCGGAGCACCCTTTACGGCCCCTTCGCCGACGCCTGGCGGGTGAGCCAGGCCACCTCCCTTCTCGACTACGGCGCCGGCGAGTCCACCGGCACCTACACCCGCCTGGCACCGCCGCCGGAGTTCTCGGTCACGGATCTCCCGCGCGAGGTGCTCGAGCGGGCCGAGGCGGTGGCGAGTGCCGCCGGCATCACCGATCAGACCCTGCGCGCCTTCGCCGTCTACGACTACGTGCTCACCGGGGATGTCGCCGCCGTCACCGCCATCGCCAGCGCCCAGCAGAGCGGCCTGAGATCCGGCGACTGGGAGCAGCCGGCCACCACGCTGACGGCGCCCGTCCTTGGCGTGATCGCCCAGACCCCCCAGGTCACCGAAGCCGCCTCCGGGCCCACCCTGGTGGGCTTCGAGGCCTTCCGCACCGGCCCGGCGGTGGCGCCCGCAGTCGTGAACTGGGCCGTGGTGGCCCCGGGGGCCGGCTACTTCGATGCGGCCGATTTCCCCGGCGGTGCCCTTCCCTCCGGGCAGGTCACGATTCCGCAGGGGCAGAATGTCTCCGCCTTCACCGTGGCGCTTCCTGAGGGCGTGGTCACCCAGGCCGGGGAACTGCTGCGGGTGGAGATCTCCTCCCCGGCCGGTCTGGCCGTGGCGGCGGCCGCCGCCCAGGTGGAGGTGCTCAACAACGGCCCGGCCTCGGCCGCGCCCGCCGATGCCGCGTTCCTGAAGCTCAGCGGGCCAGGCGCTCTGAGCCATGTCGGCGATGCCTGGACGCTCGATCTCGGCCCGATCACCCAGGGATCGAGCCTCGATCCGGTGCAGCTGGCCCTCGTCAACGCCGGCCCGACCCGGGGCAATCTGCTCTCGGGGGTGTTCCAGACAAATGGGTCCCTCGCCAGCTTCGCAGGGCTGGCTCCGGTGCTGCGGCTGGCGGGTGGGGGCACCCAGGGCGGCATCCAGGCGTCGATCGACACCGGCACCCCCGGTGTCCAGGAGGCTGCGCTCACCTTCGAGGCCCGGCAGAGCAACGGCACGGGCTTCACCGCACCGCTGGGGACGGAGACGCTCACGATCCGGGCCACCATCCAGCCCGCCGTGGTGCGGGTCGATGATGGTGATGCTGCGTTCACGATCTCCGGCACCCCGGCGGTGGGCCAGACCCTGACGGCCGACAGGACGGCCGATGATCCCGACGGCAACGGCGTCTTCTCCTACCAGTGGCAGTCCAGCGCCAACGGCGCCAGCTGGACGCCGATCGGCATCAATGCCGGCACCTATGCCCTCACCGGCGCGGAGGAGGGCCGCCAGGTGCGGGTCGTGGTGTCCTACACCGATGGCGAAGGCTTTGCGGAATCCGTGCAGACCACTCCGGTGGCCGTGCCCTTCGTCGATGACGGTGATGCCGCGTTCAGGATCTCCGGCACCCCGGCGGTGGGCCAGACCCTGACGGCCGACAGGACGGCCGATGATCCCGACGGCAACGGCGTCTTCTCCTACCAGTGGCAGACGAGTGCCGACGGCAGCAGCTGGGATCCGGTGGGCAGCGATGCCTCCGCCTATCAGGTCAGGGAGGCGGATCAGGGCCGGCAGGTGCGGGTGCAGATCTCCTACACCGATGCTGAGGGATTCCCCGAGCGGGTGCTGGCCCCGGCGGTGCGGGTACCGCCTGCTCCCACCTACACGGTGACGCCCGGCAGCACCGACCTTGTGGAGGGAGACACCGTCACCGCCACGCTGGCCACCACCGATGTGCCGGCGGGCACCCGCTTCTGGTGGGCCTTCTCCGGGCCTGGCATCACCGCCGGCGACCTTCAGGGGGGAGCCCTCACGGGCGACGGCACGATCGGGACCGACGGCAGGTTCGTCGTCAGCGGGTCGATCGCCCGGGATGCGCTGATCGAGCCACCGGAGACGCTGCAGTTGCGCTTCTTCGCCGACAGCGGCCGCAGCCGTCAGGTGGGCACCACTGCCTCCTACACCATCAGGGAGCCTCTGGTGGGCAATCCCACCGACGGCAGCGACACCATCACCGGCACCGCGGCTGCCGACATCCTGCGGGGGGTTCCGCTGGGTTCACCTACCGGTCAGCGGGGCAGGGGCACCATCGATCGGCTCACGGGGCTGGGGGAGGGCGATCTCTTTGTGCTGGGCGATGAAATCGGCACCTTTTACGACGACGGCAATCCCCTCAGCCAGGGCCGCGGGGACTTCGGCGTGATCACCGATTTCGGCGCCGGCGATCGCATTCAGCTGCACGGCAGTCCCCAGAACTATCTGCTGGGGAACGGCACCTTCGAAGGACGCTTCGGGATATTCATCTATGCGCGCAATCCTGACCGGCCGCTCTCCAGCCGAGTGAGCTTCTACGACGAGGCGATCGGGTTCGTTGAGGGAGGCCGCCTGGACCAGCTCAATCTGGCGAATTCCGGCCAGTTCCTGTACGCGACGCCACCTCCCGGGTGAGGCGGGGTCCTCGGCGTCGCCTCAGGGCTCGTCCGGAGCAGCGTTCAGACCGCCGGCCACCAGCAGGCCGGTGAGATCCTTGCTGCCGAACACCTGGCGGTAGGCGGCCGTGCTGATGCAGACGATCAGAGGGACTGTCACCAGCAGCCCCACGAGGCAGGCCAGCAGGCCCAGCAGGGTGAGCCCGAATTCCACCAGGACCAGAAGCAGCACCGAGCCCCACTGGGGATCGAGCCGGGCACGGCCCCGTTCAATCGAACGGATCGGTCCTGCGCCCTCCAGCAGGGCGATCTGGGCCAGGAACTTCTGGGTGACCACCAGATAGATCACGGCCGCGACGGCCACCAGCAGCGGCACCACCGCCAGGGCACGGTTGATCTGGGCGGCAGCGCCCCCCGCCACGAGCCCCACCAGGAGGATCGCGGCCAGCAGCAGCCCGAGCACCAGGCCGTTGCGGAACAACCGCCAGCCGGCCCGGCCGTCCCAGCGGGTGAAGGTCCCCAGGACGGGACGACCCCCGGCCAGGGCGGTCCAGGCGCCGCGGATAAGGCCGGTGGTGCTCCAAAGGCTCACCATCACCCCCAGGACCGTGCCGATCAGGGACCGAATCACCTGAACCCCGCTGACGGTCATGACGGCGTCCGGCTCCACCCGGCCCTGGATCAGCGAGCAGAGGCTGCTCAGCACCCCCGCCAGCAGGGTGAAGACCACGAACACCCAGGGCGCCCGGGCGAAGGCCTGCCAGCCCTCCGTCACCGCCCCGATCACCTGCAGGGAGGATCCCTCCTGGGGATCCTTCGTCCGGGAGACGGTCATCGGGGCAAGCGCGTTGGCCGGACGATAGGGAGTGGCGGCGGATCAGCCAGGGGATTGACAGGAAGCGTTGCCTCCGCTGCGGCGGCCCTGGGCGGGGCGAGCGCGACGCCGGGCGCTACGGCGAGGGAACCGTCGCTCAGGACCTCAGCTTCAGCACGGCCTGGGTCCGGTTGGCCACCTGAAGCTTTTGCATGATGGCGTGCCCGTGCACCCGCACGGTGCCCACCCCGATGCCGAGGGCCTCGGCGATCTGCCGGTTGCTCCAGCCGCGACCCATGGCCTCGAGCACCTCCCGCTCCCGCGGGGTGAGCTGGCAGAGGAGCGGGTCCGTAGGGAAGGCCACTCCGTCCTGCCCTTCACCGGCGTCGGGTTCGCCGCGGATCGCCTCCGTGGCATCGGCATCCCACCAGGACGCTCCCCGCAGCACCGTCTGGATGGCCAGTTCCAGATCACCTGCGGAGATCCCCTTGCGGACGTAGCCGCTCGCCCCCGCCTCCAGCAGTTTCCTGCACCAGCGCGGATCCTCCTGGCTGGTGATCACGAGCACCGGGGTTCCGGGGTGTTCCGCTGTGAGGCGGCGACAGGTCTCCAGGCCGCCCAGGCCCGGCAATCCGAGGTCGAGCAGCACCACGTCCACCGCCGTCCGGCGCAGGAGCGCCAGGGCCTGCTCGCCGTCGGCCACGGTCGTCACCGAATCGATCTGCGCGAATCCCCGGAGGGTCACCTCCAGGCCGAGCCGGAAGAGTTCGTCGTCTTCCACCACCAGGGCCCGCATCGCATCAGCCTCCTGCCGCAGCCTCTCGCTGGCTGCCGGCGGGCAGCTGCACCACGATCTCGGCGCCGCCGGCGGGGCGGTTGCGCAGGGCGATCGTTCCCCCGTGGGCCGTGACGATCTGGCGGCAGAGGTAGAGCCCCAGGCCGCTGCCGGGCCGATCCTCCGAGAGCCGCTGAAAGCGCTCGAACAGCCGCGGGATCTCGTCCTCCGGCACTCCCGGGCCGCCATCGGCCACCCGCATCCGCAGGCCGTCGCCCTGGGACTCCAGGTCCACCCGGATCTGGCTGCCCCGCAGGCTGTGGTGGATCGCGTTGATCAGCAGGTTCTCCACCAGCCGCAGCAACTGGGCCCCATCCCCCCGGAGCCGGTGGGGCAGGCGCTGCGAGGCCTCTCCGAAACCGAGGTGCAGACTCAGGTCGCGCTCCTGCGCCATGGCCCACAGATCGCGGATCACATCCTCCACCACCCGGGTGAACTCCACCGGAGCCACCTCGAGCCGCAGTCCCTCGGCGTCGTTGCGGTACACCTCCAGCAGCGTCTGGATCTGCCCCAGCGCGCGGTTCTGGCCGCGCTCGATGGCCTTCAGGCTGCGTGCCAGCAGGGGATCGCTCCGACGCTCTCCGCTGCCGGCCAGGCTGCGCAGGGTGGCGATCGTGCCCAGGATCGGCGTCTTGAGGTCATGGGCCAGGGTGGCCACGAAATCCCTGCGCAGGTCCTCCACGGCCAGCTGGCCCTCGAGCGCGAGCCGCTGGCGCTGCAGCGCCTGGATGCGCAGGCACTGGCGTGCGGTCAGCACCAGGGCGCCGCAGACGAGCAGCCGGTTGGTGAGCACCGATCCGCTGATGGGGGAGGGCTCCGGCAGCACCAGGTTGGCGAGGGTGAGGCCGCAGGCCAGGGTCACGTAGCGCCAGATCGCGGTGGGACGGGCCGTCTCGCTCAGCAGCACCAGAGGGAACACATAGAGGTAGGCCAGCACCACCTGCACCGGGGTGACCGCCTCGACCGCCGCCACTGCGGCGGTGAGGGCCGCCACCTGCCTGCCGGGCGACGTCAGCGCCCCTATACCCCGCGGTAGAGATCGGTGGCTCACATTCATACCCTTCGCTAGTGGCGCCCTGCCGCGTCGGCGATCGACAGTGATCGGGTCCTTCGCTGCGGACGCTACCGCCGATGACCGATTGGATACAGCTCGCCCTGGTGCTGGTGCTGGTGCTCGCCACCGCCCAGGTGCTGGGCGGCCATCTCTGGCAGGTGTACGACGACCGACCCCAGCCCTGGCTGGATCGCTGGCTCCGCCCGGTGGAAGACGGCCTGCTGCGCTGGGTGGGGGATCGGGGCCGCCCGGCGGAGGGCGCCTGGGACTATCTCCGCCCGCTCCTGGTCAGCAATCTGGTGTTCGGAGCCGTGGCCTTCCTGCTGCTGCTCCTGCAGCCTCCCCTGCTCAACCCCGCGGGCCTGCCGGGGATGCGCTGGGACACGGCCCTGCACACCACCATCTCGTTTCTCACCAACACCGACCAGCAGCACTACGTCCCCGAGCAGAGCCTCAGCGACCTCTCCCAGCTCGGTGCGCTGCAGTTCCTCTTCTTCACCTCGGCGGCCACGGGCCTGGCGGTGGGCTTCGCCTTCATCCGCGGTCTCTGCGGGCGGCCCCTCGGCAACTTCCACCGGGACCTGATCCGCTCGATCACCCGCGTGCTGCTGCCGCTCAGCCTGGTGTTCGGCCTGGTCCTGCTGCTCTGCGGTTCCCCCATGACCCTGGCCGGACCGGTCCGGTTCAAGACGCTGGAAGGAGCCACCCAGATCCTCGATCGCGGCCCCGTGGCCGCCTTCGAAGCGATCAAGCAGCTGGGGGAGAACGGTGGCGGGTTCTTCAACGCCAACTCTGCCCACCCGTTCGAGAACCCCAGCCCCTTCACCAACCTGCTGGCGCTGCTGGCAATGGTCGCCATCCCCGCCGCCACGATCGACGCCTTCGGTCGCTTCCTGGGCCAGCGGCGCCAGGCCGCTCTGCTGCTGCTGCTGGTGACGGGCCTGTTCCTGGCCGGAGCCCTGGTGGCGATCTGCGCCGAGCAGGGGGGGAACCCCCGGCTGGCCACCTGGCTCAACGGTCCCAACCTGGAGGGCAAGGAGGTGCGCTTCGGGGCCGGCGTCTCCGCCCTGTTCGCCACCATGGCCACCGGTTCGATGACCGGGGCCGCCAATGCGGCCTATGACTCGCTGATGCCCCTGGGCGCCCTGGTGGCGCTGTTCAACCTCTTCCTGCAGGTGGTTTTCGGAGGACAGGGCACAGGTGTGGCCTACCTGCTGGTGTTCCTGATCCTCACGGTGTTCCTCACCGGGCTGATGGTGGGCCGCACCCCCGAGCTGTTCGGCCGCAAGGTGGAGAAGGCCGAGGTGGTGTGGAGCAGCGTCATCCTCCTGCTCCATCCCCTGTTCGTGCTGGTGCCGGCCGCCATCACGATCGCCTTTCCCAGCCTCGCAGCGGTGGGCAACCCCGGATTTCACGGTCTCACCGAGGTGGTCTACGAGTACGCCTCGGCCTCTGCCAACAACGGCAGTGGCATGGCGGGTCTGGGCAACTCCTCGCCCTGGTGGAACCTCAGCTGCGTCGTGAGCTTGCTGGGGGGGCGCTATCTGCCGATCGTCGCCCTGCTGTTCCTGGCGGCCGGCTTCGCCCGCAAGCAACCCGTGCCTCCCAGTCCCGGCACCCTGGCCACCGACACGCCCCTGTTCACCGTCGTGACCGCCGTGGTGGTCCTGATCCTGGGTGCCCTCACGTTCTTCCCGGTGCTGGCCCTGGGCCCGATCGCCGAAGCCTTCTCTCTGTCCCGCTGACCCTCGAACGGCTGCCATGACCACGCTTCAGCAACCCATCTTTCCCCGCATGCCGCGGGGCCGCCGTGACCAGCGGCGCTACACCGAACGGCCCAGGAACCAGGGCCTGGTCCGCCAGGCCATCGTGGAAGCCTTCCGCAAGCTCGATCCCGCGCTCACTGTCCGCAATCCGGTGATGTTCGTCGTCTGGTGCGGCACCGTGGTCACGCTGGCGGCGACGGTGGCGCCGCACCTGTTCGGAATCAGCCAGCAGCCGCCCGGGCGGGGTTTCAATGCCGCCCTGGCGGCGATCCTGGTGCTGACCCTGCTGTTCGCCAACTTCGCCGAGGCCCTGGCCGAAGGCCGCGGCAAGGCCCAGGCCGATGCCCTGCGCCGCACCCAGGCCCGCACCCAGGCCCGGCTGCTGAGGCCCGACGGCAACGAGGAGATGGTGGACTCCAGGGCCCTGTGCAAGGGCGATCTGGTGCGGGTGAGCTCCGGAGAGACGATCCCGGCCGATGGGGAAGTGGTGGACGGGGTGGCCGCCGTGGACGAGTCGGCGATCACGGGCGAGTCGGCCCCCGTGCTCAAGGAGGCCGGCTCCGATGTGGCCAGCTCGGTCACCGGAGGCACCCGGGTGGTGTCGGATCAGCTCACCCTCCGCATCTCCGCCGACCCCGGCAAGGGCTTCATCGATCGCATGATCGCCCTGGTGGAAGGGGCCGAGCGCACCAGGACCCCGAACGAGATCGCCCTCACGGTGCTCCTGGCCGTGCTCACCCAGGTGTTCCTGATCGCCGTGGCCACCCTGCCGCCCGTGGCGGCCTACATCGGCGCGCCCACGCCGGTGGTGACGCTGGTGGCGTTGCTGGTGGCCCTGATCCCCACCACCATCGGCGGCCTGCTGTCGGCCATCGGCATCGCCGGCATGGACCGGGTGGCCCAGTTCAACGTGATCGCCACCTCCGGCCGTGCCGTGGAGGCCTGCGGCGACATCAGCACCCTGGTGCTCGACAAGACCGGCACCATCACCCTCGGCAACCGGCTGGCCGAGGAGTTCCTGCCGGTGGGTGGCCACACGGAGGCGGAGCTGGCCGCCGTCGCCCTGGGGGCCAGCGGCTTCGACACCACCCCCGAGGGGAAGTCGATCGTGCGGCTGGCGGAGAGGCTGGCCGCCAGCACGGGCTTCGACCCGGCGGCGGCCTCCGGTCTGGAGTTCTCCGCCCGCACCCGCATGAGCGGCACCGACCTGGCCGATGGCACCGAGCTGCGCAAGGGGGCCGTGGATGCCATCAGCGGCTTCGTGCGCTCCCGTGGCGGCCAGGTCCCGGAGGACCTCGAGGGGGCCTTCGAGCGGGTGTCCCGCCTGGGGGGCACGCCGCTGGCGGTGTGCCGCGACGCCGAGATCTTCGGCGTGGTCTACCTGAAGGACATCATCAAGCCGGGGATGCGCGAGCGCTTCGATCAGCTGCGCCGCATGGGCATCCGCAGCGTCATGCTCACCGGCGACAACAGGATCACCGCGGGCGTGATCGCCCGGGAGGCCGGCGTGGATGACTTCATCGCCGAGGCCACCCCGGAGGACAAGATCGCCGTGATCCAGGAGGAGCAGCGCCAGGGGCGTCTGGTGGCCATGACCGGGGATGGCACCAACGATGCCCCCGCCCTGGCCCAGGCGAACGTGGGGGTGGCGATGAACTCCGGCACCCAGGCCGCCAAGGAGGCGGCGAACATGGTGGACCTGGACAGCGATCCCACCAAGCTCATCGACATCGTGACGATCGGCAAGCAGCTGCTGATCACCCGCGGGGCGCTCACCACCTTCTCGATCGCCAACGACGTCGCGAAGTACTTCGCCATCCTGCCGGCCCTGTTCGGTGGCGTGGGGCTCGGCGCCCTCAACGTGATGCACCTGCAGAGCCCCCGCTCCGCCATCCTCTCGGCGATGGTCTTCAACGCCCTGATCATCCCGGCGCTGGTGCCCCTGGCCCTGCGGGGCGTGGCCTTCCGCCCGGCCTCGGCCGAACAGCTGCTGCGCCGGAACCTGCTCCTCTACGGCCTTGGCGGGCTGGTGGTGCCCTTCCTGGGGATCAAGGCGATCGACCTGGCCGTCACCACCCTCCACCTGCTCTGAGGTTCCCGCGATGGTCCTGTCCCGCCCCCTGTTCTGGATCCCCCTGCTGATCGCCGCCGGTGCGGTGGCGGCCGACGCGCTGTTCCGGCAGTTCCATCCCCCCCTGCAGAGCGGAGCGCTGGCGCTGCTGCTGAGCGGCACCGTGGCGCTCTCCGCCTATCTCTTCGCCGTCATGGTTCAACCGGAGAAGTTCTGATGACCCTCCTGCGCGCTTCCATCCGAGCCCTCTGCCTCACCGCCGGCCTGTGGCTGCTCACGGTGGTGATCTATCCCCTGCCGCTGCTGCTGGTGGGCCAGGGGCTGTTCCCCGCCCAGGCCAACGGCTCGCTGCTGCGGGTGGACGGCGCCGTGGTGGGCTCGGCCCTGATCGGCCAGCCCTTCGCCAGCCCCCGCTATTTCCATGGCCGCCCCAGCGCCGCGGACTACAGCACCGGCAAGGGCGCACCCACCTCCAGCCCCAGCAATCTCGGCCCCACCAACCCCGCCCTGGCCGAACGGATCGCAGCCAGCGCCCGGCAGCTACGTGACGCCGGGCTCGATCGGCCGGCCCCCGACCTGCTCTACGCCTCCGGCTCCGGCCTCGACCCCCACATCTCGCCGCTGGCGGCCCGGCAGCAGATTTACGGGGTGGCCAACGCCCGGGGGATCTCTGCTGGGCAGCTCGAGCGGCTGGTGCGGCAGCACACCGAGGGACGCTTTCTGGGCATCGTCGGAGAGCCCAGGGTCAACGTGCTGCGGCTGAACCTGGCCCTGGACGCCGCCGCTACGGGCCCGCCCGGCCGATGATCCGATCCACGAAGGGACGCGGCCGGCACAAGATCTACATCGGCATGGCCCCGGGGGTCGGCAAGACCTTCCGGATGCTGCAGGAGGCCCAGGAGCTCCGGCGGGAGGGGGTGGATGTGGTGGTGGGTCTGTTGGAGACCCACGGCCGCCGCGACACGCTCCTGCAGGCGGAGGGCCTCGAGCAGGTCCCAAGGCGGCGCATCCAGCACCAGGGCGTGATGCTCGAGGAGATGGATGTGGGGGCGATCCTGGCCCGGCGTCCCCAGCTGGTGCTCGTCGACGAGCTGGCCCACACCAACGTGCCCGGAAGCGAGCGGCCCAAGCGCTGGCAGGACGTGGAGGCCCTGCTGACGGCAGGGATCGATGTGAACTCCACGGTGAACATCCAGCACGTGGAGGGGCTCAACGACCTGGTGGAGCAGCTCACCAGCGTGGCGGTGCGCGAACGGATCCCCGATCGTCTGATCGAGCGGGCCGACCAGGTGGTGCTGGTGGACGTGACGCCGGAAACGCTGCAGGAACGGTTGCGGGAGGGGAAGATCTACGCCGCCGAGAAGGTGGGCCAGGCCCTGGCGAACTTCTTCCAGCGGCGCAACCTGATGGCCCTGCGCGAGCTGGCCCTGCGCGAGGTGGCCGACCGGGTGGAGGAGGAGATCGCCCCGGTGAGCGCCCTGCGGGAGCGGGTGATGGTGTGCCTCTCCACCTATCCCAGCTCCCAGCGGCTGGTGCGCCGCGCCGCCCGGCTGGCCGGCTACATGGATGCGCCTCTGCTGGTGCTCACCGTTCAGGATCCGAACCGCTTCCTGAGCCGCGAGGAGGGGATCCAGCTGGAGGCGTCGATGCGGCTGTGCGACGACCTGGGTGCGGAATTCCTGCGTGTGGAAAGCAGCGACGTGCTGGGCACGATCGCCCGGATCGCCGGCGAGCGGCGGATCACCCAGATCGTGATGGGGCAGACCCTGCGCTCGAGGCGCCAGGCCCTGCTGCGCCGTCCCCTCTCCGAGCGTCTGCAGCACCGCCTGCAGGGGCTCCAGGTGGATCTCCACCTGATCTCCGACAACGCCTCGGGCTCCGGGGCCCACCGGGTTGAGGGTCTCAGGCCCCGCCGCAGCTGTGCTGGCTGTCCGGAAGGGTCCAGCTCTCGCCGCTGCGCAGGTTACGGGCCCGGTAGATCCGTCCGCGCACGTCTCCTCTGGGGGCCAGGCGGCAATCGGGTACGAAGGTGAGGCACAGTTCCACCGGATCCCCTGCGCGGCTCCGATGGATCGCCGGCACCGTGTCGTAGGAGACCTGATAGCCGCCGTTGGTGTAGGAGATCGCCGATCCTGATCCGGGCACGGGGATCACCACGCCGTTGGCGTCGGTGCTGCCCAGCCGGTAGAGGATCTCCTTGACGGTGGTGCGGCTGCAGGTGCCAACCCGCCGTGGCAGAGGAGCGGCCGCGACGGGAAGATCCAGAGGCAGCAGGCCGGCCGTCAGCAGCGCCCCCAGGCAGAACAGCGTGTTCATGGGGGGTGGCGGCGTCACGAACTCAGTGGAGCATGTCAGCGCGGAGACTTCATGCTGGATCAGCCAGGATCCCTTCGGCCGCCAGCAGTGTCGCGGCGGTCCTGCGGGCCTGGTCGGCGGCCTCGGGACTCCGCTGCAGGAACGTCAACACGAGGGTTCCCTCCATCAACAGCTGCAGCGCACCGGCCAGGCGCTCCGGATCGGTGGCACCCGCCTCCCGGGACAGGTCGGCCAGCAGGACTCGGCAGGTGTCCTTGAAGGCCACCGCCGCCTGACGGGGCAGATCACCGGGATCGGGGTACTCGCTGGCCGCCTTGATGAACAGGCAGCCGTGGAAGTCCGGCCCCCGCACCGCTTCGGCGAGCCAGTCGAACATGGCCAGCAGACGCTGGCCGCCCTCCGGTGGGACGGCGGCGATGCGGCGGCCGAGGGCAGCGGCGATCTCCTGGCCCTGCTGCCGGAGCAGGGCGGCGATCAGCTCCTCCTTGGAGCCGAAGTGCTTGTAGAGGGTCATCTTGGCGACGGCGGCCCTTGCCAGAACGGTGTCGATCCCCACCGCCCGATAGCCCTGCCGGCTGAACAACTCGCGTGCGGCCCGGAGCAGGGCGTCTCGCTTGGGCGAGCTCCTGCCGGGTGGGGTCTCGTCGGGGACGGGCGCAGAGGGGACGGCCATGGGGGAAGCCTAGAGGATTGGACAGACTGATCTGTCTGCTAGGGTTGCGAAATAGACAGATCGGTCTGTCCTTGTGGTCGTCCGATCGTCCGCCGTCCTCCTCCAGCTCCTCTCCTGTCATGCGCAAGCTCTTTGGCCACGAACTCTCCGGCAACAGCTACAAGGTGCGTCTGCTCCTGGAGCTGCTCGGTCTCGACTACGAATGGGTCCGGGTTGACCTGATGGGCGGCGAGCACCGGCGTGAGGCCTTCCTGGCCATGAATCCCTTCGGCCAGGTGCCCGTGCTCCAGGAGGACACGTTCACCCTGGCGGATGCCCAGGCCATCCTCTTCTTCCTGGCCGCTCGCCAGGGTGATGGTGAGTGGCTGCCCGGCGATCCGCTGGAGCAGGCCCGGGTGGTGCGCTGGCTCTCCACGACGGCCGGGGAGGTGCGCCAGGGGCCCGAGAGCGCCCGCCTGCACCATCTGTTCGGGGTCACGTCCATCCCGATCGAGCGGGCCACCGAGAAGGCCGGGTTCATCCTCTCCCAGCTGGATCGGCACCTGAGCGACAGGCTCTGGCTGGAACTGGACCGCCCCACCATCGCCGATGTGGCGGTGTTCCCGTACGTGGCGCTCGCGGGGGATGGCGGCATCGACCTGGCCCACTACCGCCACGTGGGCGCCTGGATCAGCCGGATCCAGACCCTGCCGGGCTACGTGCCCATGAAGGGTCTGGAGGTCTGAGGGAGGATCCCACCATGAGCCAGCAGTATCTGCATCGCCATCTCTCTGCCGCGGTGCTGGAAGCCCAGCGCCTGGCCTACGGCCACCACCAGACCGTGCCGGCGGCGAGCGGGCCCGATCGCCTCGGCGCGAAGGAGAGCACCTTCATCGCTGCCCGCGACAGCTTCTACATCGCCAGCCTCACCGAGTCCGGAGCGCCCTACCTGCAGCACCGGGGCGGACCGCCGGGCTTCCTGCAGGTGCTCGACCCCCGCACGCTGACGTTCGCCGACTTCGGTGGCAACCGACAGCTGCTCACCACCGGCCATCTGCGCCGCGATCCCCGGGTGGCCCTGTTCCTGATGGACTACCCCGCCCGTCGCCGGCTCAAGATCGACGGCACGGCCGAAGTCCTGGCCGCCGATGGCGAGGCGCCCGAGGTGGCGCCGGAGGCGGAGCGGGTGTTCCGCATCCACGTGGAGGCCTTCGACTGGAACTGCCCGCAGTTCATCACTCCCCGCTACACCGCCGCCGAGGTGGAGGAGCAACTGCGCCCCCTGCGGCAGCGCATCAGCGAACTGGAGGAGGCGCTGGAAAGGCTGGCGCCGCCCCCGTCATGACGGTGGTTCCGCCTGACGCTGGGGAAAGGAGATGTCGAGCACCAGGCAGCCCACGTCGCTGCGGAAGGGGCCATGCACCTCTCCGGGCGGGCGGCTGGCGTAGTGCCCCGCCTCCAGCCACAGCGCGAAGGCTGCGTCGTGGAGGCGCCCGCTGACGATCAGGATCTCCTCGGGGAAGTCGTGGGCCTTCCCCCCGAAGGCAGCGGTGTCGGCCCCAGGCAGGAAGCGGGTGAGACGGGTGATCTCGCCGGTGGCGGGGTCATGGCTGAGGATCACCTCCTGCACCTGGCCTTCCAGCCCCTCCAGCCAGCGCCAGCGGTGCCCCTGATCGGGTGCCAGCGGATTCCAGTAGGGGCTGGTGGATTTGCTCAAGGCGTCGTGTCGGGATGGGGGCCGATCAGGTGGGCGTCGATCAGGGGCGCCACGGTGGCGGCCCGCTCCAGGGCCAGATCATGGTCGGCGCCGGGGATCAGCCGCAACCGGCTGCGGGGGAGCAGTTCCGACAGCCGTTCGCCGACGCGGACCGGGCTGATCGGATCCGCCTCCCCCCAGAGCAGCAGCACCGGCATCTTCAGCGCCGGCAGCCGGCTGGAGAGAACCTCCGTCCGGGTGGCGAACCAGTCGGGCAGTTCCGGATGGTCGGCCTGGAAGCCGGTCCGCCAGTCCTCCGCTCCCAGCGCGTCCATGGGCAGGCCGCCCGAGGTGGCGCAGAGCACCAGGTGCGTGACCCGCCGCGGCAGTGCCAGAGCCGCCTGCAGCGCCAGAACTCCGCCCATCGACTGGGCGATCAGGGCACAGCGCCCCTCCAGCCGGGTCAGCACGAGGGCCAGCAGATCGTCGAAGCCGTTCACCGCCGGATCGCTGGGGACGCCACCGAACCCTGGCCATCCCAGATGAATCCGCTCGGCGGGGTGGCGGAGCCGCTCGGCGACCGGTCGCCAGAAGCCGGTGTTGCCCGAGGCGCCTGGCAGGAACAGGAGCCGGTGGGGCTGAGGAGCGTCCGGCGCGGGAGTCAGGGTCTCGGAGGCTGGTGGCACGGCGGCTCCATCGCCGGCGGGCCTCACGCCTTCTCCGCCTCCAGGGCCTGCCTGGCGCTCTCGAGCTCCCTGCGGGCCTCCTCGCCGACCTTCGGATAGCGGAGGTTCAGGGAATCGAGGGTTTCGATGATCGCGGCCGCCACGGCCACGCGGGTGAACCATTTGTTGTTCGCCGGCACCACATACCAGGGGGCCTCGTCGCTGGCGGTGTGGCGGATCATGTCCTCGTAGGCGGCCATGTAATCCTCCCAGAAGGCCCTTTCCCGGATGTCGGCGGCAGAGAACTTCCAGTTCTTCTCAGGGTTGTTCAGCCGTTCCAGAAAACGGCGCTTCTGTTCCTTCTTCGAGACATGCAGAAAGAATTTGCGAACGATGATGCCGTTACGGCTCAGGTAACTCTCGAAATGGCGGATGTCCTTGAACCTCTCCTTCCAGATGTCCTTGCCAACGAGTTCGGGTGGGATCTTCTGGTGTTCCAGCAGTTCCGGATGCACCCGCACCACCAGGGTGTCCTCGTAGTAGCTGCGGTTGAAGATGCCGATCCGCCCTCTCTCGGGCAGGCACTGCATGCAGCGCCAGAGATAGTCGTGGTCGAGATCCACCGAGGTGGGGGCCTTGAACGATGACACCTGGCAACCCTGGGGATTCACGCCGGACATCACATGCTTGATCGTGCCGTCCTTGCCGGCGGCATCCATGGCCTGGAAGATCAGCAGCAGCCCCCAGCTGTCCTGGGCATAGAGCTTGTCCTGGTATTCGGCCAGCAACTCGATCCCCATCGTCAGGGCCTCCTTCGCCAGCGGCTTGTCCTCCGCCTCCAGGTGAAGGGTGTCCTCGGGGTCCACGTCCTCGAGGCGGAAGCTCTCGCCGCTGCTGATCCGGAAGGGCTCGGCGAAGCTGCAGGCCCGCCGGATCAGATCCTTCCTGCTGATCGATTGCACCGCAGTCCCGCCGCTCTTTCCGTTCTAGGCCCACCCCGATCGGCCGACGCAGGAGAGCGGAAGGGCGGGAGGATGGGGGACCTTCTTCGCTCCATCCATGGAGATCAACTATCCGGCTGGCAAGCCGCTGACCCCTGACGAGCAGGCGCTGGTGGAGGCCTTCCGCAAGCGTCTGCACGAGCGGGTGGCCACGGTCGGGCTCACCACCGATGACGTCCGCCACATCCTCGAGGGTCTGCGCCAGCACCCTCATGCCAGTAATGAAGTGGTGCGGGTTCTCATGGAAGAGGCCAGGACCCTGCTGCCCGGCCAGCGGATGGTGAGCTTCAACTGGGATTGAGGGAGGCCGCCGGGCGGACCACGCCTCAGGGCAGCGTCAGGAACACCGCACGGCGCGCGCTCAGAGGCGTGCGCTGAGAACCGATCAGAACAGCTTGAAGAGGTTGAACCCGCCCTCCCGCTTCGGGGCCTCCTCCTTGCCGTCGCCGCCACCCTGGTTGAACATCTCCATGCCGGGACCCAGCGGCAGGATGGCCGTTGAGCGCCGTTCCAGGCTCAGCCGCCAGGGGGCGGCTCCGCTGGGGCTGCCGAGCATCAGGGTGTCGCCGTAGGCGGTGAAGGTCAGCATGGCGGTCTGCATCGCCGCCATGGCCTGGGCGCTCACCGAGCAGCTGGTGCGCTCCGGCGCCAGGATCACCCTGCGCTGCACGAGGCGGGCCGCTTCGGGAGCCCGCAGGTCGCCCGGCACGGAGCTCTCGGCCCAGGGGGCTTCGCTGGAGGTCCACATCACGATGTCGCCCGCCTGGCGGCCCATGCCGGTGGCCATGGCCTGGTAGCCGAGGGCCGTGGGGATCACCTGCCAG
The DNA here is from genome assembly GCA_000708525.1 of Cyanobium sp. CACIAM 14. Classification (GTDB taxonomy): domain Bacteria; phylum Cyanobacteriota; class Cyanobacteriia; order PCC-6307; family Cyanobiaceae; genus Cyanobium. The sequence goes on from JMRP01000002.1 coordinate 170,621, forward strand.
CTCAGCCGCTGGGCGCCCTCGGCGGCGGTGCTCTTCAGCTTCACGGGAGCGAGGAAGTCGTGAGCACTGTCCACCTGGAAGCGGATCTCTGGGGCGTAGTTGCTCGTCACCACGTGGGTGCCCACCAGCGAGCCCTCCAGCGGCACGGCCGGGGCATCACCGCCGTCCGGCCAGCGCCCCGTGGTGCCCGTGCCGCCCCTGGCCCATGGCAGGGACGCCAGGCTCCGCAGACCCTCCAGTGCCCGGCGGCGCTGCTCGGGGAGCGTCTGCAGGGAGATGATCTCCGGCTGGCCGGCCGCCGCCGTCTCGGCGCAGCCGCGGTAGAGCAGCAACCGGCCTTTCGCCTCGGGGATCTCCACGTCCTTCTCCCGCGGGCGTCGCTCGGCGCCCGGCTCCTCGACGCTGCTCTTCAACGGCAGGGCCGTTCCCATGCCGAGGTTCGCCGGGATGCGGTGTTCGGCGGTGGGACCGGACACCACGCGCGGCGAATGCAGCCACAGGTCCAGCTGGCGGCGGCTGCCCCCGAGCGAGGGACGGCCCCCCATCATCAGCTGCATCATGTTCAGACCGCCTGCCGCCATCGCACCCAGGCCGGAGCTGGTGGTGGCCTCGATCCGGTAGGTGGGCACCGCTGCCGAGGGCCCGGCGGTGGATTTCGGGGAGGCCGCCACCCCCGGCAGGGTCGCGCCGGCGCCGAGGAGAAGGAGCAGCGGACCTGCCGCCCGCCAGGAACCACGCCGACCTGCGCCCATGGTGCGGATGCCATCGAAGGGGGGGCCAATCTATGGGCGGCGGCCGATCCGCCCCCGGCAACGCTCATGGATCCGTCAGGATCACCAGGCCGTTCGCGCCCTGGGCCCGATGGACTCCGCAGCGTCATCGCCAGCGCCGTCACCCCTCCAGCGCATCGATCAGACGCTCTTCGACACGGTGGCTGCCGCGGCTGCCGGCTCCCCCCGCCGGCGTCTCAACTACAACTTCCATGCCCCTTCCGATCGGGTGCAGCGCTTCCTCAACGTGCTCCAGCCGGGCACCTACGTGCGCCCCCACCGGCACCTGCGCGAGCGGCCGGGGGAAGGTTTCGAATGCTTCCTGGTGCTCCAGGGAGCGGTGGGGCTGCTGCTGCTCGACGGCCGTGGCCTGGTGTTCCAACGGGAGCGGATCAGTGCCGCCGGGCCGGTGCGCGGCATCGAACTGGCCGAAGGCGTGATCCACACCCTGGTGGCCCTCAGCGCCGACGCCGTGCTGATGGAGATCAAGCAGGGTCCGTACCAGCCCGCCGCCGACAAGGACTTCCTGGCCGGCTTCCCGCCCGAGGGGACCGAGGCTGCGGCACGTCAGGAGGCGGAATGGCGGGCGTTGTTCGTGGAGCAGGCGGAAGCCTGCGGCACCTGAGGGCCTGCTCAGGCCAGGGCGGCGCGGCGACAGAAGCTGCAGTGGCCCCAGCGGGCCATCTCGCCGGCCGGAGCCGGCCGGCCGCAGGCGGGGCAGTCGGCCATGCCGTGCACGTCACAGCGGCTCGGGTGGACCGCCCACACCTCCGCTTCACTTTGCGCCCCCGGGGTCCCGGCGGCGCTGGGGTGGTGCTGCTGCACCCGCACCTCCCGCACGGCGTACCCGGCGGCCCGCAGCGACCCGAGCAGCTGATGGCGGTTGTACTGCAGGGCCTGCAGCCAGGGCCCCGGAGCGGCCCCCACGCTGAGACGGCCCCCCTGCAGTTCCAGGGGTCGGCAGTGGGGGGCGAGCTGGGGACCGGCGATGCGGGGCCATTCCCGCCACAGTCCCGCCAGGTGGCCGTCCCGGCGCCAATCCTGCTGCAGCGCCTCCAGACAGCTGGCCAGGGTGCTGGCCGGCGGCCGGGGCGGTGGCAGCAGCAGCGACAGGTTGCCGACCTGCCGGGACTCGACGCCGCCGGCGCCCTCCAGGCGGCGCCGGCGGCGTCCGGGGCGGGGTCCGGGTCGGGGTTCGAGGCGGGATCGGCCCTGACTCATCGGCCGATGCTAGGGGTCTGGGCCGGCACTTCGAAAGGCCTTGATCCCCTCCCGGCCTGGCCAATGGCACCCTTCGTTCGGCCCGGTTGTCTTTGAGCCGCTCGGTGGGCCCCACGGTGCGGAACGGCGGCGGAGCCTGGGTGCACGTTGCGCCCGGCTACGTGGTGTGTGGCAGGACGAAGTCGTAGCCGGCAGCCTGATGGGCTCCTCCCGCAGCACAGACTCCCTTGGATGGGTAGCCATCGAACACCATGGCAAAGCATCTGGCGGAGAATCTCCAATCGGGTTGGGCCGTCGCGGTCCCCGGAACATCATGCGGCAGGGAATACCGAACCATTCGATCGGGATCATGCCCCCTTGGCGTGGCGGGACAACGTCCATGGTTTCCCTGACCTCGGTATCCCCAGAAGAAGAGCGCTCGACAGGCCTGGCAGGCAAGCCAGCTGGTCTGGATCGTTGCAGTCTCCTGCTGAGCGTAGGGAAGTTTGAACGAATACCCGGCGGCCACATGAGTGCCGCCAGCGGCGCAAACGCCATGATCGGTTTCCGTCGTGAACATGACGTTGCATTGCCGGCAGAATCTCGAGCCGCTCCTGCGTTGGTCGACGCTGAGGCTGGCCATCACCGCCTGGCTGAAGGTCCCAGTGAGTCCGAGCACTGCGGCTCCCGCGCCCAGTTTCAGCAGCCGACGCCTTGAGGCCGTCATTACAGGTTCGGCGGACAGAGTCTCAGATTGAAAAGGATCTCTCCGAATTCATTGCAGAAGGCCTGCGATCTTTTCAACCTACCTTCCTTGATCAAGGCCGGTGCGTTTCTCGGCGGCCTTCCCCCGCACGGCGGGCCTGGCTGGCCGGCCAAGCGGGACGGCCGACCTGGATGATCTGGATGGCGGGAGCCGGCGGTGTGCCGCAGCGCCACTGATGTTGATGCTGATTCGTGCTGATCGGTTCGATCGACGTGGGCGCTGGCAGCCGTGGTGGCCTCAGCCCATGCGGTGGAAGGAGGCTTGCTCGGGTGAACAGCCATCGAAGCGGGTCGATTCACGGGCAGGCTCGCAAGTCCGCGTTGCTGCGTCCCCTGGGTCCGCAGGGCTGCGGAGGTCGGAATACCGAGGCCGCTCCGCGAAACCGCTCTTCCTGCAGGTTTGGACCGGCCTGCCCGATGTGAATCAGTTGGTGTGGAACGTGCGGTTTCCTGTTGACGCTCAAGGAAGCTCCGCAAGGCTGGGACGGGAACACTCCCGCCCCGAGTTCCTTCGCTGAGGTGCGGCCATGTCCGGTTACTTCTCCGATCCCGGACTGATCCGGCAGGTACCGATCCTCCGCGCCGCCTACTCCGACCGCACCGCCTGGATCCTGGCGGAGATCTCCCGCCTGGTCTACGAAAAACTGCCCAGCGAGATCAGGGTGGACGAACTGGTGCGCCGGATTCTCGAATCGGCCCGGACGAACAAGGGGGAGGCGGTGGTCAGGGAACTGGTGGCTGCCGCCATCGAGAACGGCCAGCAGGTGGATGGCGTGGTGGCCTCCACCCTGGAGGAGGCCGGCTTCGAGTTGCTCGAGGGGATCGCCGTTCAGGGCTGCGAGGCGATTCTCGTGCGCCTCAACTTCGGGGTCGACCCACAGCGCCAGTCCATGATCGTGCTGGCCTTCCGGGGAACCCAGGTCAGCAGCATCCGTGACATCAGCACCGATCTCAGGGCCAATCTGGTGGCGGCCCCCGGTGGCGGCCGGGCCCATGCCGGTTTCCTGGCCGCCTTCGAAAAGGTGCGGGACCGTCTGGAGTCAGCCCTCGCCCGCTATCCCGGGCTGCCTCTGTACCTCACGGGGCATTCCCTCGGTGCGGCGCTGGCGCTGGTGGCCACCCGCTACCTCGGATCCGACAGCACCGGTGCCACCTACACCTTTGGATGCCCCAGGGCCGGGGACGATCACTTCTTCGCCCCCATCCGGACACCCATCTACCGGGTCGTGAACGCCGCCGACGGCGTGACCCGCATCCCCTTCGGCTACAGCCTCGTCCTGCTGCTGAGCCTGATCCGCCTGATCCCCATCAACGGCACCTTCCGGATCGCCGAGTTCCTGCGGCGCCAGTTCTTCGGCTACACCCATGCCGGCAGCATCGTGTTCCTCTCCGATGCGCCCAACATCCCGGACGATCAGCAGATTCCCTTCCGGGATCTACAGGTGGAGATGAGCCCCGAGGCCGTCTGGAGGTTCATCGTGGTGGTCCGCCGGTTCCTCCTCACCGGGGGCAAGGCGGTGGTCGCCGACCATTCGATGAGCGACTACGCCCTGAAACTCTTCGCCCAGGCCAAGCGCCGCAATGCCTGAGGCCAGGGGCGATCGGTGAGGGTGCGGCAATCCGCTGGCCGCCGGCCGGGCCCGAAGCGCCGGTTCTGGCTACTGTCGTGCCCTGCACTGGCCCCGCCTCCATGGGTTTCTTCGATCGGCTGAGCCGTCTCCTTCGCGCCAATCTCAACGACCTGGTGAGCAAGGCGGAGGATCCGGCCAAGATCCTCGACCAGTCGGTGGCGGACATGCAGGCGGATCTGGTGAAGCTGCGGCAGGCCGTCGCCACGGCCATTGCCAGCCAGAAGCGCCTGCAGAACCAGGCGGAGCAGGCCGAGGCCCAGAGCCGCACCTGGTACGAGCGGGCCGAGTTGGCCCTCAAGAAGGGTGAGGAGGATCTGGCCCGCGAGTCCCTCTCCCGCCGCAAGACCTACCAGGAAACCGCCGCCGCCCTGAACGCCCAGATCAACGGGCAGGCGGCCCAGGTCGACACCCTCAAGCGCAGCCTCACCGCCCTCGAGGGCAAGATCGCCGAGGCCAAGACCAAGAAGGACATGCTCAAGGCCCGCGCCCAGGCGGCCCAGGCCCAGGAGCAGCTCCAGAACGCCGTGGGAAGCCTCAACACCAGCGGCTCGATGGCGGCCTTCGAGCAGATGGAGGAGAAGGTGCTCACCATGGAGGCCCGCAGCCAGGCCGCCGCCGAGCTGGCCGGAGCCGACCTGGAGAGCCAGTTCGCCGCCCTCGAGGGCAGCGATGTCGACGAGGAACTGGCGGCGCTGAAGAACCGCCTCGAAGGCGGCAAGACCCCCATCGCCCTGCCCATGGAGGGAGGCCCGGCTCCCCAGCTCGAGCCCGTCAAGGTGGCGGAGGTGAACGCCGAGCTCGAGGAACTGCGCAAGTCGATCGACAAGCTCTGATCACAGGCTGCTGATTCATACAATCGGGCCACCGCAGACGACCGCGCCGTGGCCACCGACGTCGACTCCCCCGTGCTCGAGCTCACCGATGCCAACTTCGAGGCGTCGGTGCTGGAAGCTCCGGGGGCGGTGCTGGTGGACGTCTGGGCCAGCTGGTGCGGACCGTGCCGGCTGATGGCTCCCCTGATGACCTGGGCCGCCACCGACTACGCCGGCACCGCTGCCGGCCCCCTGCGCGTGGGCAAGCTGGAGGCCGACCCCAATCCCCTCACCCGTGACCGTCTCAAGGTCCAGGGCCTGCCGACCCTGATCCTCTTCCGGGCCGGCCAGGAGGTGGCACGGCACGAAGGGGCCATGGCCCAGTCCCAGCTGAAGGCTTTCCTGGATGCCCATCTCTGAGCGCCTCTCGCGGCTCGGCAGCGGCGTCTTCGCCCGCAACGACCAGCGCAAGGCCGCCTACCTCCTCCGGACGGCCGAGGAGGTCGCTCCGGACGCGTCACCCCTGCCACCCCTGCTGGATCTCTCCCTGGGGTCCACGGATCTCCAGCCGCCGCAGGTCGCCCTCGACGCCATCGCCGCCGGCCTGCAGCGGCCTGAGAGCGCCTCCTACTGCCTTCACGCCGCCACCCGCCCCTTCCGGGAGGCGGTCGCCGCCTGGGCTCACCGCCGATTCGAGGTGACGCCCAACCCCGACACGGAGGTGCTGCTGCTGGTGGGCTCCCAGGAGGGCACCGCCCACCTGCCCCTGGCGGTGCTCGATCCGGGGGACGTGGCCCTGCTGCTCGATCCCTACTACCCCTCCCACATGGGTGGGTTGCATCTGGCCTCCGCCTCCCCCGTGCTGCTGCCGATCGATCCCGAGGCCGGCTGGCGCCCGGATTTCGATCGGCTCTCCGCCAGCCAGTGGGACGCCCTGCGGCTGATGGTGCTCGGCTTCCCCCACAACCCCACGGCCACCACCGGCGAGCAGGCCTGGCTGGACGGAGCGGTGGAGCGGGCCCTGCGCCATGACGTGGTGCTGGCCCACGACAACCCCTACGTGGATCTGGCCCTGGAAGGCGAGGCTCCCGCCCTGCTGCGCCACCCGGCCTGGCGCCGCTGCGGCATCGAGTTCTTCTCCTTCTCCAAGAGCTGGTGCCTGGGGGGCTACCGCCTGGCCTTCGCGATCGGCGCCGAGTGGCTGATCACCGCCCTGCGGCAGCTCAAGGGAGTGGTCGATTTCAACCAGTCCCTGGCCCTGCAGGCCGGTGCCATCGCCGCCCTGGAGCAGGCCCCCCACTGGCCGGAGCAGCTCCGGGGCGTCTATCGCGAGCGCCGCGACCGCATGGCCACAGCGCTCGAAGCCCAGGGCTGGCCCGTGCGGCGGCCTTCGATGGCCCTCTACCTGTGGCTGCAGGTCCCCGAAGTGGCCCGGGCCCGGGGGCTGGATTCCGAGGGCTTCTGCGCCGCCCTGCTGGAGGGCACCGGCGTCTGCCTCACCCCCGGCAACGGCTTCGGCCCGGGGGGAGAGGGCTGGCAGAGACTGGCCCTGGTGCATCCCGTCGAGGACCTGGAGGCTGGCGCGACCCGCATCGGCGATTGGCTGCGGCGGTTGTGATCGGCGCCGTCGCTGCCCTGAGGCGGCGCCGGCTGGCGGCCGACGGGGATCCCCGGGCCTTGGATCTTCCCCCCTGGAGGTTGCGGGGCCTGCCCGTGTGCGCCAGCACCGAGACCGAACTGGACCGCTGGCTGGCCAGCGATCCCCGACTCGCCGGCGACGATCCGCTGCGGGCCCCCAGGGCCGTGATCGCCCGGCGGCAGCGGCATGGCCATGGACAGCAGGGGAGGGCCTGGAGTTCTCCGGCCGGCGGCGTCTGGCTGAGCGCGGCACTGCCCTGGCCCGCCGAGGTCGGCATGGCCGCATCCCTGGGGCTGGCCGTGGCGGTGGGGCTCTGCCTCCGGCTTGAGATCCGGGGGCTGCCGGTGCGGATCAAGTGGCCGAACGATCTGGTCCTGATCCATGCGACCGGAGGCCGGGCCGGACCCTCACGTGTGGACCGCAGACCCCTGAAGCTGGCGGGCCTGCTGCCGCGGCTGCGGCTGCGGGGCAGGGGCTGCCGCTGGGCCCGCGTCGGCGTCGGGCTGAACGTCGCCAACCGGGTACCCCCCGGCGCGGTGGCCCTGGCGGCCCCGCTGGGGCCAGGCCAGGCCGCGCCGTTGCCCTGGTGCGGCGAGGCGCTGACGGCCCTGGAGTGGGCCATGGCCTGGGCCGGGCGGCCCGAGGCGGTGTGCGCTCTGGCGGAGCAGCGACTGCTGCTGCCGGGGGCCCCGGTCCGGCTCGACGGCGAGGACTGGCAGCCAGCCGGACTCACGACCGATGGCGGCCTGCGCCTGGTCAGCGGTGGGCGCCAGCGGGTGCTGCGGCGCGGTTTCGGCGCCGGCTGAGCGATCCCCGTACAATTGGGTGAGGTAATCACGGCGCCGCCTGGTTTCCCTACGCATCGCCCGCGCGCCCTTTCCTGATTCATGGCTCCCAAGCCCACCCACGCCCTGCTGGCCCTCACCGCCGGCGCGACGGCGACCTGGATGGCCATGCCCCTGGTGCTGGCCCAGGCCGTTCCCGGCGCCGAGGAAACGCCCTTGCCGGCGCCGGCGGCGCTGCCCCAGCCGGCGGTACGGATCGCGACGCCCATCACCCGGCCCCCCTCCCAGGTGCCGGTCCAGCCGCTGGCGCCACCGCCGCCCCTGCCCGGCGAGGCTCCCGCCGCCACCCTTCGTCCCGGCTCCGCCGAGCGCCGCCCGGAGCCTGTGCGCCATTTCGATGCCTCCCTCGATGCGCTGGTGCGTGAGGGGGTGGTCAGCCCCGGCGAGCGGGTGCGGGTGCGTGGCACCCTGCTCTCCCCCCAGGATGCGGCCAACCGCAGCAGGGCCTGCCGTGACGGCGCCCTCTCCGCCCAGGAATGCCGGACCGGGGTGATCGTCATCGGCCGCGGCCGTCAGGATGGTCTCAGTGGTGATCTCGGTGCCGGAGAGCTGGCGACGGGGGGGCGCGGGATCGGTTTCGGAGGGTACGGCACCGATGCCGCCCCCCTGCCGCCGATCACGGTCCCCGTCACCGCCCTTCTCAGCGGTGCCGGCGGCAGCTTCCGGCTCACCGATGTGTTCCGTGTCACGCCCAGGCCGGCCCCGATCGGAGGCAATGGCAATCTGCGGCTGCTTTTCCCCCTGATCGGCTCGGCGGTCACCACCAGTCCCTTCGGCTGGCGGCTGCACCCGCTGCTGGGCAGCTGGCTGATGCATTCCGGCCGTGATCTGGCGGCACCGGAGGGCACGCCTGTGGTGGCGGCCCTTTCCGGCCGGGTGGTCAGCAGCGGCCTGGCCGGCGGCTACGGGCTGGCGGTGGAGCTGGAGCACGACCGTCCCCGACGCCGCACCCTCTATGGCCATCTCTCCGAGCTCTATGTCAAGGAAGGGGAGATGGTCCGCCAGGGTGAGGTGATCGGCCGGGTCGGCAGCACCGGCCTGAGCACGGGGCCCCATCTCCACTTCGAGCTGCGCCTGCCCCAGGATGGGGGCTGGGTGGCCACCGATCCCGGGGATCTCGATCCCGGCGGCGGCCTGCTGGCCGGTCTCGGATCTCCGGATGGGACTGGGCCGACGGATGCGGTGGCGCTGCTGATGGGGCAGCTGATCGCCAGCCTCGAACGGCCCCGCTCGCCTCTGGCCCTGCCGGGCGAACGGCTGCCCGCGCCGGCAGGCAGGGCGGCTCGGGGCTGAAGCCGGCTCTCCGCGCCGTTCCCCGCTCGCGTCCGCTCAGTCCGTGATGCGACCGTCACGAAAGTGGACCACCCGGTCAGCGCGGGCCCCCACGTCGCTTTCGTGGGTGACGAGCAGGATCGTGATGCCCTGGGCGTTGAGATCGCCGAAGAGGTTCAGCACCTCTTCGGTGGTGGCGGAGTCGAGGGCGCCGGTGGGTTCGTCCGCCAGCAGCATGGCCGGTTCGTTGATGATCGCCCGCGCCAGGGCTACCCTCTGCTGCTGGCCGCCGGAGAGCTGGTTCGGCTTGTTCTCCACCCGGTTGGAGAGCCCCACCCGCTCGAGTGCCGCCAGGGCCCTGCGGCGTCGCTCCTCCCGCGGAACGCGGGCATAGATCATCGGCAGCATCACGTTGTCGATGGCGCTCAGCTGGGGAAGCAGATGGAACTGCTGGAAGACGAACCCGAGCTGCTGATTGCGAAGGTCGGCCAGCTGGTCGTCGTCGAGACGGTCCACCTCCATGCCGTTCAGCCGGTACTGGCCGGAGCTCGGGCGATCCAGGCAACCGAGAATGTTCATGGCGGTGCTCTTGCCGGAGCCACTGGCCCCCATCACCGCCAGGTAGTCGCCCTTCCGAACGGTGAGAGAGAGGTCGTCGAGGGCCCGAACCTGGGTGTCACCACTGCCGTAGACCTTGGAGACGTGGATCAGCTCCGCCACCGGAGGGGGCGGTCCAGCCGTAAGGCCAGCCGACGGGGGAAGGGCATCCATGGCGGTCCAACAGGCAGGGCCCTTCTGGATGCTCAGCCGAGGGGAAGGATGTTCACCGCGGCGATGGCCTTTTGCAGGATCGGGGTGCCGGACACGGTGGAGCTGGCCCACTCGAACAGGGGGCTCGAGAGCACCCCTCCCACGGCGGTGATCACCACACAGCCGACCAGGGCGGCCCGCAGAGGCTGCATGCCGGCCAGGTTCCAGGTGATGGTCGGATAGGCCTTGACGACGTCGGAAGCCTCCTGAGGCTCCTTGACCACCATCATCTTGATCACGGAGATGTAGTAATAGATCGACACCACCGAGGTGACCAGACCCACCACCACCAGCAGGTACTGGTGATCGGCCCAGCCGGCGAAGAAGAGGTAGATCTTGCCGAAGAAGCCCAGCATTGGCGGAATGCCGCCGAGGGAGAGCAGACAGAGGCTCAGTCCCAGGGTGATCAGCGGATCCTTCTGATACAGACCCGCGTAGTCGGCGATCCGGTCGCTACCGGTGCGCAGCGAGAAAAGAATGATGCAGGCGAAGGCGCCCAGGTTCATGAACAGGTAGGCGGCCATGTAGAGCACCATGGCCGAGAAGCCGTCCTCGGTGCCGCACACCAGACCGATCATCACGAAGCCGGCCTGGCCGATCGAGCTGTAGGCCAGCATCCGCTTCATGGAGGTCTGGGCCAGGGCCACCACGTTGCCGAGGACCATGCTCAGCACGGCCAGAACGGTGAACAGGAACTTCCACTGGGCATCGAAGCTGTCGAAGCAGCCCACCAGGAGGCGCACCGCCAGGGCGAAGCCCGCCGCCTTCGAACCGACCGAGAGGAAGGCCACCACAGGGGTGGGGGAGCCTTCGTAGACGTCAGGAGTCCACTGGTGGAAGGGAACCGCGGCGATCTTGAAGGCCACCGTCGCCAGCACGAACACCAGGGCCAGGGCGGTGATCGGCGAGGCGCTGGTCTGAAGGGCCAGTCCCACACTGGCAAGATCCGTGGCTCCGCCGCTCAGGCCATAGAGAAGGGAGGCGCCGTAGAGGAACACCGCTGCGGCCGCCGATCCCACCAGCAGATACTTCAGGGCCGCCTCGGAGCTGCGGGCGTCCCGCTTCATGTAGCCGGCCAGAAGATAGCTGGCGACCGAAAGGGTTTCGAGCGAAATGAAGATGCTCACCAGATCGGTGGCCCCGCAGAGGAACATGGCCCCGAGGGTGGCCGAGAGCAGGATCGCGGCGTACTCGCCCATCGGCGTGCCGCTGCGCTCCACGTAGCGCCAGCTCACCAGCAGGGAGATCAGGGTCGAGGCGGCCACCACCGCCCGGAAGGCGATCGCCAGGTTGTCGGCCAGGAAGGATCCGAGGAAGGAGGGCTCCAGCGGGCTGTTCCACTGCAGGGCCAGCAGCACCAGGGAAGCCCCCAGACCCCCGTAGCAGATGGGCGGCACCCAGCGGGTGGCCACCTTCTCTCCCGCCAGGTCGACGAGAAGACAGATCACCAGGGTCAGGAGGATCGCGCCTTCGGGAGCGATCGCTCCGGCGTTCAGCTGCAGAGCCAGTCCGCCGGTGCTCTGTCCCGTCGCGATGGCTTGGGCGGCCGTCGTGGCTGCGCTGGCGGCAGCGGTGATGGTGGTGGCGGCGTCCAGAAGCAGGTCTGCCACAGGAATCGGGGGAGGCATGCGATGGGCCGGACTGTAGCGGCCATCCGGGGGGACGGTCTGGTTCGCGGATACCCCGATGGCCGCCCGATGCGATAAAGAGGGAAGCGGTATCGCGCCTTCCCGTGGCCCACACCCTGGTCATCGTCGAGAGCCCCACCAAGGCCCGAACCATCCGGGCGTTCCTGCCCAAGACCTTCCGGGTGGAGGCGTCGATGGGGCACGTGCGCGATCTGCCCAACAACGCCAGTGAGATTCCGGCGGCCCACAAGGGAGAGAAGTGGGCCAACCTCGGCGTCAACACCGCCAAGGACTTCGAACCGCTCTATGTGGTGCCGAAGGAGAAGAAGAAGGTGGTGAAGGAGCTCAAGGACGCCCTCAAGGACGCCGACCAGTTGCTGCTGGCCACGGATGAGGACCGGGAAGGGGAGAGCATCAGCTGGCATCTTCTCCAGCTGCTGGGTCCCAAGGTGCCGGTGAAGCGGATGGTGTTCCACGAGATCACCAGGGAGGCGATCAGCCGTGCCCTCGAGCAGACGCGCGACCTCGACATGCAGCTGGTGCATGCGCAGGAGACACGGCGCATCCTCGATCGGCTGGTGGGCTACACCCTCTCCCCTTTGCTCTGGAAGAAGGTGGCGTGGGGGCTCTCCGCCGGCCGGGTGCAGTCGGTGGCGGTACGGCTGCTGGTGCAGCGGGAGCGGGCACGGCGGGCTTTCCGCAGCGGCAGCTACTGGGATCTCAAGGCCCGTCTCGAGCAGGAGCGCGCACCCTTCGAAGCGAAGCTGACCCATGTGGGCGGTGAGCGGATCGCCGGCGGCTCCGACTTCGACGAGACCACCGGCGGCCTCAAGGCGGGCAGCAAGGTGAAGCTGCTGAGCGAGGTCGAGGCCGCCGCCCTCAAGGCTTCCGTGGAGACCTCCCCCTGGCGGGTGCTGGCGGTGGAGGAGAAGCCCACCGTGCGCAAGCCCGTGCCCCCCTTCACCACCAGCACCCTGCAGCAGGAGGCCAACCGCAAGCTGCGGCTGTCGGCCCGCGACACGATGCGCACGGCCCAGTCCCTCTACGAGCGGGGCTTCATCACCTACATGCGCACCGACTCGGTGCACCTCTCCGATCAGGCCCTGACCGCCGCCCGCAGCTGCGTGGCCGACATGTACGGCCAGGACTTCCTCAGCCCCTCGCCCCGGCAGTTCAGCACCAAGGCCCGCAACGCCCAGGAGGCCCACGAAGCCATCCGGCCCGCCGGCGAGAGTTTCCGCACCCCGAAGGACACCGGCCTCGACGGTCGCGACCTGGCCCTCTACGAGCTGATCTGGAAACGCACCGTGGCCAGCCAGATGGCCGACGCCCGCCTCACCCTGCTGGCCGTCGACCTGGAGGCGGCCGGCGCCACCTTCCGCTCCAGCGGCAAGCGCATCGATTTCCCCGGATTCTTCCGGGCCTACGTGGAGGGCAGCGACGATCCCGAGGCGGCTCTGGAGGGACAGGAGGTGCTGCTGCCCCCCCTCGCCGTGGGCGATACCCCCCGCTGCAGGGAGGTGGAGGCCCTCGGCCACCAGACCCAGCCCCCGGCCCGCTACAGCGAGGCGGCCCTGGTGAAGACCCTGGAGAAGGAGGGCATCGGCCGGCCCTCCACCTACGCCAGCATCATCGGCACGATCGTGGACCGGGGTTACGCCACCCTGCAGAACAATTCCCTCACCCCCAGCTTCACGGCTTTCGCCGTGACCGCGCTGCTGGAGGAGCATTTCCCCGAGCTGGTGGACACCGCCTTCACTTCGAAGATGGAGCACACCCTCGATGAGATCTCCACCGGCAAGGTCGAGTGGCTGCCCTATCTGGAGGGCTTCTACAAGGGAGAGAACGGTCTGGAGACCCAGGTGCAGCAGCGGGAGGGGGACATCGACCCCGGCGTGTCCCGGACCGTGGCGCTGGAGGGTCTGCCCTGCGTGGTGCGGATCGGCCGCTTCGGCGCCTATCTGGAGACGAAACGGGTGGCCGACGACGGGAGTGAGGAACTGCTCAAGGCCACCCTGCCCCAGGAGATCACCCCCGCCGATCTCGATGCCGAGAAGGCCGAACTGCTGCTGCGGCAGAAGGCGGAGGGGCCCGAGTCGCTCGGCGAGGACCCCGAGACCGGGGAGCAGGTCTATCTGCTGTTCGGTCAGTACGGCCCGTACGTGCAGCGCGGCCAGGTGAGCGAGGAGGTGCCCAAGCCGAAGCGGGCCTCCCTGCCGAAGGGGGTCAAGCCGGAGGACCTCAGCCTCGAGGACGCCCTGGGCCTGCTGCGGCTCCCCCGCCACCTGGGGGAGCATCCCGATGGCGGCAAGGTGCAGGCGGGCCTGGGCCGCTTCGGTCCCTACGTGGTCCACGACAAGGGCAAGGGGGAGAAGGACTACCGCTCCCTCAAGGCCGAGGACGACGTGCTGAGCGTGGGGCTGGGTCGGGCCCTGGAACTGCTGGCCATTCCCAAGAAGGGCCGCGGCGGTCGCACCGCCCTGAAGGATCTGGGGGTACCCGACGGCTCCGAGGAGCCCATCCAGCTCTTCGATGGCCCCTACGGCCTCTATGTGAAGCAGGGCAAGGTGAATGCCTCCCTGCCGGAGGGCGTCACCGCCGACACCGTGACCCTGGAGCAGGCGGTGGATCTGCTCGCCGCCAAGAGCGCCAGCGGCAAGGGCCGCGGCGGTGCCAGGGCCGCCGCCGGTACCAAGACCTCCAGCGCCAAGGCCGCCAAGAGCGGCACCAGCAAGACCGGAACGACCAGGGCGGCGGCTGCCAAGGCTTCGAGCGCCAGGAAGGCTCCCGCCACCACCAAGACCGGGCGCCTGCGGGCCAGCGCCGTGCGGGTGATCAAGCCCGCGGGCGGCTGATGGCCCCTCCCCGCCTCTCCCTTCCGCTGGCGGGGACTCTGATGCTGCCGCTGCTGCTCGGTGCCTGCGGCGGCACCCCCTTCGGCGATGCCCTCTCGCGCAGTTTCTCGCGCGCTCCGGCTGCGGCGGTCCCGGCCGGCAGCTCCCCGGCGGAGGCCCCTGGGGCCCCGGCCGCCTCCACCCCCGCGGCCCCCCCGCGGTCTGCTGCCGGGCCCCCGACCCCTGCGACCCCGGCCAGGCCTCCCGCCACGGCTCCGTCCACCGGCGCCCCCGCCGCCGCCTCCAGGCCGGCCGCCACCCCCCCCTCGGCGGCCCCCGCCAGGCCGGCCCCTTACCGCGTCACCATCCGCCTCCCCGAAGCCGATCCCTCCGCCCCC